>NZ_PSUA01000021.1:0-794 GCF_002931575.1 Pseudoclavibacter sp. RFBA6 | reverse complement strand
GCGAGGGGTTCCCCGCACTCAGACGCCGCCGGGAACTCCACCCTCCGCCGGGGCGAGAGCAGCGCGTCGAACACCGACAGCAGCTGCTCGCCCTGCTCGGGCGTCGCCACGAACTTCCCGGTGACCGCGCCGTCACTGCGCCGGGAGATCCACAGCCCGCGCTCCTCGGCGATCTTGTCGGCCCGCGGCTCGTCACCATCCGGGTCCAAATACGACACCCACGTCGCCGCCTGCACCTCCAACACCTTCGGTACTGCTGGCTGCTCGTCCTCCGGGTTCACCCCGCACGCCGACGCGACCAGCTCCACCTCGGCCCGCGCCACCTCGTCGACCTCCGCGCGGTTCCCGGTGTGATCCAGGCCCTTCGTGATCGCGGACGCCTGCGCGATCGACATGACCGCCGACCCCACCGCCCGAGACACGGCCGGATACCTCGCCGGGATCGGCTCCCCCGTGACGCTCATCCGCTCCCGCGTCGCCGCGGCCACCCGCACCAGCGTCGACGCCTCGAACGGCCGCACCGCGAGCACCTGCTCCACCATGACCGTCAGGTTCCGGAACCCCGCCTTCCGCGCCACCGACTCCGCCCGCGGCGACTCATCCTCCCGCCGCAGCAACTCGCCAGCGACCTCCACCAACGCCGCATCCACCACGCGCCGACGAGCCGCCAACTCCCGCAACGCGACCACGACCTCCCCATCCGGAAGACCCGCCAGCTGACACCGCGCCTCGAGCAGCGCATCCACCACAGCCGTCTCCGTCGACGACTGACGATGCGCTTCCTGCTCCGACTG
>NZ_PSUA01000004.1:0-124730 GCF_002931575.1 Pseudoclavibacter sp. RFBA6 | reverse complement strand
CGGGGGGGGCTAGTAGAGGAAGATCGGCAGCCAGGCGGGGTGGTGGGCGTGGACAATGACGAGGAAGACGACGAGGTCGAAGAGCAGGTGCACGCAGATGACGTACGTCAGCGACTTGGTCTTCGTGAAGATCCACCCTTGGATGAGCGCGAACGGCAGGGTGAGCAGCGGCCCCCACGACTGGTAGCCGAGCTCCCAGAGGAAAGAGACGAAGACGATCGACTGCAGCGCGTTGGCGACCCAGAACGGGAAGTGGCGGAGGAGGAGCGTGAAGACCGTGCAGATGAAGAACAGCTCGTCCCAGATGCCGACGAAGCCGACCCCGACGAAGAGGCGCCCGATCTCGGACGCGGTCGTGACGGCCGGCCAGTTCTGGTAGACGCCGGAGGTGATGAAGTAGAACGGCAGGATGAGCCAGCCGAGCACGAGGACGAGGCCGAGCCAGAGCTTCTCGAGCCTCGACCATGGGGTGCCGCGGCGCAGCGGGAAGCGAACGGCGTGGTCTTTGTAGACCCACCTCGAGATGGCGTAGGGCACGGCGACGGCAAGCGACAGCACCGTGCCCATCACGACGATGTTGCCCCACGAGATGTCGGCCTTCATCGAGTGGAGGCTGATGATGCCCATGCCGATTCCGACGAGCAGCAGATCGCGGCCGAGCCCTCGGTCCGCGAGGAAGCCGAGGGCGACTCCGGCGGCGAGCGGCAGGTAGCCGAGGTTGTTCTCGAAGGCGAAGAGCACGGTCGCGCTGCACACGACGAGAAGTGCGGCGAACAGGTGCAGGAGCTTGACTCCCTCGGATGCACGTTTCGGGGTGCCGGTGACGGGCGGGTTCTGCGCTCGTTCGCTCATTCGCTCATCTTCTCAGGCCAAGTTGGACGGATGTTCGGCGCTTTTGTCGCGTGTGATGTAACGCTCCGGTAACTATCACGCCTTGCGCTCCGATCCGCGCAGGCATGGGGCAGACGCTGGGTCGAGACCTGGCAAACGGGCCGAGTTTGGCGGAAAATCAACCCTCTCAGGCGATGCCCGGGGAAGGCACCTTGCTAGCGTTGACTCCCGGAGCAATCGCCGCCACACCGGTTCGGCGCCGCGATTCCCCGCGAAAGACCAACCCGGTGCGCTTTATCCGCTGCCTCTGTGAGGCAATCTCGATCGGCAGCGCGCGCCCGGGGCGATGACCGCGCCCAAACGTCATTCTGGTGCAGTCCTCGCCTGGTACCCGCTGCCCCCGCGACCGTCTCCTCATCCGAGGCAGCGTCGCGAACCGCTGCGTTCTTTCGCGTCCGATCCATCTACCGCAGGGAGAACGCGTGAACGACACAGCTGTGTCTGTGAAGGGCCTCACGAAGGTCTTCGGGCGCAAGCCCAAGGAAGCCGCGAAGCGACTGAACTCCGGAACGCCGAGATCCGAACTCGGCCCCGGGGTCACCGCGGCAGTCATCGACGCCACCTTCGACGTCAAGCAGGGCGAGATCTTCGTCGTCATGGGCCTCTCCGGCTCGGGCAAGTCCACCCTCATCCGCACGCTCAACGGCCTGCTCGAGCCAACCGCCGGCAGCATCGTCATCCACGGCACCGACCTCGCGACGGCCGACGCCGCCGAGGTGCGCAGCGTGCGACAGAACCACGTCTCCATGGTGTTCCAGCACTTCGCGCTCTTCCCGCACCGCACGGTGCTCGAGAACGCCGCCTTCGGCCTCGAGGTGCAGGGCGTCCCGCGCGCCGAGCGCCTCGAGCGTGCCCGCAAGGTCCTCGACCGCGTCAGCCTCGGCCAGTGGGCCGACTCGCTGCCGTCGGAGCTGTCCGGAGGCATGCAGCAGCGCGTCGGCATCGCCCGCGCGCTCACGGCCGAGACCGACATCCTGCTCATGGACGAGGCGTTCAGCGCACTCGACCCGCTCATCCGCCGCGAGATGCAGGAAGAGCTCGTCGAGCTGCAGGCCGAGCTCGGCAAGACCATCATCTTCATCACGCACGACCTCAACGAGGCGATGTTCCTCGGCGACCGGATCGCCGTGATGCGCGATGGCGCGATCGTGCAGATCGGGACGCCGGAGGAGATCCTCACGGACCCGGCAAACGACTACGTCGCGCAGTTCGTGCAGGACGTGGACCGGGCGCGTGTGCTCACCGCTGGCAGCGTCATGGAGCCCGCTCGCGCCGTCGTCCCGCAGAGCGCAGGCCCCCGGGGGGGCGCTCCGCGTCATGCGCGACACGCAGACCGGCGGGGCGTTCATCACGTCCACCGGTCGCAAGCTCGAAGGCGCCGTCATCGACCGCCACGTCATGCGCCTCGTGAAGGACGGCCAGCCCGACCTCGCGAGCGCCATCAAACGCGACATCGCGATGGTCTCCCCCGAGACGCCCCTCTCTGACCTGTTCGAGCTGTCGGTCGACTCGACGCTGCCGATCGCGGTCGTCGACGAGAACCAGCGACTCCTGGGCGTCGTTCCCCGCGTCACGATCCTCGCCTCCCTCGCGAACGTCCCCAGCACCACGGGCCTGCTCCCGATCATCGACCCCGTCACGAGCGTCAGCCCGGCGGATATCGCAGAGACCCTCGAAGGGAGCCACGCATGATCGCCGCCACCGCACTCACGACCCTGCCCGCCACGTTCCGACTGCCCCTCGGTGACGGTGCAGAGGCGGTCGTCGACTGGCTGACCACTGCCCTCGACGGCTTCTTCGCCGTGATCCGCACCATCTTCCAGGGCATGTACGAGGGCGTCTACTGGGCGCTCGAGACGCCACCGTTCTGGGCGATCCTCATCGTCGTCGCGGCGGTCGCATTCTTCGCGAAAGGCTGGAAGCTTGCACTGGGAAGCCTCATCGGCTTCCTCATCATCGTGGGCGTCGACCAGTGGGAGAACGCCATGACGACGCTCGCGCTCGTGCTGGTCGCGAGCCTGCTCGCCATCCTCTTCAGCATCCCGCTGGGCATCTGGGCCGCGAAGTCCGACGCGGCCTCGAACGCCATCAAGCCGGTCCTCGACTTCATGCAGACCATGCCAGCGTTCGTGTACCTGATCCCCGCGCTCATCCTGTTCCGCGTCGGCGTCGTGCCCGGCATCGTCGCGACGATCATCTTCGCCATGGCACCTGGAGTGCGCATGACGGAGCTGGGCATCCGCGGGGTCGACAAGGAAGTGGTCGAAGCAGGGCGCGCGTTCGGCGCGACCCCCGGCCGCATCCTGCGCCAGATCCAGCTGCCCCTCGCCATGCCATCCATCATGGCGGGCGTCAACCAGATCATCATGCTCGCGCTCTCGATGGTCGTCATCGCCGGCATGGTCGGCGCGGGCGGGCTCGGCGCGCAGGTCGTGCAGAGCCTCAACCGCATCGACGTCGCGCTCGGCTTCGAAGCCGGCATCGCGGTCGTGATCCTCGCGATGTTCCTCGACCGCGTGACGGCCGCCTTCGCCGGGCAGAAGCGACGCGTGCCGTCGTTCCTCCGCTCGAAGCGCACCCAGCAGCATGAGGCCGCGGATGCCGGCGAAGCGGTTGCCACGCACTCGATGCCGACCAGGGCCCCCATCACCACCACGGGCTGACCCGCCCCACGACTTCCATTCCCCAAACCAGAAACGAAAGGACGCACATGCGTACCAAGAAACGAATCATCACCGGGATCGCCGCAGCCTCCGCTGCCGCACTCGCCCTCACCGGATGCTCCGGCGACACCGCCGCCGAGACGCTCGAGAACGGCGACCAGGCCGACGTCACGATCGCCGTGTTCAACGGCTGGGACGAGGGCATCGCCGCGTCCGAGCTGTGGAAGGCGATCCTCACGGAGAAGGGCTACGACGTGGAGCTCGAGTACGCGGACCCCGCTCCCGTGTTCTCCGGCCTCTCCACGGGCGACTACGATGTGACGCTCGACACGTGGCTCCCCATCACGCACTCGGACTACGTCGAGGAGTACGGCGATGACATCGTCGACCTCGGTGCGTGGAACGACGAGGCGTCGCTGACCATCGCCGTCAACGAGGACTCCCCTATCACCTCGCTCGACGAACTGGCCGGGGCAGCCGACCAGTTCGGCAACACGATCATCGGCATCGAGCCGGGTGCCGGCCTCACGCGCGTCACGCAGGACGACGTCATTCCCGGCTACGGCCTCGAGGGAATGAACTACCAGACCTCGTCCACCGCTGCCATGCTCACCGAGCTGCAGACGGCGACCAACAACGGCGAGAACATCGTCGTCACGCTGTGGCGCCCGCACTGGGCCTACGACGCGTTCCCCGTGCGCGACCTCGAGGACCCGCAGGGCCTGCTGGGCGACTCGGAGGGCATCCACTCGTACAGCAAGGCTGACTTCCAGGAGACGCACCCGACGGTCGCCGGCTGGCTGCAGAACTTCAAGATGGATTCCGAGCAGCTGTACTCGCTCGAGAACCTGATGTTCAACGAGAACGACACGGACGACTACGCGCCGCTCGTCGAGCAGTGGATCTCCGAGAACCAGGAGTACGTGGACTCGCTCACCGCGTAGGTTCCACGCTACACACGGGAAGCGGGCTGCTCATCGAGTAGCCCGCTTTCTGCATGTCGTCAGGCCCCCGCGCGAGTGACAGGCTGGCGGAGCAGGGTCCGCCGCTTCTCGGGCGCCACCTTCCGGACGTCGCTGAAGTAGATCTCGTGGTGCCTGCCCGTCATGCGCCAGCCGTGCGCGGGGATGAACTCGTCGTGCAGGCGGGCGAGCGTCGGCCCCTCATCGTCGAACGACCCCCGGTGCAGAGTCTGCACGACGGCGCCCTCGTCGAGATGCTCCAACCGCACGCGGTCGAGCCAGGCCGGGGTCCTCTTCGCGGCGACCCTGGCCACCGCCTCGTCGAATCGATGCGCGTCGATCCAGTCGGGCGTCATGAGGAGCAGCGTCCAGCTCCACTGCGACTTGTCGCGTCGAGCCGTGAACGTCGCCATGTCCTCGGACCACCAGAGCCCCTCAAGCGGCATGACCGTGTAGTCCCGGTCGAGTTCCAGCTTGCTCGCGAACTTCATCGCGTACGCCACCGGGTACAGCGCTTCGACGGCGCTCGTGAACTCCTCCGACGTATTCGGGTCTCCGTGCCCGTCCACCATGAGGTACTGCAACGTCGGCACCTCGAGCACACGGAACTCGCCGCTCGTCGCCCGGTAGCAGTCGAGTTCCTTCTTGAAGTCGACCTTCGAGGAGCCGGTCACACCTGCCCCTGGCGGCTCCGGATGCGCTCAGGCAGCTCGGCCATGTGCGCGAACGTCTCCGCGCCCGCGTCTTCGAGCCACGCACGCGGCGTGAGCCCACCCGCGAAGCCGTACGCGTGCATCCCGGCGGCCACTGCCGCCTGCACCCCGTACCTGCTGTCCTCGACGACGACGCAGTTCGCCGGGTCCACTCCCATCCGCTCGGCCGCGTGGAGGAACAGGTCTGGCGCCGGCTTGCCGTGCTCGACCTCGGTGGCGCTGAAGATGCGCCCCTCGAAGCGCGGGTGGAGGCCGGTGTGCCCGAGCGTCTTGCTGAGTTTCGCATGGTCGCCGCTCGAAGCGACGCAGCTCGCGAGCCCGAGCTCATCCTGGATCACGCCGAGCGCCCTCGGGAGGCCCTCGACCGCCGTCAGCTCCGTGTCGAACGCGTGGAAGAGCGTCTCGCGCTGCAGATCGAACCATCCTTCCGGCACGGGCCGGCCGAGGCCCTCCTGCAGCTTCTTCTCGAAGGTCGCCTGCGAGGTGCCGAGGAACCGGGAGACGTGCTCGTCCTGCGTGAGCTCCCACCCGAGTTCCGCGAGCATCTCGCGCTCGATGCGGACCGCGAGCACCTCACTGTCGACGAGCACGCCGTCGCAGTCGAAGATGACGAGTTCGACCGCGCTCATGCACCGACCGCTGGCAGGGTGCGGGTCGCGATGAGCTGCTGGTACCAGCGGCCGGAGTCCTTCCACGTGCGCTCGAGCGTGTCGTAGTCGACGCGCAGGATGCCGAAGCGCATGTTGTAGCCGAACGCCCACTCGAAGTTGTCGAAGAGCGACCAGGCGAAGTAGCCGCGCACGTCGGCGCCGGCGTCGATGGCGTCGGCGATCGCCGCGATGTGGTCGCGGTAGTAGGCGACGCGTTCCGGGTCGTGCACGAGCCCGTCCTCGCCGACGACGTCGGGAAACGCCGCACCGTTCTCGGTGACCATGAGGGCCTGGCCGGGGTACCGCTCGGTGAGCGAGACCAGCAGCTCGGTGAGGCCATCCGGGAAGATGCTCCACCCCATGGAGGTGTATGGCGCGCCCTGGTCGACGAAGTCGATGTCGGTGACGCCCACCCATGGGCTCGCGGCGGACTCGCCGTGGCCGTCGTTGCGCGAGCGCTCCCCCACACCCAGGTACTTCTTGACGCGGAACGTCGTGTAGTAGTTGACGCCGAGCACGTCGATGCGCTGGTGGATGAGCTGCGTGTCGCCAGGGAGCACAAACGACCAGTCGGTCACGTGACGCGTGTCGTGGATGAGGTCATCGTCGTAGTGTCCGGAGAGCATGGGGCCGAGGAAGACGCGGTTGGAGAGCGCGTCGATCTGGCGGACCGCGTCGAGGTCGTCGGCCGAGTCGGGGTTGTCTGGGCGGATGACGTGGAAGTTGAGGGTCACCGAGACGACGGAGTCTTCTCCGACGGCGGCGCGGATGGCGCGCGTCGCGAGTCCGTGGGCCAGGTTCAGGTGGTGGCACGCGGCGAGCGCTGCAGCGGGCTCGGTGCGACCCGGGGCGTGGACGCCGGACGCGTAGCCGAGGTAGGCCGTGCAGAACGGCTCGTTGAGGGTCGACCACGTGTGCACGCGGTCGCCGAACTCTGCCGCCATACGGGCCGCGTATTCCGCGAAGGCGTACGCGGTGTTGCGGTTCGCCCAGCCGCCCTCGTCCTCGAGCTCCTGGGGCAGGTCCCAGTGGTACAGCGTTGCGACGGGCTTCACACCGGCGGCGACGAGTGCGTCGAGCAGGTCCGAGTAGAAGCGGATGCCCTCCTCGTTGAACTCACCGGAGCCGCCCGGCTGCACACGCGACCAGGAGATCGAGAAGCGGTAGGCATCCAGTCCCATCTCCGTGATGGTCTCGACGTCGTCCTTCCACCGGTGGTAGTGGTCGATGGCGACGTCGCCGGTGTCGCCGCCCTGCACCTTGCCCGGCGTGTGCGAGAACGTGTCCCAGATGGACGGGGTCCTCCCACCCTCCGCCGCGCCGCCTTCGATCTGGTAGGAGGCGGTCGCCGACCCCCAGACGAAGTCGTCGGAGAAGGTTCGAGGGGAAGAGGCCGTGGTTGGTTCTGGCACGATGCTCCTTGGCTGAGTGGGTGGCGCGTCGTCGCGCACGCCCACTCTAGCGAGCCTCGTCAGTGCGCCTCGGCGCATCCCACAGGCACACGAGAAATGCACCCTCGTTCGAAAACGAAGGTGCATCTCCCGTGTGCGTGCGGCGGCGAGCTAGCTGTCGTAGCGCTTCTTGTACGGGCGGTCGCCCGAGTCGCGCGACGGGCCACGGTCGGGCGTCAGCTCGATGAGCTTGCCCGAGATGCGGGTGCCGGTGAGCTTGTCGAGCACGTCGTTCGACAGGTCGGCCGGCAGCTCGACGAGGGAGAAGCCCGGGCGGATGTCGATCGCACCGAAGTCGTCGCGGCTCAGGCCACCCTCGTTCGCGAGCGCGCCAACGATCTGGCGGGGCTCCACCTTGTGGCGCTTGCCGACCGCGAGGCGGTACATGGCCATCGGCTTGCCGTTGGAGCGCGAGCGACGCGGTGCGCGCTCTCCGCCACCACGGCTGTCGCCGCGCGATCCGCCACGGCTGTCGCCGCCGCCTTCGCGCTCGCGACGCTCCTTGCGCTCAGCCTGCTCGCGCTGGTTGCGCTCGAAGCGCTCCTTGCGCTCGGCCTCGGCGTCGAGCAGCAGCGGCGTCTCGCCCTGGGCGACGATCGCGAGGGCGGCTGCGACGTCGGACTCCGGGACGTTGTGGTTGCGCACGTAGTGGTCGATGATGTCGCGGAACTTCTCGACACGGTCGCTCTGCGTGAGCGCCTCGCTGATGGCGTCGTCGAAGCGCGTGAGGCGCGTCGTGTTGACGTCGTCGACGCTGGGGAGCTGCATCTGCGTGAGCTCCTGCTTGGTGGCCTTCTCGATCTGGCCGAGCAGGTAGCGCTCGCGAGGCGTGATGAAGCTGATCGCGTCGCCCGTGCGGCCGGCGCGGCCGGTGCGGCCGATTCGGTGCACGTACGACTCGGTGTCGGTCGGGATGTCGAAGTTCACGACGTGGCTGATGCGCTCCACGTCGAGGCCACGGGCCGCCACGTCGGTGGCGACGAGGATGTCGAGCTTGCCGGACTTCAGCTGGTTGACGGTGCGCTCGCGCTGCACCTGGGCGACGTCGCCGTTGATGGCGGCCGCCGAGTACCCGCGTGCGCGGAGCTTCTCGGCGAGGCCCTCGGTCTCGTTCTTCGTGCGGACGAAGATGATCATGCCCTCGAAGTTCTCGACCTCGAGGATGCGCGTGAGCGCGTCGACCTTCTGCGCGTAGGACACGATGAGGTACCGCTGCGTGATCGTCGACGAGGTCGTGGTTTTCGTCTTGACCGTGATCTCGGCGGGCTCGTTGAGGTACTTCTTCGAGATGCGGCGGATCTGCGACGGCATGGTCGCGGAGAAGAGCGCGACCTGCTTGGTGTCCGGGGTGTCGGCGAGGATCGTCTCGACGTCCTCGGCGAAGCCCATCTTGAGCATCTCGTCGGCCTCGTCGAGCACGAGGAACTTGAGCTCGCTCAGGTCGAGCGTGCCCTTCGACAGGTGGTCCATGATGCGGCCGGGTGTTCCGACGACGATGTGCACGCCGCGACGGAGCGCGGAGAGCTGGACGCCGTAGCCCTGGCCGCCGTAGATGGGGAGGACGTGCACGCCGCGCATGCGCGCCGCGTACTTCTCGAACGCCTCGCACACCTGGAGGGCGAGCTCGCGGGTCGGGGCGAGCACAAGCGCCTGGGGCGTCTTCTGGTCGACATCGAGCTGGGCGAGGATGGGGAGGGCGAACGCGGCGGTCTTGCCGGTTCCTGTCTGGGCGAGGCCGACGACGTCGCGGCCTTCGAGGAGGGTGGGGATCGTCGCGGCCTGGATGGCGGACGGGGTCTCGTAACCGACGTCGCTGAGGACCTTGAGGACGGGCCCGTCAAGACCGAGATCGGCGAATGTAGGCGCGGCCTGGGCCTCTTCGGAGGGAGCCTCGGCCTCGGTCTGAACGGAAGAATTGCTAGAAGTCACGCTTTAGACTAGTCGTTTCTGTAGGATTTTGGGCGGTTTCAGCTCTGAGTATCGCATCAAGCACTGAACGAAGCAGGTCGGGGCGATTCGCGTCTCGCCCCCAGCGGACGAGTGCGTGGGCGTTGAGGCCATCGATCATGCCCAGGATCTGCCACGCGACCGCGTCCGGCTCGCGGACGCGGAACTCTCCGGTCGCGCTGCCAGCGACGAGGATGCGAGTGATGGCGGCGTGCCATCTGTCCATCTCGGCGCGCACTCCCTCGGCGAGCGTCTCGTTGCGGCGCCCGAGCGACCATCCGTCGACCCAGACGTGTGTGACGGCGTCGCGGCTGCCGTCGAGGAGCGTCGCGACGAGCAGGTCGAGCCTGGCGGAGGCAGAGCCCACGGGCGCGAGCTCCACCTCGAGTTCGTCGAGCTCCCCGCCGACGATTGCGCGGAATGTCGAGGTGACGAGCTCGTCCATGTTCGGCTCGTAGTGGGCGACCAGGGCCGGTGCAACCCCGATGCGACTGGCGACGGCGCGCATGGTGACGCCGGCGAGCCCCTCTTCGAGCGCGAGGGCGGTCGCGGCCGCGGTGATGTCGGCGCGGCGCTCGGCGGCTGGCTTCCTGGTGGCTCTTGACACGATGTCCCGAGTCTACGTACTCTTCGAGCACTTGTTGATCACTTGATCAACAAAGGTCGCACCGAAACCTGGAGGACCCGGACATGGCCTGGAAGATGCCCGCTGAGACGGCGCCGCACGATCGCACATGGATGGCCTTCCCCCGCGAGGGAATCACGCTCGGCGACACCGCCGCGCAGCGCGAGGCAGGGTACGCCGCCTGGACCGCGGTCGCCCATGCCGTCGCGCGCTTCGAACCCGTGACGATGGTCGTCGACCCCAGCGAGCTCACCCGAGCGCGCCGCATGCTCGGCGACGAGATCGAGATCCTCGAGGCACCACTCGACGAGTTCTGGATGCGCGACATCGGGCCCACGTTCGTCGCCGATGACGAACGGCCAGGCGTGCTCGGCGCCGTCGACTGGATCTTCAACGGCTGGGGCGCCCCGGCCTGGGCCGAGTGGCAGAAGTCGGCGGGCATCGGCCGCATCGTCGCGGAGGCGAGCGGCGCGGAGCTCGTGAGCTCGCTCCTCGTGAACGAGGGTGGCGGCATCCACGTCGACGGCGAGGGAACGATCCTCGCGACGGAAACGGTGCAGCTCGATCCACGCCGGAATCCGCTCGCCGACATGGCGCGCGTCGAGGCCGAGTTCGCTCGGACGCTCGGCGCGACCCGCACGATCTGGCTGCCGCGCGGCCTCACCCGCGACTACGACGAGTTCGGGACGAACGGGCACGTGGACATCGTGGCGACCCTCACCGCGCCCGGCACCCTGCTGCTGCATGAGCAACAAGATCCCGAGCACCCCGACCACGCCGTGGTCGCCGAGTTGCGCGAGCATCTTGCCGGCCAGCTCGATGCTGCCGGCCGCCAGCTCGAGATCGTCGGCATCCCCGCACCGAGCACGTTGCGGGACGAGGAGGGCTTCGTCGACTGGAGCTACGTCAACCACCTCGTGACGAACGACGGCGTCGTCGCGTGCGGCTTCGACGACGAGGCTGCGGATGCACGAGCGCGAGAAGTCCTCGAGTCCGTCTACCCCGGCCGCACGGTGGTGTCGGTGGATGCGCGAGAGCTGTTCGCTCGCGGCGGCGGCATCCACTGCATCACCCAGCAGCAGCCGAGCCTCGACACCCCGAGTGCCGACGGGGGCCCGCGATGAGCTTCGACGTCGTCGAGGCGGGCATCGCGCGGCTGCGCGCCGCCCTTGAGCACGGCGAGGTCACGAGCGAGGAGCTCGCCGAGGCGTACCTCGCCCGCATCGCGACATACGACGCGGCGGGTCCCGCGCTGAACTCGGTCGTCGTCAGCAACCCGGCGGCGCTGGACGAGGCTCGAGCGTCGGATGCACGTCGCGCGGCCGGCGAGCTGCTCGGACCGCTCGACGGCATCCCCTACACGGCGAAGGACAGCTACCTGGTCAAGGGCCTGACCGCCGCATCCGGCAGCCCCGCGTTCGCGGACCTCGTCGCGCAACGGGACGCGTTCACGATCGAGCGCCTACGGGGCGGTGGCGCGATCTGCCTCGGCCTCACGAACATGCCGCCGATGGCCAACGGCGGCATGCAGCGCGGCGAGTACGGCCGGGCCGAGAGCCCGTACAACGCCCAGTTCCTGACCAGCGCCTTCGGGTCGGGCTCGTCGAACGGATCCGGCACCGCGACCGCGGCCAGCTTCGCGGCATTCGGCCTCGGCGAGGAGACCTGGTCGAGCGGGCGTGCGCCCGCGTCCAACAACGCGCTCTGCGCCTACACGCCGTCACGGGGCATCATCTCCGTGCGCGGCAACTGGCCACTCGTCCCGACCATGGACGTCGTCGTGCCCCACACGAGGTCGATGGCAGACCTGCTCGAGGTGCTCGACGTCGTCGTCGCCGACGACCACGACACCCGCGGAGACTTCTGGCGAGCGCAGCCCTGGGTGCGCATCCCCCGCGCCTCCGAGGTGCGGCCGGCCTCGTACGCGGCCCTGCTGCCTTCGAACCAGGCGGATGCCCGCGCTACGCTCGCGGGCACCCGCATCGGGGTGCCCCGCATGTACATCAACGCGGACCCGGACGCCGGCACGTCCGAGGAGCCCGGCGTCGGAGGGCCGACAGGCCAGAAGATCGATACGCGTCGATCCATCGTCGAGCTCTGGGAGGCCGCGCGCGCCGACCTCGAGGCGGCCGGCGCGACCGTCGTCGAGGTCGACTTCCCCGTCGTGTCCAACTACGAGGGCGACCGACCCGGAGCCCCGAAGATCTCCACGCGCGGACTCGTCTCCCCCGAGTACCTGAAGCGCGAGATCGTGGACCTGTCGGCGTGGGGCTGGGACGACTTCCTCGCAGCCAACGGCGACCCGAAGCTGAACTCGCTCACGCAGGTCGATGGCACCCGCATCTTCCCGCACCCCGACGGCGCACTCCCCGACCGCTACACGGGCTTCGACGATGACATCGCGACGTACCCCGAGCACGTGCGCGAGCATCCCGTCGCCTCGTTCACCGACATCCCGGAGCTGGCCGGCGGCGTTCGCGGCCTGGAGGAGACCCGGCGCATCGACCTTGACGAGTGGCTGCTCGCGCAGCGCCTCGACGCCGTCGCCTTCCCGGCGGTGGCCGACGTGGGGCCGGCCGACATGGATGTCGACGAAGCGTCGGCCGACCTGGGCTGGCGCAACGGCGTGTGGGTCGCGAACGGCAACCTCGCCATCCGGCACCTCGGCATCCCGACCGTGACCGTGCCCATGGGCACGATGGCCGACATCGGGATGCCGGTCGGCCTGACCTTCGCGGGCCGCGCCTACGACGACACGGCGCTCCTGCGGCTCGCCGCGGCCTTCGAGGCGACGGGCGAGCGCCGCACGGAGCCTCCCCGCACGCCCAGACTCTGAATCGCACCGACCGCGCCGGGCCGCGAGAGGCGGCTACTTCTGCGGCTTGACGACCGCCAGCGCGCCGGTCTCCGCGAACTCTCGCTCGACGTCCACATCGGTTGCGCTTCCCGGCTTGTGCGTCAGGAGGCTGACGACGACCGAGACGACGAGGTTCAGGATGAAGCCCGGGATGATCTCGTACAGGTCGGTGCCGAGCGCTGACCAGATGAAGACCGTCGCGGCACCGGCGACCATGCCCGCCAGCGCACCCCAGTTGGTGAGCTTCTTCCAGTAGAGGCTGAGCAGGATGATCGGGCCGAACGCGGCGCCGAAGCCAGCCCAGGCGAAGCCCACGAGCGCGAGGATCGAGTCGGACGGGTTGATGGCGAGCAGACCCGCGACGAGGGCGACACCCAGGACGGCTCCACGGCCTGCGAGCACCAGCGTCTTCGCGCTCGGCTTCTTCTTGGCGACCACCATGAAGAGGTCTTCGACGAGGGCAGACGAGCAGACGATGAGCTGGCTCGAGATGGTGCTCATGATCGCCGCGAGCACTGCGGCGAGGATGAACCCGCTGACCAGCGGGTGGAAGAGGACCTGCGCCATGAGGAGGACGACCGTCTCGGGATCTGCGACATCGACGCCGTTCTCCTGCACGTAGGCGACGGCGACGAGCCCTGCCGTGACGGCGCCGAGGAGCGAGAGGAACATCCACGAGATGCCGATGCGACGACCGGCGATCGCTGAATGGGAGTCGCGCAGCGCCATGAAGCGCACGATGATGTGCGGCTGCCCGACGTAGCCCAGGCCCCAGCCGAGCGCCGAGATGATGCCGATGATGACGGGCCAGCTCAGCTCCTCGGGGATGAGGCCCGTGTGGTCGACGCCCGAGGCGACGATGGCCTCGCTGACCCCGCCGAAGCCGCCGAGCGAGATGATCGCCACGACCGGGATCGCGATGAGCGCGACCAGCATCATGAGGCCCTGGACGACGTCGGTGAACGTCGCGCCGAGGAAGCCGCCGAAGAGGGTGTAGGCGAGTGTGACCCCGGCGACGAGCAGCATGCCCGTCAGGTAGTCGCCGCTGAAGCTGCTCTCGAAGAACACGCCACCTGCGACCATGCCGGAAGAGATGTAGAACGTGAAGAAGACGAGGATCACGACGCCGCTGGCGATGCGCAGCGCGCGCGACTTGTCGTGCAGGCGGTTCTCGAAGTAGCTCGGGACGGTGATCGAGTTGCTGGCGACCTCCGTGTAGGCGCGCAGGCGCGGAGCCACGAAACGCCAGTTGAGGTAGGCGCCGATGAGGAGGCCGATGCCGATCCAAGCCTCGAAGAGGCCGGAGACGAAGATGGCGCCTGGGAGACCCATCATGAGCCATCCGGACATGTCGGAGGCGCCGGCGCTCAGTGCCGCTGTCCCCGGGCTCAGACTGCGGCCACCGAGCATGTAGTCCTCGTGGTCCTTGGTCTGTCGGAAGGCGTAGAGCCCAATCCCCACCATGGCCGCGAAGTAGATCGCGAGCGCGATGAGCTGGAAGGTCAGGTCGGACATGGGCGGTGACTCCTTCTGGAAGCGACGTGCCTACCCGTGTGGATGCACGACCTTCTCAGGGTTGCTGTCGAGAACGTGAACGACTAGCGAAGATACGCGAAAACGGCCTGTCGACGAAGTCGAGGCTGGTGCCGATGGATGCGACGTTGCGCGCCGGCATCACGATCGCCATCGCGGCCACGCTCGTCTGGTGCATCCTGCGCTCCGGGTTCACGGTCACCTACAACGAGCTCATCGGTCTTCTGCGCCGTGAGCGCTAGCTACCAACGCGAACGCTGCCTGTGCTTCTTCCACCCCTCGGGACGCCCCGGGAGGTTGCAAACACAGGCAGCGCGTACTCGAAACGGCTAGTGGGCGCCAGGCTTCGGTGACTCACCTGCTGGCGCAGGGGTGGCAGCGGCGGTCACGGCCTGCGACTTCTTCGGGAGGATGCGCCCGACGAGGAGCACGACGCCGACGACCACGAGGCCGACGATGAGTCCGACGATCGCGGAGATGAGGGTGTCGACGAGCCACACGACGACGGGGCCGGTGTTCATGAGCGCGTGCTCGATCTCGTGCAGCAGGTCCGCCGGCGCGTGGAAGCCGACCTCGCCGACGTTGATGATGACGAGGTGGCCGCCGACCCACAGCATGGCGACGGTGCCGACGATGCTGATGAAGCGGAACACGGCGGGCATGGAGCGGACGATGCGGACGCCGAGGTGGCGCGTGCGGCGGTCGCTGCGGGTCGCCATGTGCAGGCCGATGTCGTCGATCTTGACGAGCAGGGCGACGGCGCCGTAGACGAGGGCGGTCATGGCGAGAGCGATGACGACGAGCGCGGCGAGTCGCATCCAGAAACCGAGGTCGGGGTCGAGGTTCGACAGCGAGATGAGCATGATCTCGGTCGACAGGATGAGGTCGGTGCGCACCGCGCCGGAGATGAGCTTCTTCTCGTCGCGCGGGTGATCCTCGTCGAGCGCATGGTGGTGCCCGAACCACTCGGTCACCTTCTCTGCGCCCTCGAAGCACAGGTACACGCCGCCGATGATGAGCAGGAACGGCAGGACCCATGGAGCGAACGCCGTCAGCAGGAGGGCGATCGGGATGATGATCACGAACTTGTTGAAGAGGCTGCCCTTGGCGATGTTCCACACGACCGGCAGCTCGCGGGCGGGCGTGATGCCCTGCACGTACTGCGGGGTGACGGCGGCGTCGTCGATGACGACACCCGCCGATTTGGCCGAGGCCTTGAGCGCGGCGGTGAGGATGTCGTCGACGACGGCGAGCAGGCCAACGGGCACGGTGTTCTCCTAGGTGTTCTGTCGCCGCGCGGAACGCAGCAGACAGAGCATACCCGGGGTGTGCGAGAGCCCGCCGGTCCTGTGGAGACCCACGATTCGCGGCCGTAGGCTGGCCGGATGCGTGACCGTGCGGTGCCCAATCTCCCGTCCCGAGACTTCGACGCGACGGCAGACTTCTACGGTTCGTTCGGTTTCGAGCGGAGCTTCCTCGACGAGGGGTGGATGATCCTGGCGAGGGGAACCGTCGTGCTCGAGTTCTTCCCGCATCCGAAGGTCGATCCGTACTCGAGCGCCGCGATGTGCAGCATCCGGGTCGCCGACGTCGACGCGCTGTACGCGGCCATTCTGGCGACGGGCGTGCCAGAGGGGCGCGTCGGGTTCCCCCGCCTGCATCCGGTCGCCCGGGAAGCATGGGGTGGCAGGGTCGGCTACCTCGTCGACATCGACGGCACGCAGCTCAACCTCATCGGAGAGCGATGAGCAACCGTCCGATCGCGCAGCTGCCCGGTGCGGCTCGCATGCTGTGCCTCAGCCGCCGCGACGGCGAGATCTGCACGAGACGGGCCGGGCACGCCGGCCTGCACAATCGGACGGGCTCGAGCATCCTGTGGAGCGACGTGAACGCCGATGCGCCGCGCTGCCCGGCAGGCGGAACCGAAGCGACCCCCGCACCGCCGCTCGCCGACGGCTTCCCTCACGGCAGGGCGATCTGCCCGGTCTGCTTCGCGTTCGTGACACTTGAGGGCGGTGAGCTCGCCGAGCATGACTCCTGGCGCGGAGACATCAGCAGGGACGAAGCCGACCAGCGTCGCGAGTGGATGAACACGCACGGCTGGTGAAGTTCGCTCTCCTGCGTGCCCCGTGCTCAGTAGGGTCTGTGCTCACTAGGCTCGGTGCTCAGGCCGAGCCAAGCCCCAGGCGGCCCCTCCCCCGAACTCTTGGAGTGCGCCCATGAGCGGCCGAACCGACGACCCCGGACACGCACCCGAGGTATCCCGCTGGAGAGCTTTCTGGGAGCGGGGCGGGTGGTGGAAGGCCGTCGCGCTGGTTGTCGCCTACTACGTGCTGTACCAGCTGGGCGGGTTGCTGTTCCTGCCGCTCTTGGATGGCCTCGAGCCCAGCTCGGCGGGCGCGCTCATCGTGGGCTTCGCACTGCCGATCGCCCTGGGTGGCCTCCTCCTCGTGGCCTTCGCGATCTCGCTCGGGTGGCTGCGCGAGCTGTTCGCACCGCAACCGATTCGGGGCAGGGGGTGGATGTGGATCGCCGTGGCCGTCGTGCTGATCTTCAACGTGCTCCGGTTCGCGGCGCTCGACGACGACTCGGCCGGCCTGGGCCTGGTCGCGGCCTGGCTGGTCACGGGGTTGTGCATCGGCTTCGCCGAGGAGGTGCTGACCCGCGGGTACGTCGTGAACCTCATGCGCAAGGCGGGCCATTCGGAGATCGCGACGGCGCTCGTGTCAGCTGCGCTCTTCGCCGCGATGCACTCCGGCAATCTGCTCGATGGGCAGGATCTCCTCACGACGGCGGTCCAGGTGCTCTACACGTTCGCGTTCGGCATCTGCATGTACCTCGCGCTCCGCGTCACGGGCAACCTGATCTGGCCGATCCTCCTGCACGCGAGCACTGACCCCAGCATCTTCCTGCTCACCGCGCACCCTGGCGCCGGGCCGCTCACGGCGTTCGCGGGGCTCGGCAACATCGCGGTGATCCTCTTCGGTCTCCTGGCGATCATCTTCATCCGCGGGCGGATCACCGCGGCTTCCTCGACTTCCTTCCACCACGAGGCAGAGCCGTCGCGATGAGGGCAGCAGAAAGGCCCCGGCTTCCTTGCGAACGCAGGGAAGTCGGGGCCTTTCGAGTGGCGGTGACGGTGGGATTTGAACCCACGGTAGAGTCGCCCCTACACAACATTTCGAGTGTTGCACCTTCGGCCGCTCGGACACGTCACCGTGGGGAATCTTAGTACGACCCATGGGGTCGAATGCAAATCGGCGGTCGACGACGGCGCGTCAGGCCGGCCCTTGGGGTTGGACGAGGCGCAGCGCGCCCGGGTCCACCCGCACATCGAGCGTGCACGCGCCCCGGGCGGGCCCGCGCAGCTCCTCCCCGTCGGCGTACACGAGGACGCCGGCCGGCACCTGCACGCGGACGCGCCGCATCCGCTCGAAAGAGACGGCGGGCAGCCGCGTGTGCAGGCCCACCATCGCGAGGGGAAACAGGGTGAGCAGCCCGAGCTTCGAGAGCCGTCCGACGATGAAGAGGTCGAGGACGCCGTCGTCGACGACCGCATGGGGCGCGACCCTGATGCCGCCGCCGATCGAGGACCCGTTCAAGATCGTGAGCAGTTCGGCGGCGACGCCGCGCGCAGGACCGCCGTCGACCGAGACGCCGAACTCGCGAGGCGAGAAGCTCCGCACCGAATCCAGCAGGGCGGCGATATAGCGAGCCGTCCCCGGCAGACGTCGGAGCTCGTTCGCGCGACGGTTCACCACCGCATCGAACCCGATGTTCACCGAGTTGAGGGCAACGTGCTCGACACCGTCGAGAGCAAAGCGCACCACGTCGACCTCGCGAATGCCGACCTCGCCGGTGCGCAGGCCTGTCAGCATCCGCTCGATCCCGACGGCGGGCGCACCCCGCCTGATCCCAGCGCCGCGCGCGAAGTCGTTGCCCGTGCCGGCCGGCACGATCCCGAGCGGCACTCCCGTGCCCGCGACGAGACCCGCCCCAAGGGAGACCATGCCGTCGCCGCCCATCACGACCAGCGCATCCACGCCGCCCGAGTGCGCGAGCTCGGCGGCGGCGCGACCCCGGAGCTCCGGCATGGAGCCGGCGGTCACCAGCACCACCTCGAGGTCGGGCAGCGGACCGCCGCCCACTCCCCCGGCCAGTCTGCGGCCGAGGTCGCCGGGCACGCCCTGCCCCGCCGACGGGTTCACGGCGCACACCACGCGACGCGCTGACACGCTCTGATACTGCCCGAACCGGGCGGCGCGCGCTACTTCAGACCCGTATTCGCGATCCCCGTCGTCACCTGGCGCTGGAAGAAGAGGAACAGCACCACGATCGGCAGGATGCTGACGACGCTCATCGCGAGGATCAGGTTGAACGGCACCGTCTCCTCCGCGTTGAACCGGGCGAGCGCCACGGGCAGCGTGTAGACGGACTCGCTCTGCGCGACGATGAGCGGCCACAGGAAGTCGTTCCACCGCCACATGACGGACAGGATGGCGACCACCGCGAGCGCGGGCCGGCAGATGGGGAGCACGATGGACGCGAAGATGCGGAACTCGCCAGCGCCGTCGATGCGGGCCGCCTCGATGAGCTCGTCCGGGATGGAGAGCATGTACTGGCGCAGGATGAAGACACCCGTCGGGGTCGCCGCGGCGGGGATGATGAGGCCCCACAGCGAGTTGACGAGGCCGAGCGACGCCACCACCTGGTAGACGGGGATGAGGATGACCTGCAGCGGGATCATGATCGTCGCGAGGGTCACGATGAACAGGAACGTCTTGCCGCGGAAGTTGTACTTCGCGAGGCCGTACGCGGCCATCGAGTTCACGGCGAGCGTCAGGACCGTCGCCGCGACGGTGACGACGACGCTGTTCAGCAGGTAGCTGCCGAAGCTGAAGCGGGTGAGCGCCTCGGTGTAGTTCGTGAACGACCAGGACGATGGGAAGAGCGTGCTCGCGCCTGCGGCCAGTTCCGATTGCGTCTTGAACGACCCGAGCAGCAGCCACACGATGGGGATGAGGGCGAGCAGCGCGAACGTGATGAGGATCACGACGCGCAGCGCGTCCGTGGAGGTGACGCGCGTTGAGCTCGTCGTGGTCCACGTCGGCTTGCCCGGCTTCTGGGTGCCGACGGAGTTCAGGAGGGCCGTGTCCGTGGTCATACCGCGTCTCGCTTTCGGCCGATGAAGTAGTTGACGAGCGTGATCGAGAACACGACGAGGAACAGCAGCACGCTGCCGGCGGCGGCGAGCCCGTACCGGATGGGCGACACGAACGCGTTCTCGTAGATGTACTGCACGATGAGCGTGGTCGCCCCGATCGGGCCGCCGCCCGTGAGCGTGAAGATGTAGTCGAACGCCTGGAAGCCGTGGATGGTGGCGAGCACCACCACGACGAGCACGCTCGGCTGCAGCAGGGGCAGGGTGATGCCCCAGAACTGCTGCCACCGCGAGGCCCCATCGATGGAGGCCGCCTCGTGCAGGGTGGGGTCGATGCTCTGCAGCCCGGCCATGAGGATGAGCATATAGAAGCCGGCCTGCAGCCAGACGCCGACGCCGACGATGGCGACCATCGCCCACGGCCCCTCGACGAGCCACGGCACGGGCGAGACGCCGAGCATCCCGAGCCCCGTGTTCACGAGCCCGCCCTCGCGTTCGAGCATCCAGTTCCAGACGAGGCCCGCGACGACCGGCGACACGAGCACCGGGATGAAGAACACGGCCCGGAAGAACGCGCGCCCGCGCAGCTGCTGCTCGACGAGCACGGCGAGCAGGATGCCGAGGACCACTGAGAGGGCGACGTACGCAACCGCATACACGGCGGTCTGCGCCACCACGCCCCAGAACTCAGGGTCGGTGAGGATGCGCGTGTAGTTGCCGAGCCCCTCCCGCCGGAAGGTGCGCCCGTTCGACGAGGAGTACAGGGAGTTGTTGAAGCCGTTGATCGCCGGCCAGATCGTGAAGACGCCGAAGATCGCCATGTTGGGCAGGAGGAAGAGGTACGGAGCGAGCCGCAGCTGCCACGGCTTCGTCGACCCGCGCTGCTGCTTCCCGGGTCGCCGATCCGGACCGGGTGGCTGGACGACGCGCTGTGCGTCGGTCGTGGCGCTGAGGTCGGCGGTCACGGCTGCAGCTCCTCGACGAGCTGCTCGGACTTCGCTTGCAAGTCGGAGACCGCTGACGTCGTGTCCTTCTCCCCCGCGACGACCAGCGCGAGCTGGTCGACCAGCTCGAGCGACGCGCCCGTGTACGACGGCTGGCTGTTGGCCTCATAGCCGAGGTCCGGGGTGCGAGCGAGGTCGGCGAAGAACACGTCCATGTCCTCCTGACGGACCGGGTACTGCACGCCGCGCTCGGTGAGGTCAACCCGCGTGGGCAGGAAGCCGCCGGCGACGATGAACTTCTGCTGCGCCTTGGTCGTGTTCATGTACTGCACGAAGAACGCGCCGAGCGCAGGGTTCGGGCCCTCCGCGAGCGCGCCCATGTACTTCCCGCCGGGGAAGCCACCGCACTCGTCGGCGCACGGGTTCGGTGCCGCGGACCACGTGAAGTCGGCGTTGTCGGCGAACTGCCCCACCTGCCAGTTCCCGGACAGGTACACGGGCGTCTGCTGTGCCAGGAAGATGTCGTTCGCACCCTCGTAGCGGCTGCCGGAGCCGAGCCAGAAGTCACGCGGCATGCGCCCGTCCGCCATCATGTCGACAAGCGGCTGGAGCGCCTCCACCGCCTTCGCCTCATCGAGGACGGCGCCATCGTCGCCGACAAGCGCGGTGCCGTACTGGCTGAGGACCGTGCTGATGCGGTGCCCGGACTTGTCGATCGCGAACGCGTACTCGGTTCCCGTCGCGTCCCGCACCTTCGTGGCCGCGTCGATCATCTCGTCCCATGTCCAGGGATCCTCTGGATCGGGCAGCGGAACCCCGGCCTCGTTGAACAGGTCGACGTTGATGAACGGCCCGTTGAGGGTCAGATCCGACGGCACGGCGAGCATCTCGCCGTGCTCCCCGAGCACGCCCTTCACGGGGCCGTCGACGAACTCCTCGGCATAGTCCTCGCCGAGGTAGGTGCGCAGGTCGAGCAGGTCGGCGCGGAAGTCGGTCAGGCCGGTGAGCCGCACCACATCAGGCGCATTGCCGCCGGAGAGGCGGGCCTGGACACTCGTGACGAGGTCCGAGTACGGCAGCACCTCGAGGTTCACGGTCACGTCGTACTCCTCCTCGAAGGAGGCGATGAGCTCACGCGTTGCAGCCTCATCCGGGCCGTCGGTGAAGTAGACGTAGCTCATGCTCTGGCCAGCGAAGTCGGCCGGGTTGACCTTCTGCACCTCCAGGGTGCCCGCCTCGCCCGGTCCGTCCTCGATGATCGGGCCGGGGGCGCATCCTGCGAGTCCGGTCATCGCCGCCAGGGCGAGCAGGGCCGTCGTCGTGCGGGCGCGCGTTCGTATCGTCACTGATCCTCCAGACGTGGCTCCCCGCGTCGGGGGTGCACGCAGGGGGCGCGTACGGCGGTGAGCCTCCTCAGGATAGGGACTCTTTGCCGTGAGCGCGTGCTGGGGCCCGTTGTCGGTGGTCGCACCTAGCCTTGACGCATGCCTCCCAAGACCAAGCAGCAGCCAGCGTTCAAGTGCACCGAATGCGGTGCCGCATCGCTGAAGTGGTTCGGGCAGTGCCCCGAATGCCAGGCCTGGGGCACCCTCGTCGACCGCTTCGAATCGCAGACCGCCGGGCGCATCCAGGCGGCCACGATCAGCGAGTCGCGTGCCGCACGGCCCATCACCGAGGCGCCCGTCGACAACGTCGCGCACCGCCCGACGGGAATCGGCGAGTTCGACCGGGTCCTCGGCGGCGGGCTGGTTCCAGGTGCCGCCATCCTGCTCAGCGGCGAGCCTGGCGTCGGAAAGTCCACGATCCTCCTCGAGCTCGCCTCCCGGGTCGCCGCGAAGGGCACCACCGTGCTGTACGCGTCCGCCGAGGAATCGGTGAACCAGGTGCGGATGCGCGCCCAGCGCACCAATGCCCTGCACGACACCCTGTACCTCGCGAGCGAGACCGACCTGTCGACCGTGCTCGGGCAGATCGAGCGCCTCGACCCCGGCCTCATCATCGTCGACTCCGTGCAGACCGTCTCCAGCGACACCGTCGACTCGCTTGCGGGGCAGCCGAGCCAGGTGCGCGAGGTCGCGTCAGCCCTCATCCGCGTTGCCAAGACCAGGGGCGTGCCCGTCATCATCGTCGGCCACGTCACGAAAGACGGCACCATCGCCGGCCCGCGCCTCCTCGAGCACCTCGTCGACGTCGTCGCCCACATCGAGGGCGACCGCCACACGGCACTGCGATTCGTGCGCACGATCAAGAACCGCTTCGGGCCGACGGACGAGGTGGGCTGCTTCGAGATGACCGGCGAGGGCATGACCGAGGTGCCAGACCCGTCCGGCCTGTTCCTCAGCGAGCGGCCCGAGCCGGTCAGCGGAACCTGTGTCACCGTCGCGCTCGAGGGGCGGCGCGCGCTGCCCGTCGAGATCCAGGCCCTCGTGCAGAAGACGAACGCCCCGAACCCGCGCAGGGTCACCAACGGCGTCGACACGAGCCGGGTCGCGATGCTGCTCGCCGTGCTCGAACGGCGCACCAAGCACAAGCTGTCCGAGTACGACGTCTACGTCTCCACCGTCGGCGGGGTGAAGCTCCAGGAACCGGCGGCCGACCTCGCCATCGCCATCGCCATCGCCTCCTCCATCCGCAACCGTCCGGTCCGCGACGGCACCGTCGTCTTCGGCGAGGTCAGCCTCGCCGGCGAGATCCGCCGCGTCGCATCCGCGAATCTGCGCGCGGCGGAAGCCAAGCGCATGGGCTTGGCGCACGTCGTCGACCCCTCGATCGGGAGCATCGACCGCGCACTCACCGCGGCGCTCGGCAACTGACGAAGCCCCCGCCTCCGCGGCACCCGTTCGCCGTCCTGCGCAGCTGCGTGCGAGCGAACGGCTGGGCCCTCCAGCAGCGCGCATGCGAAAGGCCCGGAGCATCCGCTCCGGGCCTTTCGCGAATCAGCCGTCGGCCGACTCAGCGCTGCGTCCGAGGACTACGCGTCGCTGCCAGCACGGCGACGAAGCAGCAGCGCGGCTCCACCGGCCACGAGCAGTGCGAGTGCACCTGCGATGGCCGCGAACATGGCGTTCTCGTCGGAACCCGTCGTGGCGAGCGAGCCACCATCAGCGGCCGGGGACGTCGTCGTCGGAACAGGCGCCGCCGTTGCGCTCGCCGTCGGCGTCGGCTCAGCCGTGGCCGTCGGCTCCGTCGTCGCCGTCGGGGTCGGCTCGACCAGCGGCGGGACGATGACCGGCAGGGAGGCGACCGCGCCAGACTGGCTGGCGAGGAACGCGAGCCGCGACTCCGAGGTCTCGGCGATGCCGTTCTCCGGAACGGTGAACGTGAACTCCACCTGGTTCGGCGTCGAGAGGTCGACGGTCTGCGCGCCGAGCTCCATCTGGCCGATCCAGCCGACGATCGACAGGTTCTGCGTGAACCCGAGCGACGTGAGGTTGAACTTCGAGACGGTCAGCGTGTAGGTCTCGCCTGCCACGAACGTGTTGTTCTCGGGGAGCCCGAGAATCTCGAAGCCGTTGCGCTTCACGTCGGGCGTGACACCCTCCGGGGAAGCGGAGGTCTCGCTGCGGATCCAGGTCACGAACGCGTCGAGGTCGATGAGGCCAGTGTCCTGCACGCCGACATTGTTCGCGAGCGAGTGGAAGTTGTCGCCACCGGCTGCGAGGAACGTGGGCATGACGAGGTTGTAGGTCTCGTCCGGCTGCACGGGCTCGTCGTCGATGGAGAGGCCCACGATGCGGTCCATGCGGGGACGCGAGCTGTCGAAAATGTACGTGAAGTTGTCGCTCAGGCCGAGCTGCAGGTACGGGCGCGAAGGCACTTCGCCGTCAGCGGTGAGCTGCCACTGCTCCTCGAGCACGTTCTTCACATCGACGCCCTTGAGCGAGACGACCGAGAGGTTGTTCGCGAACGGGATGACCGTCGCGGCCTCCTTGTAGGTGATCTGACCGTCGTCGTCGAGCAGGTCAGCGCGCAGACCGCCCGGGTTCATGATCGCCGCGTCGACGTCGCGTCCGGTGGCTGCGACCGTCTCGAGCATCGACTGCGAGATGATGCCGCCGAGCGACGACTCCTCCGCGCGGTTGTCGGCGGTCGTGACGATTCCACCGGACGTGGTGCCGTCTTCGGCGACGACGAGCGAACCGGGCTCGTACTCCTTGCCGCGCGACAGATCGCCGGTCTGCGTGCCGACGACCTCGGCACCGAGCACGTCGGCCTCGGCGACCGCAGCATCGCGGATCGTGCGGATCTCAGCGATACGCGGGTCGCTCTCGAGCGCCTCGGGAACCGCCTCGAGCGTCGGGACGATCGAGCTGTCCGACTTGGTCACGTTGCCGGAGGCGTCCACGGTGAGCGCGACCTGCGCGATGTTCTCCGCGTACTGGCCGGCCTGGATGACGGGACGGGTCGATGCGCCGTTGGGCGCGTCGTACGCGTACTGGCGGTGCGTGTGCGCGTTGAAGATAGCGTCCACTTCGGGAGCCGTGTCCTCGACGATGTGGCGGAAGGTGTCCGACTGCTCGTTGTCAGCGATCGGCGCGTCGTCGAGCGGCGCACCCTCGTGGTAAGAGGCGATGATGACGTCGGCGGCCTTGCTGGCCGTGAGCTCAGCGGCGACCTTGTTGACGCCCTCGACGGGGTCGCCGAAGGTGACGCCCTCGATGCCGTCAGGCGAGACGAGCGCCGAGGTCTCTTCGGTGACGGCGCCGATGACGGCCACCTTGAGACCGTTGACCTCGAAGATCGCGTGCGTGTCGAACGGGTACGACCCGTCGGCGAGGGTGACGTTCGCGGCCAGGTCCGGGCCGTTCGTGGCGGATGCGAGGCGGCCGGTCGCGTCGTCGATGCCCTGGTCGAACTCGTGGTTGCCCTGCGTCCAGACATCGACGCCCATCGTGTTGAGCACGTCGATCGTCGGCTGGTCCTGCTGGATCGACGACTCGAAGAGGCTGGCACCGACGGCGTCGCCGTTGGAGATGACGAGGCTGTTCTCCTCGCCGAAGCCCTGCTGGGCCTGCAGCACGGTGGCCGCGAACAGGTCGGCGTCGAGGAAGCGACCGTGGAAGTCGTTGAAGCCCACGAGGTTGATCTGCTTCGCGCCGGCGGTGGGCTCGATGAAGCTCGGGGACAGCACGGCGGCCCCCGCTGGTGCTGCGAAGGCGGAAACAAGAGCTGCCGTGCCGAGGACGGCAGCGGCAGCGGTTGCTCGCTTGCGAGTGGGCGTCGTCATGAGTCTCCTGGAGATCGACGGAGGGACAGGATTGTGCGGAACGAGAGGATCGTCTCAGCTCACACTGTCTTCAAGGTTAACGTTCAGGGGATTATCGCGAAACCCCGAAGTGGTCCTTGCTCAGTCGAGGACGAACGTGGCGGGCTGGGATGCGATGCCGTTGACGCTGACGACGAGCTGGTAGTAGGCACCCCCGGCAACAGCATCCGCCCGGTCCGTGCCACAGGTGTCCAGCGACGAGCGCTCCCGCACCCAGGAGATGGGCGGGGCCGCGATGGACTGGCCCGCACCGATCGTGACGATCTCGTCCGCCGGGTCGGTCTGGCAGTGCGACGAGACCCAGATGACGTCGGCGCCGCTCGAGATCGTATAGACCTGCACGGCGGTGCCGACGTTCATGACGCACGGCTCCGCACCCGTGTTGGCGATCGAGAGGGAGAGCTGCGGCTGGACGTCAGCCGCGTAGCTGGTGGCGTCGAGCATCGCAGAGACGACCAGCTCCGGCGCCGCACACTCAGCCGGCCCCGTCGGCGTGGGCGTGGGTGTGGCGGTCGGTGTGGCGGCGGGCGTCTCACCCGTCTCAGCGGACGCCGACACGCTCGCAGAGGCGGACGGGGAAACGGATGCGGGCCCGCCGCCCTGCTCGTCGCCTCTGGCCCCGAGAAGACTCGAGATGCCCCAGATCAGCAGGCCGATGACCAGCACGCAGACGATGAGGAGCGCCAGCCGCCGACGGCGGTAGACGGCCTTGCTTGGTCTGCGGGTCGAACTCACTCGCCAAGGGTACGGACCCGGTCCTGCGACTCCCGTGAGGCGCACCGATTGCCGTGGCGAAGCGGTCGGGTGCGCAGGTCAGTGACGCGCTCAGAGCACCTTCAGCATGCGCGTGTTGCCGAGCGTGTTCGGCTTGACGTGCGCGAGGTCGAGGAACTCGGCGACACCCTCATCCGGGGAACGGCGCATCATCTCGTACGTCTCCGCGTCGACGATCTGCTCGCCGACCACCACGAAGCCGTGCCGTTCGAAGAAGCTCGTCTCGAACGTCAGGCAGAAGAGGCGCTCGAGGCCCAGGTGGCGGGCGTCAGCCATGAGACGGTCGAGGAGCACGTGCCCCACGCCGGTTCCACGCACGGAGTCCGAGGTCGCGATCGTGCGAACCTCGCCCAGGTCGCGCCACAGCACATGCAAGGCGCCGCACCCCACCAGACTGCCGTGCTCATCGACTGCGACCCGGAACTCCTGCACCGCCTCGTAGAGCGTGATGAGCTCCTTCCGCAGCAGCACGTTCCGGTCGACGAGCGGCTGGATCAGCTCGCTGATACCCACGATGTCGTGCGTGGTGGCCCTCCTGATGGTGATCTCCTGCATCCGTCCAGCGTACGCGCGGGCAGGCGGGGACGCCGCCCTGAGCGACAGCACGGGTAACATCCAGGCATGCGCCTTGGAGTTCTCGACGTCGGATCCAACACCGTCCACCTGATCGTGGTCGACGCCCACCCCGGCGCGAAGCCCGTGCCGGAGACGTCCCAGAAGAGCATCCTGCGCCTCATGCGGTACCTGCAGCCAGACCGCTCGATCTCCGACGAAGGCGTCGCCAAGATCATGGACGCCATGCACCGAGCCGCCGACGCCGTCAAGAAGAGCAAGCTCGACCACTTCATGCCGCTCGCGACCAGCGCCATCCGGGAAGCCAAGAACGGGCCAGAGCTGCTGAAGCGCATCCACAAGGAGACCGGCATCGACCTCCAGGTCATGACCGGCGAAGAGGAAGCCAGGACCACGTTCCTCGCCGTCCGCCGCTGGTTCGGCTGGGCAGCCGGTCGGATCATGCTCGTCGACATCGGCGGCGGCTCGCTCGAGTTGGCCGTCGGCGACGACGAGCTCTCCGAGCACGCCATCTCCGTGCCCCTCGGCGCCGGCCGCAGCACCGTCAACTTCCTCCACAACGACCCGCCAACCGAAGACCAGGTGGATGAGCTGCGCAAGTACGCGCGCAAGCTCATCAAGGAGGCGGCGGAGACGTTCGACGGCGCCCGCCCAGACCAGTTCGTGGGCTCGTCGAAGACGATCCGCTCCCTCGCCCGCCTCGCCGGCTCGTCGATCGACGGCATCGGGGCGGGACAGCGCACGACGCTGCAGAAGTGGCAGCTCGACGACTGGGTGCCGCGCCTCGCCAAGCTCCACTCTGAGGCGCGGCCCGCGCTGCCCGGGATCACGACCGACCGTGCACTGCAGATCGTGGCAGGCGGCGTCGTCCTGTCCGAGGTCATGCACGTCTTCGACATCACGCAGCTCGACGTCTCCCCCTGGGCTATGCGCGAAGGCGTCCTGCTCGACTACCTCGACCGCCTGCCCCGGTAACCGCCGCATCGCGAGCATTCCCGACTCGGGATGCTGAACTCACTTCGTTGCAGGAAGATTCCCAGAACGAAGCGACGATTCCATCCCGAGACTCTGACGCCGGCGCGAGGGGGCGAGGGCGCAAGGGGGCGAGGGGGCGAGTTCCGCGCTCAGCGCCGCTGACGCGGGCCCTGCTCTCAGCGCCGCTGACGCGGGCCCTGCTCTCAGCGCCGCTGACGCGGGCCCTGCTCTCAGCGCCGCTGACGCGGCACGTGCTTCGGGATCTGCCAGCCCATGAGGGCCGCGCCGACGAAGCCGAGCACGCCGAGCATCCCCGACGTGAACGAGATCGACACCAGCGCCGTCGCGGCCGCAACGATCACAGGGACCGACGCCGCCGATGAATCGGTGATCAGCCGCCACGCGCCGAGGAACGGGGCCGGATCCTGCCGCGGCGCGAGATCGGCGCCGAGCGTCATGAGGATGCCAGAGCCGATACCGTTCGCGAAGCCCAGCCAGATCGCGAGCAACGTGAACCACAGCTGAGAGGCGTCACCGGCGAGGTCGTGGGTGAACGCCAGCGCGAGGAAGCCTGCGCCCAAGCCGAGCAGCGCCGGGACCGCACCCCAGACACGGCCGAATCGATCCATGACCCAGCCGGACACGAAGAAGAGGGCGAAGTCCACGCCCGCGCTCACACCGATGACCAACACGGCCGCTGCGGTATCCATCCCGATCGAAAGCGCCCAGAGTGGCAGCATCACGTTGCGGGCGGCCCGGAGCGCGGCCATGATGCCGGCGCCGGTCCCGAGGCGCACGAGCACGCCGGCGTTCACCCGGATGGTGGCGAAGACGCCCAGTCGCTTCGGTGGCAGCACGCCGACGTCCCCGACGCCAGCGTCCGGCACCGCCTTCGCGGAGTGCGCGGGACGCGCGACCGTCTCGGGATCGGGCGCGAAGAGCAGGATGAGCGCGGCGATGGCGCCACAGACGACGAACACCCAGAACCCGTACTGCGGCGCATCGAACAGCACGAGGATGCCGGCGATGATGAACGGGCCGACGAAGAACCCGGCGCGGAAGACCCCTCCGAGCGTTGACAGCACGCGCGCCCGGTAGCGCAGTGGCACGTAGGTCGTAAGGAACGCGTGACGTGCGAGGTTGAAGTTGGCTGCCGAGATACCGATGACGACGACGCCGATGAGCAGCATCCACGGGGCCACCGCGAACGCGCACAGCAGGATGCCGACCAGGCTCACCGCGAGCGCCGCGAGCATCGCCCGCTTCTCGCCGAGACGCTGGACAACCGCGCCGGCAGGCAGGTCGCCGAGCATCTGACCGATCATGAGCGACCCCGCGATGAAGCCTGCCAGCTCGATACCGGCCCCCAACGTGACGGCAACGGTCGGGATGATCGGAATGATCGCGCCTTCGCCGATCGCGAAGACGAACGACGGCAGGAGCGCCAGCAGGGTCACCTGCGCGAGCGTTGCCTCCTTCTTCGGCTTGCCGTTCGGCGAGGAAGAGGGGGATGCAGGCACGCCCTCCAGCGTAAGCCCGTGGTGCGGGCGGGCGTGGTGCCACCGGTTGGAAAGCTCGGTTCATACGACTCACAACACCGTGCCATTGACGACAGTGTGTGTCACACACTATGGTGTGATTCATGAGCGACGACGAGACCCACGACATCCACCTGCAGGAGCTGCGCAGGGGCACCGTCGTGCTCGCGTGCCTCCGCCTCCTCGCCGAACCCGGCTACGGCTACGGCCTCCTCGAAGCACTGCAATCCCGCGGCTTCGACACCGACGCGAACACCCTCTACCCGCTTCTTCGCAGACTCGAGAAGCAGGGGCACCTCACGAGCGAGTGGAACACCGACGAGGCCCGCCCTCGCAAGTTCTACCGCGCGAGCCCGGCAGGCACGGCGCTCGCAACCGCGATGACCACGGAATTCCGCTCCCTCGCTGAGGCGATCGAGCATCTCCCAGAAGGGGCCTGACATGACCGCTATCAACGACACCCTGACCGAGCGCTACGTCAGCGCCGCGATGCGCACAGTGCCCGACGACCAGCGGGCGGACCTCGAGGCTGAGCTGCGCGCCTCCATCCAGGACCTGGTGGATGCGCGCACCGAGGCCGGCGAGCAGGCCACGGTCGCGGAAGCAGCCGTGCTCACGGACCTCGGCGACCCGGAGCTGTTGGCCGCGAGCTACACGGACAGGAAGCTGTATCTGATCGGCCCGCGCTACTACCTCATGTGGTGGCGCCTGCTGAAGGTGCTGCTCTGGATCACCCCCGCATGCGCGGCGCTCGGGGTCGCCATCGCGCAGACGCTGCTCGGCAGCAGCATCGGCGAGATCATCGCGGAGGTCGTGGTGATCATCCTCAGCGTGATCATGCACGTCACCTTCTGGACGACCCTCGTCTTCTTCATCCTCGACCGCACCGACACCCCGACAAGGGACGGCAGGTGGAGCGTCGCCGACCTTCCGGAGATCCGCCAGACCGGGGCTGGAGCGTCCGAACTCGTGGCGTCGCTGGTGTTCCTCGTGCTCGGGACGGGCGCGATCGCGTGGGACCACTTCGTCGGATTCGTGCCGACCCAGCCGGGACTGTCGTTCTTCGGCCAGGATCTCTGGCCGTGGTGGGCGCTGGGGCTGCTCGTGCTGTTCATCTTCGAAGCGGTCTACAGCGTGGCCCTGTACCGGGCCGGGCGCGTGACGCTGCCTCTCGCTTGGGCGAACGCTGTGCTGGCCGTCCTGTTCATGTCCCTGCTGCTCACGGCGCTCGGTCGCGGCCTGCTCCTGAATCCGGACTTCTTCACAACGATCATCCCGAGCGCGGACAGTGCGGCGACTGTGACGACGATCGTCTCGGTTCTCGTCGCCTTCGGGGTCGTCACCACCAGCGTCTGGGACATCTGGGACGGCTTCCGGAAGGCCACGCGCTAGCTCGCGGGCACGCGCCGCGACGCGCCGGCAGGCGCAGGAACGCACGCACGACGAAGCCCCCGCATCCGGTGGATGCGGGGGCTTCGTTCTCCCTGCGCGAGCGGGTTACGCGGTCTGCGCGTCGCCCTCGCCTGAGTCGGCGATGATGCCTTCGGCCTGCGAGGTGACGCCGCCTGCTGCGACCGTCTCGGGGACGAGGCGCTTCGTGACGTTGAACACGAACTCGTCGTCCGGGTAGTCGACCTCGACGTGGTCGCCGGCCTTGAGCTCGCCGCGGAGGATCTTCTCCGAGAGGAGGTCTTCCACTTCGTGCTGTACGGCACGACGCAGCGGTCGGGCGCCGAGCGTCGGGTCGAAACCGACCTTGATGAGCTTGCGCTTGGCCAGCTCGGTGATCTCGACGGTCATGTCGCGGTCGAGCATGCGCTCGCTGAGGCGACCGATGAAGAGGTCCACGATCTGCAGCAGCTCGTTGGTGGAGAGCTGCGGGAACACGATCGTGTCGTCGACGCGGTTCAGGAACTCGGGCTTGAAGTGCTTCTTGAGCTCTTCATTGACCTTCGACTTCATGTTGTCGTACGACACCGAGGCGTCGCCTTCGAGCTGGAAGCCGACGGGGCCGCCGGAGATGCCCTTCGTGCCGAGGTTGGTCGTCATGATGATGACCGTGTTCTTGAAGTCCACGACGCGACCCTGGCCGTCGGTGAGACGCCCTTCTTCAAGCACCTGCAGGAGCGAGTTGAAGATGTCCGGGTGGGCCTTCTCGATCTCGTCGAACAGGACCACGGAGAACGGCTTGCGGCGCACCTTCTCGGTGAGCTGGCCACCCTCTTCGAAGCCGACGAACCCTGGAGGGGCACCGAAGAGCCGCGAGACGGTGTGCTTCTCGCCGAACTCCGACATGTCGAGCGAGATGAGCGCCGACTCGTCGTCGAAGAGGAACTCCGCGAGCGCCTTGGCGAGCTCCGTCTTTCCGACACCCGTGGGGCCGGCGAAGATGAACGAGCCGGATGGGCGGTTCGGGTCCTTGAGTCCGGCACGGGTGCGGCGGATGGTCTTGGACAGAGCCGCGATGGCCTCGTTCTGGCCGATGACCCGCTGGTGCAGGGCATCTTCCATGAAGACGAGACGCGCGGTCTCTTCCTCGGTGAGCTTGAAGACGGGGATGCCGGTGGCCTGCGAGAGGACCTCGGCGATCAGACCCTCGTCGACGGTGCCGGTCGACTTGACGTCGCCAGACTTCCACTGCTTCTCGAGGCGGAGGCGCTCGCCGAGCAGGTTCTTCTCGTCGTCGCGCAGTGACGCGGCGCCTTCGAAGTCCTGCAGCTCGATGGCCTGCTCCTTGTCGGCGCGAACGATCGCGATCTTCTCGTCGAGCTCGCGCAGCTCAGGCGGCGACGAGAGCACGGAGAGGCGGAGGCGTGCGCCCGCCTCGTCGAGGAGGTCGATTGCCTTGTCCGGAAGGAACCGGTCGGAGACGTAGCGGTCTGCGAGGGTGGCCGCGGCGACGATGGCGTCGTCGGTGATGGACACCTTGTGGAACGCCTCGTACTTGTCGCGGAGACCCTTGAGGATGTTGATCGTGTGCGCGATCGACGGCTCTTCCACCTGAATGGGCTGGAAGCGTCGCTCGAGCGCCGCATCCTTCTCGAAGTGCTTCTTGTACTCGTCGATCGTCGTCGCACCGATGGTCTGGAGCTCGCCTCGTGCGAGGAGCGGCTTCAGGATGCTCGCGGCATCGATCGCACCCTCGGCGGCACCAGCACCCACGAGGGTGTGGATCTCGTCGATGAAGACGATGATGTCGCCGCGCGTGCGGATCTCCTTGGTGACCTTCTTGAGGCGCTCTTCGAAGTCACCGCGGTAGCGGGAGCCGGCGATGAGCGAGCCGAGGTCGAGCGAGTAGAGCTGCTTGTCCTTCAGCGTCTCGGGCACCTGGCCGGTGACGATCGCCTGGGCGAGGCCTTCGACGACGGCGGTCTTGCCGACGCCGGGCTCGCCGATGAGGACCGGGTTGTTCTTCGAACGACGCGACAGGATCTGCATGACACGCTCGATCTGCTTCTCGCGCCCGATGACGGGGTCGAGCTTGCCTTCGCGCGCGGCCTGCGTGAGGTTGCGGCCGAACTGGTCGAGCACGGCGGAGCCCTGGGCTGCCTGCTGCGGCTGGTCTGCGCCAGCGACGACCTGCTCCTTGCCCTGGAAGCCGCTCAGCAGCTGGATGACCTGCTGACGGACCCGGTTGAGGTCGGCGCCGAGCTTCACGAGCACCTGGGCTGCGACACCCTCGCCCTCGCGGATCAGGCCGAGCAGGATGTGCTCGGTGCCGATGTAGTTGTGGCCGAGCTGCAGGGCTTCGCGGAGCGAGAGCTCGAGCACCTTCTTGGCGCGCGGCGTGAACGGGATGTGCCCCGTTGGGCGCTGCTGCCCCTGGCCGATGATCTCCTGGACCTGCTCGCGAACGGCAGGCAGTGAGATGTCGAGGGATTCGAGCGCCTTGGCGGCGACCCCTTCACCCTCGTGGATGAGGCCGAGGAGGATGTGCTCGGTCCCGATGTAGTTGTGGTTGAGCATCTTCGCCTCTTCTTGGGCGAGGACGATCACGCGCCGGGCGCGGTCGGTAAATCTCTCGAACATCCGTTTCTCCTTCGACTCCCTGACCTCGACACCTGGCTACAGGGTCGGGGGCCGTGTACACCGAGAGTAACGGCGACCACCCCCGAAACCCTCCCCTGTTCGCCCTGGGCGTGCGGATGCATACCCGGGGCACAGAGACGCGCCGCCGCGGGTCCGGTCGGACCGCGCGGCGGCGCGTCTCTGTCAGCTGGTTCGCGTCAGAGCGCGGACGCCCCCTGGACGAGGTCGGTGTTCTCCGGCGCTGCTGAACGCGACCGCGAGCTGTTGTTCGGCGAGACGGGGCCACGAAGGAACGTGATGTCGGTGCCGTTGACCTTGACAGACCGCCGTGCCCAGAGAGCGGAGCCTGAGACGGCATTGCTCGTGGTCCGGAACACGAGGTTGTTGTTGAGCTCGGTGATCGTGTTCGTGGCGGTGATCGGCAGCTGGTAGGTGATCTTGAAGCCGCGCACTGGCACGCCGATGTCCGACGGCGTGCTGATGCCCTGGTCGACGGGGAGGGTCCACGCGCCGCTGTCGCCTGGACGCACTGCCCACGCGACCGCGTCGGTGTCTCGCAGGTAGAAGATGATCGAGACGTTCGTGATCTGGTCGCCGACCTTGGTGTCGGTGATCCAGAGCCCGCGATCAGGGCGTGAGCCGCGACCGTCGAGGGTGATGCGCCCGTCGGACCACTGCACTTCGACCCAGCCCTGTAGTCCGCGCGTGGACATCGAAGCAGCGAATGCGGGAGCGGCGGACGCGAGCGCGATGACGGGCGTGGTCCACGCGGCGGCGCGCAGGACTGAGCGGCGGGTGGATGTGCCGGCCGCGGTGGATGGGGCGGGAACGACTGGGGAGCTGGGGGTTTCAGACAAGGGGGAACCTCTTCGGCGCATTGGGGTGAGTGCTTCCGCGCCGGAGTGGCGCGTCCTGCGCTGGCGTCACCGTTGAGAGCGCCAGGCGCGTCAATAGCACCCCGGATACGGCTTCTTCACCGCGAAGTCACCCCGGACTTCACCCAAATTTGTAGATACAAATAAACGACTGACCAATGACCTTGTCAGCAACGAGAAAACCACCCCGGGCTTCACCCCGAGGTGGCTTGCGCGTGAAGATGGAGACGGCTTAGTCGTCACTTCTGTCGCGGAGGAGCCCTAGCGACTCCGCGCGACGGAGGGCCTCTGGCCGGGAATGCACGCCGAGCTTCTTGTACGCGGAGCGCAACTGGGTCTTCACGGTGTTGGGCGAGACGAACAGCTCTTCCGCGATCCGGGCCGGTGACGCATGCCGTGCGAGCGCGTGAACCACGACTCGCTCGCGCTCCGTGAACTGCGGCATCGCACTCACTTCCTGGATGGTGGTCGCGACGTCGAGAGCGTCGAACATGGCCACGTCGTCCGCGCCACCCGACTCGCGACTCAGGGTCGCGAGTGCCTCGCGATCGCGGTCCGGCAGCAGCAGCAACGGCGAGACGAGTCCGTACTCGCGCCCGAGGCTCGAGGCGAGACCGACCATGCTGAGTGCGACGTCCCGGTCCCCCGCCCGAAGGGACGCGGCTGCGCCGAGCGCGTGCACCGACATGCGCATCCTCGGCGTCTTCACGAAGTCGAGCGAGCGCGAGACGAGCCGCATCGACTGGTCGGCGTCTCCATCGACGAGGGCGAGCAGCGCCCTCGCGGGGAGGGTGCGGAAGTCGTCCGCCGCATACCCGTCGAGCAGCTTGCGCGCCCGCGCGGGTCGCCCGGCCGCGAGCCACAGCACCACCAGGAACGCCTTCACTCTGAAGAGCCCGAGGCTCTCGGCGTTCCCAGGGGTGGCGAGTGGCCCGTCGAGCATCTCTTCGACGCGTCTCGCCTCGGCGAGTGCCTCGCCCTGCGCGAGCCTCGCGAGCATGATGGGCTCTTGGAGGTGCGGCCACAGGTCGGAGGTGACGGTGTGGCGCTCGATGTCTTCGAGGGTGGCTCGCGCCATCGCCCACTCCCGGTCCTCGAGGTATCCGTACGACCGGGCGATGTGCCCGAACGTGCCGAGGTGACCTCGTTCGCTGGTGGTCGTCCAGGCCCCGTCATCGATCTGCGCGAGCATCGCTCTCGACGCCGGCATGTCACCATCGATGGCCTTGTAGCCTGCCGCGTCCGAGAACGAGAGATTGCGGGAGCTCTGCGACTGCGGCACGACGAACGTGCTCGCGACGGCCGCGTGCGCCCCTTTGACATCTCCGACGAGGAAGAGGGAGAGCGCTGCACCCCGCGTGAAGACCGGAGAGAGCGTCGTCGACGAGCCTGCCGCCCCCTGCGCCGCAACCGCGTCGAGCACTTGCCGTGCGAGCTCCGCCGACTCCTGGTACCGGCCGAGTGTCCGCGACGCGAAGACCTTGAAGCAGAGGTACTCGGTGCGCCGTTCCGGTGACAGGCCGTTCGGGATGCGCATCCCGGCCGCCATCTGCAGCAGCGGCTTCGCCCCGCTGCGCAGGACGGGGTTGGCGAGGCGCGCGAGGCCGAGCACGAACGCGAGGATCGGGTACGCCGTGAGGACTTCCTGCGGGAGGTGCCGAAGGCGCGTCTCGTAGCGGTCGGTCGTGTACGCCTCGACGACGGAGAGGAGGAGGCGCGCGCAGATGCGCGAGGCGAGCTCGTAGTCCCCGACCTCCAGGGCCAGGTCGAGCGCACCTTCAGGGTCGCCGTTCCCACCGAGCCAGGCGGAGGCGATGGATGCCGCGCGCTTGTACTCGGCAGGCGATTCGGTGCGCAGCTCCTCGTGCAGCGCCTCGCGCAGCGCGGTCACGTACTGGAACGCACGACTCGTGCGCGTGAACGCGATGTGCCTCCCGAACCCGTCCGCTTCGAGGACGCTGATGGCGGCGTCCGGGTCGGTGTTCGGAACGAGCATTCGCGCGAGGGACGTGTCGAAGTAGGGGACGACGCTGGTGATGCGGGCGAAGTTCGCGAGCTCTTCGTTGGGCAGCTGCCCCGAGAGATTGGTCGAGTTGAGCGCGTTCTCTCGCCAGTGCGCCGCGCGGGGGCCGGACCGCGAGAGTTCGAGGATGGCGGCGCGGACGGCGATCGCGTACCCGCCGGTCGCCTCGTACACGTCCCGCGGCGCGGCGTGGCGGCTCTCGCCGACGACGAGCGTGAAGAACTCGTCGACTTCCGCTTCGGTGAACTCGAGGTCGACGTTGGTGATGATGTGGACACGGCCCTGCAGCTGCAGCCGCTGCTGGTCCAGTGTCGTTCGCCCGCGGGCCGCGACGATGGCACGCATGCCCGGCACGTGCTCCGTGCCGCGCAGCAGGTCCTCGTCGATGACTCGTGCGAGGTCGCCGAGGCGCTCGTAGCCGTCGAGGATGATGGTGAACGCCCCCTCGCCGCGCATGGCGGCGATGAGGTCTCGCTTCTCGAAGTCGTCGGTGTTGATGAGCGTCAGGAGGTCGTCGAACTGGAGACTGGTGATCAGCCCCTCGCGCAGGGCGGCGCGTGCGATCTGCTCCCACACGCTGTTGCGCGTCGTCGTGGATGCGCCGAAGGTGACCCAGAGCAGGCGCCCGGTGTGACGGCCAGCATCGACCCACATGCGCAGGAGCGTGGTCTTGCCATACCCGCTCGGCGCGTGCAGGAGCGTGATGCGAGCCGTGTCGTCATCGAGCGCGCGGAGGAGCCGCTCTCTGACCAGCAGTTCACGCGTCGCTGCGTGCATCCCGTTCACCCCAGCTCAACTTCATGACAATTCACCTACCAAATGGGTGGTCATGACTCTAGCCCCAGAACTCGAGTTTGACGACACCCGGATAATTGAGCATTTTCCGGGATTGTCCCCCTGCATCGGCTATGCGCGCCTTGATCCACCCGGTTAAGCTCGAAACCAGATCCGGAGGAAGGTCAGCGCTGTGCTGCGCAGACCTGTGCAGCGGCGGTCGGAGCATTTGCGCCCTGCAGGCTGGCAGCCCAGGCCATCTCGAGGTCCCGCGACAGGTCGGGCCACTGCGATCCGGACCAGAAGCCGCAGTCCCGGACGCCGAACTTGAGCTCGAACACTCCGAGCCCGGTGAGGTTGTTGCCGACGAAGTTGACGCTGAAGTCTCGGTTGGCCTGCTGCAGCTCCGGAACCAGCTGCATGAGCTCAGACCACTCGGCCGTCTCGCGGAACGTTTCGGCCGCATCCGCGGACTTGACACCCTCCATGGTGTCGTCGAAGGCGGTGACGTTCACCTGCGTGCTGCCCGCCGAGGAATCGTCCACTCGCACGTGCACGCTCGCGAGCTGATCCGACTCATCGAACACGGCCCTCGTCTCGCGCACGAAGTCGATCTGGTCAGCGGTCGGCAGCGCGGACTGGACGAACTGGCCGGTCGTGAACGGGGCGAGCCCCATGAGGTCCCACTCCCCCGTCGCGGCGCCGGGATCGTCGAGCGAGCGGGCGGCGTCGAGCAGCTGCGCGGTGCGCGCGCCGTCGTCGCGCTCGTCGCTCGAGAGCTCGACTACGACAAGTCGACCCCGCGCCGCCGAGGTGAGCGCGGGCGCGCTGGAGGCCGTCGGGGTCGCTTCCGGCGCGGAGAGCCCCGGCGAGTTCGTGGGAGGCGCCTCCTCCTGCGCGAACTCGCCATGCTGCGAGGCACGGTCCGCGGAAGGGTCACCGGCGACGCTGTCGGTCGCCTCGAGCATCCCGGCAGTCACCGGCGCGGAGTAGGTGCGTGTCGAGATCGATTCGAACCCCACCGCGACGAGTTGGCGCCAGTAGGCGAGCTGCGCGTGCAGGGCCTCAGGGGTGGGCAGGTCGAAGTACGAGTAGGCCGAACCTGCGAGGCGGAGCTCGACTGCGCCGGGGTACTGGCCCTGGCCGAGCTGGACGGTCGGGAACGTCGACGCGAAGTCGCCGATATCGGCCAGCTCGGCCTCCGTCACGTCGTCGGTCAACGTGACGATGAGGTCGATCTTCACGGCCCCGTCGACGGGCGGCCGGTCGAGGCTCGACGCCTCGACGCCTGGAAGTGATCGCAGGGTCTGATTGAAGGAATCGAGGGCCGACTGGACCGCCGGGAAGGGCCCCGACGCGCATCCGGCGAGCATCGTCATCATGACGGCCGCGATAAGGGCAGGCAGGAGAGAACGCGGCATCGTCAGCACCCTCCTCCGCGTCCTCGATCCAGCACGATGCCGATCAGGTTACGCCGCGCTCCCCGAAGCTATCTGGGTGCTCCCTCAGAGCACCCGCTTGACCAACGTTGACGAGCGACCGCCAGACCAGCGCCAGGATGCAGACGCTCATCCCGAACGCCACCCAGATCGTGGCGACGATGCCGAAGCCCTGACCGATGAGCCCACCCGCGAACGAGCCCATTGCCATCCCCCCGATCATCCCGAGGAAATACACGCTCGAAACCCGTCCGCGCATCCGACTCGGCACCGCACGCCCCCGGATCGTGCTCGCGAGCGTCGCCCAGATGACCGTGTACATCCCGAAGACGAACATCGTGATGCCTGCGACGATGACATTGGCAGTCGCGGCCAGCACGAGGTGCAGCACCGTTTCGAGCGCCAGGCAGGCGCGCATGAGGCTCGTGTACGAGAACCGCCGCTCGAGCCTCGCGTAGAGTGCCGTTCCGACGAGGCCGCCGAGCGCGGAGACCGCAAGCAGCAGACCGTAGCCCGCATCGTCGAGCCCCAGGCGCTGCTTCGCGTAGAGCACGAGCACGCCGTAGGTCATGCCGTACGTGATGTTGAAGGCGAAGAGGATGATCGCGAGGGTGCGCACCGGCGGGTTCTGCCAGAGCCACGCGAAGCCCTTCGCAATGTCCCGGCGGACGCGCGCAACCGAGCGCACCGTCTCGATCGGGCCCGTCGTCGCGGTCGAGACCGGAGGCGACGTGATGCGGGAGACGAGCACCACTGCGAAGAGCAGCGAGACCACCGTCACGCCGTAGGGAATCGCGTGCCCGAGCGCGAAGATTGCACCCCCGATGGCGGGACCAGCGAGCTGGTTCATGACGGTCTGGCTCGCGATGAGACGCGAGTTGCCGATGCCGAGCTCCTTCGACGGCACGAGGTCGGGGACGATCGACGTCCACGCGTTGTCGGTGAAGACCTCAGCCGAGCCGACGAGGAACAGGGCGACATAGAGGATCGGCAGGTTGATCGTGCCGGTCAGCACCAGCACGCCGATGATCGCAAGCATCAGAACGCGGCTCAGCGCCCCAGAGACGATGATCGCAACCCGCGGCAGACGGTCCGCGACGACACCCGCGAAGAGACCGAACACGAGCCAGGGCAGCTGCTGCACGACAAGCGCCAACGAGACGAGCAGCGGGTCCTGCGTGAGGCTCGCGACCAGCAGGGGTCCCGCCGCGATGAGAATGCCGTCGGCGAGGTTGGAGAACAGGGACGACGACAGGAGGAAGCGGAACGGCGTGCCGAGGGGCTTGGGCGACGCCCAGTTGAGCAGGAAAGACATGGGTCGGGTCCAGACGACGAGAACTGACCCCCTCTTCGGCGAGGAGGTCAGGGTGGAGAGGAGGGAGGTGCTAGCTGTTCGCGTCGAGCTGCGGGAGGCCGAGGCGGGCGCGTTCTTCGCGCTCGATCTTGTCGGCCATGGCACGCTCGCGGCGATCGCCGGAGAGGATCGACGTCAGGATCCAGAAGAACGCGGCCCCGATGATCACCGTCGGGATGATCGACCAGAGTGCGTTGAGGAAGAAGTCCATGATGGAGTGAGTCTACGCGATGCCCTCCCCGCCCCGGCGAGTCTGGGCTCGACCGCCCCGATGTCGGTGGGTCCACCTAGGCTGAGGGCATGGTCGATCGCTCGAACGTCGAATGCTGGCTCACTGATATGGATGGCGTGCTCGTGCACGAGCAGGCAGCCCTGCCCGGCGCGGTGGAGCTGCTCGCGCAGTGGCAGCGTGATGACACCCCCTACCTCGTCCTCACGAACAACTCCATCTTCACGGCGCGTGACCTCGCAGCTCGCCTCCGCGCGGGCGGCATCAACGTTCCCGAAGATCGGCTCTGGACCTCCGCGCTCGCCACGGCGGACTTCCTGAAGCAGCAGCTGCCCGGCGGCTCGGCGTTCGTCATCGGCGAGGCCGGGCTGCTCACCGCCCTGCACGAAGCGGGCTACATCATGACCGAGACCGACCCGGACTTCGTGGTCGTCGGCGAGACGCGCAACTACTCGTTCGATGCCATCACGAAGGCGATCCGCCTCATCGGCAACGGTGCGCGCTTCATCGTGACGAATCCCGATGCCACGGGTCCGAGCGCTGACGGCCCGCTGCCGGCAACCGGTGCGATCGCGGCGCTCATCACGAAGGCCACCGGCCGCGAGCCCTACGTGGTCGGCAAGCCGAACCCGATGATGTTCCGCTCGGCGCTCAACAAGATCGGCGCCCACTCGCACAACACCGCCATGATCGGCGACCGGATGGACACCGACATCGTCGCGGGCATGGAGGCCGGGTTGCACACCGTGCTCGTGCTCACCGGCATCAGCGATCAGCGAGAGATCGAGCGGTATCCATTCCGTCCCGACGAGATCATCTCGGGTGTCCACGAACTGGTCCGCAGCGAGCCCTCCTGACCCTCGACGTCCTAGATACCTAGGCCGACTAGCGATTTCTCGCAGCTCGCGTACCATTGACGCAGTGACTTCCAGCTCCCCCACACCAGATTCCCCTGGCCTGACGGCTGCATCCGCCACTGACAAACAAGCCCCGCCTGCGATCAAACGGTGGGTGTTCTGGCCCGCCGCCATCGTGGTCCTGGCCTTCGCCGGCTTCTCCATCGTCGCTCCGAGCGCCGCAGACACTGTCTTCAGCGCAGTGCAATCGTGGATCGTCCGCAACTTCAGCTGGTACTACGTACTCATCGCCGCGTTCTTCGTCGCGTTCAGCCTCTGGATGGGCTTCGGCAAGTACGGCGACATCAAGCTCGGCAAGGACGACGACAAGCCCGAGTTCTCCAACCTGAGCTGGCTCTCTCTGCTCTTCGCGGCGGGGATGGGCATCGGTCTCGTCTTCTACGGCGTGAGCGAGCCGCTCAGCCACTTCATCGAGCCCAAGCCCGGAGTGAGCGGCACTGAGAACCAGCTCGCCCAGCAGGCGCTCTCGCAGACCTACTTGCACTGGGGCGTGCACGCCTGGTCGATCTACATCGTGCTGGGGCTCGCGCTCGCGTACGCGATCCACCGCCGCGGACGACCGGTCAGCGTGAGATGGGCCCTCGAACCGCTCCTCGGCCGTCGTGTGCGTGGCGGCTGGGGCAACCTCATCGACGTCGTGGCCCTGGTGGGCACGATCTTCGGCGTGGCGACCTCTCTGGGACTGGGCGTCCTGCAGATCGGCTCCGGTCTCGACGCTGCCGGCATCCTCGAGCCGTCGACCACCGCGTCGATCGCGATCATTGCCGTCATCACCGCATTCGTGCTGTTCTCGGTGCTCTCCGGTGTCGGCAAGGGCATGAAATGGCTCTCGAACACGAACCTGATCCTCGCAGCCGGTCTGCTCCTGTTCATCCTGATCGTCGGCCCCAGCCAGTTCCTGCTGCGCGACTTCGTGCAGTCAATCGGAAACTACCTGCAGAACTTCGTCAGCCTCACGTTCTCGACCAGCGCGTTCTCCGGTGAGGCCGGAATCGACTGGCAGTCGTCCTGGAGCACCTTCTACTGGGGCTGGTGGATGTCGTGGGCGCCCTTCGTCGGCGTCTTCATCGCCCGCATCTCGCGTGGCCGCACCGTCCGAGAGTTCGTGACGGGCGTCATGCTCGTACCGACGCTCGTGACGTTCCTCTGGTTCGCAGTACTGGGTGGCACGGCCCTGTGGATGCAGTTGAACGGCGTGACAGACTTCGTGCAGTCCGACGGCTCGGTCGATGTCGAGGGTGCGCTGTTCCAGATGCTCGCACAGCTCCCAGGTGGCACCGTGCTCACCATCGGCGCGATCATCCTGATCGCCATCTTCTTCATCACGTCCGCAGACTCCGGCGCCCTCGTCATGGGGATGCTCGCCTCCGGCGGACAGGCAGAGCCGAAGAACTGGGTGCGAGCCTTCTTCGCCGTCATCACCTCCGTGCTCGCGACGGCGCTGCTGCTGGCCGGTGGACTCAACGCGCTCCAGACAGCGGCAATCAGCATCGCGCTCCCGTTCTCGATCGTGCTCCTGCTCACCTGCTGGGCGACGGCCGTCGCGTTCGCACGCGAGAAGCGAGCGTACGAGCGGGCGCGCCGCGCCGCCTTCGTCGACCACATCGGAGACTTCTACGGCCTCGAAGTCGAAGAGCCCGTCGAGCGTGAGCCGAAGCGGCCGAAGTTCCCGTGGCTGCGGCGTGCACCCGTCATGAGTGTGCCCGTCGCCGGACCTCAGACGAACCAGATGCCCATCGTGGGCTCTGCCGCATCCTCGTCTGACACGGATGCGAGCTCTGGGAGCCCGACCGAACGATAGTCAGGACTCGAATCGGGACCGAAGGCGGGGCGGATGCACAGGCATCCGCCCCGCCTTCGCCGTTGCTTCGCACCCCGAACTCTCGGCGCGTGTCAACCCTGAGCGTGCCCGAAGTCGCAACCGCCAGAGTTGAGTCGATGCACAGAATCGTCCGCGCCCTCCTCCCCGCCGTCACCCCGTCCCGGCTCCTGCACGTCGCCAAGACGGCAGCGGCGGCGACCCTCGCCTGGTACGCCGGTCACCTCGTCCCCGGGGAAGCAAACGCATACGCCTACTACGCACCTCTCGGCGCGCTGGTCGCAAGCGTTCCTACCGTGGCTGGGTCGGTCCGCTCGAGCATCCAGGTTGTGGTGGGAGTGCTCCTCGGCGTGCTCGCATCCGGCGCGCTCGTCACCCTGGGGACCCCCGTCGCGCTCGCCGTTCCCGTCGCCGTCGGCGTCGGGACGCTGCTGGCCGGCATCCCCGCCTTCGGAGCTGGACGCGACTACATCCCGATCGCGGCGCTCTTCGTGTTCGTCGTCGGCGGCGCGAACCCGGACGGCTTCTCGATCGGCTACGTCGTGCAGATGGCCGTCGGAGCAGCCATCGGCGTGGGACTGAACCTGCTGATCCCCCCGACGACCGGCACGAAGCAGGCGCTCGAGGCCCTCGGCACGGTCAAGACCGCGGCCGCCGATGCCATCAAACGCGCCACCGAGCTCCCCGGTGAGGAGCTCCCCCAGGACGCGCTCGATGACTGGCGTGCCTCGCTTCGTCGCCTCGAGACTCAGCTCACCGATGCCAAGTCCCTCGTCGGCGAAGTCCAGGACAACTTGCGAGGCAACGCGCGGCGACTCCGGTCGAAGTTCGACAGCAACTCGGCCCAAGGCCAGCTCGACAGCCTCAGCCGCATCGTCCGGCACATCGCCGAACTGCAGGAGCCATTCCTCGAGCGGTCCTGGAGCGAGGCGCAAGCGGAGTCGAGTCGGGCACTCGCCGCGGCGGGCGAGCAGATCGCGCAGCTCATGCGCGCGTGGGAAGACCCCGACGACGACCTCTCCCCACGACTCAGCGCCGCATCCACCGCCCTCGAAGATCTGCAGCAGCTGGAATTCACGCACCACACTGGGTGGGACCCACCCAGTCAGCGCCGGACGGTCACCATCTACGCGCTCCGGAAGATCGTCGCCGAGGTCGAGTACCGCCTCGACGGGCAGAAGCACGCCAGCTCCGAGAGCTGAGCCGTCTGCTGGCAGCGCCGACCATGGCGCGCCGCCGCGAGTTTCATGTACCTCCGCGCAGGGCGGTCTTGTGGTCGTCAAACCCGCGATCTGAAGACCATACGCCCGCCGCGGACTCCGCGGTTCGATGTCAGAGCGGAGTTGCTGTCGTTAGGCGCGGACGCCGGCGGGGCCTCAGGATGATCGGGCGAGCATCGCTACCCGCAGTCGCGCGAAGAGCTTGCTCGACCGCCACCACACAGCGCCGCTGTCTGCAGAGTGCACAGGAGCACTCGCCTCCACTACCGAGGGCGGTGTTGTGGTCGTCATCTCTCGAGGTTGACGACCACAACACCGCCCTCGGCACTGCGGGGCAGGTGGCGGCGACCTACTTCACGAGCGGGAAGAGCACCGTCTCGCGGATGCCGAGGCCCGTGATCGCCATCAGGAGGCGGTCGATCCCCATGCCCATGCCGCCCGACGGTGGCATGGCGTGCTCGAGAGCTGTGAGGAACTCCTCGTCGACGCGCATCGCTTCCACGTCGCCCTTCGCGCCCAGGGCGGCCTGCTCGACGAAGCGGGCGCGCTGCTCGACGGGGTCGATGAGCTCCGAGTAGCCCGTGGCGAGCTCGAAGCCGCGCACGTACAGGTCCCACTTCTCGACCACGCCGGGGATGGAACGGTGGGATGCGGTGAGCGGGGACGTCTCGACGGGGAAGTCCATGACGAAGGTCGGGCGCGTGAGGTGCTCTTTCACGAAGTGCTCCCACAGCTCTTCCACGAGCTTGCCGTGCGTGGGGTGGCTGACCTCGACTTCAACCTTCTCGGCGAGGGCGAGGAGCTCGGAGAGCGGCGTCGATGGCGTGATCTCGACACCGACGGCTTCGGAGAGCGACGGGTACATGGACACGCGGTCCCAGTCTCCGCCCAGGTCGAACTCGGTGCCGTCCGTCCACGTGACGACGTGCGAACCGGACACGGCGAGGGCGGCGTTCTGCACGAGTTCCTGCGTGAGGTCGGCGATCGAGGTGTAGTCGCCGTACGCCTGGTAGGCCTCGAGCATCGCGAACTCGGGGCTGTGCGTAGAGTCGGCGCCTTCGTTGCGGAAGTTGCGGTTGATCTCGAAGACGCGGTCGAGGCCGCCGACGACGGCGCGCTTCAGGTACAGCTCGGGCGCGATGCGCAGGAACAGCTCCGTGTCGAATGCGTTGGAGTGCGTCACGAACGGGCGGGCTGCAGCACCACCGTGCATGGTCTGCAGCATGGGCGTCTCGACTTCGAGGAACTCGTGGTCCGCGAACGTCTTCCGCAGGGACGCGTTGGTCTTCGCGCGCGCGACGACGACATCTCGGGCGACGGGCCGCTGGATGAGATCGAGGTAGCGCTGACGGACGCGCGTCTCCTCGCTGAGCTCGCTGTGCAGGTTGGGGAGCGGTCGGACGGCCTTGGACGCCATCTTCCACTCGTCGGCCATGATGCTCAGCTCGCCGCGACGTGAGGAGATGACCTCACCGGCTGCGAAGACGTGGTCGCCGAGATCGACGTACTCCTTCCAGAGGTCGAGCTGCTCCTGGCCGACGACCGCGAGCGAGAGCATGATCTGGATGCGGGCCCCGTCACCGGCCTGCAGGCTCGCGAAGCACAGCTTGCCCGTGTTGCGGAGGTGCACGATGCGGCCCGCGACTGCGGCTCGCTCGCCGGTGGAGGCGCCGTCTTCGAGCTCTGCATGGGCGGCGCGCACCTCGGCGATGGTGTGCGTGATGGGGAGCGTCAGCGGGTAGGGGGCGATGCCCGACTCGAGCATCCGCGCGCGCTTGTCGAGACGCACCTGCTTCTGCTCGGAGGCTTCCGCCTCGGAGAGTGCGTCTTGGGTGGGCGCGTCAGCCATTCGGGCTCCTTGCGGTTCGTGGGTGAGGTCGTGGTCGCGTGCCCGGAGCCGCGTCGGATGGCGCGGGAACGCAGGGTTCCAGTTTGGGGCACTCGGCGCGCGCACGCGAACTCGCCTCCGGATGGTGGCGCGAAGACGTCGGGGCTCGGTCTGCGCGTCTCAGGCGGACTATTTCCCTGAGGTATAGACGCTGATACGGGCTAGACGCCCTCTTGGGTCTGCCTAGAGTGGCTCTGGATGCGAGCACCCCAGGGGGGGCGGCACTCGCGCGTGAGGGTTCCGCGCGCGCACCGACGATCAGGGGGTACAGGGATGACGACTTCGTCACGAAGGACAATGCTCAAGGGCGCAGCATGGAGCGCGCCGATCATCGCGGTGACAGCAGCCACGCCATTCGCCGTGGCCTCCGGCTGCGCGCACCTCAACGAGTTCTCGAGCTGGGTGGTGACACGAACGGGTGGGAGCTTCGATGCGAGCACGGGGCCCGTCGGTTGGGTGCCTGGCACGCCGGCCACGTTCATCATCATGTCCGACAACAATTCATCCTCGAGTACCGCGACGCTGACGCTGACAGCGGAGATCTCGACGATCGCGGGCAGCACCTACGAGTTCGACTTCCGAATCCAGTCGAACTACGGCTACCCGAACGGATCCTCGAACTGGATGCGGATCGAGGTGCTCGCGGGCTCGCAGAGCCTGTACAAGGGCACGACGCGGGAGCCCTCCGCAGAGTGGCCACAGATCTACCGCACAGCCTGGCCGATCGACCCCGTGCCCTACGAAGACCACACGGTGTCCTTCGTCGCGGGGACTACCGGGCTCACGACGCTGACGTACCGTGTGACGGTGTCGCCCCGTCTCAACGCGGACGCGGCGAACGACGACATCCGCGTGAGCGTCCCGAGCCTGGCGACCTGCTCTTAGCCCGTGCAGCCGACCACGGCTGCTCGACGGTTCTCGTCATGAGCGGACGTGGGAGCTCGCTGCGGCAAGTGACCTGATCGCCACGTGGCGGGAGCGTCGCTGCGACCGCGCGCGCCCGCTGGCAGTCACGCCTCCTCTGGACGCGGAGCCGTTGCTCGCCGATCCTCCCCGGCACAGGCGGATCGGCGGACGCCCTCGAGCGCCCTGATCAGCCGCGGGCTCGGGCCCAGTCGACGACGCCCTCGAGGTACGCGACGATGGTCTCGGCGGCGGGTACGAGCTCGCGTCCGGAGCGCTGGTAGGTCTCGTCGGAGCGGCGGAACGGGTCCACGACGTCGTAGTCGCTCGCGTTCTCAAGCGGGGCGACGACGCCGCGGAGCGGTGCAGCCGCGCTGACTGCCGCAGCGAGCGCTGCGGCGACGATGTCCCCGTCGGAGGCTCCGGAGCCCGCCGCGTCCCCGGCGCCGTCGAGCGCTTCGCGACGCGAGCGGCGTGAGCCTGTGCTGGCGCCTGGAGCTTCGTAGGTCTCCTCGAGGTCCTCGGCGGTGACCTGGCTGGCGATGTGGGCGAACTCGCGCAGGGTGAAGGTGCGGCGCACGACGGAGGGGGCGAGCTCGACGATGCGCTGCCGGTGGTCGCGGGAGAGCGCGAGGACGAGGCCTGCGCCGCGGGCGATGTCTTCCGTGAGCTGCCTGGAGATGTGGGCTTCCGCATCCGTCACCCCGTACTGGGCGGCGAGGGCGAGGGCCTGCTGCGGCATGCCGCTGCCGACGAGGGCCCCGGTGCCGGCGCTTTCGACGGTGACGTCCGGGAGGTCTTTGAGGCCGTCGCGAAGGAGCTGCTCTGCGAGCGGTGAGCGGCAGATGTTGCCGGTGCAGACCGTCAGGATGCGAAAGCTCATATGTGTGTTCCCCTTGGGTCGGCGGATCTCTAGACTAGCGACGCGCTGGATGCGCGTCGGGATGTGCGGATGTGCGGCGCGGGTCGTAGCGGACTAGCGGTACTCGCCGACGTACGCGCTCATGTTGTCGATGAGGCGGGTCGTGCCGACCTTGGCGGCGACGAGCACGAGCGCTTTGCCCGTGTAGGCCTCGTTGACGAGCGCGAACGTCTCGGGGTCGACGATGGACACGTAGTCCATCTTGACGAGCTTCTCGTCCATGAGCGCCCCTTGAGCCTGGGAGATCATCTCTCGGATCCCGCGGTCGCCGTTGGATGCGGCGGCGGTGAGGGCGCGGACGAGGCTGAGCGCGGCGGCGCGTTCTTCTGTGGAGAGGTAGCGGTTGCGGCTGGACAGGGCGAGGCCGTCGTCTTCGCGGATGATCGGCGCGCCGACGACGTCGATGTCGAGGTTGAGGTCGCGCACGAGGCGGCGCACGAGGAACAGCTGCTGCGCGTCTTTCTCGCCGAACACGGCGACGTTCGGGCGGACGATGTTGAAGAGCTTGGTCACGACGGTGAGGACGCCGTCGAAGTGCGAGAGGCGGTGCGCCGCCTCGAGGAGTCCGGCCGCGTATCCGCCGACGACGCGCGTCTGTTTGACGCCGTCGGGGTACATGTCGTCGACGGCTGGCGCGAAGACGTAGTCGACGCCGGCTTCGTCGAGCTTGGCGAGGTCGTCGTCGAAGGTGCGCGGGTACCGTTCGAAGTCTTCGCCTGGCGCGAATTGCATGGGGTTCACGAAGACGGAGACAACGGTCTTGGTGGCGCTGCGTTTGGCGATGTCGACGAGCGAGAGGTGCCCGTCGTGGAGGGCGCCCATCGTGGGGACGAGTGCGATGGTGTCGCTTTTCGCGATCTCCCGGAGCACTTCCTTGGCTTCGGCGATCGTGGTCAGAACGTGTGGCAAGTGCCCTCCTTGGAACCGGCGGTTGCTGCTACGAGCGCGGGTCCGCCTCAGGAAGCGTACCGTCGAGCGGGTCGAGGGGAAGCGGGTTGGCGTCGCTGAGGGCGTTGTCTGCGGCTGAGCGGACGAGGCTGGAGAGCATGAAGCCTGGGTTCTCGACGCCGATTCCGGAGAGCAGCTCGGTCGCCTGCTTCACGATGGAGCGGGTGAACTCGGTCGCGGTGTGGAGTGCTTCAGCGTAGGTGGGGCGGTCCTGTTCTTGAATGATGACCGGTTCGGCACCGAGTTCGACGACGAGGGCCTGCGCGATGGGGAGCACTGGGCGGGGTGCGGTGACGGCGCACCACGCTTCTTTGAGGCGGTGCAGGTCGAGGCTCGTGCCGGTGATCTCGATGGCGGGATGCACGGCGAGTGGAATGACGCCTCGGTCGAGGGCGGTGCCGAGCACTGCGGTGCCGCGCCCGGCGACGGTGTGCAGGACGAGCTGCCCGGCAACCCAGGCGCGTGCCTCGGACAGCTCGAGCACGCGCGTTTCGAGGTCGAGCTCGTCGTAGGCGAGGATGACGAGCTCGCTGCGCTCGATGGCTTGGCGCTGCGTGAGCTTGGGGGCACCGGGCAGCATCGCGGATGCGCGCTCGCTGGCCTCCTTGGACTCGTTGGCGACGCCGACGAGCGCGTGGCCTGCCGCTGCGAGGGCGGTCGCGACGATGAGTCCTGTGGGCGAGTCTCCGACGAGGCCGATGCCGAGGCGGCCTTCTCTGCCGGTCACGCGCCGTCCTCCGAAGCCTGCCCGCGGTGTGGTGCTGGATCCGATGGCGGGATGATCCCGTTCCGGCGCTGCTCGCGCAGCTGGCGACGCGTGAGCGGTTGTGGCGCTTCGTCGATCGGCGATTCGGCCGGCGCGGTGCCTCCCGGCTGCGGCGCCTCGCCGACCAGCGGGTCGGCCGGCGCGGTGGCTCCTGGGACCGACGGAGTGGACGGCGCCGGTCCGGTCGGTGGGGTCGGGATGCGCGGCGGGCTCGGCACCTGCGGCGCGGCACCGACCGGTGCGGGTCCGATCGTCGCGGGGGTCTGAATCGGTGTCGGTGTCGTGTCGATCCCAGACTCTGAGGCGGCCGGCGTCGTGGCGACGGGCTCCCACGAGACCGGCGCCCAGGCCCCGTTCGCCGGCGCGCCCGGAACGGGTCCCATCTGCGGGGGCGAGGGCCTGGGCGCGGGCGTCGCCGCATCCGTCGTCGGGGGTTCGTTGGATTCGAATCGCGTGGGCTGCGCGGGGGCTCCCACGGTCGCGGTTCCCACGGAGCCGAACTGGGCGGGGATACGGGAGAGGTCCGGGGCCGGAGCGGCGTCCTGTGCCGCCTGCGGCTGCGCGACGGGTGGAGTCGAGGTCTCCTGGAGACCGCTCTGGGCGAGCGCATGCTGGTACTCGCGTTCCGCCTGCAGGACGGCGGTGGTCTGGCTGTCGACGGGGATGCCGCGCGCTGCCGCGTCGGCGACGCGCATGCGCGCGGTTGCGATGGCGCTGAGCGTGGCGGCTTCCCGCCAGCGGTGGGAGGTGTCGAGGTTCGCGGCACGGATGGCGACGGCGGAGACGTCGTCGAAGAGGCGGATGCCGATGTCGCCGTCGACCATGCCGATGCGCGTCGTGACGCCCATCCCGAGCACGGTGTGCGCGTGGAGGTTGACGACGTTCGCGAAATACCCGATCGGCCCGCGGTCGAGCCCTATGGACTGCATGCGCTCTGCGGGGACGATCGTGAGCTTGCGCGACCAGGCCCCGAAGCGCAGGTAGAGCGCTCGAGCGTCGAGCCGGAAGCCGTGGCGCTTCCAGGAGAAGGGTCGCATCCAAGCGGCGCGTCTTGGTGCGGTCACGAAGTAGTCGTCGTCGCCCTTGCTGTACATGCCGAGTTCGATGAGTCGGCGTACCTCGTCGTCGACGAGCATCGGGAGCAGCAGCGCGAGGACGCGTTCCGTCTCCGCGCGTGTGCCGACGGGAAGCACGAGGTTGCGGGTCAGCGCCGCCTGGTTCTGCGACCCGTCGGAGGAGACCTGCTCGGTGCCGGCTCGAGTGATGCGAACCATCCACCAGTCGAACGGGCGCCAGAAGAGCGGCTGCGAGACCTGGACAGCGTGGATGCGGCCGGGTGGGACCGTGTCGTTGCTGGTGGTGAGGAGCCCGCGACCGACGCGGACGCCGTCCGGGGTGGCCGCGATGCTGTAGTTCAGCGACGGCAGGATCTGGCCGACGGTGACGGCGAAGAAGACGGCGCCGAGGGGCAGGATCGAGAAGAGGAGCCACCAGAACCCGAAGGTGAAGGTGACGATGAGGCCGGCGATGAGGGCCACGAGGATGACGATGAGCCACGGGTTGACGAGGTTGGCGACGACGAGCCGCCATGGTGGGAGTCGCACGACGGACTGCGGTGCGGCCTCGCCTGGGGCGAGTTCAGGGCTCGTGAGCTCTTCGACTCGTTGGGCGAAGAATTCGGATGCTCGTGTGCGCAGCTGCTCTGCGGTCGGCGGCTTCTGCTGTGGCTGCGACGCTGAGTCGCTCGAGCCGCCAGCGGGACCATATCCGGGCGCCGACGGGCTGCCGTCGGCTGACCCCGGTGCGCCTGTCTGCCCGGCGTAAGCGTAGCCCTGCGCCTGGGCTTGGCGCTCGTTGCGCTTCGCACCGGATGCGCGCTGCAGGATTCCGGCGCGAATGCCGTCGGCGTCTCGTGTGCGCACGTAGACGAGCTGGATGTTCGCGTTCTCGCCAGCGACGCCGATCTCGATCTTCGAGGCGCCGACGATGCGGGCGACGAGAGGGCGCTGGATGTTGATGTCCTGCACGCGGTCGAGTCGCGCTTGGCGGCTCTTGCGGAAGAGCACGCCGGTCTGCAGTTCGATGGTGGTGTCACTGACTCGGAACTGCGAGAAGCGCCACGACAGGTAGCTGAAGAGTCCCAGGACGAGGATGACGGCCAGGATGCCGAGGGCGACCCACAGGAGCCAGCCCTCGTTGCGGAGCACCATATTGGTCGGGTCGTACTCTGCACCGCTGTACTCGTCGAGCTGCGGGAAGAGGAAGCTCGTGATCGTCTGCCACGACTGGTTGATGAGGAAGGCACCGATGGCGATGACGAACACGCCGACACGGAGGAGCGGCGTCAGCGGGTGGAGCCTGTGCCATTCGCCGTCGATGAGGTCGGAGCCCTGCCCGAGCGCCGGTCCCGGCGGCGGACCCCCCGCCGGGGCACCGTACGGTGCGCCGCCCATGGGCTGCTGCGGGCTCGGCTGCCGCCAGTTGCCTGGAGGTGTCGGCGCGCTCATCAGAGCCCAGCTCGGCGGGTCTCGGCGAGGGCGACGAGGTCGTCGCGAAGCTTCTCGGCGTCCTGCCATCCGAGGCCGGGGATCGTCACGTTGGTGACGGCTGCTGCGGTCACGACCTTCAGCGAGGAGAGTCCGAAGATCCGAGTGAGCGGGCCGCGCTGGATGTCGACCAGCTGCAGGCGGCCGTACGGGATGGCGACCATGCGGCTCCAGAAGAGACCGCGACGGAAGACGAGGTCGTCTTGGCGCAGCTGGTAGCCGATCGCGCGCGCGCGACGCCATTCGAACGGGATGGAGACGAGGATCGCGAGGAGCAGCACGCCCGGGATGACGGCGATCCACTTGGGTACCTCCGGGATCACCAGGAGCACGACGACTGCGGCCAGAGAGATGAGCGCCCAGAAGAACGCGCCGATCAGCTCGGACCAGATGTACTTGGGCGACACTCTGCGCCAGTGCACGGTGCTGTGGTCGAGCGCGGTCATGCGGCCCCCTCGTTGCGACGTGTCGTCATGCTCCTACCGTACCCAGTGGCGCGGAACGAGTGGATTGAACGGGGCCGTATCCCGGATGTGGCCTGCATATTCGGGCCTTCGGCCACGTCCGCTCTACACCGCACGCTGGTCGCCTCCGTGTGTCGTAGCATTCACTCGCGCCGTCAGATGTGACCGTCTGTTCGCATCGAGACGGCGAGGAGATGACGAGTGACACCGCGATCCACCCGGTATCGAGCGGGTGACGCGCGCGGCGAGAAGCAGGGGCGTTCTGAAGATGAGCATGCAGTCCGACGTGGCACTCACGGAGATCGAGGCGGAGGCCTGGTTCACCGATGACGGCTGGAGCGTCGAATCCCACAAGGCGCCTCTGCAGGTGTTCACTGACCGGTTCGCGACGGGCGATTTTCTCCTGAGCCGGATCTGGCACACGCCCGTCCAGCTCATCTCGCGCGAACCCGCTTTCCCCCGACCCCAGATCATGATGTTCATCCCCCTGGTGGAGCGCATCCGTGTCGAGACCACGACCGGCGGGTTCGAGATCGAGACAGGTGATGTCCTTGCCGTGCGAGGCCGGGATCTGCGGAGCATCACGACGACCGTTGCGAGCGCGCACTTCTGCATCGGCACGGGCCAGCATCGACTCCGCGTGCTCGCGGACGAGGATCGCGCGGTCGATCGAGTCCTGAGACCGAACCCGGCTGCGCGGCAGACCTTGGTGGTGACCGCCACCTCCTGGCTGAACACTCCTCTGGGCGAGGGAGATCTCGCGATCCCTGCCATGCGACGCGGGTTGGAGCAGCTGCTCGAAGCCGTGTGGATCACGGCACTGGAGGCCGAGCATCCTCGCGACGGAGATCGCGACCTGGTCGCGCTGGCGACGCACATCGTCAGAGACCGAGCGTCGGACCCGGAGTTCTCGGTCGCGGAGCTCACGACGCGACTCAACGTGTCGACGAGTCAGCTGCATCGCAGCTTCTCATCCTCCGGCACCACCCCGGGGCACCTGGTCCGCGAGACGCGGCTCTCCCTGGCGACGGATCGACTGGACGACACGGCCGGCGGGGCCCTCGATCTGGAACTCATCGCGCGTTCAGCTGGATTCAGGTCGGCGCGCAGCATGCGGCGGGCCTTCGCGTCCTCGCCATCGTCGCAGGCGACGACCTGACCCAGGTGCTTCTCGACCCGAGCCAGCGCGTCGCCGTGCCACCCGCTGAGAACTCGAGGTGATGACGCCCCCTGAACGCCGATCGGGGTGCAGCTGCATGTGGCAGCTGCACCCCGATCTAGGTTTCACTCACGCCGACGCCAGGCGCCGACGCATCCGCTCGCTACACGTAACGGAAGTCGAACGTCTGCGTGGACGGGTTCACGTTGCGGTACGGGTTCTCCGCAGCGAGGACAGCAGTGATGGCGAACGTCTGCGCCACCGTGCCGGCTGGACGCGTGAAGGTGAGCCAGTTCCAGCCATCCGTACCATCGAGGTCGAGACGCGTGAACGTCCCGGTCCTCGTGAGCACGATGTTGTCGCCGTCTCGTGAGACCGTCCAGTTGGGCGAGTCGTTCTGCTCTCCGGTCGGACGACCCATGACCGGGGTGCCGAAGATCGACTCAGGCATGTTCTGCAGTGTGATGGAGATGGGCAGGAACTCGTTGTCGGTGTTGACGCCGAGGTCGAGGTCGATGCGCGAGCCCAGGACGAAGGTCTGACCGGCGGCGATCGTGGAGTCGTCGACGTCGGTCGCTTCGTACTCGAGCACCGAGGTCGCTGCGACACGGATCGGGTAGGTGAGGGTGTTCGCGCCAGGAGCGGTCACGACGAGCGTCGCGTCACCCGCGACCACGCCGTAGATGTTGAGCGAGTCGGTGCGGCCCGCCGCATCGGTGGTGTCCGTCGAGACGAAGACACCCGAGGTGTACGACGTGAACGAGGCGCTTCCGGTCCCGGGAACGAGCGTGTAGGTCACGAGCACGCCAGAGATCGGCAGACCCGTGGTGGAGCTCGTGAGCCTCGTCTCGATGTCGCCACCGTAGAGCGCCTGGACGGCGCCGATGCGCTCCTCGAGCAGGATGATCGCATTCGGGTCGAACGGGGTCAGGATTCGGCTGCCAGATGCCGCCTGCGCGGGCGCGGCGACGCTCATCGCCAGGACCGGGACGGTCCAGGCGGCTCCCGCGACGATCGCGCGGCGTCCGACGGTGCTCTCGGGGCGGCCTTCAGTGTTTGAAGTCAAGTTTCACTCCTCGTGTAGCTGTGCTGGTCAAGTCCCAGCCCGCGGGCAGCGATGTGCTCCCCGCGAAGTCATCAAGCTACGGCTGATTCTGTTCTTCCTTGGAGCACGGCAATACTCGCTGGAGGTGTCAACCGACCGTGTTGCAAGGCATTCGGTCTGCGAGCATTTCAGCTCGAATCCGGCGATGGAGCTGCCCCGATCCGCGCCATTCCGGCCCATCGGTCGGTAGCGCTCGCCGGTTCATCGACTGCGCCTGACGGCGTCATGTGATTCGTCATGCCCGACCGAACACGCCTGAGCGCTACGCATCAGTAGCGGAACCTGAGACTTCTGGACCGCGTCGAGCGACTTTTCGGCCGACACCTGCACGTGAGACGGTGCTCGCCCCGGGGTGCCGACAGGCTCGCCGCCCTCGACGCCCCAGCCCAGCTCAGCAGGTCGGCGAGACGAGGGCCTTCACGAACGCACCCGACTGGTAGAGGAACTGCCAGGCCCACGTGGAGTCCCCGACTCCTGTCCCGTCGGCGACGGCGAGCACCCCACCGCCGAGGCAGTCGGTGAAGATCATGCGTGCGCGCGAGATGTGCGTGACGTTGGTGACGACCATGACCGTCTCCCAACCCTCGGCAGCCGCGAGGCGCTCGACCATGAGGGCCTCGCCAGCTGTCGTGAAGGGCTCCGGGATGAGGCAGCGCGTGACAGTGCCTGCAGACCTGGCGCCGTCGCTCAGGGAGCAGGCGTCGACGTTGATCGCGGAGTCGATGCCGTAGTCGTCGACCGCGATCACCAGCGTGTCGCTGTACCCATCGGCGATGAGTTGCTGAGCTGCCTGGATGCGCGCCTCTCGCGGCGGACCGAGCACGATGATCGCGTCAACCTCGCGTGGCTCATCCGTGGATGGGAACACGAAGAGTGGAAAGCACGCCGCGATGATCGCGACGACAAGGGCCAGCGCTGCGCCGGCGATGGTGATCGCGCGTCGCGCTGGCCCTCGTCTGCGTGCGATCACCAGCCCAGGCTACGTGACGTCGGACGCTGGAGCGCTTCGACCGACGGTCAGGACGGGGACTCCGTCCCGGATGCCGCTTGGGCGGGTGCTGCCATCGTGACCGCGATGACCGGCGCCGCCCAGGCGGCCGCGCTCAGCAGAGCGCGTCGCTCTGCGATCCGGCCGATTCGGCCATCCGCTTGTTCAGGTGCTGCCATTGCCTTCTCCCCCTTCGATACATGCGGAGAGCTCCCCCGCGTCGTGTCAGCCGACGACTGGTTCCCCCTCGTGAGCCGACGTGACGAGCACCCACGTTAGCCTGGATGTTCCGGTCCATGTGAGGGAAGTACTGCCCTGTGGACACCTCCATCCGGGAGGGGGTCGCAAGTTCTCTGAAGGCCGTGGAGCCAGAGACACAAGCGGTCTCTCCGAGAGAACTCGACGTCTCACGATCGGGCAATAGCATGACCGCATGACTCTCCCGCCGGAGCCAGCACCCCGACGTCTTCTCCGCGCGCTCGAGAACCACCTCCCCTCCGTACTCATCTCGCACCCCCTGCGATGGAATTGGGCGTGGTTCGTCCTCTTCGGTGGCGCAACCATCGCTTCGTGGTTGGCGGATTGGCCTGTTCCCGTGTGGGTGCTCGTCGTGGCCGTCGGATCGATGCCCTCGCTGACGGCGACGATCGCGCTGCTGCTGCACACCCCCCGAAGCCACCTCGACGAGCACGATTCCGTGTTCGGACACTTCTTCGTGCGCTTCATCACCCTCGTCATCGGCTTCGTCGCCTGGACCATCTCCGTGATCATGAGCGCGAGCCTGTCGACGCTCCTGCAGCTCATAGCGGAGAACCGCGAAGACGAGATCACGTACTCCGGCATCCAGCTCTTCGCAGGCCTCATGCTGCCCGTCGTCCTCGCGATCTGGCTCGTCTTCCTCCTGCGGTGCGCCTGGTTCCTGGCGAAGCTCCGCGGATGGCGAGAGCATCCGTCGCCCGAGCGCTCACGCGTTCCGGATGCGTTCCTCGCCCACCTGCCCAGACTCCGTTCCCTCGTGGTCGGGCTGGCACATCCAGGAGCTCTCCTCGCCTCTGCGGGGCTCAGCTCCGCGGCTGTGCTCACTGAGGAGGCACTGCGGCTGACGTTCACGATGCTCTTCTGAGCGTCGAGCGGTCAGCGGTGTGAGGTGCTACCGGACGTCACGTGCGAGCTGGTCCGCTATCGACTTCCACATGTGCTGGAACGTGTAACGGGCTTCCACCGCCTCGCGTGCAGCGCGTCCGACTGCGATCAGCGACTCAGGATCAGACAGCAACTTCTCGATGACGCGGGCAACACCTGGAGCGTCATGAAGCGGCATGCCGAAATTGCTCACTCCCTCGTCGATGTACTCGCGCATCGCATCCGTCTCCGTCACGACGCACGCCTTGCCGGACGACATGGCCTCAAGCAGCACGCTCTGTCCCGTCGGGTACGCCAGATCATGCGTGGGGACGACGACGAGCTGGGCCGCGAGCAGATTCTGCTTGTGCGTCGGCCCGTCGCTCGGCCCACTCGTCGTCACGTTCGCCGGGAGATCGAGGTCGCGGAAACGATCGAGGTGAGAGACGAGATTGAAGTCGATGTGGGGCAGGAGACGCGCCGCCTCGACAAGCGTTTCGAAATCCCGGCCGGCATCGAGTCCACCGCTGAACACCTGGTAGCGCTGCTCGACCGAGGTGTCCGGCAGGTACTTGGTGTGCTCTACCCCGAAGCTGATCGGCACGACCTTCGCCCCTGCGCCGAACCCGGCGAATATATCGACCTGGTTCTGCGAGAAGGCGAACACGCGGTCCACCCCCTGCAGCACTCGAGCGATCGACTGACGCCGCGAGGGGGATCCTGACCTGAGCTCCTCAGCCCACCAGCAGGAGACGACCGCGATGTGGGTCCTTGCGTATGCGGTCAGACCGCGCCGCTTGAGCGTCGCGGGAAGGACTGCCTTGTCCTCGAGAACAGCCAGGACGGCGTCCGCGCGCCTGGCGGCCCGGGCTCCCCTGAACGCCAGGTCCGCTGGCACTCCGGTCCGGTGCTCGATGATGTTCTTCACCTTGACGTGGACCCTCGAGGCCGGCATCGAAACCGTCTCGACATTCACGTATCGAGCCAGGATCTCCGCACAGTACGGGCCGCGTAGCTCAGAACTGCCCGATGACCCCGCCTCGAGCGAGGGCAGCCCGTCATGATCGAAGAGGCCGAGGACGGTGATGCTGTCATTCACATGGCGAGCTTAGGGGCACCGGCGGGCGGAGGAAGGGTACTCGCCGAAATTGCTCGCCCAGCGCACTGGATGACATCGCACGACGGTGCAGTTCGCTGTCCTCGACGGTCCCGGTGCGCTGTCTGACGCGAAGCGGTCGAAAACGTTGATTTCACCCTAGAATTCACCCTAGCGACCTCGGCTCTCCCCGGCCGGGCACTCGTGGGCCGGCGGTTCGCCGATCGGTTCTCGCTGCACCTCCCCCAAAAGTCACGCTCCGCTGACGTAGAACGGACGCTCCGCATGCGCAAACAGCTCTCTCTCCTCCTGGCGGCCGCGGTCTGCGCCGCAGCCCTCACCGCCACCGTTCCGTTCTCCGCGCAGGCAGCCGAATTCGGACGGCCAGGGCAAGACGTCATGTCCCCGTCCTCGTACGTCGCGAAGGGCAGCTACGCCACGACCGACCCGCAGGACGCCCCCGTCTCGGCCCTGTCGGAGCAGACCGCGCAATTCGTCAACACGCTGCCGGACAGGTATCTCTCGGATCAATGGAAGGGGCGCCTCAAGACCTCGACCAACACCGAGAACTTCACGATCCCGATCTACACCGTGGACAGCTCGCTCGCCGACTCGAACTGGGTCGGAGTCAAAATGCTCGCAACGGCCCCCTACAAGGACATCCACCCCGTGCTCGAGGGGAAAGCAACTGCCTCGGCGACGGGTGGCACGTACGGCTTCGAGATCGCACCGATCGCAGAGACGGATGCCAACTACGGCCGAGTCGCGCTGCCGGACTACGCCGTCCCGGGAGGACCGAATCCCGGAGGCGACCTGTCGATGACGGTCGTGGATACGGCGACGGGGATCGTTCGCGGCTACTACCAGGCGAAGAAGCAGACGGATGGCAGCTGGGTCATGGGCGGTGGATACCTCACCACGCTGGACAACCCGGAGGACGTGAACTGGTTCGACGAGAACTACTGGCTGCAGGCCGAGCGAGGGACGAGCTCAGTCGGAGGAGTGATGAACGAGTTCCTCATGGCGGGAGCCGAGGAGATCGCCGCGGGTTCCATCGATCACGTGACGAGTTGGACGTTCCCGTCGACGAAGTCCGGCGAGGCGATGTGGCCGGCCTACCAGAGCGACGGCAAGCTGACCGAAGCCGAGGCCCCCAAGATGGGGCAGCGCTTCTGGCTGCCCGATGACGAGGAGACGAACGCCCAGATCGCGGCACTCGGACTCTCGGAGTTCGAGAAGGTCGTCGTCAAGAACCTCCAGGAGTACGGCGGCATCATCACCGACCAGAACTACTGGACCATGGCGCTCAACCTCCAGCACCCCGTCACCTCCACATCGCAGGGCAAGCTCAACCCGTACAAGATCGGCGGCGTCGTGCACCGCGCCTACGGCGACGTGAGCCTGATCAACAAGGTGCCCTGGAACCTCACGAAGTGGGGTGAGATCAGCGCGAGCACGAACCTGGACCAGCAGGTCCCGTCCGAGCCGCAGCCGACCACGACTCCGGCCCCGACACCCACAGCGACCCCCACGACGACCGCGACGCCGACTCCGACCACAACCCCACCACCGGCCCACGTTCCCACGGGTCCGATGCCGACGGGCACCGCCACCAGGCACAACGGCACGAACGTCTTCATCACCTCGGTCTCGGCGTCGAAGACTTTCAACACCGTCGGGAAGCCTCTCATCATCGCCGACGGCGAGTCGTCGGTGGACTCCCTCGTGGCGGCCCCCGCCGCCGCCAAGCTCGGGGCATCCGTCCTGCACACCAGGCAGAATCTGCTCCCGCAGAACGTGGCGACGGAGATCAAGCGACTGCAGCCTCCCGTGATCTACGCCATCGGGAACCTCACGGACTCCGTGAAGGCCCAGCTCGCGGCACTGACGCCATCCGTGCAGAGCGTCGGCGGAGCGAGCAGCACCGCGACGTCCGCGGCGGTGGCGCAGAAGTTCTTCCCCAGCGCCATGGGTGCATTCGTCGCCAATGCCAACAGCTATTCCGAGGTCGCGAACGCCGCGGCCCGATCCGCGCTGACGCAGTCGCCCGTGCTGCTGACCGAGGCGGACACGCTCGGGCAGCCGGTCATCGACTACATCACGAAGGCGCCGATCGGGACCATCAAGGTGGCTGGCACGAGCACCAGCGTCTCCGACGACGTGTTCTCGGTGCTGCAGTCCAGCAGGGCGCACACGTATCGAGTGAACGCCTCGCAGGACTTCGCACTGAACTCCGAGCTCCTCCTCGAGTACTCGCAGCGGAAGCCGACGATCGCAGGGTTCACCATCGCCAACCCGACGAGCCCCGGTGACGTCGCGGTCGCTCTCGCCGTATCTGCCCGCAGCGGGTACCCGGTGGTCTTCACGACGACCACGTGCATTCCGGCCGCGCAGAGCGTGCTCATGGGCAAGTACCCGAACGTCAAGCTCGTGACGATCGGGGAGACGGGAACCGTGCAGCCGCAGATCCACACGAAGCGCTGCGCCACGTAGCACTCGGCCGAGCTTCAAGCTGCGTGATTTCCTCTTCACTCGAAGTGCATGGAGGCAGCATCGGAGTCGCTCTCGATACCAGATGGATTAATGCACGACGGCGCGCTCAGGGTAACCTCGAGCGACGGCAGGAGCTGCAATGTCCATTCGCTTCATCGAGCTCGACGGCCTCCGCGGTCTCGCAGCGGGGGCCGTCGTCGTCGGTCACCTGACGACCACCTTCACCTCGCTGTACCCCGATGCTCCGACTTCGTCGGTCAACTTCGCCTACGGGCAGTTCGGTGTGCAGCTGTTCTTCATCATCAGCGGCTTCGTGATCCTCATGACCGCTGAGCGGGCGCGGCGTGCGTCGGATTTCGCCATCTCACGGTTCGCGCGCCTGTACCCTGCCTACTGGTCCGCGGTCCTCATCTCGATCGGCGTCGGACTCCTCGCGGACGTTCCGGGGACGGACCTCACTCCCCTCGAGATGCTGCTCAACTTCACGATGGTGCAGCGCCTGCTGCTCGTGCCCGACGTCAACGGTGCGTTCTGGACACTCGCGGTCGAGATGCAGTTCTACGTCATCGTGCTCGTGATCCTGCTCATCACGAAGTGCAGACTCGACGACGTCCTCCTGCGCTGGCTGGTGGGCATCTGGCTGCTCGTTGCCGTCGGCGCCGCCACCTGGGCGGCGACGGCGACAGGCGGCGCCGATATCTCGACCGCGCCAGTGCTCGTGAGAGTGGTGGTGAACGCGACGCTCTCGGAATACGGCCCCCTGTTCTCGCTGGGGATGCTCCTCTTCATGTCGCGCAGGAACAGCAGGATCGAATGGCTCGCGCTCCCCGCCGCGCTCTCCGCCGTGCTGACCGCGTTGCTGCTGCACTCGCCCGTCTACGCGGGCGTGGTCGCGCTCATCTGCCTGGTCTTCACGGTCGTCGCCCTCCGCACGGGCACAGCGATCCTCAGGGTGCGCCCCCTGCTGTGGCTCGGCAAGATCAGCTACTCGCTCTACATCGTCCACGTCATCGTGGGGTACGCCCTCATCGATCTGCTCTGGCCCGTGCTGGGGCGCGATCTCGCCACCGCCGCAGCAGCAGGCGCCGTGACGCTGCTCGCATGGGGCATGCACGCCTTCGCCGAAGTCCGGGTCAGTTCCGCCTGGCGCACTGGGCTGACGCGCTGGTGGGACCGCCACCGAGACCACCGCGACACGGCAGCACCGGTGTAACCCCGAGTCAGGCCGACCTCACAGTTCACGTCTCCGACTCACGGCTCGGATCGACTCCTGGCGTCGAAGCAGAAGCGCACAAGGGTCGACGCCGGTCGCGCACGTGCGCTAGCGTCGAATCACCTGTGCATCTGACGCTCCATCTCGGACGATGCGCCACCCCAACTCCCCCATCCCAGCTCACCCGTACCAGTCCGCCATCTCGGGTCGACAGACCTCGGTGACACATTCGAGTCTCGCCACATCGTTCCCCACTCCCCCACGCCCACGCGACGCTTTCCCCCCAGGAGCCACCACGTGCACTCTTCTTCGCTGGATGTCGTCTATACCCAACCCGGCGGCCGCGGCTGGGCGCCGATAGAAGTGCTGGCAGAGCTGGCAGCACGGTCGTTCGGAGGGGAGCTGCACCGGTACACCGACACCGGGTACTCGCGCACATTCCGGGCACGGACGCTCCTGCCGCGCGTTCGCGCCTCCCGAGGCGACTGCTGCCTCGTGATCGCCCCAACGCCCGTGCACCTCAACGCCATCCTGGAGGCCCCGGAGCTTCGTCGGAGATATGCAGGGATCGCAGGCTGGACGATCGACAGCTTCTGGACGGACAAGATCCCCCGGGCCGCGAAGACCGCGCGCCACTACGACCACCTCTACGTCATCGACCACGAGGACCAGGAGCAGTGGCAGTCCGAGACCGGACGCCCCGTCTCCTGCCTGCCGTGGGGCACGGACGTGCTCGGCACGCCCGATCCAGATAAGAAGGTCGTGGACCTTCAGAGGGTCGGCCGCCAGCCCCCGCAGTGGGAAGACGACGGGGCAGCTGCGACTGCCGCTGCCGCCCACGGACTCCGGTACGCCGGACGGCCGGAGTTCGGCAGCACCGACGCCGAATCCCAGGCGAACGTCTCCCGGGCCTACCGCCAGGCGAAGTACGTGCTCGCCTTCAGCAATGGTGCCAGCCCGGCCAGCTACACGCATCCGACGCGCGAGTACCTTACGGGCCGCTGGCTCGACGCGATCGGCTCGGGAGCCGTGGTCGCCGGCATCGTCCCCAAGACTCGCGTCGCTCGGGAACTCCTCTGGCCGGATGCGACGCTCGAGCTGCCCACGATCGAACGAGATGCTGGCCTCGAGGCCGTCACCGAGGCCGTGCGCAACTGGACTCCCGCGATCGCACAGAACAATCGCCGCCTCGCGGCCCGCCTTCTCGACTGGCGCCACCGGCTGAAGGTCGTCGCTGACGATTTCGGTGCGAATGCTCCGACCCTGCACTCGGAACTCGCCGCACTCGCCCCCTCCACCAGGGACGTCCTGACGAAGCCAGCGGACGCCTTCCTGAGGACGGATCGCAGAGCATGATCCGGGACCAGTACGTGGGGGCCGATGTCCACGGGGTCCAGGTCATGCACTGGAACCCGCGCAGACCCTTCCACGGTCGCCCGCGGCGCCTCATGCAGTGGGGTATGCGCCTCCCCTGGGCGCCTCGTGTCCGCAACTTCGGCGACCTCCTCGGTCCGCAGCTGACGCGCGCGCAGCACGGGAGCCTCGCTCTCGGATCGGCCTCGAAGAGCGGGAAGCGTCTGCTGACCGTCGGCTCGATCCTGCACTTCGCCGAAGCGGGTGATGTCGCCTGGGGCACCGGGGTCAACGGCAATGCCCAGCATGTCCCCTACACGGCGGAGCTCGACGTCCGAGCAGTGCGCGGACCCCTGACGCGCGAGTTCCTCCTCCAGCACGGCGTCGAGCACGTGCCGGAGGTGTACGGCGACCCGGGCCTGCTGGTACCGCAGCTCCTCCCGCCCGCGCGAACGCAGAAGGCGACGCAGACCGAGTACGTCGTCATCCCGAACCTGAACGAGCTCGAACGGTACCGAGAACACCGGAACTTCGTCAGTCCTGTCTCTCCGCTCGCGTCGATCGTGGACGCGATGCTGGGCGCAGAGCTCGTCGTGGGCACCTCGCTGCACGGCATCATCGTCGCGGAAGCCTTCGGCATCCCAGCCAGGCTCGTGCTGCCGGGGTCCGAGCACCGATTCAAGTACGAGGACTACTACCTCGGCACCGGACGACCCGGCTTCACCGCCGCCAGCTCCGTCGAGGAAGCGCTGACACTCGGAGGTGAACCGCCAATCGCTGCGAAACCTGATGCGCTCCTGGCTTCCTTCCCGCGCGACCTCTGGATCAGCTGACCTCGACCGCAGGGGTCAGGCCGGGGAACCTGAGACGTTCCAGGTCCTGGTCCGAACGGTCTGCGCGAGGTCGACTCGAACAGTTTCCGCAACGAAATCTCGATGCATTTCCCGGGTGATATCCTCCGTGCGGGGCTCAACGGATGATGTTGCTCCTTCACATACGAGGTCCACTTGAGGTGACTACGAACTTGCGCGCCAAACTGCAGCTCATCTTCTCGAAGAGCGCCCGCCGAAAGCTGATCATCGGTCTCATCGGCTCGGTCATCGTCGCGCTCGCCGAGACGGGCTCGGTGCTGCTCGTCGGACCGCTCCTGGCTATCCTCGCCGGCAGCTCGACGAGCGAGGGCATGCTCGGAACGGTCGCCAACCTCTTCGGAAACCCGGAACCGGAAGTCCTGATCATGTACCTGCTCGGCGGCGTCGTCGTCGGCTTCGTGCTGAAGGACATCTTCTCGATCGCGTTCCGCTGGTGGATCCTCGGCTTCATCAATCGCGAGCAGGCGCGCACGGCGACGCGCATCCTCAACTACTACCTGCACGCGCCCTACAGCCTGCACCTCGGCCGCGGCACCGCTGATCTGCTGCGCACTATGGGTACGTCCGTCGGCCAGCTCTACTCACTCGGCGTCATCGCGGCGCTCAACGCCATCACGGACAGCATCACGATCGTCGCTCTGCTCGTGTCGATGCTCATCGTCATGCCCATCGAGACGCTCATGGCGTTCGTCTACTTCGGCATCGCCATGTTCATCTTCGCGAAGGTCATCCGTCCGAAGGCGGAGGCAGCCGGTCGCATGAAGATGGATGCGGCCACGCACGGCTACCGTGCGGCGCTGCACGCGCTGGGCGGCGTCAAGGAGATCAAGATCCGCAGCGCGCAGCCGCACTTCGTGAACGTGTACGAAGAAGTCGAGCTCAAGCACGCGCAGGCGCTGCGCCTCGTCGGCTTCCTCGCCGAAGTCCCGAAGTACCTCCTCGAAGCCCTGTTCATCCTGGGCCTCGGCGGACTCATCATGTACCTGCTGAACACGGGCGGTGGCATCGCCGCCGTGACCTCGATCGGCCTCGTCGGCGCGGCCGGGTTCAGACTGCTGCCCTCCCTCTCACGACTGCTGGCCTCCATCTCCAACCTCCGCGTCGGAGCACCGGCACTCGACGAGGTCTGTTCAGAGCTCGAGCGTGCGCAGGAATACGAGGCGAGCGCCAAGCTGGCCGCCGCAAACGACGGCACGCTCGACTTCACGAAGACGCTCGAAGCGAAGCACCTCGGCTTCCGCTACGCTGACGCCTCCGACGACGTCCTCACCGACATCAACCTGAGCATCCCCGCAGGGTCAACGCTTGCACTCGTCGGCTCCAGCGGAGCCGGCAAGAGCACACTGGTCGACATCATCCTCGGGTTGCACCGCCCCACCGAAGGCACACTCAGCGTCGACGGCATCGACCTGGAGGACGACCTGGTCAAGGCGTGGCAGCACCACGTCGCCATGGTGCCGCAGGAGGTCTTCCTCCTCGACACGACCCTCCGCGAGAACATCGCGTTCGATGCAGCATCGGATGAGATCGACGAAGAGCTCCTGGCAGAAGTCGTGAAACGAGCTCAGCTCCAGGATCTCGTCGACTCGCTCGACGGCGGACTCGAATCCTCGGTCGGAGATCGCGGCTCTCGCCTCTCTGGTGGGCAGCGCCAGCGCGTGGGCATCGCCCGCGCCCTGTACCGCCGACCGTCCCTGCTCGTGCTCGACGAAGCCACCTCCGCGCTCGACAACGAGACGGAACACAGAATCATCGAGACGATCGATGGGCTCAAGGGCGAAGTGACCGTCGTCATCGTCGCCCACCGACTCTCCACGGTCCGCGAAGCGGATGCCCTCGCGTACATGAAAGACGGCCAGGTCGCCGGCTACGGCACGTTCGAGCAAGTCCGCTCCAGCAATGCAGACTTCGCTCGGCAGGTCGAACTCGGCCTGCTGAAGGTCAGCGACAGCGACCCCGTCACGCCGTGATCGACGCGGAGGCGCCCGGAATGCATACCTTCACCCTCGGCGGCGCCGTCCCATATCCCGGAGTGCGGCACGCTGGCGGGGTCTACCTCGAGCGCCTCACACAGGAACTCCTGAGTCGAGGCAGCGTGACACTCGCTGCCCCCGACCACCCGGCGAACCTCGAGGCGCTCGACTCCGCCGACCCGCGGCTCGATGTGCGACTGATCGGGCGGTGGGCCGACGGCCAGAGCACGCCGCAGAGGCTCCTCGCGAGAGCACTCGGCGTCGGGGATCGGCTCCTGCGGCGCTTCGACCCGACGCTGCCGCCACTCACGTTCGTCGCAGCCGTCTACTTCGACCGTGCGTTTCGCGACGAACTGCGCCGTGCCGACTGCATCGACCTCCAGTGGTTCGAGTTCATCAGGCTCGCACCGCACATCCGCCGCGTCGCCAAGAACGCGCGCATCAACGGCACGTTCCACGACGTGCTCTCCCAGCTCTACACCCGCAACGCGGAGACGCGCCCAAGCGAGGCCGCACGCTGGCAGCGAGCGGCCAGCACCGCCGCACGAAACGAGCGGCACTCGCTGCGCACGCTCGACACGGTACTGACCCTCAACGCCAAGGACGCGAGCCTCCTTCGCGAGCGTGGGGCAGAGCAGGTCGTGGTGGTCAATCCGCCCCTCGCCCCGCGCACGCCGACCACGATCACGCCGCTCCCGACCCCGACGGCCCCCAGAGTCGTCTTCCTCGCGTACTTCGGCAGGGCCTTCAACGTCGAGGCCGCCGAATGGTTCGTCCGCGAAGTCTGGCCCCTCGTGCGATCCGAGACGCCCGACGCGACCGTCGAACTCGTCGGAGCCGACCCGGAGGGCAGGCTCGATCCGCTGCTCGACGAGGCCAAGGGCGTCTCCGCATCCGGCTTCGTCGACGACCTCGCGGCAGCCTATGGGCGAGCCTCAGTCGTCGTCGTCCCGCTTCGGTCCGGCTCAGGCGTGAAGTTCAAGACCATCGAGGCGATCACGCACGGTGTGCCGACCGTCACCACATCCGTCGGAGCTGAAGGCGTGGTCGCCGCCGACCGGATCGAAGCGGTCGTCGACGATGCTCCCGGGTTCGCCCGCGCGACAGCCGCAGCGCTTCGACACCCGATCGAGGCCCGTGGCAGGGCTCGCGAGCTTGCTGCCGCGGTGAGCGACGAATTCGGTCCAGCCCAGTTCTCAACGACCATCACCGAGGTGTACCCAGTGACCCGTCCGTCGATCGACCGAGAGCACGCGAGCGTCGTTCTCCCCTACTACGGCGACCCCGCCGACACCCTCGCGCTGATCGATCGTCTCCGCGAGCAGGAGGGCGTCGCCGAGATCATCGTCGCCGACGACGCATCGCCCATCGCGTTCCCGGCCACCGAGGGCGTCACAGTCGTCCGGCGTGCTCAGAACGGCGGCTTCGGCGCAGCAGTCAACACGGGCGCAGACAAAGCGACGACCGACCTCATCCTCGTGCTCAACAGCGACCTCGAGATCGGCGACACCTTCGTGCGCGAGCTCCTCGACGCCGCAGCCCCGCTGCAGCCGGCGGTCGTGAGCCCCCAGGTCGTGAAGCCGAGTGGGGAGCCCGAGTGGACAGCCCGGCGCTTCCCGCGCGTGCGCCACCACGTGGTCGAGTGGCTCAGCCCGCTGGCGCGATGGCGCCACCTGCCCTTCATGCACCGCGCCGTCGGTCACGTCACCGACCTCGCGGAGGACGGCGTCGACCGCGCCGACTGGGTGATCGGCGCCGCCCTGCTGATTCCCGTCGCCGAGTTCCGCCAGGTCGGCGGCTTCGACGAGCGGTACCACATGACCTCCGAGGAAGTGGATCTCCAGCTCAGGCTGGCCCGCGTCGGAGTGAACTCATTCGTCGCGAATCCGGTGCGCGTCACCCACGTCGGCGGCGGCTCCTCCGACTCGTCGAAGCGACGCCAATGGCTCGTCACGGCTCGCCAGCGGTACGCCGTGAAATGGGGCGGCGACGCCACACTGTCGTCGGCACTCGCGGTCGCGAGCATCGCGAACTTCGTGGTCAACGCGAGCCGGCAGCTCGCCGGTCGGGACATCGACGCCAAAGCCACCCTGAACTACGAGCTCGGACTGCTGCGCACGGCGCGCGCGCAGTCCAGAGCAACCGAACCCACGGCATAGTCCGTCCACGTTAGGAACCACGACTTGGCGAAGAACACCCTGCGAAACGTCGCACTCAAAGCGACCCGAAAGGCCGCCTACCTCGCGAAAGCAGGTCTCGGACGAGGCGGCGAGGCCTTCGGGCGACTCGAGGCTCGCGCCGGAGAACGGCTCGACGGCGCCGCCACGGCGACCATCACGCCCTCGCAGCTCGTCGCCACGAAATTCCACGCGTTCCGGCCCCTGCACGCGGCACCGCCGGCGGGCGGGCAGCGCCCCGCCGTGTCGGTCTTCGGCTTCTTCAACAGCAGCGGATTCTTCGGAGGCATCGCGACGCTCATCACCCTCAGCGCCGTGATCGCTCAAGAGCTCGATCTCGACCTGCGCCTCGTGCACACGGCGTCATTCGAAGGCGAAGGCGACGTGGTCGGCTTCCTTCGCGGCCAGGGCATCGACTTCGACGCCTCCCGCATCCACCACCTCGACCTCACGTCTCGACGAGCCGAGGGCGCCGAGGTTCCCCTCCACGACGAGGACGTGCTGGTCGCCAGCGCCTGGTGGGATGCCTTCGCGATACAACGAATGGCCGCGCCGCACCCGTTCATCTATCTCATCCAGGACTACGAGCCGATCTTCTACGCGAACGGCGACATGCAGCTCTGGGCTGCATCGACCTACGACGCCGACGGATTCATCCCGGTGCTCAACACGTCGATCCTCCACGACTTCTTCCGAGAGTCCCGGCACACACGCGTCGCTGAAGAGGCGCTCGTGTTCGAACCTGCCGTCAGTGTCCTGCCCCGCACCGCGCCCGTGGCGACCCGACGGAAGAAGCGGCTGTTCTTCTATGCCCGTCCCAGCGTGGAACGCAATCTCTTCTACGCCGGCCTGCTGGCGATCGACGAGGCCTTCACCAGGAATCCGCAGCTCGCCGACGACTGGGAAGTCTGGCTCGCCGGCAACGCGGCCATCCCACCGTTGCGGCTCGAGAGCGGCGTGACCCTCCAACGGCTCGGCAAGATGTCGCTGCCCGCGTATCAGGAGTTCATGCTGACGGCCGATCTGGCGATCTCGGCCATGCTCGCCCCTCACCCCAACTATCCGACGCTCGAGTTCTCGCACCTCGGCATCCCCGTCATCACGACAGCATGGGAGACGAAGCAGGACCTGGGCAGGTACTCCCCCCTCATCCACGTCACCGCGCCGACAATCGAAGCGATGGCTGCGAAGATCAGCGAGCTCGCGCTCGCCGACGGGCCATCACCTGTCGCAGAGCGCGACTCATCGCTGACCGCCTCCTGGCCACAAGCACTGCACGCCGTCGCCTCAGAGGTTGCGGCGAAGCGCAAAGCGTCACGCGCGTGATCGCCGAGGACCTGACGCTCGTGATCGTCGGGTACAAGCACGAGGAGTACGTCGCAAAGCTCCTCGAGACCGTCGAGTACCAGACCCTGAGCCCCGCACGCATCATCCTCATCGACGACGATCCGGCGGGTCTCACCGCGTCGGCCGCCGAAGAGTTCCTCGCGAACAGCGACCTGCAGGTCGAGGTGCGCGCAAACGCCACGAACCTCGGACTGTGCGCGAACCTCAACGCCGCGCTCGCAGACATCGATACCGACTTCTACGCGTACATCTCGGCGGACGACTGGATGCTGCCCACCAGATTCGAACGCCAGCTCTCCGTCGCACGAGCCGCAGATTCGCGCGTGGCCGTGATCTATTCGAACGCCCTCCGCGTCGACGAACACGACGTGGAGCTCGAGAAGGACTTCAAGAGCGCCTACCTGTGGCCGGAGCATCGCTCGGGCAAGGTCTATCTGCAGATGAGCGATTACAACTGGCTCCCCGCGCCGTCTGTGCTGCTTCGCACAGCGTCCGTGCGAGACCTCGGCGGCTACGACCCGGACCTGTTCTTCGAGGACCACGACCTGTGGCTCCGCCTGGCGCGCGAACACGAGTTCGAGTGCGTCGACGAGCCACTCGTCGCGTTCCGTGAGCTGGGTTCATCGCTCGGCCATCAGGCCTTCCAGGACCAGAGCCCGAGATTCGTCGTCGCCTACCTGCAGATCCTCGCGAAGCACCTGGGGTTCTCTCCCGAGATCGACGAGATGATCGCTCCGAAGTGCTGGACCCTCGCGATCAGACTGTGGCGTCTCGAAGGCCCGAGCAAGCGTGTCGTCGCCTACCTCACACAGACTCGTCGAGGAGCAGACAATGCGATCGTCGCGCGTGCCTACGGTCTCCTCGCCCGGTGCGGGGTGTCGTACAGCGCCGTCGAGCGCATCCGTTCGCTCACGGCATTCGGACGCTGACGCGGGGCGGCCCGGAGCCCGCCCCGCCGCAGTCGGCCCTCGTGTCAGCGATTCGGAGAGGTTCCCGCCGTGGCGACGAAGTGTCGAACCCGTCCGTCGAAGGTCTCCTCGAAGGGGATCGTCTCCATGAACTCCAATGCACGCCGAGCCTGAAGTTTCAGCTCGGACGGGTCGGCGACGAGACGCGCCACAGTGTCGACGGCGGCAGCGACATCGGGGTTGGGTCCGGCCCAGCCTCCCCCGCCTGCCGCGAGGAGCGGAGTCAGTGTCCGGTTCTCGAAGCCGAGCACCGGCACTCCAGAGCCCATGGCCTCGAAGTAGGTGCTCGCGGAGTCACCCTGCACGTGAGGCAGGAACATGAGGTCGATCTGAGACCGTGCGAACGGCTTCCATTCGGTCTCGAAGTCCATGAACCCGGCGAAGCTGACACGCGGCGAGCTGCTTCGTCGGAGCTCCTCTTCGAGATTGCCACCGCCGATGATCGTGAACTCGAAGTCGATGCCCCGCCGCTCCAGCTCGGTCACGAAGGGAGCGATGTGAGTCACGCCCTTGATCTCAGTGAGACGACCGGAGTAGGCGATGCGCAGCGGCCGTCCGCCCGACCAGACGTCCCGGTCGCGGGCACTGGCGATGTCCTCGGCTCTCATACGGTGGTCGAAGAACATGTGCGTCGAGGAGTTGACCCCCCGGTAGTGCTCATACGCTGAATGGCCGTTGCATTGGAAGCCATCGGCACGAGCAGCGAGCGCGTCCAGGCGCCGCGTGCGCCGGATCGCACCGGCACGGATGCGCGCACGGTCGAGGATGCCCTTGCTCGTGACGAGGCCCACCTCGAGACGAACCTCAGGAGACCAGTCGTCCGTGAAGACGACACGGAAGTCGCGATCGAGCAGCGTCGCGCTCAGCGGACCGACGACGGAGTGCAGGACGAGGTCCGTGCCCAGCTGTTCCAGGCCGGCAGGGTCGAGTTGGGGAACGAACGTGAGCTTCGCGGCGAGCGGGTCGTCTTCCCACTTCGATCGGTTCGTCTCCTCGACGAGTCGCGGTGCCTCCAGGGAAGAGACGAGCAGCTCACCCGGCCAGCGCTCGGCGTACTCGGCGAGTCCGGTCATGGACTTCGCGAAGATGCCGAGCTTGCCGTCCTTCGTGATGTGCAGGGCGCTGTCGTTCAGATAGACGAGCTTCATGTCGACGTGGGTCTTTCTGTTCAGCCGCGCGCGGAAGACGGCAGCGAAGCGAGGAGCAGCTGGACCGAGCGTCGCCCCGCGGCTGGCGAGTACCGCTGCTCCCAGATGCGCTGGAGCGTGGAGATGTTGGTGTCCAGTCCCCGAGCCACCTTGGCTTCGATCGCGTCTGCCAGCACCCGCTCGTCCCCTGCCGGAAACACGTCTCCGGTCTCGGGAGGAACGATCTCAGCGAGCGCCCCCGCATCGCTGACGAGCAGCGGCATGCCGACCGACATCGCCTCCGTGGCGACGAGCCCGAACGGCTCGGGCCAGACTGAGGGGACGATGAGCAGGTCAATTTTCGCGAAGAAATCGGCGGGGTCGATCCAACCGGGTCGATCAAGCAGATGGGCGACCGGCTGGAGCGCCGCCTCGACGAGACGCTGCGACTCTGCCGAGACGAATCGCGGTTCCCCGGCAAGGAGCAGCCGGTATCGTCCTGGGGTTCGTGCCTCCAGGACGCTGAGTGCGCGGGCGAGCACATCCACGCCCTTGTCCGTCGAGGGGCGCCCGAGGAAGCCGAGAACGATCTTGTCGTCAGGTTCACGGTGCGCCGCGCGCGGAGCGGCGTGGCTCCAGTTGGGGAGGACCCTTGCGCCGCGGATCGCCTCCGCCATCGATCTCGATGGCACGATCGTGGTGAGCGCTCCCGGGCGGGCGATCGTCTCGAGCGCTTTCTGCACACCCTGCGGACGCTGGTGCAGGTGGACGATCCGATCACGGTGGCCAGCAGTCGCGACCGCGGGCACGAGGCCGTTGCACCAGAGCACCCCCTGACGGTGCTGCGCATCCCATTCCCTGAGCGCTCGCATCCACTCGCGTCGTCCGCTGGCATCGAGCTCGACGACGTCGTAGCCTTCACGACGTGCCGTCGCCACGAGATCCCCGGGCTCGCGCGGGCCGACGATGGTGACGTCGACGCCGAGCGAGGACAGGGTCTCCGCGATGTTCAGCAGCATCACCTCGCCGCCACCGATATCGCCGTTGTTGGTGGCGATCGTCACCCGCGACACCGTTCCCCTGCCGGATGGTGCTCCGGCAGCTAGGTAGACGCGTGCGATCTCCGCGTTCATGTGGGCCACTGTCGGCCAGGCGGTCAGGTTCGTCATCGCGGATTCGTCGAGCAGGGCGTCCGCGATCGCCTGCACGTCGTCTGCATCCACGAGCGCCTGCTCGGTCACGATCTCGGGGTTTCCACCCACTCGCGACGCGACGACTCGCATGCCGCGATTGGCCGCATCCAGCAGCGAGTACGAGCAGTTCTCCCAGATCGACAGCTGCGCGAGCACGTCGGCCTGGGCCATCGCCTCGTCCGGGTCGACGAAACCGGGAAAGTCGATGGCCTTCTCGAGCCCGAGCGACTGCGCTTGTCGTCTGAGCGCCTGCTCCAGGTCTCCGACCCCGGCGACGGTCAGATGCGCGTCCGGTCTGACGGCGTGCACTCGAGCGAAGGCGGCGATGAGCTGGTCGATGCGCTTCTCGGGCGACAGTCGGGCCAGCGCGAGGATGCGCAGCTCGCGCGTCCCAGCGGCACTCGAGCGGTGGCGGTGACCCCGCAGGGGGTCGACTCCATTGTGGACGACCTCGATCTCGAGGCTCGGAGCCCACTTCGCGAGCATGGCCTGCTTCGTCGCCTCGGCAACCGCGATGGCTCCATCGAATCGGGCGAGGCGTGCTCGATGCACGGACGCCATGAGCCGGGCCTTGGCGGACGAGCTGTGGTACACGCTGTCGTCCCCTGCGATGCCGTGCTCCGTGGTCACACGGACAGTGCCCTTCGGGAGGGGCGTCGCGGCGACGACGATATCGGCGTAGGCGAGGTGCGAGTGCACGACGTCCGGCCGAAGCCGAGCGGCGGCGGCGCGCAGAGTCCGGATCGAACGCAGGAGACCGGCAGAGGGTCCGAGGCGGCCGACTGCGACGCGCGCACCGGCCTCTCTGAGTCGAGCGACCAGCGGCCCCTCCGGGCAGAGGACGACGAGATCGAACCCGGGGATCCCGACCCGCACGACGTCCAGGAGGTGTCGGGCCACGCCGCCGAGATCAGCGACCGGAACGACCCACAGCGCGAGGGGCCTTCCTGTCGCACTGTCGGTTGCCGTGTCCCGCGGCGAGGTGCCGTCTGCCTCTAGAGCCACTTTTCGAGCCGATCAAGCGCTGTCCAGAAGCCCTGACCGTTGTCGATGTGTCCCTGCCAGATCTCCGGGATGAACGGCGCCGTCGGCGCGAACTCGTCCAGCTGCCCTGCCAGGAGGGGCCAGTCGACCTCGCCGTCACCGACCTGAACGCCTTCGCCGTCGACTCCGGTCGCGTCCACGAGGTGCAGGTGGATGCTGTGCGGGGCGATGATCTCGGTGTACTCGGAGAAGGGCATCCCCAGGAAGTTGGCGGCGAGCTTCGAGTGCGACACGTCGAAGCAGAGCTTGGTGCCGGTCGTCGCGGAGAATTCCGCGGTGTCGTTCGGGTCGAGGAAGAGGTTGTGGAACTGCTGCCCACCCATGAGCCACGGGAATGGCGGCAGGGTCTGCGCGGCGATCCGGACGCCATCGGTGTCGAGACGCTTGACCGCGTCTGCGATGCGGTCGTACATGGCTGTGCGCGCTTCGGCGGGCACGTGCTTGTCCTTCGTGAACCCGCCCATGGTGACGACCATGATCGGCTCGCTCGATCGCGTGAACCACTTCTTGAGGGCGCGCGTCGTGTCGATGGTGCGCTGCACCTCGCGAATCGAACGCTCCCAGTGCTCGTCGTCGGTCGACGCGAGGTCCACGAGGAAGTCCCCTGCGAACAGATCGGGGAGATGCGTCGTGAAGTCCATGTCGAGGGGCTCCGTGAAGAAGCTGTCCATGTCGACTTCGAGGTCCTTGTAGGAGAAGTGGAACTCCAGGAAGTCCGGCGTGGACTTCTCGATGAGCTTCTTGTAGTCGTGGTAGCGCACAGGCAGCCCCCACGGTCGGCGGAACTCGAACTCCCGACCGACGGATGCGGTGTCGGTGAGGTCGCTCTCGAAGAAGAACTCGCCTTCCGCCATGTCGTGGTTCGCCTTGCGGCCGATGAGCTCATCGATTCGGTTGGGCTGGAGGCCACGTCCGGGGCTCTTCACGGCGATGTCCTCGGCACGGAGCACTTCGCCTTCGCGGAGTGATCTGGCGGCGACGAGGGACTTCGCCAGCGTCGTGCGATTCATGAGCTCGCCCGTCGACACCTCGCGCGGGCTCGCGTCCCCGAGCGACAGCTCGATGTCTCTGATCTGCTCGACCATCTGCGCGAACTCGTCTGGCAGGAGCGACACCGTGTGGTCGTTGCCTTCCATGGTGCGGTCGACGGTGAAGTGCTTCTCGATGATGCGTGCCCCACGGGCGACGGCGGCGACCGGGACGTGCCAGCCGCGCTCGTGCCCGGAGTATCCGACGATGCTGTCGCCGATCTCGCCGAGGCGATCGAGGTAGGCGAGATTGATGTCCTTGAACGGCGCAGGGTAGGTGGACTGGCAGTGCAGGAGCGCGAAGCTCGAGCCGAGCGAGCGCAGGAGGCTCACGGTCTCCAGGATCTCCGATTCCCGCGACATGCCCGTCGAGAGGATGAGCGGCAGGCCGCGCGAGCCTGCGTCCCTGAGCAGCTCGTGGTTGGTGAGGTCCGCCGACGCGATCTTGAGGCCTTCGATGCCGTAGTCGACGAGTGCCTGAACGCTCGGCGAGTCCCACGGCGTGCACATGAGGTCGACGCCTCGGTCGCGCGCATGGTCGAAGACCGTGAAGAGGTCTTCCGCTGGGAGAGAGACTCTGGAGAGGAGGTCGAGCGTGTACTGTGCGCCCAGGTCCTCACCGGCTGTGGATGCTCCGCTCTGCCGGTACAGGGCGTCCATGTCCCTCAGCTGGAACTTGACTGCGTCTGCGCCCGCGTCCGCCGCGAGGTCGACGAGTCGCTTCGCGAGGTCGACGGAGCCGTTGTGATTGTTGCCGATCTCGGCGATGACGAACGCGGGGTGACCGGCGCCGATCTCGTGGCTGCCGATGCGCAGGACGTCGTTGCGGTCGATGGCGACGGCGATGAGGTGGCCGGTCGCGTCGACGAGCGGGAGGTGGCTCACGCCACCGTGCCCGAGCAGCGGTGCGAGATCAGCCGGGGTGGAGGTCGCCGATGCGGTGCGCGTGTTCGTGTTCGCGACCTCGACGCACGACACGTCGAGCGAAGCGGTCGGGTTCGCGACGATCCAGCGTCGGAAGTCGCCGTCAGAGAGCGATCCCTTGAGGCGTCCGTGCTCGTCGACGCAGAACACGATGCGCTGCTGGTTGGCGCTGATCTTCTGGAGGCCGACGACGATTGAGTCTTCAGCGAAGACGATGTACGGGGTGAGGTTGCGCTCGATGATCACTGAGCGGAGTCCTTGTCTGTTGGTGCTGCGGTTTCCGGTGACGAGGCTGAGCCCTCGTCACGGTGGAGCTGAGAGAGCTGATGGTCTGCGATGGAGAGGTCGAGCTCGGTGTCGATGTCGACCCCTTCGACGTCATCCATCTCGAAGATGCCGATGGTGCCGCCGAGCCGGTTGTGGTCTCGTTCGTAGGTCTCGGTCCTCGTGAGGTAGAGGGAGCCCGTCTCGCGGTAGAACATCTGCGTGCGCTCCAGTTCCTGCCTTCGCGGTCTCGCGTCCACGGTGAAGTGCGCCTTCGGCTGATCGCCCTCGTCCGCTCCGTGCTGCCACAGGAACGGGGTCTGCGCGACAGCGCCGACCATGGAGTCGACACCGGACTCGATGAACTGCGCGATGGCGCGATCCAGCGTGCCTGGAAGCCTGACCGGCGATGTCGCCTGCAGGAGCATGACGGCGTCTGGTCGTCGCCCGGCTGCCGAGTACTCGGCGATGGCGTGCTCGACGACCGGTTCGGTCGCCGTCGTGTCCTCCGCCAGGTGGGCGGGCCGCAGCCAGGGCACCTGTGCCCCGGCGTCCCGAGCGATGGCGGCGAGCTCCTCGTCGTCGGTCGAGACGAGCACATCCATCACGGGACGAGCCTGGAGGGCCTGCTCGATCGTCCACGCCACGAGCGGCTTGCCGGCGACGATGCGCCGATTCTTGCCGGGGATGCCCTTGGATCCGCCCCTCACGGGGATGACGCACAAGATCCTCATACTGTTCCTTCCAGAATGCGCGCGATACTCGCGGCTATCAACTGTGCTGGCTCTGCCGGGGGAACAGGCGGGGCAGGAGTCGGTTCGCTGCCCCACATCGAAAGACCATAGCGTGACCAGAAGTCGCTCACCCACTCGGGCGGGTCGATGCAGGTCACCCAAGCCTGCCGGCCGGCGGCCGCGGCTTCGAGGACGCCCGTGGAGAAGACCGAGACGACAGGCCGGTCGAGGTCCGCGAGCGACAGCCCCGAGCTCTCGAAGCGCACGCCCCGACGCTGCCAGGAACGATGCTGGAGACGGGAGAGCCGGTCGGTTTCCGCCGGATGCGGCCGGTACTCTGCACCGGTCGTCAGGCAGAAGGTGCGGGCGGTCTTCGCCGATGCCCAGCGGGAGAGCTCTGCGCCGTGCAGCTGTCCGAGGAACACGGGTGTCGTGTCCGTGGGGCCCTGCGACACCGGCCGGGCGCGGCCACGCCCGGCAGCATGCCAGAGCAGCTGGGCTCCCACGACTTCGTGCGTCACATCAGCGCGTCCAGATTTCCAGAACTCCGCGTCGTCCTCGGAGAACGCGAGGAGGTGGCTGCCGCTTGCCAGGGGTGGGGCGAACGGAGTCGTCAGTCCGTGCTGGGCGACGACGAAGCGTGCGCCGAGCTCCCTGCTCCAGCGGTAGCCGATGGCTCCCGCTGGAAGGAAATGTCCGGCCGCGAAGACGGCTCGAACGCTTCGGAGCTCCCGAGGCAGAGCGGTGCCCTCGAGGCGTCGACTGGTCCACTGCCCGGCCAGCATGCCACTGAGGTCCTTGGGCGCCAGCACCGCGATCTGCTCTCCCTCCAGGAACCGCAGGGGCTCCGCGTAGGCGGCAACCGCGCTCGGCGTCGGCACGTCGATGAGGATGAGCAGCCGCGGCTCCGGCCCGTTGACCATGAGGGTGAACTCCGGAGCATTGGAGGACGGACGCACCCTGGACATGATCTGTCGCTTGATCGATCGAGAATTCTGCCATCGCTGCCACGCGGCGAGGTCCTCGGGAATGTTCAGACCCATAGCGCCTCCAGGGATCGGGCTCGGTGCATCAGCGTGTGCTCGGCCAGCGTGCGCTTGCGTCCGGCTTCCCGTATCCCAGCCGCCCACGACGGCTCTCGCTGTGCACGCCGTGCCAGCTCGACGATCTCCTCGACGGTGTCGAACACGAGCACTTCTTCGCCGACGTCGTAGAACTCGTGCACGTCTGCCCGATCCACGAGCTCGAGACCACCGACTCCAGCCGCCTCGAACGTGCGCATCGTGAAGCCATCCTGGTCTGCGTGCACGTTCAGAGTGGCGAGGCTTCCCGCCATGACCCCGTAGGCGCCATCCCGAGCGAGGTCCCCGCTGGCTGGTACTCCCGCAGACCTGAAGCGGCGCGTCCTGGCGACATCAGTGAGCTTCCGCGACCAGTCTCGCCCATAGGCGCGAACGGGTATTCCCGAATCCTGGATGTCGCGCACCAGCCGCTCGCGATTCGGGTAGCGGGCGCCGACGAGGGTCACCGCGGGCACGTCGACGCGGGAGAACCCCTGGCTCGCATCGAACCCCAACGGCACGAAGGCTGCCTGCGCTCCGTGCTCGTTCAGGAGCCGCACGTCGTCGTGGCTGTAGCTCGCGACCGGGCCGGTCGCGGCGAGGAACTCCGGCGTGTACCTGGTCCTCCGGATCTCGTCGTAGAGCCACGTCGCCGACCGCACGCCGCTCGCGCCAAGCGACTCCCACCAGATATCGCCGAGCTGATCGCCCTTGATGACGAGGACGGCGTCGAAGCGCTCTGACCCGAGATGCTCGACAGCACGGAGCGTCGCCTTCTCCTCAGCCGTCCGCGACCGCATCGCCTCCGGCAGCTCGTGCTGCAGCTTGTTGCGGACTCGGTCCACGACCGTGCTGTGGCTGTCGTACCGGTGCACGCTCACGGAGAAGCCGATCGACTCGAACGCAGCGGCGACCGCGCGCCAGTACCCGTGGAAGTCCGGGCTCACGATGAGCAGCCGCCTCACCATGCGCCAGCCCTCGCATCGCATGAAGTCGCAGTCGCGCACTGCCAGCGTGACGTGTTCACGTTCATTCCCTCGAGATCAGGCTGTTTGGAGGCGGGCCGTGCGCGCTACGGCGTCGATGCCCGGAAGGATGGTGGCCAGCAGAGCATCGATCTCTGCAACGGCTTGCCTGGCGGCCGCTTCGCCCCGCCCATACGGGTCGGCGAAGTCGACATCCCCACCCGGAGGTGTCTTCGTGTGTGCGAGGTAGGGCAGCGGAGCGGCCCGGCGAGGGATCGTCTCGAGGAGCAGGGCCGCGCTGCGGATCGTGAAGGTGTTCCGAACGGCCTTGGGCGATTCGCTGAGCATCCACGAACGATGGGTGCCCTCGAACGCCAGGACGAGGTCGGCGTCCTTGAGCATCGCCAGATCGACCTGACGGGCCACGTGCGGGGTGGTCTCGACGCCGATCCCACGGACGGCATCTGCCATCGTGGGATCGATGTCCTCGCCGACCAGGGCCCGCACGCCGGCACTCGACACCTGCCAGTCGCTCGCCGACCCGAGGCGGGCGCGAGCGATGAACTCGGCGGAGACCGAGCGCGCGATGTTCGCGTGACAGACGAAGAGCAGGCTCGGCACTAAGCGCCTCTGCGCGATCGGCGGCTCTGGGGCTGCTCGCTCACCGGTTCCGCAGACTGAGTCTCCAACTGGGCCGGAACGACAGGTGCCGATCGCACCTGCGCGGGCTGCGACGGCGCAAGCGATTCGCGCTGCGCCGGGACCGCGTCGTTCTGGGCCCTGAACTGCTCCGAGGGGTCTGCGTGCCCCTTGACCGCCTTGAACTTGGGCATGCCCTTCTTGTCGGCAGTGACGTAGTAGCTGCGGTTGCGGCGGTACTCGTACCCATCGGCGGTGTCGCGCGGGGGCACCATGTTGAGCACCGTGCCGAGCATGCGGCTGTGCACCTGCTTGAGCATGTCGCGCGCCGCCGAGACGTCTTCGCGACGCGTTCGTCCGGCGGAGGCGACGAGGACGACGCCGTCGACGCGCGTGGAGAGCACGGCCGCGTCGGTGACCGGCAGCAGAGGAGGGGCGTCGATGACGACGATGTAGTCCTTGGAGAGGAGGCTGACGATCGACTTCATGGCTTCTGAGCCGAGCATCTCCGAGGGGTTCGGGGGGATGCGACCCGACGGGAGCACGTAGAGGCCCGGGATCTTGGATCCGACGAGCGCGTCCTCGAGCGACACCTGCCCGCTGAGCACCTCGCTGAGACCGATCTTCCCATCGATGCCGAGCACTGTGGCGACCGTCGGGCGTCGGAGGTCGGCATCGATGAGGATCGTGGGTGTGTTCGACTGGGCGAGGACCTGTGCCAGCGATGTCGACACCGTCGACTTTCCTTCACCTGCGTTCGCGCTGGTGACGACGATCGAGCGGATCTCTTCGTCGACGCTCGCGAATCGGAGGTTGGTGCGCAGGCGACGGAACGACTCGGCCGCGATCGCGTCGGCGTCGTTCGTGCCGCGGTTCTTGCCCATGAGCTGCGGCGACTTCGGGATGCGCCCGAGCGTGCCGGCGCCTGAGGCGGCGGCGAGGTCCTTCGAGTCGCGCACCTTCACGTCGAGCGAGCGACGAAGCAGTGCGAAGGCGTAGGCCAGGAGGAGGCCGATCGCACCGCCGATGATGAGGTTGTTGCGGAGGTTGGGACTGACAGGCGAGGTCGGCTCGACCGCGTTCTGCAGCTCGACGACCGTGACCCCGGAGGCTCCGCCGCCGACCTGGGTCTCGATCTCCGTGATGACGTCGGCCATAGCCTGCAGCGCGCCGTTCGCGAGAGCGACGGCCGACGAAGGCGTGCTGGCAGTCGCCTGGACGTTGATGAGGTTGCTGTTCGGCGCAACGGTCGCGGACAGTCGTCCGTTCAGCGTCTCACCCTCCGCCAGCCCGGAGTCAGGGTTCTCCGCGATCTTCGCGTAGACGGGCTGGCTCGTGATGAGCGGGATATAGGAGTTCGCCTTGGCGATCGCGGCCTCGGAGCCGTTGATGTAGCCGAGCTCGGCGTTTCCGCTCGCCACGACGAACCCGGCAGAATTGGCCTCGTATTCCTTGGGCTGGATCTGCGTGTAGCCGAACGCCGCCAGCAGGCCCACGATCGCTCCAACAGCGAGGATCTTCCAGCTCTTGCCGGTGAGACGCAAGAAATCGAGTACCGTCACAGCGCGTACGCCTCTCCTAGACACAACATTCCGCGCACGGGAATAGCACCCGTGCGCGAGGACAACTCACAGTAACAACTGGATGCATTGAGCGCCATCTGGTGGCGCATCGGACGAGGCTCCAGCCACGAATCACCGACTGCCTTCATGTCACCTGCCCTCACGAGGGAACGAGGCTCCGTCGACGAGCTCATGAAGACGCTGCGCGAACGCCTGCTCAGAGAATTCATGGGCATGCGATTTGATGGCGGGCACGTCCCAGACCTGGAATCGAGACGCCGCGATGGCCTCAGCGATCGCGGCCGGAGTCGGCTCGGCGAAGAATCGTCCTGTGAAACCCTCGAGGACCGTATCCAGGTACCCACCGGCTCGCAAGGCGATGCTGGGCTTTCCCCACGCCGCCGCTTCGATGACCGTCAGCCCGAAGTCCTCATGCGAGGGCGCGACGAGCGCCCGGCTCCTGGCGTAGAGCCAACGGAGGTGCTCATCGCTGATGCCGGACACCAGGCGGGCGTTCTCCGGCAGCATCGCCGAGAGCTCGGCTCTCTGGGGCCCATCACCGACGATGACGAGGCGCTCGTTGGCGAGCCCCGCTATCGCGCGGATCGCAGCATCGACGTTCTTGTACGGGAGCAGACGAGACACGAGGAGAAGGTGACCACCCTCCCCGACGAACTGTTCCAGCTCAGGCATCGGAGTGCGCGGCCCGCTGACGTCGACGCTGTGCGGCGGGAAGAGCAGCTCAGAAGAACGGCCGTACACATCCTCGACTCTCCGCTGCACGATCGACGAATTCGTGAGGTAGGTGTCGACACGGGCGGCCGCCCGCTGATCCCATCTCTTGAGAAACGGCGTCAGCGCGCGCAACCCGAGGCGAGCAGGAGAGAGGGGGCCCGCGTCACCGAGGTACTGATCGCTGAGGTAGAGGTAGCGCGCGGGCGAGTGGCAGTAGGCGATCGTCCGCCCGGTCGCGTTGAACCCGTGGGCCCACCCGGTCGTCGACGCGATCACGACATCTGCATCTATGCGGATGCTGGAGCTCGCGGCGGCGAGGAACGGCAGCGCCTTGCGGTGATCCCTCCTCAGGGGAGCGATGTGATTCAGTGCTGACGTGACGATGTCGAGATCGCGGAACTCCGGGAACGTCGTCTCCGGCTCGTACAGCGTCGTGAAGATCTGCGCCTCAGGAAACGCGCGACTCAGGGAGAGCACGACGCGCTCGGCCCCGCCCCTCTGCGTGATGTAGTCGTGGGCGATAGCCACTCGCGGACGCGTGGGTTCAGTCGCGCGCATCCGATCACCTCGGTTTTCAGTCATTGGGCACCAATAGGAGGTGATAGGCACGATCCCCGCAAGCGGGCACTCGGAACCCGGTGGCCCATCTCCGCACATCCTATGCGGCGGCCGGCGCTGCGGGTGGAAAGCAGAGAGTGCGCAGCTCGACTTCCCCCCGGAATCGAGCTGCATCGGCGCTGTTGGTCAGCACCGGGACAACACCGTAGCATCGGAACGTGACCGAGAATTCTCCCCTGGCCGGGGCCAGCAGCAAAACTCCCGCGTTCGTCCGGGATTCCTTCTTTGCCGTCGGAAACACTCGCATCATCGACGCCGTGCTCATGATGTTCTTCGTCGTCCGCATCGCGACACCCGGCATCGGACTCCCGGTGAACGACGTCGCAGGCCTCCTGCTCGTCGCCATCGCGGCCTTCCGCCGCCCCGCCAGGCAGCTGAGCGGCACGACCTGGTTCACGGCAGGCAGCATCTTCCTGGTCAGCTTCCTCGCGATCGTCGCCATCGCGACAGGTCCAGGCCAAGCCGACGTCACGAGACTGGGGCGCATCCTCATCATGCTGCTCCTCGCAGGCTTCATCGCCAGCGGACGCATCGACATCATCTCGGGACTCAAGGGCTTCTCGGTCGGCCTCCTCGCGAACATCCCGCTCTTCTACGCCGGCATCGCCCCGGATACCTACGGCGGACTCCTGACGGGCTTCCTCAACGACAAGAACGTCGCCGGGTTCACCTACGCGATCATGACCGTTCTCCTCTTCATCATCTACACGAAGACCTGGACCCGGATCGCGCTCGCCGGAGCTGGCACGGCTGCCGTGGTGCTCACGGACTCGCGCACCTCTATGGCCGCTCTCGCCGCGGCACTCATCTGGCTGCTCTGCGCGCGGTTCCTCGGACCCTTCTTCCGGATCCTGCTGGCCGGGCTGCTCCTCTCTGGATTCTTCTTCGCCGAGAACAATCTCTCTCAGGTCGGTGCCTACGCTGCCCGCGAAGGCTCGGACGAGCTGCGCGAGCGCATCGACGCGGCGTCTCTCGAGAAGACGTTGTCCGCCCCCTGGTACGGTCACGGGCTCGGCGAGGCGACAGTCCAAGTCGTGGGAGACCCGTGGTTTTACCACAACTCCTACTGGGGGCTCATCACCGAGGGCGGCTACGCGTTCCTCGTCGTCATGCTCGCCTTCCTCGCGTTCGCCGGTTTCCAGTTCCTGGGGAAGGGCAAGCAGACGCCTGAAGCGCGCATCGTGGAAGCTGCCACGATCGTCATCCTGCTCTGCTCCTTCCGCCTCGGGGAGGTCTTCATCACCCTCCCGACGTTCATCACGATCGGCATCGGCATGAGCATCTACTCGCAGCGTCACGCCTCCTGGACCGTTCGCCAGGCGGCCGCCGGTCCCGAGGTCGAGGGAGCTCTCTTCCCCATCCAGCAGCGAGTCAGATAGCTCCGCGCGTCAGATCGTCGCGACGCGGCTCCGGTCAGACTCCGCCGAACCTCGGCAGCGGCCACACGATCGAGAACACCTCTCCGACGACATCGCCGTCGCGGACGGTGCGCAGGCACGACGCATCCACGCCGCCACCTCGACAGGCGGCAAGCGAGTCCGACGAGTTGGTGCGGTTGTCACCGAGCACCACGATCTGCCCCTCAGGCACCGTGAACTCGTCGAAGCAACGCAGTGATGCCGGCGAGGTCGAGCAGTCGAGCGTCCCCGGGACGAACTCGAAATCGAGGTCGACGTACGAGCTCTCGTCGAGCGCCACACCGTCCACGACGATGCCGCCCGTGCCGGGGTCGACCGCCATGGTCTGCCCTCCCGTGGCGATGACGCGCTTGACGAGGATGTGCGAGAAGCCCTGACCGATGCCGAAGACCTCGCCCACAGCTCTCGCAGCGAACCGGAGAGGGTCGCTCGGCGGCTCCGGGGGCGCTTCATCCCAGGTGTCAGAGGCGGCGAACACGACGATGTCGCCCGTCTCGGGCGCAGCCTCGCCGAGGTACGCGAGACGGTTCACCAGGATGCGGTCGCCGACGGCGAGCGTGTCATCCATGGACGCCGACGGAATGGCGTACACCTTCACGAGGAACGCCTGCACGAGGGCCAGCACTGCGAACGCGGCCACAAGGTGGAACAGCGGATGCGAGGTGACTCGCCGGAGCCGAGAACGTGGAGCCCGCTTCGCCGGAGGACTCGCAAGCTCCCCGCCGCTCACTGCCCCGCCGGACTTCCGACGACGGCGGCTTCGCCCTGCTCGACGAGGTTCACCTCGACGAGGTTCGCCTCGACGAGCCCGTCGAGGGCGACCTGGACCAGCTGACGCGCATCCGGCACCTCGCCGTATTGCGCGATGAGCTCGGCCGTGAGCTGTGTGAGCGTCGTCCAGTCACCGAGGAGCTCCCAGAGGCCAGGAGCGATTCCTGCGAGCTGCCGGACGATGCGCGACTCGAGCGTGACGGCCTCGTTCTCGAACAGCAGCCAATGCACCCCCGGCGCCCTGCGGTAGGCATCTTCGCTGAGCCTGACGGGCACCGCGGAATCGTCTGGCGCGCTGTGCCCCGACATCCACGCCTGGATGTCGCCGTGCGTGTCGAGGATCTGAGGGACCAGGGCGACGACCTGGGACGCCTCCGAATAGGTGACCCGGCGCACGCCGTCCGTGGAGTCGATGAGCTGCGCGAGCTGCACGAGCGGGTCCGGGAGCGCGGGAAGGTAGCTGAGCTCGGGGACCATCCATCCGATGGCGCTGCCGGTCGCGACAGGAGAGAGCTGAGGCCCGTCTTCGAGCTCGTGGGCCTCGACACGGTGAAGCAGGACGATGGCGGCGATCTTGAGCGGTGCGCTCGGCAGCGGCCGCAGCCCGAGCCGCGCGGGCGACAGCTGCGCCTTCGGCTCGGTCGGATCGACGATGACGGAGAGCGGCTTGCGATACGGCAGCACGTTGCCGTCGAAGTCGATCGCGAGCGTCTCGTCGGTGACGTAGCCGAACTCGCGGCCGAGCGTCTTCGCGAGCGTCGTCTTCCCCCGCCCGGACGGTCCGACGAAGGCGATGACGCGGCCGTCATCGAGCGCGATGCCCGCAGCATGGAGCATCACGAGGCGCCCGCCGTTGTGCTCGATCGCATCGAGCGTCACGATCGTCGAGATGAGGGAGGCCAGCTCTTCTGGCGTGCTCTGCACGACATCACCCAGCTCAGGCACCTCGAAGGGCGTGAGCGCCAGACGGTGGCTCTCGTCTGGTTCCCCATCGCCGTGCGCGCTCGTGACGTCGGTCCAGGCTTCCCGCAGGTCGGCTTCGAACTGTGGAGAGATGCTCTCGTCCAGCTGGAGCTCGACGTCCACGCCAATGGGTGTGAGGCGCAGTGTTCTCGTCATAGCGGCCACCCTACCAATTACGCTGGCGTTGGAACGGACCAGGGCACCACTCCCCTGGCCGGCATCCAGTAGAGGAACCACGAAGAACAAGCCACACGCACGCACATCCGGCCCCAGACCTCGATATGCTCGCCCTGGCGGGTCCTCCAGGCTCGCCGATCACATGTAAGGACCGCAGTGACAGCAGCTGACGCGTCTCCGGACGCCGGGACCATCGCGTTCTCCGTGAGCGATGGAGTTGCACTGTCGACGGCCCTGGCGCAGCACGTGGCCCGGCAGCACGGCATCCGCATGCTCGTCATCAAGGGCCCCATCTCCGCCGATCTGGGCCTCCGCACCCGCAGGCACTCGACCGACGTCGACATCGTCGTCGAGCCGGACCGCGCGAAGGACCTCATAGCGGCGCTCGGCGAGTACGGGTGGACCCCGCGCCCTTGGCCGGACTTCCCGAAGCTCCTCGAGCAGCACTCACGCACGCTCATCCACGAGTCATGGCCCAACGACATCGACGTGCACCACTACTGGCCAGGCTTCCTCGGCGACCCCAGGGTCGCCTTCGATCGACTGTGGCTGCATCGCATCCAGGTCCAAGTGGCGGGGCACCCCATCGAGGCGCCAGATCTCGCCGGAAGCGCACTGGTCCTCGCACTTCACTCCCTGCGCGAGGAGGGTCAGGTATCAGTGGATTCCCGGCAGATGACGGAGTACGCCGAGCTCGTCGAAGCGCTGAAGACGATGGAAGGCGCTGATTCGGAGTTCGTCTCCGACAGCCGGATCTCCGCATCGCTCACCGAGCAGATCCTCCAGGACGCGGTCGGGACCGACTCCACGCAGACCGCGAGACGCTTCCTCATCGATCTCGGCCACGACGTGCCGCTCGTCCCGAACTCCACCGCGAGCGAAGCCCTCAGGCTCTGGCGCCTCAACGCCAAGGCCGAGCACGCCATGACGGGATGGATGCTGAAGCTCCAGCGGGCTCCCCTGCTCGAGAAGCCGAGCATCGCCGCGCGAGCGTTCTTCCCCGCCCGTGCGGATCTCGAAGCGATCGACCCGGACCTGCGCAACGGCGTGATCACCCTCCGCCAAGCCTGGTGGCGTCGAGTGAGCCGTGGCATGCACGGACTCGTGCAGGCCAGGCGTGACCTTCAGGCCTTCGACGAGCGCTGAGGTCTGTCTCTGCCTGACGGTTCGTGGCTACGCGGATGCGCCGGCAGAATCGCGCGTCTGCAGAAGGCGCGCTGACAGGAGCTGCGTCACGAATGCGACCACTTGGTCGCCGATGACCTGCTCGTCCAGCTCGTAGTCGGCCGCGAGATCGGCCACGATGGTCCGCAACGAGCGGACCCCGTCGAGCTCATCCCAGATCACTGAAGCCGTGCCGCTCAAGACCAGGGGCTTGCACTCTCGGTCGTCGAGCGCCAGTACCTTCAGCTCTCCGGTCTCGTCGTCCCGCACCGCTGCTACCGCAGCCACGGGTGCGACAACAGCTTCGAGGAGCTCCTCGTCTTCACGACGCTCATCGTCGGTACCCTGGTCCATCCTGCAAGCCTACTGTTCAGCGGACGGGCAGGGCGCCCCGAACCTGCACTCGCAAGAAAGCGGCGGCACGCCCAGGGAAAAGGGGTGCCGCCGCTTCGCATCGCTTGTGCCGTTTAGTAGGCGCCTTCACTTGCCACGACCGCGCGAGCCGTGCGGAAGAGGATGACGAAATCGCCTGCCATGGACCAGTTCTCGACGTAGTAGAGATCGAGGCGAACCGTCTCCTCCCACGTGAGGTTGGATCGTCCGCTGACCTGCCAGAGGCCCGTGATACCCGGCTTGACCATGAAGCGACGGTGGACGTGGTCCTCGTACTGCCTGACCTCGCGGTCCAGCGGCGGACGAGGGCCGACGAGCGACATGGAGCCACCGAAGACGTTGAAGAGCTGCGGGAGCTCGTCGATCGAGTAGCGGCGGATGAACTTGCCGACCTTGGTGATGCGAGGGTCGTCCTTCATCTTGAACAGGATGTCGTTGCCAGCGTCGCGTCGTTCGCTCTGCAGCTTCTTCAGAACCTCTTCCGCGTCTGCGCGCATGCTGCGGAACTTCCACATCGTGAAGCGGTTGCCGCTGTAGCCGACACGCTCCTGCTTGAAGAACACGCCGCCGGGCGAAGTAGCCGCGACCGCGATCGCCGTGCCGACGAGCAGCGGAGACAGGACGAGGATGAGCAGGCCCGACACGAGCACATCGAAGGCTCGCTTGAGCAGGAGACCCATGCGCGTGAACTTCGGCGAGTCGACGTGGAGAAGCGGGAGTCCGGCGACCGGGCGCGTGACGATACGCGGTCCACCCACATCGAGCAGACCAGGCGCGACGATGAGGAAATGACGGTCGGGGTCGAGGTCCCAGCCCACTTCGCGCAGCCACTGCGTCGACGTGACGTCGTTGCCCGCGATAACGACCGTGTCGGCGCCGATGGCGTCGAGGGAGCCGGCGAGATCTTCGGGATTGCCGCCGATCGGCACGTCGGTGCCGGGCAGGAAGTCGGGCGAGTTGGGGTCGAGCTCGCCGCTCTTGCCGTCGATGAGGCAGGCACCGACGACGTTGTAGCCGGCGGCCTCTCGACGCGAGAGGTCGCGGTTGAGATCGAGGACCGAGTAGCGCGATCCCACGAGCAGCACGCGAGCCTGCAGGTTGCCGCCCTTGCGCTGGCGCACGAGCCACTGGCGTCCGATCCAGCGCGAGAGCAGAAGCGCGACTGTTCCGACAGGGAAGGCGATGAGCACGTAGCCGCGGGCCAATTCGAACGCGGTGAGGTAGGCGAAGATCGAGACGATTCCCGCGAGCATCAGCGATGCGTTGAAGACGCCGCGGTACTCCTCGAAGCCGGACCCGAGGATGCGGTAGTCGCGGGTGTCGAAGAGCGAGAGCATCCATGCCCATCCTGCGACGATGACGCCCGAGACCAGCCAGTAGGAGACCTCGTTGCTGATGAACGCGTTGGCGCCCGACGGGACCGCCGCGTTGCCGCCGCCCAGCCAGAGGAGCTGAGCAGCCATCATGACCACGGCGAGAACGGCGAGATCGGTGAGGACGAGAAGCCGGGCGTAGCCCTGACGCCAATTCGCTCGCCGCTTGTTGCTGCGCTGAAGGCGCGCGTTCGGTTCCGCCGTATCCTGCGCGAAGTGCGGCTCGACCGAGGGCACTGACCTGCTGTCGCGGAGATCGTCGGCCGTCACGACCGGGATCTGCGCGGTCGCTGGGCCTGAGGAAGGTGGCGTCACGTGTGCTCCAATAAGAGATGAGTACTTCTTGGTGCGCACACCGCTCGGGGGCTACGGCTATGCGCTCGGGTCTCCGCGGCCACGGGCCGCTCTCTGTACGGGCCTGTGGCTCGTCATAGAGATCCTGGGTGCCAGCTGAGACTATCCCAACGTTCATGCATAACGAAAGGGTTACCCCGGTCTTTTTTCCGCATCGAGGGCGTGTTTTCCTGCCCGAAACATGTTCGGTGTGCTTCAGGACGTAAACGGTCGGCCGACAACCACCGACGGCGCGAATCGCGACCGAAACACGCCCCGTGTCATACTCGCCTGCATGGAGCAGACCCCAGGCCAATCTTCGTCGCGCCCTCGAAGCGACGACGATGCCCTCTCAGATCTCTTCGAGCACGACGCCGCGGGTGGCTCCGACGGCACTCGCCGAGGTTCCCGCGAAGACGGGAGGAAGAAGCGGCGCGGCCCGAAGATCCTGCTGTGGACGCTCGTGGGCGTCCTCGTCGTCGCCATCGCGACGGCTGGCATCATCTGGTGGAACGTGAAGAGCACCTGGGATGGCATCGAGAAGATCGAGGACGTCTTCCCAGACGAAGCCGGCCGACCAGCGCAGATCGAGACCGAGGCTGGAGCCCCCGTGAACATCCTGCTGCTCGGCAGCGACTCGCGCGCGCCCGGCAGCCCGTCGATCATGACCGACCTCGGCAGCCGCTCCGACACGATGATGCTCGTGCACATCCCGGCAGACCGCAGCGACGTGCAGGTCATGTCGATCATGCGCGACAGCTGGCTCGCGATCCCCGGTCACGGCGAGGCGAAGATCAACGCCGCCCTCGCGTTCGGCGGCGTTCCCCTGGTCGTGCAGACCGTCGAGGGCTTGCTCGGACAGCGCATCAACCACGTCGCGGTGGTCGACTTCGACGGCTTCGCGGGCATCACGGATGCGCTCGGCGGCGTGACGATCAACAACGACGTTGCGTTCACCTCGTCCCACAAGGCTGGGCACCAGTTCGCAGCTGGCCCGATCACGTTGAATGGCGAGGAAGCTCTCGCCTTCGTGCGCGAACGGTACGCCTTCGCGGACGGCGACTACCAGCGCGTGCGCAACCAGCAGGCCTGGGTCAAGGCCGTCCTCGACAAGATGCTGACCACGGAGACCCTGACGAATCCCGGCAAGGTGCAGGAGATCATCACGAAGTTCTCGCCCTATATCGGTGTCGACGACTCCTTCACGCTCCAGACGATGATCGACCTGGGCATCTCGATGCGGGACATCCGCGGCAGCAGCGTCCGCAGCTTCACGCTGCCCACGAACGGCACCGGCATGGTCGGCGACCAGTCGGTCGTCTTCCTCGACACGGTGAGCATCGCGGATCTGAAGAAGCACCTCGCCGCCGACACCGTCAGCGAGTACCAGCCGACGGGCCGCTAGGCGCACACCTCTCATCCACCCCGCTCCCCCAGCTGGGTCGCTCTCAGCCCGTTTCAGCTTCTGAGACGGGCTGACGACGACCTACTCGGGTGGGTGCGGCTGCGGAAAGCCGGCAGAGCGAAGAGCGCCTCGACGCATCCGTCGGATCCGACGGATGCGTCGAGGCGCTCTTCCGCGACGCGTCGCGCGGTCAGGTCCCGCTGCAGAGGATGCGCGTCGACGACACGGAGCCTGCGGACTTGGCGCCGGTTGCGACGTACCCTGTCGGCAGCGCCGTCACGGCGTTGAGGGTGAAGGCGTCGCTGATGGAGAGCGTTGTCCGGATCGCGAGCGTCGCGTCTGCTGCCAGCGGTGCCGTGAGAGTGATCTGCCTCGACGTGCCGCTGAGCACGGCGACGCGGGCTGTCCCGCCGGTGACACTGAAGAACCCGATGTTCGCGATGCCGCTGCCGATGACGGTGACGGTGGTGTCGGCCGGCAGGGATGAGGTCGAGGAGGCCCGAAGGAGGAATCCAGGCCCGACGAGACCCAGGACACCGCATGTGCCGGTGAGCGAGTATGCGCCGAGGTTTTCGGCGGTCGAGGCCGCCGCGTGCGGGGCGGCGACGGCCACCGCGATGGCGGGAACAGCCCAGGCGCTGCCGCGGAGGATCGCTCGACGACCGGAGTCGACTTCGCTGTGTGGACGTCGTGGTCGGGAGGCGGCAGGAGTGCTCATGAGGAGGGCTTTCTCGGGCGAGATGAGAGGAGCATTTCGGCGGAGCATGTGCAGATGGCCTGCGCCTGGTTCGGGACCAGGCGCAGGCCATCATGACCGCGGGTGAGCACCCGCGGCTGTCGATCGAGGGGTTAGAGGACCCCGGCGCCGACCGGCACCGAGATATTCGTCGCATCGTTGAACGTGCGACCGCCTGCGACGATCGTGATCGCGACGGGGAAGGTGGCGAGTGCGCTCACGCCGACACCGGAGTTCACGCCGGCCAGGCCGAAGACGACGGGGATGTTGAGCGTTCCGTTCGATGCGACGGTGATCGACTGGGTGCCGCTCCAGGTCGTGAGCGGGAAGCCGAATGGGATGCCCGCCGCGGTCTGGTAGACCGCGGAGCGCTGTGCGGGAGTCGTGACGACGCCGTTGTAGGAGTAGACGCCGAAGCCGCGAGCGCGGCCGAGCGTGAGGTTGATGCCCGTGGGGCGCCCGACCGTGATCGTGACGACCGCGGACTGGGCCGAGATCGCGCCAGGACCGTTGATGAAGGAGACCTGCGTTGGCACGGTGATGAGTGCTTGCGCGGTGATCACCGTCTGGGAGTCGAGGACGCGGAGGCTGAGCAGGTCCGTCTGGCTCGCGCTCCAGTCGATGCTGGCGTTGTTGATGGAGGCGGCGGCCAGCGGCGTGGCGATGGCGACGCCGACGGCGGGGGCGGTCCATGCTGCGGCCTTGATGAGGCTGCGGCGGTTGAGGGACTGGGGCTGGGGGGTCTGCTCGGTCATTGTGGTGCTCCAATTTGCGCGCGACAGTGAAGCGCGCCACGAGGGCGCACTCGACAGAGGGTGGGGGATCTCGACCGCGTCCGGAGAGAATTCCGGCGGTCTGGGCTCGTGCCTGCCTTCGCACTGCGAGGGCGACGCTCGATTGGTCCGAGACTATGCGGCGGACTTTCAGCATGAGAGCAATTAACCCAAACAAGCTAGTTACATCGCGTTAGTGGCCAGAGTTCTTCACCGCCGAGCATCCAAGACGGTGCCCCAGAGACAGGCCCTGGCCTACGACTCTGGGAAGAGGAGCCCCGCGTCGTAGAGAGCCAGGCGCAGGGAGTTCCGGGTGCCGACCGCGTGCCCCGAGCGTTGGAGCTTGCCTCGCGCGCGCTGCAGGTGGGCACGAATCGTCTCACCGCTGAGATCCAGCAGCTCCCCGATGTGGCGAGCCGAGGGCGCTGCTCGACTGGCGAAGATGCACGCTATCTGCAGCTCACGGTCCGTCAGAAGAGGAGGGTCGATGTCGTCGGCGACCGCTCGCGCACCGTCCGCCTCCAGACGGAGCAGCTCGTCTTCGAGCGTGGCATAGCCGCTCGCTCGGCTGAGCACGGCCGTGGCGCCCTCCCCGGCCAGCTGCAGGCGATGCGGTTCGCTCTCCCCTGCCAGGAGGACGACCGCTGCAACCCCCAGGCGCCTGAGCGCGCGTACCTTGAGGCCGGCTGGCACATGATCTCGCAGCTCCGCCTTGAAGATCACCACGTCAGCGCTCATGGCCGCGTCGAGATCGTAGTCGAGCCATGTGCGGGCGTGCACCTTCACGTGGAAGCGGTCCTGCAGCACCTCCGCGCGCGCCCTCAGCGCCCCCGGCAGGAACGGGGTGTCGTCCACGAGGTCAACTTCGATGGGCATCCGCACCTCCAGTCGCGTCCTCGCTAGAGTATGGCCTCAGTGGGCCAGCCGGGCGAGCGGAGTGAAACGTGCAGGAGAACGAGAGCACGCGTCGCCGCGGGCTGGCCGTGTGCGGAAGAGACGCACTCGAATCAGATGCGCTCGCCGTGCTCCTGCGGAAGGCCTCGGCCAGCGCACCCGGAGTGGACATCTCGGTCGTCACGCCTGACGAGCTTCGCGACCCCGGCAATGTCTTTGCTGTTGTCGTCATGAGCTCCGGCAGCCTGCCCGCGAGGAAGATCCCTCGAACGATCCAGCAGCTCAACGCGCAGGGAAGCCGCGTCGTGTTCTACAGCACCACGCAGGAGCTCGAGTCGGCGCGCAGCGCCCTGCTCGCCGGAGCTCACCTGGTCATCGATATCGAGACGCCCGATGAGCTGATCGTGAATGCCATCATGTCGGCCTTCGTGCGACTCGATTCCGCCCAGACCAGTCGCGTGAACCGATGGGCCATGGCACTCGATGATGCCCGCGACGGCTTGACGAGCAGGGAGTACCAGATCATCGAGCGCATCGCCGCCGATCCAGATCTGACGATCTCGGACATCGCCGGTTCCCTCGACATCAGCCCTCACACGATCCGCACGCATATCGCCAACGTGCGCAAGAAGGTAGGCGGGCAATCTGTGCACAATCGAGCCGCACTTCTGACGGCACTCCGCGATCGCCATTGGATCTAGGTCAGATGACACGGCATCGGATGGACGCTGCAGCGCGATGCAGCGCGATGCAGCGCGATGCAGCGCGATGCAGCGCGATGCGCCGCAACACGACGAGAGCCTCTGATCTGAGATCAGAGGCTCTCGTCGACCATGACGCTCTCGGTCGTGCTCGGTAGTGTCGAGCTGTCGCGCGAGATCGTCAGCTGCAGCGCGTGGTGAACGTCATGTTGCCGAGGAACACGCCCTGCGCCTGGGCGGTGGTCGTCGTCCCGCCCCACGAGTTGTAGCGGAGGCGGAGCGAGGAGATGGTTCCCGGAATCGTCACGACGAGCGAGTTGGCTGCCGTGATGGTGCCCTGGTTCGCATTCTCGGCGTTCGAGCGCCACGGGTTCGCGGCGGTTCCGTTGCCGGCGACCTGGGCGCCGACGGAGGAGGCTGTCGCAGCAAGCGCAGCACCGGTGACCGTGGTGAGCGTCACCGCGTCGTTGTACGTGGTGCCCGCGGTGATCCCTTCGAGCCTGAAGGACAGCCCCGTCACGGGTCGCGAGAACGCGATGTCGACCGTCTGTCCGCGCACCGGGTTCTGCGTCGCGACGCTCGCGCCGGTCACCGTCTGGACGATGGCGAACTTGCCGGGAGCGACGGTCGAATCGGCGGCGAAGTTCCGCGTGTCGCGGGCGTAGGTGCCGCCGGTGGCTGCGCTCGTCAGCGAGCTGCTGCTGAAGGTGACGTTCACCGCTCCCGTCGTGAAGCCGTTGACGGCTGGCAGTGCGACGCTGGCCGCACCGGCGAGGGTTGCGTTCGCACCCGTGCCGCGCGTGTAGTTCACGGGCGCTGCATCGACGGCCGCGAAGCGCACGGTTCCTGCGTAGGTCTGCGCGCAGGCGGACGCGGATGCCGCTGGAGTCGCGACCGCGACGGCCATGACGGGCACGCTCCACGCGGCGCCCTTCATGACACCGCGACGGTTGATGGATTCGGAGGCGGGGGTGAGCTCAAAGCGCTCGGGCATAGAAATCCGTTCATTGTGGGACGCGCGTCAACGCAGCAGTCCACGAGATGGGGGGAGGCACCCGGTCTGCCCGGGTGCATGAGCACACTAGGTTCCGCTCGTGAGCGGAGGAGGTCGGGTGCGGAAATAGCCGTCGAAATACGCAAACCGACTGGTCGCTCAGCCTCGACGCGGCGACATCGACGGCCGCGCTGATCTCACGCGACGGCTCGGCGCACGTCGACCTCGCCGCCCGCGTGCTCGTGAAGTGCGGCACGCATGAGCTTCGCCGAGGTGAAGCCGGACCTCGCCGCTACGACGGCCGCGTCGTGGCCCGGGTCGTCATCGAGCAGGATGCTGGCGAATTCAGCGCGGCTTCGTCGGATGACCCTGACGATGGTCTCATCCGCCTGCTGGAACAGCGCCTGCAGCTTGCGCTCTGAGACCCCGAACTCGGTCGCCACCTGCCGAGGTGTCAGTGCTTGGTCGATGGCGTGCACACGGATGAAGCGCACTGCCGCCCGGTAGAGGTCCGCTTGCCCCTCCCGCGACACCACCCACTGCTTGAGGAGCGAACGAGCGACCGCGCCAGCTGCGTCATCGAGTTCTCGTTCCGCTTGCCGGGTCCTCGGCGGAACAGCCTGGGCCAGGCCGAAGCACGCACCGAACGCGAAGGCATTGAGCGAAGGCTCCGGCAGCACCTGGATCGCAGCCTCATCAGCTCGTCGCATCGTCAGCCCCAGCATGCTCTTGATGCTGAACACGAGCACGTCGCTCTGATCACCGAGCGCTGTGAAGCTGATGGGCTCGACACCGGGCCTCAGTGCCGCCACGTGCCCTTTCTGCAACGTCCGGCTCATGTGGCCGACGTCGAGGCGAACCTGCCCGCTGTTGACGAACACGAACACGGTCCGCGCTTGCCGCTCCGGGACATCGCGAAGGATGGTCGCTTCCACGGGGGAGCACTCGAGCCAGATCGAGATGAAGTCCCTGCCGCGGAGCGCGCTGACGCTGATGCGCGTTGGCACTGTGGCATTCGAGAATCGCACGCCAGTCTGGGCCGCGGCGTGCGCGAACGGAGCCGGCTGGTCGGTGTTCAACCACACACCGCGGATGCGTTCGAACTGCTGCTTGGTCATGAATTTACGCTGAGAACTCTCGGTCGAGGGACCTTGGCCCGGACGGACGTGCGAACGAGCGCATCCCGGGCATCACAGGGCGGGCTCATCCGCTCTGCCTGTGCCGGAGCATCAGACAGAGCGGATGGAGCGGACGAAGGTGCTCAGCAGAGGCGAGCGCCGCGGTCGACGGTCAGACCGGTGATGAAGATGGTCTGGTTGTTGTCGGTGTTGCTCGACGTCGTGGTGGGCGTGAGCAGGTAGCCGCGGTTGCGGTAGCGGATGCGGATGGTGCGCAGCGGGCCCGCGGCGATGACGGAGAGGTTGCCACCCGCGGTCGCCTCGGAGATGTTGCCGTCGACGTTGCGGTAGTACGGGTCCGTTGCGGTGCCTGCCCCGACGATCGTGGCGTTCGGCTGTGCGGGGTTGCGCACGACGGGGACGTTCACGCCCGCCGAGGTGGTCGCGACCACGGTGACACCGTCGGCGAAGTCACGAGTCGTCGCGTTCCAGGTGCGGTCGATGTCCGCGACAGCGAATCGCACGTTCGAGACGTCCTCGTTGAAGTTGATGGTGACGTCCTGGTAGTCGTTCGCCGTGACAGCGCCGACTCCCGGGGTCGCCGCGTTCGCCGTGATGCGCTGCGAGACCGTGTAGCCGGGCTGGCCCGTGCCGCCGACGTTGCCGATGCCGTTTCCGCCCGGGGTGGTGCGTGTCGCGTTCTGTGCCAGCACCTGCACGGTTCCGGAGGTGGTGACGTTCGCGGAGCGCGCGTTGCCGTTGAAGCTGTGGGTCACCGAGACGTTGAGGTTCGGGAGCACCGGCGATGTTTGCGCGGTCTGGGTGAACACGAAGTTGCGGGTGATCGTGGCGTTGGTGTTCTCAGCGGGGATCGGCCCCGATGCGCTGGTGTTGAGCCAGTTGAGCGAGACGTTCTGGGCCGAGCAGCGCGAGGCTGCAGCGAAGGGGGTCGCCGCGGCGACGGCGATGACGGGTGCCGACCATGCTGCGGCGGTGAGGACGTTGCGGCGGCTGGTGTTGGTGGCGGTCTCGGGACGAAGATCGTCGTTCATGCTGTCCGTTTCGGATCGTTCCCGCGAACGAACCAGCTTTCGGGCGCGACGAAGCATCCGAGACCGGCTGCGTCATCGCGAGGGGTGAGGACGCTGGTGCGGCCTTACCTGGTGGGAGTCCAATTACCCTAGTCCGTCCCGGACAAATATGAGTAGTTCAGCTAGATAGATACCTGGTGAAGCGGTGATGACCCGAAATAAACCCCAGATCAGGCCGATGAAAGTCTCCCGAAAGGTTTTCGGCTCGCGCACCACATTTCGACAGGTCTGCACCACTCGCCCGGAGAAAAATTCAGCAGAATAACCCGGACAGCGAGACGCGTTCGCTCAGCACTGCTGCCGGAAATGCCCGGGAGCCCCAGCGGCAACGAGATCCCGATCGCGGATGACGGTGAGCGGAGCGCGCTGCGGGTCCGAGCAGACCGCTTCCGCGCCGCCCGGCAGGTTGTCGGTGTACTCGATCTGCAGCACCTGCGGCCCGTAGGCCGCGGTGTAGATCGCGCACTCGTCGAAGGCACCGCACTCCTCTGCGACCGCGAAGTCGAAACCGAGTTCCTCGCGACCTCGGTCGGCGAGCTCGGCAGCGTTCTTCTGCCCGATCGCAAGACCCGCATGGTGTGCGATCTCGACGTAGCGTGCAGCGAGGGCCAGCGCTCCGCTCTCATCGATCGATGCTCCCCTAACCTCGGCCGCTCCGTCGAAGCGCGTGAACGTGTCGAGGTTGTCGATCTCGACGGCGTCGAATCCGGCGGCGGCGCATCCGCGGATGAACGGTTCCAGGACCGCGAGGATCCCCTCCCGCTGCTCGCTGGTCGAGGGGTCGAGGATGTACTCGTCAGGCCAGTCGGGGTCGACGACCGGAGCGCCCGAAGCGTCGCGCAGCAGCAGGTCTCCTCGCTTCGAGAGCCACTCGGCCGACTCCCCTGGTTGCGTCTGGAACCCGTTCACATAGCAGATCCCGTACACGCCTTCCGGTGGTGTCTGGCTCGAGTCGAGCGCTACGGCATCGAGGCTGCCGTCAACCTCGTAGGGCTCCCCCAGCTGGTAGTCGAAGGCGCCGCTAGTGGGCGGAAGCTCAACGCCGCTCTCTGACACCGGTCCTGCCTCGCGACCGGGCAGGTCGTCGTTGTACGCGCATCCAGTCAGGCCAACGGATACGGCGACGATGAGGGCAAGCACGCGCAGGAATCGCATGCCCACATCATGCGTCACGCTCGATACCACGACGCCCGCCTTGAGCCGAAACTCTCAGTCTCACGTCGGGCCACAGCCCCGGGTTGCGTCGCCCCACCTCGATGGCGTCGTCGCGGGAGGAGACGCCGAGCTTCTTGAAGAGGGTCCGCAGCTGCGATTTGATGGTGTTGGGTGACACGTGCTCGATGGCGGCGATGTCGTTGAGCTTCCTTGACTGGAGCAGGTGACGGAGCACGACGCGTTCACGCTCGGTGAGCCTGATGTCCGACACTGCGGCCTGCGCGGTCGTGTGGAGCTCGCCGCCCAGCGCCCGCCTCGCCTGGCGAACCTCCAGCCGCACGCCGCTGCTCGCGCACAGGGCTTCGTAGTCTTCCTCGCTGAAGCGCATCAGCACCCCGTTGAATCCCTGTTCGGCGATCATCGTCGTGAGGGTGCGGAACAGTTCTGCGGCCCTCGCCATAGCGCCGGCGCTGAGATGGATGATCGTGGCGGCCGCCAGCAGCTCGATGCCGACCCGCAGGCTGCGCTGTTCGGCGGGCACGGACTCCATCACGGCGACGGCCCGCACGTGTTCGCCGACCCGGACCAGCCTCCAGATGCGAGCGATCAATACCGCTTGACGGTGGAGCTCGCTGTCGCTGGCGTCGAGAGCCGCGATCGCATCACTGGCTCCGCGCACATCGCGCAACGCGATGCGGATGCCGACGTCGGAGAAGCGGAGCGCCCACCCGTACAGCCCACCCTCGGCGAGGTGGGCGGGGCGGCGCGCACCGCGGCACGGTTCCGCAGCGATTGCGCGAGCGGGCCCCCGCTCAGGACCTCCAGGCGCGAAGCGACGCCCAGGCGCAGCGCCCACTGCTCGGGGGCGACCTCATCGCCGGGATCCTTCGCAAGCCACGCCCGCGCTTGCTCGACGTTCAGCTCATCAATCGCGAGGTTCGCGGCCGCGAGCACACCCATGAACGTCGCAGCGTCGCCAGACCCGCCCTCGAAATCACCGCTTCCCCCGAGTTCACCGCGCAGCGAGGCGGGCTGGCGCCTGAGCCAGGAGCGTGCCGCGACGAAGTCCCCCGTGAGACTGTGCATGAGCGCGATCGACCCGGCCGCCGCGGTCGCCATCCGGTCTCTGTCGAACGCGACAGCGTCTGCGTAGGCAGACTCGAACGCGACGAGCGCTTCGCGGACGTCGCCCGCGAAGAGGAGACTGATCGCCACCGAATGCGCAGCCCCGGCAGGAGGGGGCGCAGAGTCCTCACCTCGGCCGGCGACGCCTGCTTGACCGCCTCGATGGCGGTTGCTGCGATCGCCGCCGCCGCCCGGAAGCGCCCGTGAAATCGCTCATGCCCGTCCGCCCGGTGTACTGCGCCAGGTCGTCGATGAGCTCGCCCGCATCGTTCGGCTGCGCCGCCTCGAAATCGAACCGCGCTGGGCGCACCCGCCCGTCGTCCGGGGCGAAGTTCAGGTACTGCCGCACGGTGGCCCACCGCGACTTGGCTTCCAGCACCGCATCCGGCAGCGCGTTCACCACCTCGCGCATCCCGTCCCGCGAGGTCCGAAGCAACGAAGACCGGTGCTGCTCGAGAAGCTGCGTGACCGAATCCCAGTCGCCTCGTGCCTGGGCGGCGACGATCAGCTCGATGGGTGCCGGCGCGACGGGCCGCCGGTGCAGTCGTTGGGGCACGCCCGCCGCGTCGGTCGTCGTCGGCAGACGGATGGGTGCTGTGTGCGTTAGGGCGGACCTCGTCTCGTGAAATTCGCGTCGATCCGGGTCGGGAGGCCTGCGCTCCGGCCTCAGAACCTCGCCGGTGGGCTCGCGTCCTGGGGCGAGGGGGACCAGTCAGCGCAAGGCCGACGAGAGTATCCCGACCCGGGCGCGGTTTTCCTGAGGCCGCCAGCCCCAAACTACATGCATTTGCATTCATTGTAGTTGCAAGCATATGGTGGTGAACGTCGTTCATTTGCTCGCCGCCGGCTGATCCCGCGCAACGGTCTCCCGATCCCCGGCAGCGCATCCCTCCCCGACGACCAGTACGCCTACACACAGGAGCTTCCCCATGTCATCAACCACGCCCTCCCCCGATCTTCAGCGCCGGGCGATCCTCAAAGCGGTTGCCTGGTCGACGCCCGTCATCGCAGTCGCCGTCGCCGCCCCTCTCGCGGCGGCGTCGCAGGAGCTCGAGAAGGGACTCCAGGGGTGGGTCGCGGTCACGACCACTCAGACCACAGAGCTGACGCAGGGCATCCGGCCCCGCCGCATCACGGTCAACCACCTCACCATCGACGGCAGCGGCACGCCCCCTGACCGCGGGCTCTGGGTGACCGGCACGAGCCCGCGCACGAAGCTGGACGCCGCGAGCATCACCTTCTATTCGGATGCGAACGTCACCTGGGAGCCCGTGAGCGGCAACTCCGGCGCATGGTCGACCCCGGTGCGCTCGGGTTCGACTCGGATCGACGGGGTCGAATGCTCCGTGTACGTGACCCGATACCAGCGCCCGATCACCGCGACAGCACCCCAGACGAATCTGGACAACCAGCTCAAATTCCGGTCGGTCGAGAACGTCGGAAGAGCGCGCATCTGGGCGCGGCGGTCGATCGCCGCGGATGGCCGTGAGGTCGCCTTCACGCGGGGGCCCATCACCGTCGGCTGACGGTGCGCGCATGAACCGGAACGTGGTGAAGAACCGGGTGAATTCGGTCGGATACGGCTCGCAAGCCGGCTGCTCGCCGTGCTTGTTCCCCTCGCGTGCGAAGACGGCGATGTGCAAGGGCGGGCCGACCGCAAGGACGTGCGGCTCCCACCCCAGGAACGCTCGCCCCCGACATGCGACGAAAGGCACCGAGATGGACCACGATCCCGACTCCGCCGCCGGTGCGATCACCGACCACAGCTCGAGCCTTCAGGTGCCGGAGCAAGCCGTGCGCGCTATGCATGTGCAGCTGGACGCCATCATCGCGCAGCATGCCACGTCGGACGCCGTCACCAAGGAGCTGGCCTTCCAACTCGCCCTCGAGCCGTTCGGAGCCCCGGCAACCGAACTCGACGAGAGCATCGAGGACAGCCACATCCTCGGCGCCGCCCTGCTGAACCAGGGCTGGCTCGCCGGTCAGCTGGCGCAGGCCACCGGCACCGACCTCGAGACCGTCGTCAGCAACCTTCGCGACTTCATCAACCGCATCGAGCAGTAGCTCAGCAAGCGGCGCTGAAGCTCATGCTGCTGAGGAAGAGGCCCTGGAAGTCAGTCGTCGAGGCCCTCGCCGTAAGCGAGTAGTACTGGAGAGTGAAGCTCGACACCGGGCCGGCGGACCGGATGTTCGTGACGGTGTCGGCGTCAGTGACCGGCACATCCGTGACGTTGAAGCGCCGCGCATACCAAGGAGCCGCTGAGGTGCCATCCCCGAGCACGTCCGCTCCCCGCGCGCCCGACGTGAACGTGCTCGCACTGGTCAGGTAGGCCGCATCCGTGAAGAGGATGCCGGTGGCCCCCACGCCATTGCCGCTCGTGAAGCCGCCGAGGCCGAAACTCAGGTTGCGCACCGGACGCGCGAACGTGACGGTCAAGGTCTGCCCTCGCACCCCGGGCGCCTGTGCGGCGTCCGAGCGGAGATACTGCTGCAGCTGCAGATAACCCGATCCGTTCACCGCGCGAGCCGTCAGATTGCTCGCCGTGATGAGCTCGTATCCCGTGCCCGGCACGAGTTGCGACGAAAACGAGACGAGCAGGCGACTGGCGCACGCTGCACCGCCGCCGCCCGTCAGGACGACGTTCGCCGTGCCGCTCGCCGATGTGGCCGTCGCCCCGGCGGCTCGCACGTAGCGGCCAGCGCTCGTCGTATCGAAGAGGACCCTGCCCGTGAGCGCCGCCGATGCCACCGCCGCAGGAGCGGCCGCGGCCGCCACGACGACGGGCGCACTCCACGCGGTGGCGGACAGCAGACGACGACGGCTGGGCAGCTCGGACGGGGCGTGGTGGGACACGGGAGCTTCCTCCTGGTCTGAGGCGGGGAGCGAGCGACGAACGCAGCTCGAGGGCACGGGGGGGCACCTTCTCCGAGACTACCGGCCTCTCGTGTCGTCGTCACCAGCATCATCCCGATGTCTCGATCGCCCTGTCCGCTCACCCGCTCCCTCAGCGCGCTCGTCGCCGTGCTGCAGGCGGATCCGTCGCCCTTCGGCGACATCCTGCTCCTCCTTGTCTGCGGCTTTGTCGCTGCGCTTTGTGTCACGCGGGGGCAGCTGCAGCTCGCGTTCGGCCGCGATGCCCGCCTGCAGCTGGCGGCCGCGCTCGAGTTCGGCATCGAACTCGGCGCCGAACAGCAGCGCGTTGTTGGCGATCCAGATCCAGAGCAGGAAGATGATGACGCCCGCGAGCGACCCGTACGTCTTGTCGTAGTTGGAGAAGTTCGCGACGTAGAACCCGAATCCGACCGTGGCGATCGCCAGCACGAGGATCGCGAGGAACGCGCCCATGCTCATCCACCGGAACTTCGGCTGCTTCGCGTTGGGGGTCGCGTAGTAGAGCACGGCGACCACGAGGACGATCACGAACGCCAGCACGGGCCACTTCGCGATCGACCAGATGGTCGTGACGGTCTCGCCCAAGCCGAGCGCGCCGCCGATTGCTTCGGTGACCGGGCCTGAGATGACCAGGATCACGCCGGCGATCGCGATGAGCACGATCGCGATGAGCGTCACGAGCAGCTGCTGCGGCTTCAGCTTCCAGAACGGCCGCCCCTCCTCGATCTCGTAGATGCGGTTCATGCCGCGACTGAACGCCCCCACGTAGCCGGACGCCGACCAGATCGCGACGAGGAGACCGGACACGAGCGCGAACCCAGCCGCCGGTGACGACGCGAACTGCTCGATGGGGCCACGGATCACGTCGGACGCGCCACCTGGAGCCGCCTCGTCGACAATGCCCAGGATCGCATCCGCCGCCGACTGGCCCTGACCGATGACACCGAGCAGCGAGAACACGGCGATGAGCGCCGGAAACAGTGCCAGCACGAAGTAGTAGGTGAGCGACGCCGCGATGTCGGTGCACTGGTCGGACGAGAACTCGCGGATCGTCTTCGTGAAGACGTACTTCCACGACCGCTTCTTGATGTCGGTCGGCGAGTCCGGCTTCCGCGCGTCATCCGGGTCGGGCGCGCCCTGCTTCTCGTTGGTGGATGCTGCGGACGGGTTCGACGTGGCCATCTCCGTGTACCTCTGCTCTGCTGAGAATGCTGATGGAATGACAGCGGGCCACGCATCGATCGGGGGTGGATGCGCGGCCCGCTGCCAGTTCGGCGCCGAGGAGGTCCTCGGCTGGTTGTGGGGGTCAGCGCATCAGGAGCCAGCGCCCTGCACGTTGTCGCGGGCCTCCTGCGCGGAACCCCTGACGTTCTCGGCGGACGACGTGGCGTCGGACTTCACACTGTCCGCGGCGGACTGCGCGTCGCTCTTCACCGTGTCGGTCGCAGACTGCGCATCGGTCTTGACGTGCTCGGCCGCATCCATCGCGGTCTCGCGGACACTGCCGACCGCATCCGCCGCCGGCTCCTTCAGCTCCTGGGCGAGGTCCTGAGCCGCGCCCTTCACCTCGTCGACGAGCGGCTCGGCAGCATCCTTCACCTTGCCGGTCGCCTCCTTCTCGGGTTCGCTCGCCGGCATGAGCGACGCGACCAGCGCGCCGACGCCGAAGGCGATGAGCCCGACCGCAAGCGGGTTGCCCGTCGCCGTGCGCACGGCTTGGCGCTTCACCTCAGCGACACCGTCGCCGGTGGATGAGGCGGCGTCGCGAGCCGAGTCGACGGCGTCGTCCCGGGCCCCCATGATGGAGTCCCGCACCGAACCGAGCTTGTCCTTCACCTTCTCCGTCTGTCGATCGACGATGCTGGACGGCGTCACCTTGTCGGCCAGCGCGTCCACGTCGGAGCCGAGGGTGCTGCGGGTGCGCTCGATGTCGGCGCGGATCTGGTCTGGGTCAGTGCTCATCGGTGATCTCCGTTCGGGTTGAGCGTGTCTGGGATCTCTTTGATGGTGGCGACCGCCTGCGGGGCGCCTTCGACGTCCTTGAGCTTGCTGCGGCCCACGGCGAAGAGGATCGCCGCGACGATGGCGTAGACGACGGCCACGACGACCGCCGACCATGCGTTGCCGATCAGGTAGCCGAGGCCCCACCAGGCGGCGATCGACAGGAACAGCAGCGCCATGATGCCGGCGTAGCCCGCGCCGCCGAGGAGGCCTGCGCCCTTGCCGGTCTTCTTCGCCGTCTCGGTGAGCTCGGCCTTCGCGAGCGCCACCTCCTGGCGCATGAGCGTCGAGATGTCGGTGCTGACGCGTCCGAGCATGTCGCCGAGCGACACGTCTGCGGGGTTCTGCGGCGGATGCTGCGGCGGCGGTGCCGGGTACTCGCTGGTCATGGCGGGCCCCCTCAGATTCCGGTTCCGCGGTTCGGGAAGCCGTCACCCTCGCGACGCGGCTCACCCAGCGGGTCGTCGAGCGGGTCGCCGACCGGGTTCTCGAGCGGACGCTCGTCGGCGAAAGGCCGCGGCACCGGCGGAGCGACGGGAACATCATTCGCGATGCCCTCGTCGTAGGTGCCCGCGCCGTAGGACGTGGTGCCCTGCCGGGCGGAACCGCCCGAGGACTCGGACTGGCCGCCAGCGCCAGCGCTCGAGGCTGCTGGCGAATCGGCTGCGCCCGTTCCGCTGGACCGCGAACCGGACGTCCCCGAGAGCGACCGGCCGAGCTCATCCGCCTTCTCGTCCTTCGCGGCCTCCGCCATGGAACGGGTGAGGCGACCAGCCACGAGACCCGTGACGGCGGCGATCGCGATGAAGGCGAGCGGCTTGCGACGCGCGAACGAGCGGACATCGTCGAGCACACCGCTCGGGTTGCGGTCGCCGAGCCAGGCGCCGACCGCCCCGGTGGTGTCCGCGGCGCGACGCACGAGTTCCGTGGCGAGACCGTCGCCCTCCGAGTTGCTGACCATGTTGCGGAACTCGCCGCTCAGCGACTTGAGCCCGGTCGCGGCCCGCTCCTGCTGCTGCGTGGCCTGCGAGTTCAGCTGGTGCATCGACTCGGAGTAGAGGGATGCGAGCTGGTTCTTCGCCTCGCCGGCCACATTGCGGGCCTCCTCCTTCGCGGTGCCGGCTACGTTGCGTGCCTCCTCCTTGGCAGTGCCGGCCACGTTGCGAGCTTCTTCCTTGGCGTTGGCGGTGACGTTCTTCGCTTCGTCGGTCGCGGTGTCCTTGAGCTGCGACGCCTGTTCCTTCGCGGCGCCGGTGCGAGAGTCACCGCCGTCAGAGGCCCGACCGGTGCCGGTGCCGGTGCCGGTGGGCGAGAACGTCACATCTTCCGTGACGCCCGGCTCGAAGACGGTGCCGTCCTCGTGCACCTGCGGGGAGCCGTCGGGCGGGAGGGCACCCCCGTGACGGGGCGTGTCCGGAACGGAGAATGGGGTGTTGTTGGACATGGTGTTCCTTTCAGAGCTTCGTCGTGCGGACTGGAACGGGAGTCGCTACTTCTTGCTGAAGGTGTCCTTGACCACTCCGGCGACCTTCTCCATCGTGTTGGGCAGAGGCGTGGTGCCGTAGAAGCGCTCGTCTGGCACCGTCGGGGGCGGCATGGGGACGCTGGTCGTCGGCCCCTCGTGGTACGTGAACTCGCCCTTCCCATCCGGGGTCGGGCCGCTTGCCCACGTGCCGTCGCTGGCCGCGGCGCCGTCGGAGAAGTTCAGGTACTGGTAGGCCACGTCGCGCTCTTCCTTGTTCAGCGGGAAGTTGCTCGGCACGGGCAGGTCCTCCTTGCCTTCGGCGCGCAGCTCGTTCGCCGCTGCAATCCACTGGTTCTGATGCATGGTGTCCCGTGCGAGCAGGAACGAGAGCATGTCCCGCACGCCGGGGTCGTCGGTCATGTTGTAGAGACGCGCGACCTGCACGCGTCCCTGCATCTCCGCATTCGCGTTGGCCGTGAAGTCGGCGAGCATGTTGCCGCTCGCCGTGATGTACGAGCCCTGCCACGGGTTGCCGTTGCTGTCGACGGGGCGTGCACCGGCACCTGCGACGATGGCCTGCTGGATGTCGGTGCCGCCGACGACCGCACCGAGGACCGGGTCTGCCTTGATGGCCGCCTCGGACTGCTCGATGGGCGCCTTCTCGAGCAGCTGCGCGATCATGATCGCGATCATCTCGACGTGGCCGAACTCCTCGGCACCGATGCCGTAGAGCAGGTCGCGGTACTTGCCCGGCTCGTGGGCGTTCCAGGACTGGAAGCCGTACTGCATCGCGACGGTGATCTCGCCGTACTGGCCGCCGAGGATCTCCTGCATCCGCTTCGCCAACACTGCATCTGGCTTCGACGGACTCGACTTGAACTGCAATTCCTGCTTGTGAAAGAACATGACTTCCTCGCACTTGGGGGTGACATTGGGGTCGCTCGCTCGACACGGAGGCGCGAGCTGCCTACCCAACGTGGCGCGGTGCGCGCAGCCGAAACACGGGGTTGAACCTCCAGCCTCCTGCTGTTACCCCTCGCGCTCCCTGAAGGAAAACGCCAGTTCAACGGCACTATCCGCCCGCGGAGGTCGGAGCCTGAGAACGCAGTGTGAGTGGACGTTCGGAACGTCACCGGTTCGGTCTGGATAGGGTCGGCAGGTTGCGAGGACGACGTCCGTGACCACCAGGACTACGACCGCGCTTGCCGACGGCGGGGCAGGCTGGCGGCCACTACCGCTCCGGGTCCGGCACGACGAAGGGCCGGTCGTCAGCCTGAGCTGACGACCGGCCCTTCGTCGCGTGAAGTGGGTTGCGGCTACTCCGAGCGCGACCCGTCGGCGCTGGCGCCGCCCGCACCGACGCTGCCCTCGTTCGAGGTCAGGGGCTGGTCCGTGCCGAGGGCTTCGTCGATCGCGCCGTCAGCGGTCGCGCCGCCTGCGCCGACGCTTCCTTCTTCGGGGCCGTCGAGATCATGCGAGCCGTGAACATCTGCGTTCGACATCGTGGTCCTTTCCGTGCGGCAGCCGCCGCGGTGCTGTGGAGGTCGTGAGTGCCCGGCCGGGAGCCGAACGCACCCCACATTCCCCCGCGCATCCTGCGATCGCCTGGGTGCCACCCGGACGCACGCTGATCCGCGGGCGCGGGCGCGGGCGGGTGTGGTTCAGCGGTAGCGGCGCGGGACCCTCCAGGGCTCGCCGAAGACCGCGTTCCAGCCCTCGGGCTCGAAGGGGCTGTCGCCACCGGCCGGGTAGTTCGTCAGCTCTCCGAAGATGACCCGATCCGGCAGGTGGTACAGGTCGACGCGCACGAAGTCGGTCTCCGCGCCAAGTCTCGCCGCGATCTCCAGCATCTCGTCAAGTCGAGCGGGCCGAGGAGGAGTCGGCGACCGCCAGGGCAGACCGCCGGACATGTCGAGGTGCGTCCAATCGGGTCGGAAGAAGTCCTGCGTCCGCTCGTCAAACCGCCCGCCGTCGACCTGCACGAAGTGCACCACCCCGTGGAAGACGAAGAACTTGAAGTCCTCGGGCACCGCGCCGTCCTCGCCGACGAGAAACTCCTCGACCAGCACGCGGCGCGGCATCCGCCCGTACACCCACTCCTTGTTGGGGCCTTGGCCGTACAGCTTCGACACCCACCCCTCGCCGATGGCGGCGAGGTGCTCCCGGTTCGCATGCTCGGGACGCACGTGCGCGTACACCCACCCCCATCTGGCTTCCGGCAGCCGCGCCTCTGCCGGCGCTGCGGGCGAGACGACGACCACGGCGCCGGAGCCGTGCGTCGGCTTGACGACGTACGACTCAGGCAGCTCGAGGGCCTCCAGCTCGCGAGGGTCGTCGAGCACCCCGTAGGCCTTCGGGAGGTACCGCGCGCCGACGGCCGCCTCCACGTAGCCCCGCACGGCGGCCTTGTCGGCGAAGGTCACGATGAGCTGCCGCCGATCGCGCAGCATCTTGGAGCGCACCTTGTCCGTGAACGTCACCGGATTTGCGGTGCGTGCGAGACGCCAGACGCGCACGAGGCGACTGTGCTCGCGCCATCGACGGAACCGGCGTCGCCAGGGGGTGATCGGTGCGCGCATCCGCCCAGTTTGCCGCGCATCTCGCGGTCAACCGCGTCACGCCCTGCCGTGCGACCAGATTACCCAAGGGGCTTGCGCAAATTTCTTGGATCAGCTAGCGACGACGCCGCTGGCGACAAAATGCCTGGTCATGGTGGTGCGTTCGCCGATGTAGCTGCCGACCTCGGTCGAAAACCCGCGAACCTCCAAGCTCCTCCCAGACCGCCCCGTCACGCTTTCTGGGAACGGCAGAGGAGCTCCCCCATGATTCCCATCTCCGCATTGACCGGATACGAACTCACGCAGACCACGGCAGGCACCGTCGCCCTCGAACGCGAAGGGATGCCACTCGGATTCATCGTCGACGTCGAGGGCGTGCACGTCGTCCTCCGCGGCGCACGCGTGGACACCGGCATCGAGATCAGCCAGCACGTGCAGCTCGAGCGGGCGATCGAATCGCTCGTCGCGGCCTGCTGCGAAGGCGAGGCGCAACTGGCCACCCGTCGCGCCTCGACCGGCGAGATGCCGTCGACCAGTCGCGTGAGCTCCGTCGTCGCCCGTCGCACGCGCGCGAAGATCCCCGGGCCCGCGCGCTGACCGCGCGGGCCAGCAGGGCCCACCAGGTCGCTCCCGCTCTCCCTTCCGGCCGGCCCGGGCCGTGTGGTCCGCGCCTACGACAGCCAGACCAGGCTGACGATCACCCACACGACAAGCAGCACGATCATCGCGCCCGAGGCGAGCAGCGTCGAGATGGTGGCCGCACGGTTGATCCGCTGAGCCCGCTCCACTCGTCCAACCAGATCCAGTGACATCCGCTGTCCGCTGCGCAACCGCATCGCCGCGGCGACCCAGACCCCGACGACGAACAGCACCGCCACGCTCACCACGGCACCCGTGACCATCAGATCGATGGAAGACGGGAACGCCGCGACCACCGGCGGCTCCGCAGGCAACGCGGTGGGCAACCGCAGCGCGCTCGAGTCGAACGCGAGCAGCTGGAACGGGTGGGAGCGCATAGGACCTGGCTTCGCGTCGGGGGCATCGGGCTGACCTGCTCAGATCACCCCGACGACGGCCCCTGGCCCAGGGGCCCACATCGTGGACGCCCAGTCGGGGGATCGAGCCAGGAGCCGACGACGGGTGCCTCTAGTCTGTCGCCGCCCAGCAATTGCGCCGTTCTCCTGGCGCAACGACGCTGACACCGCTACCCTGGCGCGCGTTCCGGTGCTCCGGGATGCGCGGCTACGCCTCGTCGACGCCCCGAGACGGGAGGTCGGACGTCGCCGGCCCCTCGATCCGCGTCCCATCAGGCGCGAACCGGGACGCGTGCAGCGGGCAGTCCCACGAGCAGTCCTCGTCGTTCCAACGCAGGACGCCGCCGAGGTGCGTGCAGACCGCCGACACCGAGCGGGTGACCCCGTCGACCGTGCTCACGGCCACCGGCACACCGCCAGAACGACCGACGCTCCCCTCCCCCTCCGCCGGATACGCCTCCGGCGAGGAGAGCTCCGCCCGCGCCCAGTCGCCGACCGCGGTCACGCCGACCTCCGCGCCGCGGGCGACCAGGCCGCCCAGCTTCGAAGTGGTGACCCGCCGGTCGTAGAGCGTGTGCATCCATTCCGCTCGCTCGTCGAGGATCCGGCCGCGCAGATCGTGCGCTGCGGCGATGCCGTTCGAGAGCCCCCACTTGTTGTAACCGGTGGCGTAGAGGATGCGCGGATGGACCGGGTTCGCGACGCCAGAGGACGGTGCCGCGTCCGGCTCCTCGTAGTCCTGCGCCGACCAGCGGTACTTCTCGGGGGCCACCAGCCCGAACGTCTCCTGACCCCACTGGCTGAGGGCATCCACGCGCTCGCGGGAGGAGACGCTGGCGCCGACCTTGTGGCCTGCCCCGCCGACCACGAGGTGGTGTCGTCCCGCGGTGGTGTACTCGCGCAGCGAGATGGTCTCGCGGTCGAGGCCCAGGTACATGCCGGTGAGCAGCGGCATCCCGGTCTCGAAGCCGAGCGCGTAGGAGCGGTAGGCGGTGAGGGTCGTGAACTCGGCGCTGCGGTCGACGATGGGGAAGCCGGTCCCGATGATGACGTGCCCGCCGCGCACGGAGAGGTCGCGGCCGGCGCGGCTCGCGTGCACGTCGACGTGCGTGCGGTGGTGGTCGACGCCCGTGACTCGCGTGTTGAGGGAGAGGTGCACGCCGAGCTCGGTCGCCCGTTCGACGAGCGCGAGGATCAGTTCGTACGGGTTGAGCTGCAGGCCGCCGTCGAGGGTGACGGCGTCGAGGATCTCGAACGGCAGCTCCGCGGCGACCTCGGCGCCCACGGGAAGGCGGAGCGCTTCCGCCGCCTCCCGCTGCTGCGCCACCTGCTTCACGCCCTGCTCCGTGCGAGCGAAGAGGATGGAGGTGCGCTCCTGCATGGGCACCTGCCGCGCCGCGCAGAACGCCCTCGCCCAGTCGATGGCGGCGAGATTGCCCTGCACGTAGGCGGCCGCGACCTCATCACCCCGCCTGCTCCGCAGCGAGCTCAGCGTCTGGCCGTGCAGCAGCGAGAGCTTGCCCGTGCTGTTGACGGTCGCAGAAGCGGCCAGGTCATGCGCTTCCAGCACGCCCACCCGCAAGCCCGACTCGGCGAGCAGCACGGCGCTCGTGAGCCCCGTGATCCCAGCGCCGACGACCAGCACGTCGTAGGCCTCGTCGGCTTCCACGCCCCGTGCTTCGGGGTGCTCGGTCGTCCGCTGCCCGAGGGCTGTCCAGATTTCGTGCCGTTCAGAGTCGTGCTTCGCTTCGCTCATGGCGCCAACGCTAGGAACCCAACCCGAGTTTCCCGTCAGTATTGACTCCGGGCGGATGAGGTCGGTGAGAACGAGCGCAGGTCACCGTGTCAAGGGGAACGGACTTCCCAGGTGGCTTGTCTTCACTGGATGCATGACACCAACATCCAAGACCCTACGGACTGCCCTCGCCGCCTCCGCGGCGCTCGCTGCTTCCCTCCTGCTGGCCGGTTGCGGTGGCGACGAGGTCGTGCAGAGCCCGATCTCCCCCGACACCGGGGTGCCGACTTCGACGACCGAGGAGACCGCGGACGAGGACGACACGATGACGGTCTCCCCCGATCCCGAGGAGACCGAGTCGATGACCGACTCGCCGACGCCGACCCCCTCGATGAGCGAGACGCCGACGCCGTAGCGGCGGGAGCGGCGTGAGCGGCGTGAGCGGCGTGAGCGGCCGCGGCTCTCAGGCGCTGCGGAACACCGTCACGAGCTCCCCGATACCGGCCACGCGGATGCGCACGGAGTCCCCGTCGGCGAGTGCACGGTGCTCTCGCAGGGCATCCGGCAGCTTCTGCGGCGAACCGGTTGCGATGACGTCGCCCGGCTGAAGCGTGATGGACTGCGAGACGTATGACACGATCTCCGCGAACGGGAAGATGAGCGTCGACGTGCTCTGCGAGACGGTCGTCTTCCCGTCGCGGATGACCTCGACGAGCAGGTCTGCGGGGTCCGCGATCTCGTCGGCCGTCACGATCGCCGGCCCGATGGGCGCGAAGCCGTCGAAGCACTTGCCGAGGGTCCACTGGCTCGTGCGGTTCTGCCAGTCGCGGGCCGAGACGTCGTTGACCAGCGTGTAGCCGGCGACGTGGTCGAGGGCGTCCTCCGCGGAGACGGCGGCCGCCGTGCGCCCGATGACGACCCCGATCTCGCCCTCGTAGTCGACGTCGTCGCTCTGCGGCGGCAGGACGACGGCGTCGTCCGGCCCGAGCGTCGTGTTGGCGGTCTTCACGAACACGTCCGGATGCTCGGGGTCGGGCTGGCCTTCTCCGCCCGCGACCACGTGGCCGCGGTAGTTGTAGCCGATGCACAGCAGCACGCGCGGTGAGACCGGCGCGAGCAGTCGCTCGCCGTCGCGCGCGGGAAGGCTGGACGGGTCAGCCGCGTCGACGACGGCACGTGCATCCGCCAGCGCCCCCTCATCCGTGAGCAGCTCGAGCGTCGAGGCGACGACCCCGGACAGGTCGACCAGCCGGTCGCCGCCGCCCGAGTCGACGAGCGCTGCGGGCACGCTGACACCAGCGCGGTCCCAGGTGACGATCCTCATGCGGAGACTCCCTCGCTCAATCCGCCGCTCACCAGTAGCGCTTCCAGTCGGGGCGGGAGGCGCGGGTCAGCGCCTCGAGGTAGAAGTAGTCGCCCCAGAGGGTTCCCTCGTCGACGCCGACGAGCTTCGGCAGGTCATAGACGCCGTGCAGGAGGAGCGCGTCGGACGACTCGGGCGGCTGCGGGGTGGCTTCGGCGATGAGCGCGTCGATCTGCGCGTGCGCCGCCTGGAGCGCGCGAGCGGAGCGCTCGGGGTCGGGCTCGACGGCGGCGAGCTCGAAGAACCCGCACGCGGCGATCGCGGCGGCCGAGCTGTCCCGGGGCGCATCGCTGCCCTCGGCGTACACGAGGTCCCAGTACGGGATGCCGTCGCTCGGCAGGTGCGCCAGGTAGTAGTCGGCGCACCGCCAGGCCGCCTCGAGCTGCCGCGGGTCGCCGACCGTCTGTGAGTTGAGCGCGAAGCCGTAGATGCCCCACGCCTCGCCGCGCGCCCAGCACGACTCGTCGAACGCACCCTGCTCGGTGCCGCCGCGCAGGGGCTCGCCGGTCTCCGCATCCCAGTAGAACGTGTGGAACGTGGAGTCGTCGGCACGGAAGATCTGCGTGCGCAGCTGCTCCGTGTGCCGGCGCACCGCATCCGCATACCGGGGGTCGCCCGTCTGCTCGCCCACCCAGCTGAGCAGGGGCATGTTCATGAGGCTGTCGATGATGGCGCGGCCCCGCTGCGCGGGGTCGCTGAGGTCGCCCCAGGCCTGCAGGATGCCGGCCGGCTCGAGGAAGCGCGTCATGAGGCGCTCGCCCGCCTTGATGCCGGCCGTGCGCCAACGCTCGTCGCCGGTCTGCTTCCACGCTGTGACGACGGAGAGCGAGTAGAGGAAGCCGAGGTCGTGCGTCTCGAGGTCCTCGTCTGCGTACAGGCGCCGCTCGAAGTCGGCGGCGTGCGCAAGCGCGGCCTCGTGGAAGTCGGCGTCGCCCGTGACGTCGCCGGCGAGCCACATCATGCCCGGCCAGAAGCTGGTGGTCCAGCCACGGTTCGCGCCTTCCGCGAAGAGGTCGGTCGCGGGGCGCAGCGGGTACTTGTTGTCGCTGGTCGTGTCGTCCGGGTAGGCGGCGCCGAACGCTTCGATGTTGCGTCGAACGGTGTCCGTGGCCGCTGCCAGCGCGTTCTCCACGGAGGTGGATGCGGGCGCGAAAGTCATGGGTGTTCCTTCGTGAGAGTTCGAGAGGTCGATCAGGCCGCGACGCGCGCGGGTGCCTGCTGCAGGGTGTAGCGTCCGCCAGCCCAGACGACGTAGAGACAGGCGGCGGTGGTGATGCCGATGGCGATGGCCGGTGCCGCCGTGAGCACGGCGGCTTGGACGCCGACGATCGCGAACGACGCGAAGGTCAGCGGCCAGCGGTGCACGGCGAGGAAGAGGGATGCGCGCGCCAGGGTGAGCAGGCGCGTGTCCTCGGCCTGCGTGATGGCGACGAGCGTCACCGCCGCGGTCGCGAGCGTCAGGATCGTGACGACGACGAGCAGGGGCACGAGGAGGACGCCGATGCCCGTCGGGACGAGCACGAACACATCCACGAGCGCGACCGTGACGACGGCGGACGTGACCGCCGAGATCACGAGCGCCCGCTTCCAGGTGCGGCGCACCCCGCTGATGAACGCGCGGATCACGTCGGTGTCACCCTCCGCATTCGCACGGAAGGTCGCGAACGCGCCCGCGATGCCCGGCCCTGTGAGCGCCGCGCTCGCCGCGAGCAGCGGCCACGACAGCGACGGGTCGGTGGTCACGAGCAGCACGAGGAACGGCAGGCTCATGACCGCGAGCATCAGGTTGACGGCGAGCGCCAGGTAGGTGACGTTGAACGCCGTCGCGTAGACGCCGTGCGAGATGCGCTTCATGGCCTAGCCCTTCATCCCGCTGGTCGCGATGCCCTCGACGAAGTACCGCTGGCCGAGGAGGAACACGATCGCGATGGGCAGCACCGAGATGGTGAGGCCCGCGAAGAGCACGCCGTAGTCGACGTCGTAGAGGCTCGAGACGAAGTTCTTGAGGCCCAGCTGCATGGTCCACAGGCTCGGGTCGCGCAGGTAGATGAGCGGTCCGAGGTAGTCGTTCCAGGTGTTCACGAACGTCAGCAGGGAGAGGCTCGCGATGGCCGGGATCGACAGCGGCAGCATGATGCGCCGCCAGATGCCGTACTCGCTGAGCCCGTCGAGGCGGGCCGCCTCGGAGAGCTCCATGGGGATGGTCTCGTAGAACTGCTTCATGAGGAACACCCCGAAGGCGCCGAACGCCTGCAGCAGGATGATCGCCCAGAGGGTGTTCGAGAGGTTCGCGTTCGACAGCAGGATGAACTGCGGGATCATGTACGACTGCCACGGCACGGCGATCGTGCCGACGTACAGGAGGAACAGCACGTCGCGGCCGGGGAACTTGATTCGCGAGAAGCCGTAGGCGGCGAACGAGCCCGTGAGCACCTGCAGGGCCGTGACGGTGACGGACAGGATCATCGTGTTGCCGATCCACGTCATGATGTCCGACTTGGTCCAGATATCGACGTAGTTCTGCCACACGAAGACCTCAGGGATCCACTGGACCGGCACCGAGAAGACCGCGTTGGCCTCCTTGAGCGAGCTCATGATCATCCAGAAGAACGGCGTGAGCATCGCGGCCGCGGCGACGATGAGGATGACGTAGAGCAGCGCGCGAGCGAGCTTGTGCTCTTTCTTGCCGGCGGGCTTCGCGGGCTCGACGTGGTCGGTCGAGAGGGGGGTCGTGGTCTCCTCGGGGAGGACGACTGCCATGGTCTGGGACATCAGCTGTCCTTCCGCTTGTTCCACATGAACTGGATGATCGTGACGACGATGCAGAGCAGGAACAGCACGACGGAGGCCGCTGACGCGTATCCGAACTCGTTCTCCTCGAAGCCCTTGCGGTAGATGAACTGGGAGATGACGGTCGTCGACTGGCCCGGCCCGCCCTCGGTGAGCACGAGGATGAGGTCGAAGATCTTCAGCGAGTTGATCGTCAGCATGACGGTGACGAAGAACATCGTCGGGCGCAGGCAGGGAAGCGTCACGTTCCAGAAGCGCTGCCAGGCGTTCGCGCCGTCGACGCGGGCCGCCTCGTGCAGCTCGGGCGGCACTGTCTGCAGCGCGGCGAGGAAGAGCACCATGTAGTAGCCCATGTCGCGCCATGTGCTGATGATGACCACGGCGGGCATCGCCCACTCCGTGGAGGTGAGCCAGCCTGGCGGGTTGTCGATGCCGATGAGGCGCAGGCCCTCGTTGATGGGGCCGAAGTCCGGGCTGAAGAGCAGGTTCCAGACGAGCGCGATCGCGACGATCGACGTGATGTAGGGGAAGAACGCGGCGGTGCGGAAGAACGCGACGCCGCGGAGCTTGTTGTTGAGCAGCAGCGCGAGCCCGAGCGACACGACGATCGTGAGCGGGATGTGCAGCACCGAGTAGTAGATGGTGTTGCCGAACGCGACCTGGAAGCTGCCGTCGCCCATGAGGCGGGTGAAGTTGTCGAAGCCGACGAACGTGGACGTGCCGAAGATGTTCCAGTTCGTGAGAGACATGTAGAACAGCACGATGACGGGCACGAGCGTCAGCGTGGCGAACCCGAGGAAGTTCGGGAGGATGAAGCTCCAGCCGACGAGCGTCCGCTTCAGCCGTGAGCGGTTGCGCAGCTTGCGCGCCTCGGGCGACAGGCCCTCCGGCGCGGCCTTGGGCTGCGCCGGTTCCGTTGTGGTGGTCATGATTCTCCTGGAGAGAGGTGCCGGTCGGCCGGTGAGAGAGCACCGGCCGACCGACGAGAGGGGTTAGTCGAGGCCGACTTCGTTGGCGACTCGGGTCTCGGCTTCCGTGATGGAGTCCTTGACCGACTTGGAGCCGGAGAGGATCGAGGAGTGCATGTCGTTCAGGATGTTCTGGACGGCCGCGGTCTTCGAGTTGGTCGGGCTCTCGGGGAGCGTCTCGTGCGTCTGCACGGCGAACGAGGAGAGTTCGTCCTGCGGGGCGCCCTCGACGCCGAAGTACGCCTCGACGACGGGGTCGCTCAGGAGCGCCGGGGTGATGCCGATGCCGGCGAGCTTCGTGGCTGCCTCTTCGCTTGCTGCGTAGGCGAGGAAGTCCTTGGCGGCCTGCGTCTTGCCCTCGTCGATGTTGGCGTTGATGCCGAAGCCGGCAGGGTCACCGAAGGTGATGGGCGTGTTCTCGAGACCGGCGGTGGATGCATCCATCTGCGGCACGGGTGCGATGCCCCACTCGAAGTCGTCGGCCTCGCCGGCCGCCTGCTGCGAGATGAGCGTCGCCACGAACCACGAGCCCATGGGGATCATCGCGGCCTTCTGCTTGCCGAACTCGCCCTGGTAGGTGAGCTTGTTGGCCGTGACCGTGTTGAAGGAGGCCTGCGCGCCGTCGTCCTGCAGCTTCAGGGAGTTGTCGTAGTACTTCTCGAAGTAGTCGTACTCTCCGCTGAAGATATCGCCGTCAGCCTGCGCGTTGGCGAAGCCCTGGACGGTCGACTGCCAGCTGTGCTGGTGCGCGCCCTTGGCGGTCGAGCCTGCTGCGGTGAGGTTCTGCGTCAGGAGGTCGGCGTTCTCGACGTAGTCGTCCCAGGTCCAGCTGCCGTCTGGGTAGGCGACGCCCGCCTGGTCGAAGAGGGCCTTGTTGTAGTAGAGCACCCACGAGTCCTGGCGGTACGGGGTCGCCCACGTGGTGCCGTCGATCTCGTACGACGTAGCGCCGCTGATGCCCTCAGGCAGCTCGATGTCGGACACGTCGAGCAGCTGTCCGCCTTCCTGGAAGGTGGTGACGAACTTCGTCTCCTTCTGCGTGATGATGTCGGGGCCCGAACCGGCCGCGAGGTCAGCCGTGATCAGCGTGTTGTACTCGGCGGGGTCGTAGTCGATGACCTCGACGGTCACGTCGGGGTACTTCTCCGTGAAGCCGTCCGCCAGCAGCTGGAACTCGGGGGTGGATGCGACGCTCCAGCCCGACACCGACAGCGTGATGGGGCCGTCTGGGTCGACGCTCCCGCCACCGCTGCATCCGGTGAGGGCCAGTGCGGCGGCGGCGAGGCCCGCAGTGGCGATCATGGTGCGCTTCTTCATGGTGCTGCTCCTTTGCTGCAATGAACGGGACCCGCTTCGGATCCCTGAAAACCGACGCCCGGGCTACGAGAGGCGGTAGTTGGTGAGGTCGACGGTGCTGTGCGCACCGTCTGACCAGGTGATGGCGGCGAGCTCGTGCGTGAGATCGACGCCGGTGGTGAGGCTTGGGGTGTGGTCAGCGCCCGCCAGCGTGAGGTGGGCGGCGGCCCAGGTGCCGGTTTCGACTGGGGCGTCGAGCACGGGCACCGCGGTGGATGCGCCGAGCGGGCTCGCGTCCGTCCGGGTGACCGTCCGTGCCGTGGTGCCGGCCGTCAGGCCGCGGAGGGCGCTCGTGATCTGCGCATCCTGTCGGCTCGTGACGGGCCAGCCACCCCAGCGCAGCATCCAGTCGTTCTCGTCGATGCCGGCGGCGAAGTCGGTGACGCGGGCGAGGCGCACCTCTTCGGCGCCGCGCACCACCGAGACGACGGTGAGGCGGGCGACGACCGTCGCTTCGCCGTCGAGGCCGGAGCCGTGGCGCTGCTGCTTCGCGTTCGGAACCAGCGTGTGGGCGAGCCAGGTGGATGCGGCCACGCCGGCGTCACCGTCGGTGGTCGTCGCGAGGAGCTCCATCGCGGCGCGGTGCGTGGCGGTCTCGGTGCCTGCGGTGGCGTCCTTGCCCGTGGTGGCGCTCTCGACGAGCGCGACCGACTGCTCGAGGGGTTCGTGCCAGGCGGCGTCGTCGAGCAGCGGGCTGGTGGCGCTCGAGTAGGCGATGCGGGCGTAGAGGGGCGAGTCGCCGACGAGGGTATCCGGCTTCGCATGGTCGGTGCCGTGGTTGGCGATGCGCACGATCCCGTCACTTTTCGTGCCGGTCACGACCCAGCCGGGGGCAGTGATCGTGCGCACGAAGTCGCCCCGCTCGACGGGGAGCGGCTCGGCCTCGGCGGCCCAGACGGGGTGATCGGCGGGGAGAAGGATGCCAAGCAGGCCCTTCGAGGCCCAGTACGGGGAAGCAGGGCCGGAGTAGGCCTGCGCCAGCTGGCGCCACTCTCCGAGCCAGCCCATCGTGAGGAGGCCGCGCTCATCCGGCACTCCGCGCTCGGCGAAGTGCGAGACGACGTTCTCCGCCGCGTGGCGGAGCGCGCCGAGCGAGACCGAGGGAACCTCCGCGAGCGCGCCCACCCAGAAGGGGGCCGCGGCCGCGAAGCGGTAGATGAGGCTGCGTCCCTGCAGGAGCGGCGAGCCGTCACCCCCGATGAGGTGCACGGCGTCCTGCAGGAAGCGGTCGAGAGCGGCGACATCGCCGGCGAGGCGATCGCCCGCGAGCTCACCGGCCCCGCGCATCCGCGACCAGAGGACCGGGTAGATGTGCAGCGCCCAGCCGACGTAGTGATCGTAGGAGCGCTCCTCCCCGTCGGAGAGCCAGCCGTCGGCGCGCACGAACGAGTCGTGCAGGGCGAGGTCGGCGGTGACGTCCTCCGGCGACCAGGGGCCGCCGACGGAGCGGAGGAAGGTCTGCACGACGAGGCGGAACCAGAGCCAGTTCGTGCGCGGGTAGGTGTCGTCGCCGACGGCCGGGGCGAAGTAGCCGATGACGCGCTGCCGCGTGAGCTCGTCGAGCGCATCCCAGATCCAGGGGCGGGTGAGATCGAGGATGAGGGCGAGCGACGCCGCCTCGACCTTGGCCTGCGGGTGCTCTTCGAGGCGGACCCAGCGGTCGGCCGCGTCCGGGTCGACGCCCGTGCGAATGCCCTCGGAGAAGAAGGAGATGAGGTCGTCGACGCCCTGACCCCGCTCCCCCGCGATGCGGAAGCCGGCCAGCAGGAACGTGCGGGCGAAGCCCTCGAGGCCGTCGATGTCGTGACCGTAGCCACCCTCGGCGCCGGGAGGGGTGATGCGCCCCTTGCCCGGAGAGGACCAGGCCATGGCGCCCGCGAGGAGGCGGTCGGCGTAGCCGGTCCAGTCGTCGCGGGTCCATGCTCGCTGCGACGCTGGCGGCACCGCAGCGGCGGGCGCTTCAGGCGTGAATGCAGTGGACACGGATTCTCCTTTGAATTGCCGTCCGGGGGTTCGAGTGGTCACCCCGGGGTGGTGACGTTTCGAAAGAGTAGCAATCAATCTCGATCACAACAATGCGGTTATGATCGTACATGATCGTTTACGATCGATTCGTGCGGCACCACCATCACCGCAGCAGCGGCGAGCACCACCCCCGAGAAGTAGGTCGACGATGACAGACACCACGGACATTCCCGTGCAGAGCGACACCGCGTTCCGTGGCCCCCTCTCGCGCACCCTCGACGAGCAGCTCGACGGCCGGAGCCTTGACGAGGTCATCGCCGATCCCGACCACGCGCTCCCCGTGCCACCCGCATCCACCTGGCACGCCGGGCTACCCGACGCGCGCACCCTCGCAGACATGACCGAACGCGCCACCGCCGAACAGGGCACGCCATGGCCACAACCGCGGGCGAGCGACGCCGCCAGGTACCACGGCGACGGCAATCGGATCGCCTGGGAGACACCCGCCTTCGCGCGCCAGGAACGCCTGACCCGCACCGTGGTCGCCGCTGCGGCCGACCCGTCGCTGCTCACCGAGGTCGTCGACGGCGTCATCCTGCTCTGCGAGCAGAGCACCTGGTGCTGGCCCGCCCACGACGACACGTTCGCCCGGCACGGCTCAGTGCTCGCAACACTCACCGACCCCTACCTCGACCTCGGCGCCGGCGAAGTCGTCGGCCAGCTCGCCTGGATCGACCAGCTGCTCGGCGACCAGCTCGACGCGCACTACCCGGGCGTGCGGGCCCGCATCCGCCACGAAGCTCGCGTGCGCGTCTTCGAGCCGTTCGAGCGGCGCCGCGACTGGCACTGGCTCGGCCTCGACGGGGACGCGCACAACTGGAACCCGTGGATCCACGGCAACGTGCTCGTCGCCGCCCTCCGACTGCTCGACGCTCCGAGCGAGGCCGCCGAACGCGCGCGCATCCTGGAACTCGTCGTCGAAGGGCTCGACCGCTACGTCGCCGTGCTCCCAGAAGACGGGGCCATCGACGAGGGCTACGCCTACTGGTGGAACGGCGCCTGCCGCCTCCTCGAAGCCCTCGACCTGCTCACCTTCGCGACCGGTGGCGCCTTCGACCCCGTGCCCAGCATCCGCTCGCTGCGCGAGACCGTGGCCTTCCCGCACCGCATGCACCTCGGCGGCGGCTGGTTCGTGAACGCCGCCGACGGGCAGGCAAAGCCCAGCAGCGACCAGCCATGGCACTCCCTGCACCGAGCGGCCGTGCGCGCTGGAGACGCGGACGCGCAAGCGTTCGCGGCCTCCCACCGCCGCCCATCAGAGGCCGCGGTCGTCGAGGCCGAGGGGCTCGGGCGAGCGCTGCGCGGGCTCACCGATGCGGTCTGGCTGCAGCTGACCCCACCCGCTCCCCCGGCCCCCGCATCCACCTGGCTCCCCTCCACGCAGATGCTCGTCGCCCGCGAGCACGACGGCTCGTCTTCGGGCTTGTCGGTCGCGGTCAAGGGCGGCCACAACGACGAGAACCACAATCACAACGACGTCGGCACGTTCCTCGTCGCCTCCGACGGCGTGCCGGTCATCGTCGACGCCGGGCGCCCCAGCTACGACGCCCGCACCTTCAGCGAGCGCCGCTACGAGCTGTGGCCCATGCAGAGCGAATGGCACAACGTGCCGGTCATCGCGGGGCGCGGGCAGCCGACAGGGCGCGAGTACGCGGCGGAAGTCGTCAGCGTGCAGACGGGAGCCGGACCCTCGCTCGAACTCGAGTTGGCCGGCGCCTACGACGTCAATGGGCTCGAGTCGTGGCGCCGCGAGGTGGCCCTCGACCGCGAACGCGCCGAGGTGCGCATCCACGACGCCTGGCACTGGGCTGCCGCCGATGCCGCGCGCGCTGCCGCACCCGCACCCGTCCCCGCAAGCCCCACAGAGTTGTGGCCCAGCGCATCTGCGAGCGCCGGGAACAGCACCTCGCCACAACTCTCACCCGACGACGACGCCGCACCCACGACCGCGAGCTCCACAGAGTTGTGGCCAAGCGCGGTCCGTGAGGAGCTGAACAGCACCTCGCCACAACTTTCCGCATCTGACGCCGACGCGACCGACGCGACCGACTCGGCCGACTCGACGTCCTCCTCTGCCGCACACGCCCCGGCGCAACTGCGGCTGCTGCTCGCCGGCGACGTGGCCCTCACCCCTGACAGTCAAGGTGACGACAGCGCCATCATCACCCCTCTGGGTGGCGGCACGCGGGTCCACGTCACCTGGACTGGCACCGCCTCCGCGACCCTCACGCCGATCGAGCTCGACGACCCGATGCTCGCTGACGTGTGGGGCCCTAGACTCGTGCGACTCGACCTCGACGTCGCCGACCGGTCAACGATGACCGTCACCGTGCGCCAGGAGCACTCGACACCGCCCTTCGGGGGCATGAACGCTGTGGGGGACGCAGAATGATGGAACAAGGATCACGGCTCGCCGCCGAACGGCGCGACCTCATCCTCGAACGGCTGCTCGCGTCCGGTGCGGTGCGGGTCGCCGAGCTGACCGACGAGCTCGAGGTCACCCCGGTGACGCTGCGCCGCGATCTGCAGCAGCTCGAATCGGACGGCCTGCTGGTGCGCGTGCACGGCGGCGCGGTGCTCCCGCCCGAAGGCGCCCCGGCCCTGCAGTCGCGTCAGGCGACGAACGGCGCGCAGCACACCATCGGGGTGCTCGTGCCGTCGCTCGACTTCTACTGGCCGCGTGTGATCCGAGGCATGGAGCAGGCGGCTCGCGAGCAGGGCGCGAAGCTGCTGCTGCGGGGCACCTCCTACGAGATGCAGGATGAGCGGCCCGTGCTCGAGCGGATGGTCGAGCACGAGGGCGTCACCGGTCTCGTCGTCGCCCCCAACACCGACACCGACCATGCCCGCGAGGTCATGGAGTGGCTGCACGAGTCCGGGCTGCCGTTCGTGCTCGCCGAGCGCGATGCCGTCGTCGGCCCAGACCGCACACCCGCGGAGTCCGTCACCACCGACCACGCCCTGGGCGCCGTCCTCGCAGCCCGCCACCTCGCGCAGCTCGGCCACCGCAAAGTGGGCCTCTTCATCTCGCGGAACTCGCCAACGTCGCGCAAGATCATCGCCGGATGGTCGGCCGCCTGCCGCGAGCTGGGCCTCACGCCAGGTGAGCACGTCGAGCGCATCCTGCCCGACCGCCGCGACCCGCGCTTCTCGGGGGCCGTGGATGCGGTGCTCGACGCGGTCCTCGAGGCCGGCGTCACCGCCCTGCTCGTGCACTCCGACCGGGAGGCGATGGCGATCATCGACGTCGCCCTCGCGCGGGGGCTCAGCGTGCCGGACGACCTCTCGGTCGTGGCGTACGACGACGAGGTCGCCGACCTGTTCACACCCGCGCTGACCGCCGTGACCCCGCCGCGATCGTCGCTGGGGCGGGCCGCCGTCGAGACGCTCCTCGCGCGCATCGCCGACCCGTCGAGGCCCGTGCACCGCACCGTGCTCAGCCCGAGCTTCAACTCGCGACTCTCGACGGCACCGCCCAGAGCCATCTGAGCGGGGCGGTGCGGGTCCCCATCCGCACCGCATCCGCATCCGCATCCGCTCGAAAGGGTTCTCCCAGGTTTCCTTTACGGAAGTCTGTCTACTATCTCCCGAAGCAAGGGGAGTACTCCCGTCTGCGGTGTGCCCGTCAATACGAGCGTGATTCCACGTTCCGGGGCGCCGGCTCCACCAGCATCACCCCCACGAGGTGCTGGTCGAGCGGAGGAGACCTTGGTGTCGCTGTCGAACACCGAACCCCCCTTTGGAGTACCCCCATGCAGGTGACCACCACCGTCTGGCTGATCACGATCGCCGTGACGATCGGCTTCTTCGTCTACGAGTTCTTCGCCCACGTGCGGAAACCACACGAGCCGACCATCCGCGAATCCGCGCGCTGGTCCGCCTTCTACATCGGCCTAGCGCTGCTGTTCGGCGTCGGCATCGGCTTCGTCACCGACTGGCGCTACGGCGGCGAGTACTTCGCCGGCTACCTGACCGAGAAGGCACTGTCGCTCGACAACCTCTTCCTGTTCCTCATCATCATGTCCGGCTTCGCGGTGCCGAAGATCTACCAGCAGAAGGTGCTGATGATCGGCATCGTCATCGCCCTCATCATGCGCGGCGGCTTCATCGCCGTCGGAGCCGCCCTCATCGAGAACTTCTCCTGGGTCTTCTACCTGTTCGGCGCGCTGCTGTTCGTCCTCGCCTACCAGCAGATCAAGGGCGACCACGGCGACCCCTCGAACAACGCGTTCATGCGCTTCGTGCGCCGCATCCTGCCCGTCACCGACGAGTACCACGGCGACAAGCTGACCGTGAAGAAGGACGGCAAGCGCTGGGTCACCCCGATGCTCCTCACGATCGTCGCGATCGGCTTCATCGACCTGGTCTTCGCGCTCGACTCGATCCCCGCCATCTACGGCCTCACGAACGAGGCGTACATCGTGTTCACCGCGAACGCCTTCGCCCTCATGGGCCTGCGCCAGCTGTTCTTCCTCATCGGCGGACTCCTTGAGCGCCTCGTCTACCTCAGCCAGGGCCTCGCCGTCATCCTCGGCTTCATCGCCGTGAAGCTCGTCTTCCACGCCCTGCACGTCAACGAGGTGCCGTTCATCAACGGCGGCGAGCCGCTGCTGTGGGTGCCCGAGATTCCGATCTGGTTCTCGCTCACGTTCATCGGCGCGACCATCGCGGTCGCGACCATCGCGAGCCTCCTCAAGACGCGCGGCGACCGCAGCAAGTCCGAGCGCTCCACGGTGCAGGGCGAGCCCATCGAGACGGCCGCGGACGCGGCGGAGGAGGCGGATACGCGGGATGCGCGGGATGCGCGCACGAGCACGCGCACGCACACAGGCACGTCCTTGGGCCACGTTTCCAGCTCGTCCTCGAGCGACGCGACCCGCACCGGCGGGCGATCCAACGACGCCTAGCGGCAAGCGCCGCTCAGGCGGAAACGCGGCGGCTGAAGAAACCCCGCCCAGGCGGAAACGCGGCCTGATGTCGATCGCTGCCAGCCAAATGGCCCCTCGCGTCGCTCAGCCGTCGTCTCAGCGGTCGTCTCAGCGGTCGTCTCAGCGGTCGTCACTGCCAGCCAAATGGCCCTTCTGGACTTCCCAGAAGGGCCATTCGACTGGCAGCGACGCGGATGCGGCGCGGATGCGGCGCGGCGGATCGCCCCGCAAGCTTCACGAGGCGGAGACAAGAGCCGTGGGCGGCGGAGACGCGAGCCGTGGGCGGCGGAGCCTCACCTCGAAGAACACGACCAACGCTGCCAGTCAAGCGGCCCTTTAGCACCGCCGAGAAGCAAGCACTGCCAGCCAAATGGCCCTTCTGGACTTCCCAGAAGGGCCATTTGACTGGCAGCGACGCGGATGCGGCGCGGATGCGGCACGGATGCGGCGCGGATGCGGCGCGGCGGATCGCCCCGCAAGCTTCACGAGGCGGAGACAAGAGCCGTGGGTGGCGGAGACGCGAGCCGTGGGTGGCGGAGACGCGAGCCGTGGGCGGCGGAGCCTCACCTCGAAGAACACGACCAACGCTGCCAGTCAAGCGGCCCTTTAGCACCGCCGAGAAGCAAGCACT
>NZ_PSUA01000017.1:0-192384 GCF_002931575.1 Pseudoclavibacter sp. RFBA6 | reverse complement strand
GCGCTGGATCTCGCCGGCCGCGTCGGACACGACCTTGCCGTGCTCGGACGTGATGATGCGCGCGAGCTCCAGCTTCCGCTCGTTCAGCAGCTCACGGAAGCGGAACAGCACCCCCTGACGCTTCGCCACCGACGCGTTCGACCATCCCGGGAACGCGGCTTTGGCTGCGGCGACCGCGGCGTCGATCTCGGCCTGCTCCGCCAGCGCGACGTTCGCGGTGGCGACGCCGAGGGCGGGATTGAAGACCGGCGAGGTGCGCGCCGGCATCGTCGTCGCGAGGGCGCCATCGATCCAGTGCTGGATCGTGGGAAGTGCAGAGTCCACGTGTTACTCCTCGAGCGTGTTGGCTGGTGGGACGGGTTGTGTCTGCGGAGCAGAGGCATGGTCAGACTACGGACGGCCACCGACGCCCGAGTGGCGGCTTTGTAGAGGTGAAGGTCAGCATTCGACCAAACTGGCAACGGCTTTTGCGTCAGACTGGCATCGACACGACGGCCGAGCCAAGGAGCGACATGTCCAAGTACCGAGTGCAGAATCCCGCGACTGGCGAGATCATCGAGACCTTCGATGACGCGACGGATGCGCAGATCGAGCAGGCCGTCGAGAGCGCGGACTCGGTGTACAGCGAGTGGCGGGAGCGCAGCGTGCAGGATCGCGCGGCCGTCGTGCGGCGGGTCGCGGAGATCTTCCTTGAGCGCAAGGACGAGCTCGCGCACCTGATCGCCGTCGAGATGGGCAAGTCGGTGCAGGAGTCGATCGACGAGGTCGAGTTCGCGGCGTCGATCATCGACTACTACGGCGTGCACGGCCCGAGCCTCATCACCGATTTCGAGATCCCGAGCACGATTCCGGGCAAGGCGTACATCGAGCACCGCCCCGTCGGTACCCTGCTCGGCGTCATGCCGTGGAACTTCCCGTACTACCAGGTGGCGCGCTTCGCCGCGCCTAACCTCGTGCTCGGCAACACCATCCTGCTCAAGCACGCCGACATCTGCGCGAGGTCTGCGCTGACCATCCAGGAGATCATGGAGCAGGCCGGTGTGCCGGTCGGCGGCTACCAGAACGTCTTCGCATCCCACGACCAGATCGCGACCCTCATCGCGGATGACCGCGTGCAGGGCATCTCGCTGACGGGTTCCGAGCGTGCGGGCGCGATCATCGGCGCGCAAGCGGGGCGCAACCTGAAGAAGTGCGTGCTCGAGCTCGGCGGCATCGACCCGATGGTGGTGCTCGACTCGCACGATGTCGCGGCCGTTGCGAGGCAGGCATGGGACTTCCGGGTCTACAACGTCGGCCAGGTCTGCAACTCGAACAAGCGCCTCATCGTCATGGATGACATCTATGACGAGTTCGTGGAGGAGCTCAAGAAGCTCGCCACGGGGCTCGTGCCCGGCGACCAGCTCGACCTCGCTGACGGTGCCTTCCCACCCATGTCGAGCCGGACGGCCGCCGAGACTGTGCACGCTCAGGTGCAGAAGGCAGTGGCAGAGGGTGCGACCCTCGAGGTCGGCGGAGTGCTGTCGGATGGACCGGGCGCCCATTACTCGCCGGCCGTGCTCACGGGGGTCCCACGCGACTCCGAGTCGTACGGTGTGGAGATGTTCGGCCCCGTCGCGACCGTCTACCGCGTGTCGAGCGACGAGGAGGCCCTCGAGCTCGCGAACGACTGCGCGCTCGGCCTGGGCGGCTCGGTCTTCTCGACCGACGAGGCGCGTGCCACCCGCGTCGCTCGGCGACTCGAGGTCGGGATGGCGCACGTGAACACGATCGCTGCGGAGGCAGCCGAGTTGCCGTTCGGTGGCGTCAAGAACTCCGGCTTCGGTCGCGAGATGGGGCCCATCGGCATCGGGGAGTTCGCCAACAAGCGGCTCTTCTTCGTCTCCGCCTGAGCCGGGCGAGCGCCCCGTTCAGACGGCGGCGCCGCTCAGTTGCTGCGGTTCGTGCGCTCGATGACTTCCTGACCCGTGTTGGGGTCGATGACCTTGCGGGTCAGCGACGTCGACTGCTTGCGGCGAAGAGCGGACACGAGGCTGATGACGAAGACCACGGCACCCGCTCCCATGAGGATGTAGCCGATCGTCTTGAGGTCGACGAAACCGTCCAGGTCGACGTTGATGGCGAACGCCAGGATGGCGCCGATGACGATGAGTGCGATGCCGCTGCCGTAGCCCATTGGATGACCTCCGTGTCGGATCGAGCGGACGTCGCTCGGGGTGCGTCAAGTTTCGCACCGCTCGCGGCGTATATCGACTCCCGGATGCCGATTCGAACGTGAGCGGGCAAATCGATCAGGCGGCGTCGTGCGGATCAGGCCATGATGGACGCATGGAAGACGATCAGCTCATCACCGTCCTGAGCGACGAAGAAAGCCGCCGCCTGCTGCGGGCGACGACGTTCGGGCGCATCGCGTTCGCCGTGAACGGCCGCGTGGAGATCTATCCGATCAACGTCGTGTTCAGCGAACGCGACGGCGAGATCGTCTTCAAATCCGCGCCGGGTTTCAAGCTCGCGGGAGCGTCCATCGCCAAGGAAGTCGTGTTCCAGTCCGACGCCCTCGGCGACGGGTTCGCGACGAGCCTCGTCGCGCGCGGTGGAGCGAGGGTGCTCAGTACCGAGGCGGAGCTCGAACGGGCAGAGCAGCTCGGCGTGCGCCCCCTCATCGCGACGCCGAAGAACGAGTATGTCGCCATCACCGTGGCCGAGGTCTCGGGACGCCGCTACGTCACCGGTGAAGAGGCAGAGCCGCTCATCGACACCGTCGCCTAGGAATGGCCGACTCCAACCTGGGCACGGCACTCGCCGGCGCGCCTGATCCCGTCGACCGCCTCATCCTGGACGAGGCCGCCGACCTGGGTGGCGTGGATGCGCCGCTCGCGGTCGTCGGTGATGTCACCGGCGCGCTTGCCGTCGCGGCCGCGGAGCGGTTCGACCTCGACACGATCCGCACCTTCCATGACGCACTCTCTGAGGAGCGAGCCAGCGACGAGGCCGTGCGTGCGAGCTTCCGCTCTCTGAAGGCCGTTCGCTTCGGTCTCGAGCCGGCGTTGTTCGACGGCGTGCGGCTCGTGCTGCTGCGCCTCCCGAAGTCGCTCGCCGAGCTCGACGAGATCGTGCGGCTCGCCGCCGCGCACGCGCATCCCGAAGTGCGGATCGTCGCGGGTGGTCGCATCAAGCACATGAGTCGCGGCATGAACGAGACGTTGGAGCGCTCGTTCGACGTCGTCACAGCGAGCCTCGGCAGGCAGAAGTCGAGGGTGCTGCACGCGAGCGTCCCGCGGGCCGAGTTGCGTGGTGCGCCATCCGTGTACCCGGTCGTGCAGAGCTCCGAGGAGCTCGGGTTCGCGATCGCAAGCCACGGCGGCGCGTTCGCCGGCCCCCGCCTCGACCTTGGAACGCGCGAGCTGCTCGCCACCCTGCGCGACCTTCCCGCCGACGCGCTTCCGGAGTCTGGTCTCGCGGTGGACCTCGGTTGCGGCACCGGCGTGCTCGCGGTGTCGATCGCGAGGCTCCGCCCCCGGCTGGAGGTCATCGCGAGCGACCGCTCCTGGGCTGCGGCCGCCTCCGCCCGCGAGACGGTGCGGCTGGCGGGCGTCGAGGACCGGGTGGAGGTGCGTCGGGAGGACGCGGGGTCCAGCATCGAGACCGAGACGGTCGACGTGGTGCTCCTGAACCCGCCCTTCCACGACCGCCACGAGGTCGTCGAGGACATGGCGCATCCGCTCTTCCAGCAGGCGGCGCGCATGCTGAAGCCGGGCGGCGCCATGCTGACGGTGTTCAACTCGGGCCTCGCGCATCGTGCCGCGCTCGAGCGGATCGTCGGCCCGAGCACGCAGGTCGCTCGAGGCGCGAAGTTCACCGTCATCCTCAGCCGAAGACGCGACTGACCGTCGCCTGCGCCCTGCCAGGAAACACAGCGGCGGATTGACGCGAACCGGCGGGCATCCGGTCGGTAGGCTGATCATCTGAACCGGAGGCGCAATGACCGATCTCATCCACATGCTTCGCGACTGGATGCCGAAGCAGCGCTGGTACTCGGGCGGTGAGGGCCGGGCACCGCAGCTCACCCACCTCGGCAGCTACGTGCTCGCCAACCCGAACGGCGAGGCGGGTGTGCACCTCGTGACGGTGCCGTGCATGCTCGATTCCTCCGGGGACGTGCCGGTCGTCTACCAGGTGCCGATCGTGCTCCGCGAGGTGGATGCTCGCGTGCCCGCCCTCGGCTACATCGGGTCGATCAGCAACGCGGCCGGGCGCGTGAGCGCCGTCGTGGACGGGCCGCACGACATCGCGTTCGCGAAAGCGCTCCTCGCGCTCCTCGAACGTGAGGGGCATGCGACCGGCGCTGGGGGGCGGAGCGACATCGCCGCGTACGGTCTGCCGATGCCGGGGGCCGTGGTCGGCAGCTTCGTCACCAGCCGGGTGCTCTCAGGTGAGCAGTCGAACACGTCCATCATCTGCGAGATGCGGCTGCCGGATGGCAGCGATGCTGCACCGCTCATTCTCAAGGTCTTCCGGATGCTGCACGACGGTGAGAACCCGGAGGTGACGCTCCAATCCGCGCTCACCGCGGCCGGGTCGGTGCGTGTGCCCCCTGCCGTCGGACATCTCTCGGGCTTCTGGCCCGACCCGCGCACGAGCAGCGGGCGTGCGTCGGGGAACTTCGTGTTCGCGCAGGAGTTCCTTCCGGGTGTCGAGGACGCCTGGCGCGTCGCGCTTCGGGCCGCCGAGACGGGTGACGACTTCGGCGACGCCGCCTACACTCTCGGAACGGCAACCGCTGAGGTGCATCGAACGCTGCGCGACGTGCTTCCGAGCGTCGAGGCGAGCGCGCCGAAGGTGCAGGCCGAGGTCGCCGCCATGCGCCAGCGACTGGATGCGGCCATCGCGGTCGCACCGTCGTTGGAGCGCCTGCGTGGTGCGGCGGAGGAGGTCTACGCGCGTGCAGCGGAAATGAACTGGCCGCGCCTGCAGCGTGTGCACGGAGACCTTCACCTGGGCCAGGTGCTCGCCGTCGAGGATCGCGGCTGGGTGTTCCTCGACTTCGAGGGGGAGCCGCTGCGCAGCATCGAGCAGCGCAACACCGCTGATGCGCCGCAGCGTGACATCGCCGGAATCCTCCGCTCGTTCGACTACGTCGCAGGGTCGCTCGAGATGACGACCGGCCGCAACGTCGCGGGTGATTGGGCTGCGCGGGCCCGCCAGTCGTTCCTCAACGGCTACGCGGCGGCCACGAGCGGCGAGTCGCGGGTCGGTCGACACACGGGGGCGATCACCCTGGACGGTCGGGCGGCCCGCCGACAGGCGCAGGATGCCCGCGGTGGCGATGGCGCGGGCGCGTCAGGCGTTCACCTGCTAATGGACTCGTCGGCGAACCAACCGCTGAGCGCCGCCGAGGCTGCCGCGCTCATCCGCGTGTTCGAACTCGACAAGGCCCTCTACGAAGTGATCTACGAGGCCTCGCAGAGGCCTGCCTGGCTCCGGATCCCCGTACGGGCCGTGCAGCGCATCCTCGCCTGAGCGGAGGCGGGCTTGCTACCCGGCGCCGATACCTGATGTCTGGTTGTCGGCGTGGGATGCAGTCGAAGTTGTCCACAGATCAGGCACGGCATCGTTCCGGGTGCGTCCTCGCGACTACGTTCGCGAGTACGCAATCGGAAGGACGTACGTGACGCGTGACAACACTTTCAACAGTTTCGTGATCGACCCGCGAGGGCTGCCGAGCGCCGGAGGCTACTCGCCCGAGGTGTATGACCTGCTGCTGGACGCGGGGGGCCGGCTGGCTTCGTTCTACGCGGCCAGAGCCGCTCGGGCTCGAAGCGCCCACGAATACCGGCGCTGGCAGGACAAGCTCGCCGCGCTCCGCGCAGAGGTCGCCGACGTCGATGCGCAATCGAACGCGAGCGTCGTCACCAAGCGCAACGAGCTGATCGAGCGCTACCGCGCAGAGACGCGCGGCAGCGAGAGAACAGGCACCGTGCGCGGTGCGAGCTGACCGCGACTGCGATGCGTGCAGACAACGACGATGAGAGGACGAGCATGACCGAGGAACCCCAGGACGACGAGCGGATCGAGTCTGCCGAGCCTGTCGACGACTACGACCCCATGATCTACGACGCGATGCGTGAAGCCGCGAACCGGCTCGGCGGCTTGTACATGGAGCGCTGGCACCAGGCGAGGACCACTGAAGAACGCGACCTGTGGTTGCAGAAGAACATCGCTGTGAGTCTGGAGGCCGACGCCGTCGACAGCTACTCGTTGGCTGAGGTGCAGGCCAAACGGGCAGAACTGGTGCGGAGGTTCGAAGCCGAGGACCGACGAGCATGAGCGCCGGTCACGAGCTCAGCAGGCAGGAGCTCTCAGAGCGCTTCGACAACGCGATCGCACCGTGGGTCGAGGCTCGCCTGGCGCGAGCTGCGCCTGGACCCGCGACCCTGGTCCTGGTCGGTGCGCAACCCGGCGCAGGGAAGACGCGTGTCGTCTCACGAGCCAGGCGGGACACGGGTAGCGCCGTCGCCGTGGTCGGGGACGATCTTCGTCAGTTTCACCCCGACTACGCGCGTCTCATGCGTGAGGATCCGCTGCGCATGCCGGAGGTGACGGCGCAGGCGGCGGGTGCGTGGGCGCGCATGTCGAGCGACTACCTTCGGGAACGCCAGGCGTCGGTGGTGTTCGAGACGACGTTCAGGCAACCGGACGCGGTCGTGGCGACGGCGAAGGAGTTCCGGGATGCCGGCTACCGCGTCGAGGTGCGTGCGCTTGCCGTTCCCGAGGCCGTCTCACGGCTCGGAGTGCTGTCGCGCTATGCGGAGCAGGTGCGCGATCAGGGAGTCGGCCGCTGGACTGCGCAGGAGTTCCACGACAACGCCGCCGAGCAGATGCCGAAGTCGCTGGAACGGGTGATCTCCGAGGGGTACGTGGACAGGGCGCTCGTCGTCGACCGCACCGGCCGCACGCTCTACGCCGCCGACATCGACCCCTCCCATGCGACCTCGCCAGACGCGAGAGACGGCGCCCACGCTCGTGCCGCGCTCGACCACGGCAGGGCACTGGGGAACCTCGACCGTGCCTCCGCCCGCGCATGGCTCGGCATGCTCGACCGAGACGCGAACCATGTCCTCGACCGCGCCACTCTGGGCCGCGACGTGCTGTCCACCATCGACGACCTCCGCCGAGACGGCACCCGAATCGCACCCCTCGCGCACGAACCGAACAGCGCAGCAGCATCCACCGCGACCGCCAAGCTCTCGGCCCTCGGCGAGCGCACCAGCCAAGCGCGAGACTCTCTGGAACGCGGCGCCGGACACGGCCACGCCGCAGCGCCCCGCAGCCGACACGTGCAGTCGCAACTCGCCACGAACCTCGACACGACGATCGCCACCAGTTCCCGACCGAAGCCTGCAACCGCGCGCACGCGCACGCAGCAGGCAACCCCCGGCCAAGAGCGCTGAACCGCCACCCAGATCACAGGGCTGCGCCAGATCAACCGATCCGGCGCAGCTCCGGCTCCCGCACCCGCAGGAACGGCGCATACGGCAGCAGGAACCGCTGCGCCACCCGACCGAGCACGCCGGCGTCCGGAGCCAGCTCCACCTCAGCACCACCGCCAACCAGCACCGCCGCCAGATTGCGCTTCGCCGTCGTACCCCACTGCTCCAAAATCGACGTGTGCCCCGTCAACAGGTCCCCGAACGCCAACGGCGCCCCAGAGGCGCGCTTCTCCTGCGCCGCCCCCAGCACACCCGTCTCAAGACGAACCACACCCCGCGCATGCGCCGGATCCGCTCCATGCCCGAAATGCCCCGCCCGGCCCAGGAACGGGAGATGCACATTGATGCCGAGAATCGGACCAACCGACGGATCCACAGGAGCCAGCAACGCATAGTGCGGCACACGAGCCGACGCAGGCAGATCATCAAGCGACGTCACCCCGTGCCCAAGACCGGCGCTCGACACGTGCACAACACGATCGACGCGCATCCCCAACGACATGGCACGCCCCGTCACCCCACCGCCGAAGCTGAAGCCGAACGCCGTCAACGCCACCCGTCCATCCCGAGGAATCGCATTCACGAACGCGCCGAGCTTGCGGGCAAGACCATCCGCCATCGCCGCCGATAACGCCAGCGGGCCACGAGGGAACCGGCCGCCCTGCCACACCACCAGCCCAGCCTCCCCAGCTGGTGCGAGCTTCAACAACTCCGACATCGTGTGCGCCTTGCCCTCGAAGTCCAACAACCGCGCCTCATTGCCAGGCACGAAGATGCCCACGGAGGAGACGCCCTCCGCAAACGGGGAAGCCAGGGGATCCTCCGACTCCGAGATGGCGGTCCCCACGTACTCGACGATCGAATCCCGTTCAGGATCGAACGCGAGCACGAACCGAGGCTTCCCACCACGATCCACGAAACCGCGACCGCCGTGCAGCTCCTTCAACTGATGCACAAGACGCCCACGGTCACGCAGCTCACCCCGGCTCGCGTCCGCCAGGATGCTCTTGATCTCGCCACCCGCGAACGCACTCGCGCTGCCGAGAGCCCGCTCGATGGATGCGCCGGACTCGAGCGCTCGGATGGCACGCCCCAGCGATTCCCGATTGGCGCGCACGCGCACCGACCACGGGATGCCCTCGAGGTTGCCGACGAGCAGCGGCACCTGCTGCAGCAGACGCTCCCGCTCCGGGTCGGGCAGTGCGCTCCACCACTCCCGCGTCGTCGCAGCGGACGGCGGCGCGTTCAGCACGCGGCGAAGGCGCCCGCGCGAGATCGGCCTCGACTCGATCAGGCGGGTGAGGTCAGCTAACGAAGAACGGGCTCGCACGCAGAAAGCGTAGCGAGCCCGTCCGACAATCCACGACGTGAATCTGCCGAGGCACAGGAGGTGGTCAGCCCCCGGCGCGAGCCAGAATCAGTAGTACTCGCCCTGGCGGAAGTCCCAGCTGTTGAACGATTCGGCGAGGATCGCCATGATGCGGTTGATGTCGAGGCCCTTGCGGATCACGACGGGCGCCGGCGAGATCGAGCGCTGGCCGCCCTGCTCGGGGATGAGGGTGCCGTCGGCGTCCACCATCGAGATCATGACGCCCTGCTCGTGGCGCGTCTCCGTCGTCGCCTCCGGCTGGATCGACGCGACGTAGTCGTTGGCCTCGATGATGAGGTCGGCGCGGTCGTGGATGCGCTCGCCGATGCCCTCGACGAGGCCGCGGTTGCCCTTGCCGGACGGGTTCGCGGAGCTGGCGAACGCGAAGCGGCCGTGCTTCTCGTAGAGCTCCTTCGCGAGCTTCTCGCCGGGGACGCCGAACTTGATGACGAAGCAGCTCGTGCCGCGGCCGTCCATCATGAGCTCCTTGGTGCCGTCATCGGGGAGGGCGGCGACGGCCTCTTCCTTCCAGGGCAGGATGCAGCCGAGGAGGATGTCGTCGTTCCAGTGGCGCTCGTAGAACGCGTCGATCTCCGGCGTGAGCTGCGCGAGCGCACGGAGCTGCTCGAGCGAGCCGCAGAGCACGACGCCCGGCTTGTTGCGGTTGCGCTCCTTCGCCTCGAACTTGCGCTCGAGTCCCTCCTTGTCGGAGGTCATGATGATGTAGCCGACCTTCGTCGGGACGACGACGAGTCCGCCGTCTCCGGTGAGGATGTCGACGGCTTCTGGCTGCACGTCGCCGTTCCACGCGATCAATTTGCTGTCCATAGCTGCGTTTCTCTCGAGAGTGGTGCTCGGGCTCGTCGAGCCGGAGTGAACTGTCGCGTCCGCTTGGGTCGCGTCGAGCATCGATCCTACTTGGTGTTGGCGCTCGGCCAGGGTCGCGGGAGGCTCCGCCCGTAGGGTTGAGGGCATGGAGACTCCCCAGCAGGTCCCAGAAGACGGTGCTTCTCCCGAGTCCGAGCTCGAGGCGCTGGTCGTCGCATCCGGTTCCCGCCCGACCACGCCTGACGAGGCGGCTGCCGTGCTCGAGCGCTTCCTGCGCGAGACGGTTCCGCCGATCTTCGCCCTCGACCCGACCATGGACGTGCGCGGTTTCGATGCGGCGCGCGTCACCGCGCATCCTCTCGCCGGCGACCTCGTGGGGCTCGACCTCGACTTCACCGGCCTCGAGGTGACCCTCGATCCGACGGTCGTGGACACCCCGCCGACGCCCGACTTCCCTGCGTTCGGCACCGAGGTATCGAGGGCGGATGCGAAGGTCGCCGAGGTGCGTGCGCGTGCGCTCCCCATCCGCATCCAGGACGTCGACGTCGATGCGACGGTCACGGCGACCGGGGTGCACGTCGACTGGGCGGAGGACGATCTCGGTCAGCTGGCCCTCGCGCTCAAGCGCGGCACGGCCGGGGGTGAGGCCGTGACGGTCTTCCCCGTCGATGCCCTGTCGATCGATCTCTCGGCGCAGCAGCAGGCGGTGTCGGACGCCGTGGTCAAGTTGGTGCAGGAGTCGGCCGCCAGCCAGGGGTTCAGCGTGCCGCGCCTGGAGGTCGGGCTGACGCAGGCCGGGCCTCGCGGAGTGCACGTGCACGTCTCGGGCAAGGTCAAGCGCGGTCTGCTGGGGGCCAGTCTGCTCTTCACGACGGAGGCTCAGCTCGGCGACGACCTCAAGCTGCGGCTGCTCAAGCCCGCGCTCACGAGCCACAACCCCATCATCGGCCTGCTGCTGCTCGCCGTGCGGAAGCAGGTCCGCGAAGAGCTGAAGGACCCGATCGACCTGCGCGACCTTCAGCTCGACCCGCTGAAACTCGACGATGTGCAGTTCGAGGTCGGCGAGCGCCTACGGCTGCGCCTCGACTACAGCTAGTCGCGACGCGGCGGAGGTCGCACCTTCCTGAGGATGCGCAGCCCTTAATGACCGAGAGCAGGGACTCTCCGTAAGGTGAGGACGAGCGGATGAGCGGCGGAAGCCGGCGGAGATCGGAGAAATCGTGCACAGTCAACCCACGCCCCGTTGCGCTCGGGTGGCCTTGTCGTTTCTTGCCCTCGTCGCCCTCGCTCCTGCAGGCTGTGCTGCCCCGGCGATCTCTGAAGCGGAGCTGGTCGGCACCTGGGCGGTGAGTCAATCGCCGGCTGGTGTCCCTCCCGAGTTCGCGATGGCGACGATCGAGTTCACCGACGAGTACGCCTTTACCGGAGCTGGTTGCAACGGTGCAGGTGGTGGCTACTCTGTGCGAGGCAACTCGATCCGAATAGGCTCCTGGTCAGCGACGGAGGTGGGTTGCGATCCGAAACTCCACGAGGTAGAGGACTTGCTCTACAGCGGCTTCACGGACCTCACTATCGAAGGTGAAGAGATCGTGATGCCGACGTCGGCCGGAGAAGCCCGCTTCATTCGCGAGGACTGAACCCAGACGTCCGCGTCAGCCGGCACCTCCGCTCGACCGAACCTCCCGCAGAGCGACGGCGATCTGCTCCGCTTTTCCGAAGCTCGAGAGGCCCAGCCAGAGCATCAGCGTCATAGACGCGAACGACGCCATGCGCGGAAACTCTTCGCCGCCCGAAAGAGCGAGCTGAGCGCCGATGGCCGCGACCACCGCAACGGTCGCGCTGACCGCGATGGGGACGAGCAGTGGGTAGACCGCACGTCGTTGATCGATACCTGCCTGCAGCTCCTCGAGCCTGGCGGTATTGATGCGTATGCGATCATTCGCGGGATTGATGGACTGCTCGAGGAGTCTTCGTGTGCTGCGATCGAGCGTCGCGTCCCGGTGAGCGATAGCCAGCCAGGCGAGCAGGAGCACGAGTGGGAGGACCAGTGCTCCGGTCACGCCGAAAAGCGCGGCACCGAGGCCCGTCTGCCAGGGTTCGGGAGCATCGGTGAGGCCCAGGGTCATCCAGACGCCCGCGCCCGCGCCGAGGAGCCCTGCGATGATCAGGGCGCGCCTGCGCGCTGGTGGCAGCAGAGGTGGGAGATGCTCCAGGGTGGCGCGCCAGCCGAGTGTTGTGATCGGTACGTCAGGAACATCCATTTCGCGGATCTCACCTGGGCCCAGAGCAGTGAGAACACCCGGCCCAGCCTTCGCCATCCTGGCGTCACCCCAGCGAAGGCCAAGCAGCGCGGCCGGCGCCAGGACGAGAGGGAACCCGACAAGGGCGATGAAGATCACCCACCCAGTCGGAGTACCGAGCAGCGCAGCAGCTGCCACTATTCCGATGAGCAGCAGGGCGGCCGTGAGGACGGCGAACATGCCTGTGCGGTTGCGGTCCTTCGGCATCGACGCCTCCATTGTCGGATCGCTCTTCGGTCAGCACGATGAGCCGTTTGGTCGATGACCACGCTATCGAAGGGGCGCGGCGAGTGACTGAGGAAATGCGATCCCGTCGAGGGCCTTGCGCTCGTCCTCGAGTACCGCTGGCTGGGCGCCGCATCCACCTCCGACGCGGCGCCCAGTGCGCAGCTACTTCGTGACCGAGACCGTGTGCGTCGTGCTCACCGTGGTGCCGGCGGCGTTGATGAACTCGACCGTGTACTCGTACTGCCCCGGGGGGTTGCCGGCGACGTCCAGCACCGCCTTCTGGGCTGCGGGGCTCGCTGCGGTGAGCGTGCCGGCGCCCACCTCGACACCGTTCTCGAGGAACCGGTAGGAGGTGGCGTTGGTACCCCACCAGAGGTTCGCGGTGACGGTGTAGCTGCCGTCGCCGTCCCAGTTGTCCGAGGAGAGGGACGGTGCGCCGGGGGAGGCGTTGGTCACCGTCACCGTGAGCGATTCTGTCGAGGTCGTTCCCTTCGAGTTCACCAGCTCACCGGTGAAGACGTAGGTTCCGTTCTTCAGACCGGCGATGTCGACGGCAGCTGACTGTGCCGCCGGCGAGTTCATGGTGAGCGGTGTCGTGCTGACCAGCTGGCCGTCTTGGTACAGGCGGAAGACGGAGCCGTTCTCGCCCCACCAGAGGTTCATGGTCAGCTGGAACTCGCCGTCGCGGAGGCCGGTGTTCCAGCCGTCGTTGGAGGAGAGCACGCCCTTGCCCGGCGCCTTCGTCGCGCCGTCGTCCGTGGGCGCTTCGCTCAGGGTCACGGGTGCGGTCGCGGCCGAGCGGGGGCTTTCCCCGGAGGCGTTGACGCCGGTCACCTCGTAGGAGTGCGTCGAGCCGGGAGCGAGTCCCTCGACGGTGCAGCTGGTCTCGGTTGTCTCGCAGACCGGGTCCGAACCACCCGCCTCGTACACGCGGTAGCCGGTGAACCCCGCACCGGTGTCCTCGAGGCCGTCCCAGGAGACGGTGATGGCGGTATCGCCCGCCGGCGCTGCGACCGCGTTCTGCGGGGTGCCGGGCAGCGTCTCGTCGGCGACTGCCAGCCAGGAGATGACGGGCTTCTCGCCGCCGGCGCCCTCGTTGGTCACGAGGTAGTCGACCGTGGCCGCCTCCGAGAGCGTGAAGGTCAGTCCTGCGGAGAGCTTGGGTGTGGAACCGGAGAGCGGGATGCTTCCCTTCGCGAGCTCCGTGCCGTTGACCGACACGGTCTGGTACATGGTCCTGCTCAGGTTCCACCACTCGGTGAAGCCGCCGGTCAGCGTGTAGGTGCCGGGTTCCAGCGGGAGCCGGTAGCTCAGCTTGGTGGTGTCCTGGTACAGGCCCGTCGAGTACTTGTCCTTGATGTCGGTCCCGGTCTTCAGCTTCATGCCGTCGGCGACATGTCCCCACTGCTCGGCTGACGTGGAGACCTGGTCGACCTTGTCGTTGCGCAGTTCTTCGACGGCGCCTGACACTGCCGCGTATTGCGGTGAGGCGACACCGTTCGTCCCGGCGTCGATGAAGTAGACGAGCCCTGGCGGCACGATCTCGTACTGCGCGACGACCGGTGCGTCACTGTCGTCGAGGCGTCCCTGCGCTGTGATCGTCTCGTACTCGGTGCGGGCCTGCTCGTGGGCGGCTGGTTCCCACGTGACGGCACGTTCGGCATCTGCGACCGTCACCGTGGCGGGGAGCGGGTCGTCGGTGTCGAGCACCCCCTGCACGCCGAGGTCCCGGGGCAGCGTCTGCACGTAGACGAGCGCGAGTCGCGCGTTGTACCCGCTTGTCCCGTTGGTGCCGAACTCCAGCTGGACGACCGCTTCCTCGTCGAGCGTGAGCGTCTGCGCGATCGGCGTCGCCGCCCCTGTCGAGACTGCCGTCTTCGAGGTGGTCTCACCGTTCGCGGTGAGCTTCGCGGACAGGTTCGTCGTGAGTCCCGCACGTGGAGCCTGCACTCCGACGATGTTGTAGGAACCGGCGGGGAGTGTGAGGGAGTAGGTGACGGGCTTGTTGAAGTCGGCACCGATGTACGACGATCCCCAGTCCTGCGGCGTGCCGCCCGCGAGCGTCGTCGCCGCGGTCGCGTACCCCCACGTGCTGCCTGAGGCCGCGCCGTCCCACTTCTGGTCGGCGGTCTCGTTGCGGAGCTTGGGCGAGACGGCCGCTGCGGCCGCATGAGCTGAACCCGCTGCCGACCCGCTCGAGCCGGAGTCGATGAAGTAGTCGAGGTCCGCGGGGATGACGAGCACGCTCGCCGAGAACCGCTGGTAGACGCCGGCTTCGGTCTTCTCCGCGGTCCGGCCGGTGGCCGTGAAGGTCGCAAGCTCACCCGTGGTCTTCGCGCTGGCGTTCGACGCGGCAGTCCAGATGACCTCCGCCTCGGTCCCCGAGAGCGTGAGGGAACCGGGCAGGGCACGTTCGTCGGCGGTGATGGCGACGGAACCCAGGTCGGTCACGTCGGCGCTCACATCCTTGGGGGTGAGCGCGTCAGTCGCGGATGCGAGTCGCGCTTCGATCGCCGTCGCCCCTTCGACGTCGAGTCCGTACCCGAGCGGGTCGGTGATCGCGGACTGCGCCGCCGTCCGAGCGGCAGCGAACGGGGCCCATGACTGGGGTGCGTAGTCCGCCTCGACGAGCTGCGCGACGCTGGAGACGGCTTCGGTGAGTGCTCCCGTGTCGACTCGCGCCGAATCCGCGACGGCACTGATCGTGGCGACCGAGTCGACGTTGATCGAGCTGTCGTTGGCCGTCTTGACGACGACCGTGTGGGCGCCGTTGGCGAGGCCGCGGAGTGTGAACGTCGTTCGGGCGCTGCCCGCGCTCCAGGTCGGGGCTCCGAGGACGACGGGGATTCCATCCACCTCGACATCAAGCGTTGCAGTTCCGGGGTTGGAGCCGATGATGTCCAGGCCCGTTCCGATGAAGGAGTAGCTCAGCGCGGCGCCCTTGGCGGTGCTCTTGGATGCGGTTCGCTGCCACTCGAACATGCCCTGTCCGTTGACGTGGCTCCAGTTGGCGTCGAACTCGAGCACCGGCGTCGACGTGTTCGACCAGCTGCTCTGGTGCATCCCATCGATGATCTGTGTGGCGTATGGCGTGTATCCGGGCAGCGTCTGGATCTTCAGGTTGTCGAACTGCACGAAGTTGAAGCTGGATCCGAGCTGGATGCGCCCCGTGGCCTGCGGTGCGGCATCCGTGTACGTGGCGATCTGCACGCCGTTGATCGACGCCGTGTACGTGTCGGCGGCGACGGTCACGGCGATGGTGTTCCAGACGCCCGCGCCCGCAGTGAACGCGACGTCTGCGTTGCCTGCCACGGTGCCCGTGGAGAGCGTCGTGCCGTAGCGCGTGAAGGTCCACGCTCCGGTGGGCTCGACCTTCAGCTCGGCTGCCGAGACGTTCTGCCCGTTCGCCGTGCCGCCCTGCTCTCGGGCGCCGATGGTGGCGTACTGCGCCCCCGCGGCCTCGAAGAGCACGTCGGCCGACACGGTGTAGTTCGCCCACCGGGCGTCACCGATCGTCGTCTTGGGGTCGCCGCTGTTCCAGGCGCCGCCGGCCATGCCTGGGCCAACCTGTTGCCTGAGCACGCGGCCGTGGGTGGCATCGGCCGTGGCGACAGACTCGAATGCACCGTTGGTGTCGTTCGTGTACCGGGGGGTCACGCCCTGATCTTCTGGCTGCAGGGCTGGCGTCCCGCTCGGCTTCTCCTTGGCGCCGCGGCTGTCCAGGAATGACTCCCCGGAGTCGACAAGCGATCCGGTGGCCGGGTCGTAGCCGCTGATGTTGCCGGTGCTGGCGTAGTCGAAGTCGTCGGCGTAGAGGAACGCGTCGTCGGCGACACCGTTCTGGGCGCCGGTCGAGTCGGTGTCCAGAACGTCACGGCCGCCGGCCGGGTCCGTGTATTCGGGGGACGTGGGCAGCGCGCTCGCGTAGCCGTCCTTGGCGGTGAGCGTGCCGTCGGCGGCTGCTGTCGCCTGGTCGAGCGTCGTGAGGGTCATCGAGGACCAGGGCTTGACCTCGACGGTGTAGAGCCCGTCCCCGTTCGGCTCGATCTCCCCGACGGGTGCGAGGTAGTTGGCGTTGTACGCCTGCCCGGCATCCGCGGCGCGAGTCTCCCAGAGCTCGGCCGTGCGGTCTGCGCCCAGGGCCATGTCCTTCGCCGTGATGCGGTAGCTCTTCGTGAAGCTGCTGTCGTTGATGATGACGGTCGAGAAGTCGCTGGCATCTGGAGCCGCGAGGGTCGTAAAGGACGCCCCTCCGAGACGTGCGCCGTCCGGGGGGTTGCCCTTCCCGAGCTGGCTGTCGGAGGCCTGCGGGATGGCGCGCCAGATGCCGGCGGTGTTGTCGTCGTTCTCCCAGCCGAGCTTCGCGAACTTGGTGAACTGCTCGATCATGGCGAGACCGCCGTCGTAGTACAGCCAGCCGGACCACGGGTCGCGAGCGCTCACGAGCTCCTTGGATGAGTACTGGAACCCGTCGTAGAACGAGCCGATCGCGGGCTGGAAGATGTTGAGGGTGCGTCGCGACTCGTCGAACCCGGTCGTCACCCAGTTGCCCATCTCGAGAGCGCTGTTCGGCCCGCCGAATCCGGTGCCCGTTCCGCCCCGCTCGTCGCTGTTGGTGTTGTTCGGGCGGTCGGCCGAGTTGGAGAACGTGGACTGGCCCTCCGAGTTCCACACCTCCTTGTCGAGCTGCTCGGCCACCTTCTTGAGGTTGCCGGCGCTGTCGTCGGCGCTCGAGTAGTGGAAGCCGACGACGTCCACCGCGTCGCGCAGCGACGAATCGGTGGGGGACATCATCTCGTTGCCGAAGGACACTGGCGGGGTGCCGACCGTGTCGGCGGCGACCGTCTCGATGGATCGGTAGAGGTCCCGCTCCTCATCCGAGGCGAAGCCGCTGTTCGGGTCTGCCGAGCTCGTGCCCTCGTAGCCCTTCTCGTCGCCGCGGAGCCAGCCGGAGAAGTCCTTGTACAGCTGGATCTCGGGGGTACGCGTCTCGTTGGCGTCCGGGTTGATCGAGTCGACCATGATCCCGTATTCGCGGTAGGCGGCGAGCACGGTGTTCTTGAACCAGATGTACTGGGCGGCGTGGTCGGTGGCCCAGGCCGGCCGGTTCCAGCGCAGGATGCTGACGTGCACGTCGCCGTGTGCGACGAGCTGCGCGTCGGCGGCGAGCTGGAAGCCGGGCTCGCGCTTCACGTTGGGGTACTCGTCACGCGTGCGCATCGTCGACGGGTTCGGTCCCGTGGAGGTGTTGCGGTCGTTGCCCATCTCGATCTTGATGGTGTTCATGATGGGGCGGTCGCCCCCGAAGAGGGTCTCGATGAGCTCCCAGTACTTCTCCGGATGCTGCGCCTTGTAGTCGAGGAGCAGCGCGCTCGTCGAGTTGGCGGTGAGGACGCCGAAGCCCTTGAAGGTGAGCCCGTTCACGTTCTCGGCGGCCGCCGTGACGTCCGCGCCGTCGATGGTGACCGAGACCGGGTCTGATCCTGCGGCCTGGGCAGGTGTCGGTGAGACGAGGACCGGGGCGATCATCGCCGCCGCCGTCGCCGCGATGAGGGTGAGGCTCATCCGCCTCCTGCGAGCTCTCGGGGTGCTCGAGACTCGACCGAGCCGCTGGTCCTGAGGCATGTGCGCTCTCCGTTCTGTGCGCTGTCCGCTGCCTCGTCGGACGAGTGCGCGGCGGGCACGACTGTGTGCTTCCGAGCTGATCTTGGAGGGGGCCCGGGGAAACCGCCAGCAAAACGAACAGGATCGTTCATGCTCGACCTGAAGCGAACACCTCTGTACGCTCAGGGCTGTGGACGACATGCCGCCCTTCGGTCTCACGCGACGCGAACGCATCCTCAGCGAGCTCCGCCGTGCGGGCTCGGTTCGCGTGGCCGCGCTCGCGCGGCAGCTCGAGGTGTCCGAGCTCACGATCCGGCGCGACATCACGAACCTCTCCGATCGTGGCCTCCTGACCAGGGTCCACGGCGGTGCGACCCTGCGGAGTCGCCTCGACACGTCGGTGCCGACCGTTGCCGCACAGGCGACCCCCATCCGCTTCCGGGTCGGCATGGTGACCCCGTCGCTCAGCTACTACTGGCCCCAGGTCATCGTCGGTGCGCGAGCAGCGGCCACCGACCTCGGCGTGCAGCTCGTGCTGCGCGGTGCCAGCTACTCCGTCGACGATCAGCGTCGCCAGATCTCGTCTCTCGTCGAATCCGGAGGCCTGCACGGGATCATCGCGGCGCCGGAGACCAGCGGCCCCGACGGCTGGGCGCTCCTGCACTGGCTGGAGTCCCTTCCGGTGCCCGTCGTGCTGGCGGAACGCCATGCCGCCGCTGTCGGCTCGCTCACGAGTCTCGAGTGGGTCACCACGGACCACGTCTTCGGCGGTTCCCTCGCTGCGGAGCACCTTGCGGCGCTCGGACACCGTCGTGTCGGCATCCTGACGTCGGCCGGCTCTCCCACCTCAGCGCAGCTCCGGCAAGGGTGGAGCGCTGCCGTCACGGAGCTCGGCCTCGAGACGGACGTCGACGTCGACGCGAACCTCGACGCCATGGACGGACAGGCGAGGGAGGAGCTCATCGCCCGAGTGCTCGACGACTGTCGCCGGGCCTCGGTGAGCGCCCTGCTCATCCACTCGGATCCTCAGGCGGTGCTCCTGCAGCAATACGCCCGCGACCATGGCTGGTCGATTCCGGAAGACCTCGCGATCATCGCCTACGACGATGAGGTGGCGCAGAATGCCGAGCCGCCCATCACGGCACTGCGTCCCCCGAAGCAGCACATCGGGCGCCTGGCCGTCGAGACGATGGTGTCTCGTCTCGATGAGGGGCCGAGCCGCCCGGTCCAGCGCACACGCGTCCTGCCCGTGCTGCACGCGCGCAGGTCGACCGCCGCCCCCTCCTGACCGTCAGCGGCCCATCCCCATCGCCCGCTCGTGGTCGATGAGCGCCTGACGCACGGCGATGTCATCCGCATGACCCGCGAGCTTCCCGCTCGCGCGCACGATGCGGTGGACGGGCACGAAGAGTCCCACGAGGCAGGCCCCGCAGGCGCTCGCGGCCGCGCGGGCGGCACGTGGATGCCCGGCGATCGCGGCCACGTCGCCGTAGCTGGCGAGGGTGCCCGGCTCGACGAGCCTCGCCGCCCGCCACATGGCGCGTCGCAGCTCGGTCCCGTCCTGGTGCACGTCGACCTCGTCGAGCAGGGAGGCGTCGCCGTCGTCATAGGCGTGGACGGCGGCCAGTGCGGTGTCGTCGTCGCCCAGTTCCCGCACCGCGAGCAGCTCGGCCTGTCGCCCGAAGGCCGAGTAGGCGAGCGAGCTCGGGCTGCCGAAACCAGCCGCGCGCACGACCTCGGCTCCGCCCGCCTTCACGACCGAGAATGTCTCGCCCAGGAGCTCCACGCTGCCGACCCGGAGCGAGTGAACGGGGAGTGCGGATTCTTCACGGGCATCGGCCATGCAGGAAACTCTGCCACGTCCAGAGAAGTCCAGGTCACGGGCACAGAACGCGCGCTCAACTCCCGCTGGGAGTTGACTGAGCGAAGCGCATTCCAGTGGCACTGTCGCGCGTCAGGCCCTAAACTTGAGCCAACTCGACTCAACTTTTAACGATCTGAGTCGCAAGCAACGTTCTCGAAGGAGCCCCATGGCAAACATGCAAGGCGCTCAGGCACCAGACGAAGAGGCCAAGAGCGCACTCGAACAGTACGGAATCAACCTCACCGACATCGCCCGCTCGGGCAAGCTCGACCCGGTCATCGGTCGTGACTCCGAGATCCGCCGCGTCAGCCAGGTGCTGACCCGCCGCACGAAGAACAACCCCGTGCTGATCGGCGAGCCCGGCGTCGGGAAGACGTCGGTCGTCGAAGGCCTCGCGCAGCGCATCGTCGCCGGCGACGTCGCCGAGTCGCTCAAAGACAAGGAGCTCGTGAGCCTCGACATGTCGGCGCTCATCGCCGGCGCCAAGTACCGAGGCGACTTCGAAGAGCGCCTCAAGGCCGTGCTCAAGGAGATCACCGAGTCCGACGGTCGCATCATCACCTTCATCGACGAGCTGCACACCCTCATGGGCGCCGGCGGCGGCGAGTCGAGCATCTCGGCCGCCAACATGCTCAAGCCCATGCTCGCTCGCGGCGAGCTGCGCCTCATCGGCGCGACGACGCTCGACGAGTACCGCCAGTTCATCGAGTCGGATGCGGCGCTCGAGCGACGCTTCCAGCAGGTGTTCGTGGGCGAGCCCAGCGTCGAGGACTCGATCGCCATCCTCCGCGGCCTGAAGGAGCGGTACGAGGCGCACCACAAGGTGTCGATCGCCGACCAGGCGCTCGTCGCCGCAGCTGCCCTCTCGAACCGCTACATCACCGGCCGCAAGCTCCCGGACAAGGCGATCGATCTGATCGACGAGGCCGCGTCCCGCCTCCGCATGGAGATCGACTCCTCGCCCGTCGAGGTCGACACGCTCCAGCGGCAGGTCGACCGGCTGCGGCTCGAAGAGCTGGCGCTCAAGAAGGAGCACGACGACGCGTCCAAGCAGCGCCTCGCCGCGCTTCGCGCCGACCTCGATGCGAAGAACGCGCGCCTCGGCGAGCTGAAGGAGCGCTGGAACGTCGAGCGTGCCTCCCTCAACCGCATCGGCGAGCTGCGCGAGCAGCTCGACAACATCCGCATGCGCGCCGACCGGGCGCAGCGCGAGGGCAACCTCGAGCTCGCGTCGCGCCTCCTCTACGGTGAGCTGCCTGGCATTCAGAAGCAGCTGCATGAGGCCGAAGCCACCGAGGACGGCGGACCCAAGCTCGTCAACGACCACGTCACGGCCGAGGACATCGCCGGGGTCGTGGCCGCGTGGACGGGCATCCCCGTCGGGCGGCTGCTGCAGGGCGAGATGGAGAAGCTCCTGCACCTGGAGGCCGAGCTCGGCAAGCGACTCGTCGGGCAGGAGAAGGCCGCCGCGACGGTGGCGGATGCGATCCGCCGCACCCGCGCGGGCATCGCGGACCCCGACCGCCCCACCGGCTCGTTCCTGTTCCTCGGCCCCACCGGAGTCGGCAAGACGGAGCTCGCGAGGGCACTCGCCGAGCTGTTGTTCGACGACGAGAAGGCCATGATCCGCATCGACATGTCCGAGTACGGGGAAAAGCACTCCGTCGCCAGGCTCGTCGGCGCCCCTCCGGGGTACGTCGGCTACGAGCAGGGCGGACAGCTGACCGAGGCCGTGCGGCGCAGGCCGTACTCGGTTGTGCTGTTCGACGAGGTCGAGAAGGCGCATCCGGAAGTCTTCGACATCCTCCTGCAGGTGCTCGACGACGGGCGGCTCACCGACGGTCAGGGCCGCACGGTCGACTTCCGCAATGTCATCCTCATCCTCACCTCCAACCTGGGCTCGCAGTTCCTCATCGACCCGCTGCTCTCTCAGGAGGAGCGAGAGGACCGGGTCATGGCGGCTGTCCGGCAGTCGTTCAAGCCGGAGTTCGTGAACCGCCTCGACGACATCGTCGTGTTCAGCGCGCTCTCGCAGGACGAGCTCGCGCAGATCGTGGCGCTCTACATCGACCGCCTGCAGCGCAGGCTCGGTGAGCGGAGGCTCACGATCAAGGTCGACGACGATGCGCGGGCGTGGCTCGCCGAGCGCGGCTACGACCCCATCTACGGGGCCCGGCCGCTGCGGCGCCTCATGCAGCGCGAGATCGACGACCGTCTCGCGAGGGCGCTCCTCGCGGGCACCGTGCGCGACGGCGACACCGTCTCGGTGGTCGTGGCGAGCGATGGCGACTCGCTCAACGTGCAGTCGACGACGCCGCACACGGCAGCCGTGGAGTAGGAGGCAACCCCGCTGCTTGCAGCCCGAGCCCCGGTTGGCCGTGGCCGAAGAGTGAGCCAGATGCATCCTCCAGCCCGCTGGAGCCTGCGCCTGGCTCACTTTTCGCGTGGTGGATGCGGGCGGGGGCAGGGGCGAGGGGCAGCGAATGCGCGGGGAGCGGCTGCGTGGTGCCGTACATCTCTGGTGGGTAACTCGGGCGCGTCGTGCACATCGCCTGTCCGCATCCGCGCTTATCTTGAGCGGCATGGAGCACCTGCGCTGGATACTGCCACTCATCGCCGCGCCCGTCGTCGCCGTGCTCGGCATCGTCGGCGTCATCGCCCTCTCGTTCCGGAGGCTCACGTCCGCGCCGGTCGCGAGCGACGACGTCATGGTGCTGTTCGGTCGCGACGCCTACCAGTTCTTCCTCGGCACGCTCGTGCCGTTCGTGCTGCTGGTCTTCATCGTCGGCCTCATCGTCTACGCCGTCTACGCCGTCGGGACGACGTTCGGGTGGATCGCGCTCCGCGAGACGCCGCTCTTCAAGACCTGGACGCTGCCCCTGCTCTTCTCGCCAGCCATCGCCGTGGTCGCCTTCTTCGTCGTCGCGTTCATGCCGTTCGTCGCGGGACCGAGCGAGGCGCTCGTGCCGGTCGTCAGCGCGTTCGGCGCGTTCATGGTGTGCCTCGCCGTCGCGGGTGCGCTGTGGTTCCGTGCGACGCTCGGCGCCCGCGCCAACAAGCGCGCCGCGGAGGCGGCGCCGGTGACCGGCGAGGTCGGCGTCACCGCCTGAGGTCGGCGTCGTACCCGCATTCGGGTGCCGTTTCCGCTTCTGCGACGGAGCGGGGAGGACTGACCTGGCCGAACGTCGGCGGGCGGTCGTACGTTGGCAGGATGACGTCGAAACGAGGCTCTCAGGTCGGTCGCTTCATCTGGCTCGGGATGCTCGTCGCCCTGGTCATCTTCGGGCTGGCCACCGCGCCTGAGCTGCTCGAGGGGCTCCACCTCGGTCCTGGGGCAGACGAGGTCGCGTTCAGCTTCGCCACGCTCGCGTACTTCCTGCTCCTCCCCGCCGCGCTGCTCGCGCTGGTGATCCTGTCGACGTACGTCGTCCGCGTCGACCTCCTGCACGCCATGGAGAGTCGGTGGGCATCCCGGATTCGTACTGAGTCAGGCGCCACCAAATCCAGCAACGCCGAGAAGTTGCGGAGGCGAGGACGTTGGGCGCTGCCGCTGCTTGCGCTGGCCGGAACGCATGCGCTCACCGCGGCTGTCGTCGCCCTGGCCTTCACCGGGTATGACGGGGGTCCGTACGCGGAAGATGACGTCGCCCGGACACTCAGGGGTCTCGGCCTGGCGCTGCTGTTCTGGGCTAGCGTTCTCTTCGCAGTACTTCTGCTCTTCGGACTCGGGCGGGCGTCGCCTCGCGGGGCGGCTGCGAATCGACGAGAGAGCAGGCACCGCAAAGGCAACTACACGCGCAAGGAGCGTTCGCAGCTCGAGAATCAGCGGTACTCGCATGACCGGCTTGCGGCCGCGCTCCGCTTCCGAGATGAGCTGCTCGATGAACGCCTTCCGCAGACCATCGATGTCTGGGATTTCGGAGCCGCGGACGGCGAGGTGTTCTTCCAGGACGCGCCGGCGACCTATGCGCGGTACTACGGCCGCGACGTCGCGTACTCGACGAGTTCAGGCTTCTTCTTCGGCCACCCGGCTTTCGTCGTGGCTGGTCTCGCGGTGACCGCCATGGGCAACGCCTCGGCGCGATCTCGAGCTCAGATGGAAGCCGCGGAGCAGTGGCGCGAGTGGCAGACCGCTCGTGTCCTCGTCTCGAACCAGCGCCTCGTGTGCTTTGCGGGTGGGCGGTGGTTGTCGTTCTGGTACTCGGGCGTCGTCGCGAGCTACCCGTCGCTGCGTGAGCGGTCGCTGGTGCTGCAGTTCGACGGGGCGGAGCCATTGATGCTCGTGGGTGATCACGTGCCCGTCGCCGTCATGATGGCCACGTACTCGATGCACGGGGCGGGATGACGCGGAACCGGTCGGCGCTGGAGCGCACTGCGCTGCGCGAGGCGAGAGGCATCCCGCACGCCGAGAGCGGACCTGTGGTCGTCGACCGTGAGGTGCGACGACGACAGGCCCCTCTGCGTTTCGCGGGACCGGCAGGGGGTCGGGTCACTCGTCGAAGATGATGACTTGTCGCACGGCCTGCCCGTCGGCGAGCTTGTCGAGCGAGTCGTTGATCTCCGACAGACGGATGCGTCCGGAGATGAGCTCCTCGACCGGCAGCTTCCCGTCGCGCCAGAGCTGCGCGTAGACGGGGATGTCGCGCGCGGGCACGGCTGACCCGAGGTAGGACCCGACGATGGTCCGCGCCTCTCCGGTGAGCCCGAGCGGCGCGATGGATGAGCGGGCGTCAGGCGAGGGCAGGCCGACGGTGACCGTCGTGCCGCCGACGCCGGTGGCTGCGACTGCCGTCTCGAAGGCGCGGGGGTGTCCGGCCGCCTCGATGACGATGGGCGCCTTCACACCGTTCTCGGCCAGTTCGGCCGGTGTGTAGACCTCGCTCGCGCCGAGCTCGAGGGCGCGGGTCAGCTTCTCGGGGTTCGCGTCGACGCCGATGACCTTGCCCTTCTCCAGCGAGACAGCGGTGAGGAGGGCAGCCATCCCGACTCCTCCGAGTCCCACGATCATGACGGCGTCGCCGTCCTGCGGCTTCCCGGCGTTGATGACCGCGCCGCCGCCGGTGAGGACTGCGCAGCCGAGCACGGCGGCGATCTCCGGCGGCACGTCGTGTCCGATGGGGACGACCGACTGGCGGTTGAGCACGGCGTGCGTCGCGAACCCGGAGACGCCGACGTGGTGGAAGACGTCCTCCCCGTCGCGGTGGAGCCGGAAGTGCTCGCCGACGAGGTATCCGGCGTTATTGGCGACGCTGCCGGGAGTGCACGGCAGCTTTCCGTCGGTCCTGCAGTTGTCGCACTCGCCGCAGCGGGGGAGAAAGACGGTCGTCACCTGCTCCCCGATCTCGAGGTCGGTGACGTTCGCGCCCACCTTCTCCACGATGCCGGAGGCCTCGTGGCCGAGCAGCATGGGCGTCGGCCTGACCCGGTTCCCGTCGACGACGGACAGGTCGGAGTGGCAGAGCCCAGCCGCTCTGATGCGGATCAGGACCTCGTCTGGTCCCGGATCGTCGAGTTCGATGTCGACGATCTTCAACGGCTTCGACTCCGAGTAGGGCCGTGGCAGGCCGATCTCCTCGAGGACCGCTCCTTGGATGTTCATGCTGACTCCTTCGTCGGGACATGCGGTGGATGCTTGGGCCCGTTCCGGGCTCGGTTCAGTACGACTTCGGCAGCCCCAGCACCTTCGTGGAGACGAAGCTGCGGACCAGGTTGTTGTTGATAGGGGCGACGGAGAACATCCGCGTCTCGCGGAACTTGCGTTCGACGTCGTACTCGTCGACGAACCCGTAGCCACCGTGCGTGTCGAGGCACATGTTGGCGGCCGCCCAGGATGCTTCGGAGCTGAGCAGCTTCGCCATGTTGGCCTCAGCGCCTGCGGGCTCGCCCGCGTCGAAGCGTGCGGTCGCCTCGTCCCGCATCAGCTCCGCCGCGCGCACCTTCATGTAGGCGTCCGCGATGGGGAACTGCACGCCCTGGTTGGCGCCGATGGGCCGCCCGAAGACCTGGCGCGACTTGGCGTAGGCGACGGCCCGCTCGATGAACCAGTAGCCGTCGCCGATGGCTTCGGAGGCGAGGAGGATGCGCTCGGCGTTCCAACCGTCGAGGACGTGGCGGAATCCGTTGCCTACGCGTCCGATGACGGCGTCGCCGGGCACGCGGACCCCTCGGTAGGTGACCTGGTTGGTGGCGTAGTTGAACATCGTGCGGACCGGTGTGACCACGAGGGCGCCTGGCTGCTGTTCGCGGATCTCACGCAGATCGAGGAGGAACAGCGTCAGGCCGTCCGTTGTGCCCTTTGGCGTCTCCGAGGTGCGGGTGAGCACGAGGGCGAGGTCGGATTCCTCGAAGCGGCTCGTCCAGGTCTTGTGGCCGTCGATAACGTAGTCGTCGCCGACGCGGGTCGCCGTCGTCGTGATGGCGAGCGTGTCCGAGCCGGCGTCCTCGGTGATCGAGAACGCCTGGAGGCGGATGCTGCCGTCGGCGATGCCCGGCAGGTAGCGGTCCTTCTGCGCGTCGGTGCCGTGGCGGAGGAGGGCGGCCATCGTATACATCTGCGCGTGGCAGGCGGCGGAGTGCCCGCCGGACCGATTGATGGCCTCCATGACGCCGGTTGCCGCGTCGATGCCGTAGCCGCCTCCGCCGTATCCGCGGGGGATCATGACCGACAGCAAGCCCGCGGCTCCCATCGCATCCACGAACTCCTGCGGGTAGCGGCGCTCGCGGTCGGTCTCTCGCCAGTAGGCGTCGCCGAAGCGCTCGCAGACCGCTTCGGTTCGTTCGCGCAGGGCGGTCCTGTCGTCGCTGGCAGTCAGGCTGGTCACGGCTGCTCTCCTTCGATCGATGGGCACACCGCTCTTCTGAGCGACAGACCTTCAAATATTTTTAGCGTGCGCCAAACGTAGCAAGGCTGAAAGCCAGCTACAAGACGTTGACCACGTGAATATATTCGCTTACGGTGATCGGGAAGCGCTCCGCAAGCTCGTCACCCGCAGAGCCCGAGCGCCTCCCCCCGTTGGGCCAATCAAAGGAGATGGCACATGACGAACGACATCAAGCTCCACATCCTGGAGTCAGGAACCATGGAAGCCGACCTCACCTGGCTGCTCCTGAAGCCAGGCAGGGTCATCAAGACCCGGGAGCACCGCCACGACGAACGCGCCTGGGGGCAGGTGCCGACGCACGCGGTCCTCATCGACCACCCGGAGGGGCGCATCCTCTGGGACACGGGCGTGCCCCGCAACTGGGCCGAGCACTGGGCGCCGACCGGATTCGACGAGTTCTTCCCCGTCATCGACGACCCGGAAGCCGACACCGGCTACCTCGACTCGAGCCTCAAGCAGCTCGAGCTCACCCCGGACGACATCGACATCCTCGTGCTCTCCCACCTGCACTTCGACCACGCCGCCAACGCCAGGATGTTCGACAACGGCAAGACGCGCATCGTCACCAGCCAGGCCGAGCTCGACGGTGTCGCCAGCATCACCGGATACAACCAGGGCGCCCACATCCCCGACGACTTCAAGGGCCTCGACATCGGCGGCATCGCCGGCGACGACGAGATCCTGCCAGGCGTCAGCGTCATCCAGACGCCCGGCCACACCTGGGGGACCATGTCCCTCAAAGTCGATCTGCCCAACGACGGCACCAAGATCTTCACCTCGGACGCGGTGTACCTCGCCGACTCCTGGGGACCACCCGCAGTCGGGGCGGCCATCGTGTGGAACAACCTCGCCTGGCTCGAGTCGGTCGAGAAGCTGCACCGCATCGCGCAGGAGACCGACGCGCAGGTGATCTTCGGCCACGACGAGGAGCAGAAGAAGGAGCTCACGTTCGCGCCCAACGGGTTCTACTCATGATCCTCTACGACTTCCGCTGCCAGGAGGGGCACCGGTTCGAGGCCGGCATCGAATCGATGCTGGCCGACAACCCGGTCTGCCCTGGATGCGGCACGCCGACGAGCCGGGTCCCCTCCGCGGTCCGCATCGGCGGCGCCGCAGACGCGGGACCCAGCCGCGCCGAGATGCCGCACAGCTGGCAGGGCATCGACCGCGGCCGCCCCGAGGCGGTCGCCCACTGGCGGTCCAAGATCGAGAAGCGGGAGAAGCTGGAGGCGAAGTACCCGGAGCTCGCCGGGGACCGCCGCCCGATCCTCGCGCACGAGGGGATCTTCCAAGGCCGCCCGCTGCGCGCTGGCGACGACATCGGCGCATCCGTCGCCTCCGCGACGGCCGCCGCCGCAACGCTCACGCAGGAACCGCACGCCTCCACGCCGAGCACACCCACCAGGAGAGGTGCCGGAGCATGACCGCGACAGGTTCAACGCACGACCAGGCCGAAGCGCAGCAGGCGCAGGGCACGACGACGATCCTCGAGGACGTCGACCGCACCGCGTCCCGCTCCTACGAAGTTCCCTCGCCCGTACCCGGAGGGCTCGTGCTCGCCATGATCCGCGCCAACGTGTGCGGATCCGACGTGCACATCCTCCACGGCAGCCACCCCCTGGTCCGCCCCGGCTGCGTCATGGGGCACGAGGGCGTCGGCCGGGTCGCCGCCCTCGGCGACGGCGTGACGACCGACTTCGCGGGAGAGCCTCTCGCCGTCGGCGACCGGGTGGTCGCGACCTACTTCCAGGCGTGCCGCCGCTGCCCCGAATGCAACAACGGGCACGGCAACATCTGCCGTAACGCCTACACGGGCTGGTCGAAACAGGCCGACGAGGCCCCGCACTTCTTCGGCACCTTCGGCACGCACTACGCGGTCGGCCCGAACCAGGCCGTCTACAAGGTGCCGGACGGCGTCTCGTCGAAGGCGGCATCCTCCGCCAACTGCGCCCTCTCGCAGGTCTACTACGGCTGCCTCCTCGGTGAGGTCTCCTACGGCGACAAGGTCGTCATCTTCGGCGCAGGAGGGCTCGGCGTCTGCGCCTCCGCCGTCGCCTCGGTACTCGGTGCTGAAGTCTTCGTGGCAGAGATGACCCCCAGCCGTCTAGAGAAGGTCAAGGACTTCGGCGCGCACCACACGATCGATCTCTCCCAGGAGGCAGACGGGGCCGCTCGCGTGCAGCTCGTCCGCGACGCGACGGGCGGCGGTGGCGACGTCGTCATCGACCTCACCGGCGTGCCATCCGCGTTCTCGGAATCCGTCCGCTCGGCGAGATCCGGAGGCATCGTCGTCGAGATCGGCAACATCTCGCCGAACAAGTTCACCGACTTCGACCCGGGACTGTTCACCAGGACCGGCGTGCAGATCCGCGCCGCCATCCGCTACCCGCTCGAGGTGCTCGGCAAGGCGGTGCGCTTCATCGAGGCGACGCCGCAGTTCCCCTGGGAGTCGCTCGTGGACGCCGACTACACCCTCGACCAGGTTCCAGAGGCCCTCGCGGCGGCCGAGGCGCGGGAGGTCACCCGCGCCGGCATCGTCATCGACGACTGAGCGTCGACGACCGAGCGTCGGACTCTGACCACCCGCATCCCGCCGATCACCAGCAGAGACTCCAGGAGAGACATGTCCCAATCAGTGCACACCGCGCCGGGAACGGCCACGACGACGGCATACATCGGCGGCGAGCTCGTGGCCGCCGACCGCAGCTACGAGAACATCGACCCGGCGACGGGGGAGGTGCTCGGCCTCACCGCACGATGCGACGCATCCCACGTGGATGCCGCGGTCGCCGCCGCCCGCGCCGCGCAACCCGGGTGGGCCGCCACCAAGCCGGAGGCGCGCGCAGACCTCCTGCAGGCGTTGGCCGCGGCGATCATCGCGAACCGCGAGGAGCTCACGCTGCTCGAATCGCAGGACACCGGCAAGCCCCTGACGCAGGCCAGGATCGATGCGACCGTCGCGGCCAGGTACTTCACCTTCTACGGCAGGGCCATCGACTCCTACTACGGGCTGTCCCTGCCCGTCGATCCGGCGTTCCACGTGTACACGCGCCGGGAGGCGCTCGGCGTCTGCGGCAGCGTCATCGCCTGGAACTACCCCATGCAGCTCTTCGGCCGGGCTGTCGCACCAGCCCTCGCAACAGGCAACACCGTCGTGCTCAAACCCGCCGACGAGACGCCACGCACCGCGGTTCGCATCGCGGAGCTCGCCGTCGAGGTCGGCATCCCCGCCGGGGTGCTCAACATTGTCACCGGCATCGGTGTGGAAGTCGGCGCCGCCCTCGCCGAGCATCCGGGCATCGACCACATCGGCTTCGTCGGGTCCACAGCGGTGGGCACCTCGATTGCCACCGCAGCCGCCCAGAACGTGATCCCCGCAGTGCTCGAACTCGGGGGCAAGAGCCCGCACGTCGTGTTCGCCGACGCCGACCTCGATGAGGCGACGACGTTCATCACGAAGGGCATCTTGCAGAACGCGGGTCAGACCTGTTCGGCGGGCTCACGACTCATCGTCCACGAAGACGTCGCCAACGAGCTCCTCGCGAAGCTCAAGACGTCCTTCGAGCGGGTGACGATCGGCCCGGGGGCAGACGACCGCGACCTCGGCCCCCTCGTCTCCGTCAAGCAGCAGGACCGGGTGCGCGGCCTCGTCGACGGCGCCGACGGCCGCGTCATCACGGGCGGGCACGTGCCGGACGGGCACGGGGCGGGCGCGTTCTTCGCCCCGACCCTCATCGCCGACGTCGACCCAGCCTCCGAGATCGCGCAGAAGGAGGTCTTCGGCCCTGTCCTCGTCGCCACGACCTTCACCGACGAGGATGAGGCGGTTCGCATCGCGAACGGCACGGACTACGCGCTCATGGCGGCGATCTGGACCCGCGACATCTCCAGGGCGCACCGCCTCGCCGCTCGCGTGGAGGCTGGACAGGTCTACGTCAACGCCTACGGAGCGGGCGGCGGTGTCGAGTACCCGTTCGGCGGCTTCAGGAAATCCGGCTATGGCAGGGAGAAGGGCGTCGAATCGCTCGACGCGTACACAGAGACCAAGACCGTCATCGTCAAACTGTAGGGAGCATCATGACGCAGATCGTAGAAGGGTGGACGGGGCGGGTCTTCGAGGACTTCACCCCCGGAGACCTCTACTACCACCCGTTCTCCAAGACCGTCACCGAGGACGACAACATGACGTCGACCCTCATGACGCAGAACGTGGCGAAGGTGCACGTCGACGCGCGCCTCACGGAGGGCACCGAGTTCGGGCGCATCCTCGTGAACTCCTGCTTCACGCTCGCCCTCGTCACCGGCCAGTCGACGATCGACCTGTCCATGAACGTCTTCGCGAACCTCGGCTGGGACGAGGTGAGACTCCCGCACCCCGTGTTCGTGGGGGACACCATCTCGTCCCGCTCCAAGGTGCTCTCGCTCCGCGAGTCGCGCTCGCGGCCGTCCGTCGGCATCGTCGAGGTCGCGACCGAGGGGTACAACCAGGACGGGGTCGTCGTCATCAGGTTCCGCCGCACCTTCATGGTCTCGCGGCGCGGCTTCCTGCCCGAGTCCCCGACCCCACGCCCCGACGAGTCGTCGCTGCCGGACGCGGTCGACGCATGAGCGCTCTCGCGGCCGCGCAGACGTTCCTGTTCGTCCCAGGCAGTCGCCCCGACCGCTTCCGGAAGGCGCTCGACTCCGCTGCCGACCTGGTGATCCTCGACCTCGAGGATGCCGTCGCCACCGACGACCGGGAGCAGGCGAGAGTCGCCGTCCGCGACCTGCTGACCACGACGGCACCCGGTCGTGTGCTGGTGCGGGTCAACCCGGAGGATTCCACCGACAGCAGCGCCGACCTCGCGCTCCTCGAGGATATCTCCACCCGGTCACAGCGTGTCCTGGCGGGGGTCGCCGTGCCGAAGGCCGAATCGCGCGACTACCTCAGACGGGTGAGCGACGCCTCGGGCGCGGTGCCGCTGCTCGCGCTCGTCGAGACCGTTCGCGGCCTCAGGGCGGCGGGATCGCTGCTCACCCCCGACCCCGGCGCACCCCACCTCGACGTGCGTCTCGCGTTCGGTGCCCTCGACTTCGCCGTCGACGCGGGAGGAGACGCGACCATCCTGCTGGACACGGCGCGCGTCGAGCTGGTCCTCGCCTCGCGTCTCGCAGGAGCGGCAGCGCCCGTCGAGTCCCCCAGCGCGCACATCCGCGACCTCGACGCCGTCGCGGCCGCCGCCGAGCATGCCGTCGCGCTCGGATTCGGGGGCATGCTCGCCATTCACCCCGCCCAGCTGGCCGGCATCGGGGCAGCATTCCGCCCGACCGACGAGCAGATCGCCTGGGCCAGACGAGTGATCGAGGCTGGCGCCGGAGCAACCCAGATCGACGGGGCCATGGTCGACGCGCCCGTCCTCCAACGTGCGCGCCGAATGCTCGCCACCGTCGGGGATGCATCATGAACGGTCGGCCGCTCGACGGCATCACCGTACTCAGCGTCGAGCAGGCGGTCGCGGCCCCCTTCGCGACACGGCAGCTCGCCGACCTCGGCGCCCGCGTCATCAAGATCGAGCGCGCAGACGGCGACTTCGCTCGCCGCTACGACTCCACCGTGCACGGCACGTCGAGCTTCTTCGCCTGGCTCAACCGCGGCAAGGAATCGGTGGTGCTCGACCTGAAGACCGACGCCGACGCCGAGCTCTTCCGCAGCATCGCCGCGACCGCCGACATCGTCGTGCAGAACCTCGCGCCCGGCGCGCTCGACCGCCTCGGCCTCGGCTACGGCGCCCTCTCGGCAGGCAACCCCCGACTCATCTACGCCGAGATCTCCGGCTACGGCACCGGTGGCAGCTACACGCGCAAGAAGGCCTACGACCTCCTCGTGCAATGCGAAGTCGGACTCCTCTCCGTCACCGGCACCCCAGAGCAGCCGTCGAAGGTCGGAGCCTCCGTCGCCGACATCGCAGCGGGCATGTACGTGTACTCCGGCGTGCTCGCCGCCCTCATCCAGCGCGGACGCACCGGCGTTGGCGACCGCATCGAGGTCTCCATGCTCGAAGCGCTCGGCGAATGGATGCAGCAGCCGTACCTGTTCGCCGAATACGGCGGCACCCCGCCCCAGCGCCACGGCGCGTCCCACGCCACCATCGCCCCATACGGGCCGTTCGAGGCCTCCGACGGGACCGTGTTCATCGGTATCCAGAACGAGACCGAGTTCGCCGGCTTCTGCCGCGACGTCCTGGGAGACGCCGGGCTCGCCGACGATTCCAGGTTCAGCCTCAACGAGCACCGGGTCGCGAACCGCGACGCGCTGAACGGCCTCATTGGCGCAGCGCTCGCCGACACCCCGAGCGAGGAAGTCACCCGGCGGCTCGACTCCCTCGCCATCGCGAACGCCCGGATGAGGACCATGTCGGAGTTCTCCGCGCACCCACAGCTCGCAGAACGCAGCAGGTGGGTCGACGTCGAGACCCCTGGGGGCCCAGCCAGATCGCTTCTTCCCCCCGTCACCGCCGACTCCTACCGTCCCGCCATGAAGCCCGTGCCGGATACGGGCGAGCACACCGACCGAGTGCGGCGGGAGTTCACCGCCCCCGACGAACGGAACTGACATGTCACTCGCCCGCGACTACGCGCAGCACGCACTGCGCCCCGTCGACCTCGACGAGGAGCGATCCGCGTGGATGCGCGCGCTCCTGTTCGACTCCCTCGCCGTCACGCTCGGCGGCATCAACCGCGAGTCCGCCCGAGCGGCCCGCGCCGCGTACGGCGGGCACGCCTCCCAGTCTTCGCCATCATCCGTCCTCGGAAGCATCCTCCGCCTCTCGGCGGAGGATGCGGCACTCGTCAACGGCATCACCGCACACGGGCTCGAGCTCGACGACACCTTCGAGGAGGCATCCCTGCACCCCGCCGTGGTGCTGTTCCCGGCGCTCTTCGCCGTCGCCGAGGAACGCGGGGCGAGCTACGGCGCCCTCCTCGACGCCGCGGTCGTCGGCTACGACGTGATGTGCGACGTCGGAGTCGTCCTCGGCGCCGCAGAGAGCTACGGCCGGGGATTCCACCCCACGGGGGTGGCGGGCGCGATCGGAGCCGCCGCCGCCCTCTCCCGGCTCCTCGAGTTCGACGAATCGCAGACGGTCGACGCCATCGGGCTCGCCGCGAACCTCGCGGCCGGCTCGCTCGAGTTCCTCTCCGACGGCGCCTGGACGAAACGCCTCAACGCCGGGCACGCCGCCGCCGTCGGCATCCGCGCGACCCGACTCGCGGCCGTCGGCTTCGTCGCACCAGCCGCAGCGCTCGAGGGCCGCGACGGATTCCTTGCCAACTACGGCGAGGGGTTCCACGCCGACCGAGTGCGCCCCATCACGCCGGGCGACTACGCGTGGCGCACGAGCATCAAGCTCTACCCGTGCTGCCGTTACATGCACGGCAACATCGACCTGCTCCTCGACGTCGCAGCCCAGCGACCAGACCTCACGCCCGCCGACATCGACGACGTCGAGGTCGCCGTGATCGAGGCAGGCGCGCGCCTCGTCAGCGTGCCGGCCGAGGCCAAGCTCCGCGTCGAGTCGGCAGTGGATGCGCAGTTCAACATGCCCTTCGGTGCCGCGCTCGCGCTCACCACGGGAACCGCGACCGTCGACCAGTTCGACCGGGCCGCCGAGCTCACGGGTGAGCTGCTCCCGCTCATGCGCAGAGTACGCTGCGTCACCTCGCCCGCAGTGGAAGCCGCGTTCCCGGCAGACTGGACCGCCGAGGTGCGGGTCACGTTCACCGACGGCACGGTCCACGAAGCCTCGACGAAGGCCTACCGCGGCTCACCCGGGGCCCGCGCATCCCGCCAGGACCTCCACGCCAAGGCGCGGGGCCTCGTCGGCGAGACATGCGCGAACCAGCTCTGGACGCTCGTCGAACACGACCGCAGCGCATCCGTCGCCGCACTCGTCGAAGCCATGCCGCGGCCCGAATCGACCCCTCAGTAGGATGGCCCCGTGCCGCTCCCACCCGACGAACGCCTCGAAGACGCAGCCCGTCGCTACGGCAGCATGCGCTCGTTCGCGGCCGAGTACCTCAGGGAGCGCATCATCTCAGGCGTGCTCCTGCCAGGGGAGTCCCTGCAGATCGACGAGATCGCGCAGCGACTGAAGGTGTCGGCGACCCCCGTTCGCGAGGCGCTGCAGTCGCTCCGTGTAGAGGGATTCGTCGACGGCGTGCGAGGCCAGGGGTTCCGCGTGCACCCCATCACCGCGGCCGACATCGAGGACGTCTTCCTCGTGCACGCGAACGTCGCGGGAGAGCTCGCCGCCCGCGCCGCGCGCTCGATCTCCGACGAGCAGCTGCGCGTGCTCGAGGCGCTCCACTACGAGCTGCTCGCCGCAGCTGTGCGGGGGGACGTGGAAGCGCTCGAAGCGCGCAACAACGAGTTTCACCACCTGCTCAACCACATCGTGGACGCGCCACGCCTGCGCTGGCTCGTCGCCCTCTTCTCCAAGTACGTGCCCCGCAACTTCTACGCGCAGATCGAGGGCTGGCCTGAAGCCACCCGCGCGGACCACACGCAGATCATCGACGCCATCAAGGCCAGGGACGCGGAGGCGGCGAGGCACGCCGCGAGCGAGCACATCATCCACTCCGGCGAACTGCTCGCCGCCCACTTCCGGTCGGCGACGGCTGCCGCGTCCGTCTCCGACGCCTCCGGTTCTGCTGCCTCCGCACAAGCACGGACCGACGCCTGATCCCACCCGCCGCGCTTCGCCGCGGACGCAGAGAGCGGCCTTGTGGTCGTCAGAACTCAGCTCTGACGGCCACAAGGCCGCTCTCGGTCGGCCCCGGAATGGGGCGTCGCGACTAGTTCAGCGCGGGCGTGTCCTCCGGGATGACACCCGTGCCGTACAGGTCGGTGGCGAGGTCGCGAAGCGCGCGCAGGGCGACGCGCTGCGTGAGCGGGCCGTAGGAGACGCGGGCGACGCCGAGCTCCTCGAACTCCGCGGCGGTCAGCGCGCCGGGGAGGCCGATGACGGAGAGCTTGCCGACGCCGAGGCCCTCGACGAGCGGCTCGACTGTCTCGCGGTTGACGGCGCCCGGCACGAAGACGAGGGATGCGCCAGCGTCGAGGAACGCGCGACCGCGGGCGATCGCGTCGTCGATGCTCTCGGAGATGGGGCGCTCGCCGCCGCGCACGATGGCGTCGGTGCGGGCGTTCAGCTGGAAGTTGACGCCCTCGCCCTCAGCCGCGCGGATGATCGCGGCGACGCGGGCGACCGACTCGTCGAAGGGGCGCAGGCGGTCCTCGACGTTCGCGCCGACGATGCCGAGTCCGATGGCGCGGCGGATGGTCTCGGCCGGGTCCTCGTAACCGTCGTCGAGGTCGGCCGTCACGGGGAGGTCGACGGCGTCGACGATCACCTTCGCGCCGGCCAAGGCCACGTCGAGTGGCATGGCGCCGTCCGCGTACCCGTAGGAGGCAGCGATCGAGTGGCCCGCGGTCGCGATGGCCTTCGTCTCGGGGAGGGCCGCGACGGTCTGGGCGCTGATCGCGTCCCACACGTTCACGACTCGGAGGATCTCCTGGGCCTGGTGAAGTTCTGCCAAGCGATTGGCGCGGTCTGCTGTGCTGACATCCGTCATCGTGCTGTCCTCTGCTTCTGGTGATGCGGGCCGGGGCGACCCGGGCGGCATGGCCGTGTGGCCACGGTCACTGTTCTTACGGCACCCGGCTGATGCCGGGCGGTGAGCCTCGTCAGGCCCCGGTCAGCGCTCGATCGATGCGAAGTCGGTCAGCTCGCGCCGCGAACGGGGCGACGTGTCGCGGGCGCGGATCTGCTCGCTCACGGCGTCGGAGTCGTCGTGCTGGCCGACGGCGATGACCGTGATCGGGGTCCGACCTGCGGGCAGCTCGAGCGCCTCGGCGAGCGCATCCACGTGGAAGCCGCCCATCTGGTGCGTGTGGAGGCCTCGCGACTGCGCCTCGATCGAGAGGTGCGCGGCAACAGCGCCCGCGTCGTATTCCGCCCAGCGCAGCGCCTTCCCGTCGCGCTCATGCTCGACGGTGACGGCGATGAGGAGCGAGGCACGGTCTGCCCAGGCGAGGTTGAAGTCCATGAGGGCGCCGTAGATCTTGTCGAACGTCGCCGTGCCGCGGGCCCCAGCGACGAGGGTCGTCGGCTGCGTGTTGCTCGCCGAGGGCGCCCACCGCCCGGCTTCGAAGATCGCCGTGAGGTCCTCATCGGAGATCTCATGGTTCGCGTCGAAACCGCGCGGGCTCCAACGGTCGGAGAGGGCGTCGAGGATCGGGACGGAGGTCTCGTTGCGGACGGTCAGCTGCTCGGTCATATGACTCCGTTCTTGGCGCGATGCGCGTGTCTTCGGGGGAGGTGGCCGCGGCCACCCGTACGGCAACAACCAGTTGTAGCTGCAAGCTATTCCCCCGAGCTGTGCGGGGCGATCAGCGTTACGGCGTATTTCCAGCTGCGCCCGCCCAAGCTCGTGCGTATCTTTGGGGCATGTCGCATCCACACACCCACGGGCACCTCGGCGTCGACGTGCCCGATCGTCGCGGTCGCACCGGCCTCGACCAGGTCGGGCGCGACCTGACCCGCAACCCCAACGTCGAGGTCGAGAACGTCGAGGTCACCTCCGACGGCTGGCACGTGCTGCGGCGCACGACGTTCCGCTACCGCGGACGCGACGGCGAGTGGGCCACGCAGCAGCGCGAGACCTACGACCGCGGCAACGGCGCCACGATCCTCCTCTACGACCTCGACAGTCGCAAAGTGCTCCTCGGCCGCCAGTTCCGCTACCCCGTCTACGTCAACGGACACGAAGACGGCATGCTCCTCGAGACCGCCGCGGGGCTCCTCGACGGAGACTCACCCGAAGACGCGATCCGCCGCGAAGCCGAAGAAGAGCTCGGCGTCGTCGTCGGCGAGGTGACGCCCGTCTTCGAGCTCTTCATGAGCCCAGGATCGGTGACCGAGAGCATCCACTTCTTCGCAGCACCCTGGTCGGCGAACGCCCCCGTCTCCGGAGGTGGCGGTGTCGAAGAGGAGGGCGAGGAGATCGAAGCGGTCGCACTCGACTTCGACGAGGCTCTGCAGATGATCGCGAGCGGTGAGATCCAGGACGCGAAGACCGTGCTGCTGCTCCAGTGGGCAGCGCTGAACCTCCCCTGGCCCGCCGCGGGAGGAGGACCCCATGTCTGATCCACTGTTCGAAGGCCTCAGCGCCTTCCCGCTCACCCCGATCACCTCCACCGGCGTCGATGCGGCCAGCTACGCAGGGCTCGTCGAGCGGATGCAGGCGGCCGGCGTCGACTCCATCAGCGCGCTCGGGTCGACGGGAAGCTACGCCTACCTCGACGTCACCGAGCGCGCCTCCGTCGCGAAGCTCACGGTGCAGCACGCCGGACCCGTGCCGGTGATCGTCGGCATCGGCGCGCTCCGGACCCGCGACGTGCTCCACAACCTGCGCTCCGCGGAGGACGCAGGCGCTGCCGCGGTGCTGCTCGCCCCCGTGTCGTACCAGCCGCTCACCGAGGACGAGGTCTACGGCCTCTACGAAGACGTCGCCGCCACATCGAGCCTGCCGATCATCGTCTACGACAACCCGACCACCACGGGCATCGTCGTCAGCGACACCCTGCACGCGCGCATCGCGGGCCTCGACCTCGTGCGCTCCATCAAGATCCCGCCTGCCTCCCTCGACGTCGCCCAGGTCAGCGAACGCGTCACCGCGCTCCGCGACGCGGTCGGCCGGCCCATCTCCGTCGGCATCAGCGGCGACCCCTACGCCGCGGCCGGCCTGCTCGGCGGGTGCGACGTCTGGTATTCGGTGCTCGCCGGCGTCCTGCCCGCGGAGTGCCTGGCCATCACCCGCGCCGCGCTGACTGGCGAAGCCGAACCCGCCCTGCAGCTCGCGGCGCGACTGGACCCGCTGTGGGAGCTGTTCCGCGCCCACGGCAGCTACCGCGTCGCATCCGCCATCGCCGCCCAGCTCGGCCTCGTGCCGACCGTGAACCTGCCGAGGCCGGTCCACGAACTCGACGCGACCGGCCAGCGCGCTGTCGCCGCCGCGCTCCGAGCCATCTGAGGTGGGGCGGTTCGGAGGGCGTGTCTGGTTGGCCAACCCGCGGGTGACGCGTGAGTGAGATCGTCAGCCTCGAGCTGCTGTTCGACGACCTGACCGAGGCCCGTATCTGGGACGAGTGGCGGGTGCTGCAGGAGCTCGGCGTGTCCAGCATGGGCGCCCACACGAGTGCCAGCAACCGTCCGCATTTGTCGCTGCTGGTGCGCAGCGGCGTCGCCCCGGTCGACGCTGCCGGGCTGAACGCAGGTGCTGGTGCTGGCGCCGCCGCGGAGTCCGAGCCCGATGCTGTGACGGTGCATCCTCCACTCGTGTCTGCCCAAGTGCGCCGAGCATCCGGCCGACTCCCCCTGGCGGTGACGTTGGGTGCGCCCCTGCTGTTCCGGCACGGCGGACGCGCGGTGCTCGCCCGGAGTGTGCTGCCGACGAGCGGCCTGCTTGACCTCCACGCCGAGGTGCACGCGCTCTCCGAAACGGTCTCGGCCGCCTCGGATCTGCCGCACACGACGCCGGGAAACTGGACGCCGCACGTCACGCTCGCCCGCCGCCTGAAGCTCGCCGACCTGGAGCGCGCACTCTCGGCGCTCGAGCTGGAGCCGATCGAGGCTCAGGCCACCGAGTTGCGGCTCTGGGACGCGCGAATCGGCACCTCGCACCAGCTCGCCTGACCAACATGAGTGCAGAATCGGCCCGCGCGGCCAGTTTGCGCCGGTTTTGGAGCGATATCGCACTGATGTTGGTCAGCGTGCCCGGCGCCCGCGGCTGAGCCGCGTCGCGAGCCGAGCGAACCGCGCAGGTCAGCGGGTGATGCGAGCCTCGCCGAGCCTGACGACGACGACCCCGACGAGGATCAGCGCGCCACCGGCAAGTTGCACGCCATTCGGAAGCTCGCCGAGCAGCAGCCACGCGAACAGCACAGCGCCGATCACCTCGGACAGTCCGACGAACGACGTCAGGCGCGGACCGAGGCGACGGGCCGCAGCGATCCCGGTCACGTATGCCCCAGCCGCCGTCACGAGGCCGAGGACAAGCACGGCGACCCACCACGGCATGGACGCCCCGCCCAACTCGACCGGCGCATCCGTCACGCTCATCGGCAGCACGCCCACGAGGCCCGCGAGCCCGAGCACAACCGCTCCGACCAACAGCCCACCGCCCGCGAGCACGGTCGCCGGAAGCTCCGTGTCCGTGTCCGCGGACATGACGAAGTAGAAGGCGACGCCCAGCATCGCGCCGAGCGCCCACAGCACACCGGCGAGGTCGAGCTGCACGCCCCCGAAGATCTGCAGCACGAGGAGGAGCCCACCCGCCGCGATGACCGCACCCAGCAGCGTGAGCGCGTGGGGGCGCTGGCGGTGTCGCATCCACATCCACAGCACGACGATGGCTGGTGCCGTGTACTCGATGAGCAGTGCGACGCCGACCTGCAGGGTCGCGACGGCCGAGAAGTACGCGAGCTGCGTGCCCGCGACGGCGATGGCGCCGTAGACCACGAGTGTCACGAGGTTGCGGCGTGCTGCCAGGAGCCGCCAGCGTCTCCGCAGCGCCAGCACGGCGACGGGGGCCAACGCCAGCGCGGCGAGGGAGACGCGTGCGGTGACGGCGGCTCCCGGTGTCCAGCCGGCATCGAGCAGGCCGCGGGCGAACGGGCCGGAAAGCGCGAAGGCGCTGGCTGAGATGAGGGCGAACAGCAGGCCGGATGCGAGACGCGAGCTGTTCGCGGGCGAGGCCGCCGTGCGCGGGGCCGCGTTCGGAGCGGCGACACTGGCTGTCGCGGATGTGTCCCCGAACGCGACGTCATTGGCGTTGGTGTCCATAGAACATGACACTAGCCTCGCTTTGGTAATCTGCAAAGGTGCTTTTCACCAATGACACCGAGGAGGCGCTCGCCGCCGCAGCGGCCCTCGTCAACAGCGACATCGAACCGCTGACGCTGCAGACGCGCGCCGAGCTCGCCGACTTCTTCCGCGACCGCGGCTACACGGGACGGTTCGACGGCGACGACGCAGAATTCAAGCGCGTTCGAGCGATCCGACCGAAGCTCCGCGAGCTCCTCACCGCCGACCGGGACGTCGCGGCCAGCCTCGTCAACCAGACGCTCACCGAGTACAACGCGACCCCGCAGCTCGTGCGCCACGACACCCACGACTGGCACCTGCACGCAGTCGACGCAGACCGTCCCCTCGACGAGCGCATCTCGGTCGAGACGGCGCTCGCGGTCGTCGACGTCATCCGCTCAGACGAGATGTCCCGCCTCGGGACCTGCGACGCCGACGGCTGCGACGGCATCGTCGTCGACCTCACCCGCAACCGCACCAAGCGCTTCTGCTCGACGCGCTGCGCGAACCGCACGGCTGTCGCGGCCTACCGCGCCCGCCGCCGTGAGCATCCCGACACCTGAGGCTGCGGGGAACCAACTCCAAGGCACAGAGTTGTGGCCCGTTGCTGCTCCCAGTGCCGGGAACAACAACGGGCCACAACGCTCTTGGGGAGCCGGCCGGCGCGAGCTACACGGCGGCGGGTCCGGACTCGCCGGTGCGGACGCGGATGACGTGGCTCACATCCGTCACCCACACCTTGCCGTCACCGACGTTGCCCGTGCGGGCCGCCTCGACGACGACCTCGAGCGCCTTGTCGAGGGTCTCGTCCGCGACGAGCACCTCCACGCGCGTCTTGGCGCGGAACGACACCTTCACGGCCTGCCCCCGGTAGTACTCGGTGAGGCCCTTCTGGTGGCCATGCCCCTCCACCTCGGTGATGGTGAGGCCGGTGAAGCCTGCCGCCTCGAGGGCGTCCTTCACGTCGTCGACCTTCGTGGGCTGGATCACTGCGGTCACGAGCTTCATCAGCGGGCGCTCCTCTTCTGTGCGGGCGTTGTCTGCGTGTTCTGGTCGTGCGGGACGCGGGGCGTCTGCGTGTTCTGGTCGCGCGGGGCGAACTGCGGTCGGGCGGATGCACCCATCATGGTCAGCGAGTCTCCATCTCGTACGCGCGCTCGGCGTGGATGCCCCGGTCGAGGCCGACCGCTTCCACGTCGTCCGGCACGCGGATGGGCACGATCTTGTTCATGACCCACGCGATGAGGTAGGTCACGACGAACGCGTACACGCAGGTCACGACGATGGCGATCAGCTCGCGCCAGAGGAGGCTCGGGTCGCCGCCGAAGAAGACGCCCGCGATGCCGGCCGGTGCCGCGGCTGCGCCGAGGAACACCACGAACAGGGCTCCGACGATGCCGCCGATGCCGTGCACGGAGAACGCATCGAGCGCGTCGTCGATCTTCGCGCGGTTCTTCCAGCCGATGCAGAGAGCTACGACGGCACCGGTGATGAAGCCGAGCGCGAGGGCGCCGACGGGGGTGACCGCATCCGCTGCGGGGGTGATGCCGACGAGGCCCGAGATCATGCCGGTTGCCATGCCGAGTGTCGTGGCGTGCTTGTCGCGGATGCGCTCGATGAGCAGGTAGCCCAACGCGCCCGTGAGAGCGGAGAGGGTGGTGGTGAGCACGACGTAGCCGGCGAGGAAGTTCGCGCCCGCGGCCGTGCCGCCGTTGAAGCCGATCCATCCGAAGAACAGGAGGCCGGCGCCGAGCAGCACGAGCGGCATGTTGTGCGGGCGCAGCTCCGTGTTCTTGCGGCGGCCGAGCACCATCGCGAGGGCGACGGCGGAAGCGCCTGCGTTCATGTGCACCGCCGTGCCGCCGGCGTAGTCGTGCAGGCCGAGGACGTTGCGCATCCACCCGCCGACCGTCTCGCCGTCGTCGCTCGTGAACGCGAACACCCAGTGCGCGAGGGGCGCGTAGACGAGGATCGTCCACAGGGCGGCGAAGATCAGCCACGCCCAGTACTTCATGCGGCCGGCGGCACCGGATGCGACGATCGCGATGCTGATCGCGGCGAACAGGATGTAGAAGGCGCCCCAGTACGCGTCGACGGAGATGATGTCGCCCTCGGACGCGTCGGTCATGAACGATTCCATGCCGACGAACGCGAGCGGGTCGCCGATGATTCCGGCGCCGCCGACCGAGTTGCCGAGCACCATGCCGTGCACGAAGAGCACGTAGATGACGGCGACCACGGCCATGGATCCGAAGACCATCATGGCCATGTTGAGCATGTTCTTGCTGTTGAGCATTCCTCCGTAGAAGAACGAGATTCCGGGGAACATCAGGAGGACGAGACCGAATGCGGCGAGCATCCAGGCGAGATCGGCAGCGGGCATGCATGGCTCCTTGGGTTGGGGTCATGGGAGAGAGACGTGCGGGATGCACGGGTGGAGCAGTCGGGGCGCAGTCGCCCCGAAGTCAGTCGACGAGCCAGGTGGGCGAGGCGAGGAAGCTGTCGGCGGCGAGGATGGCCGCATCGATGACGCCGCCGCCCTGCAGGTCGGGTGGCAGTGCCTCGTCGCGGTGCGTGGTGCTCCAGCCGAGCATCGTGAGGGTGCGCACCATCGAGAGTGCGCAGCCGAGCTCGAGCTGCGCTGCGGTGAGCTGGCCTTCGGATCGATACCCATCGATCCAGTTCCGTGCCATCGTGCGCACTTCCGGCTTGTGCTCCTGGAAGGTGAGGGCCGACGCGAAGTCGTAGAGGAACCAGCTGAAGCCCGAGTCGTCGAAGTCGATGACGATGAGGCGCTCGCCGTCGCGGATCACGTTGGTCGGGCGGAGGTCTGAGTGGACGAGGCCCCAGTCCTGCCAGCCGGCGGGCGCCGACTGCACGCGCATGAGCGCCGCCATCTCGGCGCGCTCGAGGTGGTCGAGCTGCGCCGGGGTCAGTGACGCGCGGCGCCAGTCGCCCCACCTCGCGGTCGAGCCGAGCAGGTCGGGGAGGCCCCAGGTGAAGCGGTCGAAGCCGGCGGGCCGACGCCAGCTGCGGGCGTGATCGTGCAGGCGTGCCGTGATCTGCCCGAGTTCCGTGAACCACGGAGCGGCGTCGTCGACGTCCTGCAGGATAGAGCCGGTCACGTGCTCGAAGTAGACGGCTTTGAGGGCCAGCCCGTCCGGCGACTGGATGCTCTGCGTCACCTGCCCGTTCGCCCCGGGAATCGGGGACGGGACGTCCGCGCATCCGGAGTTGCGGATGGCCTCGACCCACAGCATCTCCGAGCGGAGCTGCTCGTCGCCCTCCTGGTAGCCGGGCTGCTGGAGGCGGATGACGCCCGCAGGCCGGCCGGCGAGCTCGACGAGGTACGAGGCGTTCTCGGAGACGGAGATGAGCTTCGTCGCTGCCTCCTGCGGAATTCCGAAGGCCTCGAGCATCCCGTCGTGCAGCCATGCAGGCGCAGCCTCGCCCTTGACGAGAGCGTCGAAGACGCGCAGCCCCGAGACGGGTTGCTTGAGCGTTGCCTCGATCATGGTCGTCTCCTCGGGCTGGGGCGATCCGGGCAGCGGATGCGCGGGTCGCGGCGGCTCTGGTGTGTGCCGGCTGAGTGCGGGGTGTTCCATGTCTAGGTGCTGATTCGCTGAACATGCGGCGCGGATGGGCACTCGTTACACACGATTTACCGGGAGGAAACAGTGCGCGTGCCCGCGCCGGTCAGGATCGAAGCGCCGAACGGGCGAGGTGCGCCCGCGGGAGAGGACACGCCACGTGAGCAGATCGACGATCATGGACGGCAACAGCTACCGGGTGGGGGAGTCCTCCGCGGCGGCCGAGACCTCGGCCATGATCGAGCGGCGAACGCGGCTCCTGGGACCCTCCTACCGGCTGTTCTACTCGAACCCGGTGCACCTCGTGCGGGGCAGCGGCACGTACCTCTACGACAGCGACGGCGTGGAGTACCTCGACATGTACAACAACGTCGCGAGCCTCGGCCACGCGCATCCACGGGTCGTGGAGGCGATGGCGGCGCAGGCCGGCACGCTCAACACGCACACGCGCTACCTCCACGAGGCGATCCTCGACTACACCGAGGACCTGCTCTCGACCATGCCCGCCGAGATCGGTCAGGTCATGTACCAGTGCACCGGCTCGGAGGCGAACGACCTGGCCCTGCGCGTCGCGGCCGCCTACACGGGTGGCAGCGGCGTCATCGTCACGAGCGAGGCGTACCACGGCACGTCCGGGCTCACCTCGGCCGTGTCTCCCGCGCTCGGCAGCGGCCAGACGCTGGGGCTCGAGGTGCGGACCGTGCCGGGGCCGGACAGCTACCGCACCGCGCCGGAGCTGGTCGGGGAGAAGCTCGCCGCCGACATCCGCGCCGCCATCGCCGACCTGGCCAAGCACGGGGTGAAGTTCTCGGCGTTCCTCGCCGACTCGGTGTTCTCCTCCGACGGCGTCGCCGCCGACCCGACGGGCTTTCTCAAGCCCGCGTTCGACGCCGTGCACGAGGCGGGCGGCGTCTGGATCGCGGATGAGGTGCAACCCGGTTTCGGTCGCCTCGGCCCCCGGATGTGGGGCTTCGCGCGGCACGACATCGTGCCGGATATCGTGACCATGGGGAAGCCCATGGGCAATGGCATCCCCGTCTCCGGCATGGCCGCGCGCCCTGAGGTGCTCGAGCCGTTCGCCACGGGGATCCCGTACTTCAACACCTTCGGCGGCAACCCGGTCGCGATCTCTGCCGCGCAGGCGGTGCTCGACGTGCTGCGCGACGAGGGCCTGCCGGAGCGTGCGGCAGTCGTGGGCGATCAGCTGCGCGCCGCGATCCGGTCGGTGGGGGATGCGCGCATCGGCGACGTGCGCGGGGCTGGCCAGTTCACGGGCGTCGAGATCGTGGCCGACCCCGCCTCGAAGACCCCGGACGGGGCGACGGCGCTCGCGCTTGTGAACGCGCTGCGCGAGCACCGTGTGCTCACCTCGACGGCGGGGCCGAACAACAACGTGCTCAAGGTGCGGCCGCCGCTGTCGTTCCAGGAGCGCGACATCGACCGGTTCACGGATGCGCTCGCCGCGGCGCTCGCGGACGTGCCGGCGCGCTGAGGGCACGCGCCTCCGCAACGAGCTGGTCACTCCAGGCTGGGGTGAACGGCCAACTTCGGTGACAACTCGAGCCTCGCGCCCCGTTTCGGAGCGATTTACGCCGTATAGGCACTCAAGTTGGCCCGGCGCCCTGGAGCCCGGCGGTGAGACGGGTTCCGCGCCGCCCGCGCCCGGTAGAGTCCACGGCATGCGGGGAAGCGAGCGGTGAGCGGCGGCCTGGTCGCGGCGCTCGTGGGCCTCGCGGTCGTCGACTCCCTGAACCTGTCGACGATCGCCGTCGTGATCCTCATCCTGCTCACCGTGCAGCGGCCCGTCGCGACCGGCTGGGTGTACGCGGCTGGCGCGGTCGTCGCGTTCTTCGGGCTGACGATGCTCGTGTACTTCGGGGCGAGCTTCGCCGGCACGCTCGTCGAGGATCTGGCGACGTGGATGCGGCGCGTCATCTTCGTCGGCTTCGGCGTCATGTTCGTCGTATTCGGGGTCCGACGATTCCGCACGCGCGAGCGCCGCGGGTATCCGCTGCTGCGCTGGGTGAGTCCCGTCACCGCGTTCCCGCTGGGTGTCGTCGCAACGCTCGCCGACCTCCCCAACGCGTTCCCCATGTTCTTCGCCGTTGAGCGGCTCATCGACGCCGAGGTTCCAGGCGCCGCAGCTGTTGCCGCGCTCGCGGGGTATACCGCGATCTATGCGGTGCCGACCGTGGCGGTGCTGGTGGTCGGCATCGTGCTCGAGAATCGACCCCGCGACCGGTTCCGCGACGCGTACGACCGCCTCACGAGCGGCGAGGTGACAGCGAGCCGTCGCATGGCCGGACTGCACTTCACGCTCGCGGTGGTCTGCTTCGTGGTCGCGGTTTTCTTCGTCTGAGCAGCGTGGGCAACGTGACGGACGGCCATGGGTAGTCTCGCTCGCATGAGCATCGAGAAGCCGCCGCGGTCGGCCGCTGCCATCGTGGTCGGCTGCGTCGGGTTCCTGTTCGTAGCCGGGTACGCGGTCTTCGGGATGCTGCAGGTTCTTGTGCTCGACCCGCTCGCGGAGGTCCCCGACATGACCCTCGAGGAGATCTACATCCATGCAGCTCGCTCCAACGAGACCATGCACGTCTGGGTCGTCGTCATGCTCCTGGGGCCGGGGCTCTTGCTCGGGCTCGGGAGTCTTGTGCTCTCCTGCCGGAGGGGCGCGACGTGGGTCCAGAGCGCTGCCGTGGCAGCGGGCCTCCTGTTCCTCGGTGGGTTTCCCTTCTTCTGGGCCTGGTTTGGGGTCGGTATGAATGTCGCGGATGCGTTCGGCACCAGGGGTGGCGACCACACCGGGTGGGGTGCGCTCATGTGGGCGACGAGTGGATGTGCGGCGCTGGTCTTGCTCCTGCTCGCGGTCTGGGTGGGTGTCAGGAGCGGCGTCAGGGCTTGGTGGGCGCGCCGCGCTGCGCTTGCCCAGGCCAATCTCGCTGACTCGACACATAGCGAGGCGTAGCATCGGACGGGACCCCACTTTCGGGTTCGCGGCGCTTCGCGTCGCACACTGAAGCCGGGTTGTTGCTCCGCCCGGAGAGAGGCAGCGCCATGAAAGCACTGCAGTACCGCGCGATCGGCTCGCGCCCCGAACTCGTCGAGATCGACACTCCAACACCGGCTGCCGGGGAGATCCTGCTCAAGGTGACGGCCGCCGGCGCCTGCCATTCGGACGAGTTCATCATGGGTGCATCCGAGGAGGACTATTCCTTCAAACCGCTGCCGCTCACGCTCGGCCACGAGGTCGCGGGCGTCGTCGAAGCGATCGGCAGTGGCGTCCACGACGTCGAGATCGGCGAATCGGTCATCGTCTACGGGCCGTGGGGTTGCGGCCGCTGCTACCACTGCGCAGGCGGGGCTGAGCAGAACTGCGAGAAGGGGATGCGCGCGCCCGGCATCTTCAGCGACGGCGGCATGGCCGAGTACATGATCGTCGACGACGCGCGCCATCTCGTGCCGATCGGCGACCTCGACCCGGTCAAGAACGTGTCGCTCACCGACGCTGGGCTCACCCCGTACCGCGCGGTGAAGTCGGCGCTGCCGAAGCTCGTTCCCGGCTCGACCGCGGTCGTCATCGGCTCCGGCGGCCTCGGCCACGTCGCGATCCAGCTGCTCAAGGCGCTGTCGGCCACGACGGTGGTCGTGCTCGACGTCGGCGAGGCGCAGCTCGAGCTCGCCCGCACCGTCGGGGCCGACCACACGTTCCTGTCGAACCCGGATGCGATCCCAGCGGTCAAGGACCTCACTCGCGGCCTCGGGGCGACGGTCGTGTTCGACTTCGTCGGCATCCAGCCAACGGCCGACCTGTCGGCGAAGATGGTCGCGGCCGCCGGCTCGGTCGTGGTCGTGGGCGTCGCGAGCGGCGCCGTGCCCATCGGGCAGACGACCGTGCCCCTCGACGTCACCGGCCGCGCCATCAACTGGGGCTCCAGGACGGAGCTCATGGAGGTCGTGGAGCTCGCGAAGCGCGGCGCCATCAACATCCACGTCGAGCAGTTCTCCCTCGACGAGGCGCCCGCCGCCTACGAGAAGCTGCACGCTGGCGAGATCCGCGGCCGCGCAGTCATCGTCCCGTAGCTCGCACTCGACTTCGCACCGACTCTCGCCGGCTCCGCTCTCCCGGTCCCCGGGTGCATCCACACGACCACTGCATGCTCGTTGCGAAACGAACCTGCATCGGGCGTGTGGATGCCCGCGGGGCCCGAGCAAAGGGGGATGCTGCTCAGTACGCGACGCCGAAGCGCGCGCGGCGGTGGGAGGGGTTCTCGATCTCGGCGACGATCGCGGCGGCGAAGTCGGCGCCGGAGATGTTCGAGTCGCCGTTCTCGTCGGCGAGGAGCACGTCGCCGCCGATGCGGTACTCGCCCGTCGCCTCACCAGGTGCCCAGGCGCCGAACGCGGCGGCGGGGCTGACGTAGAACCAGTCGAGCTCTGGGGCGGATACGCGGAGGTCGTCGAGCACGCCCGCCATCTCCGCGGCTTCCGGCTTGATCGCATCCGGGAAGCCCTCCGTGTCGAACAGCCGTGGGCCGCCCTCCGTGACGAACAGCGAACCGGCGCCGCCGACGACGCCGAAGCGCACGCCCTTCGCGGCGGCGAGTGCCGCGGCCTGCGCGAGCACGCCGCGGGTTCGGCCTTCCAGGTCTCCGCGAGGCGCGAGGGCGGAGATCACGACATCGGCGCCGTCGATGGCGTGGTCGAACGTGCCGTCTTCGAGGACGCTGGCGCTGACGTAGGTGACGCCCTCGATCTCTTCGTCGGGGCGCGAGCGGCTGAACGAGGTGACCTCGTGGCCCGCGGACGCTGCCGCCTTGACGAGGTTGCTTCCGGCGTATCCGGTTCCGCCGAGGATGGTGATCTTGGCCATGGTGGTCCTTTCGTCTCGGCGACCGGTGTCGGGCGCCGACAGTCACCGTAGGAGACCGACTGCGGGGAGGGGAAGAAGGCACTTTGCGGAGCGTCGGTTACCGAGAAGTGCCTGTGGCGCAGCCCTTGAGTCTCTTGCGGTAAGTGAGTACCCTGCAGTTACCGATGAGAGGTGGGTCATGTCCGAACCCCTGTGGGACCCGTACGTGCGCGACTGCCCGTCGCGCCGCCTGCTGGACCGCATCGGCGACCGGTGGACGGTGCTCGTCGTCGGCACGCTGCACGAGGGGCCGAAGCGATTCTCGGAGATCCAAGCCGCGGTCGATGGAGTCTCGCAGAAGATGCTCACCCAGACGCTCCGTGGGCTCGAACGCGACGGCCTCGTCACGCGCACCGTGTTCCCGCAGGTGCCGCCGCGCGTCGACTACGAGCTGACGGACGCAGGACTCAGCCTGCTCGGCCCACTCCGCGTGCTCACAGAGTGGGCGACCGAGCACATGACGGGCGTCGCCGAAGCACAACGGGAGTACGACACCGCGCGTGGATGAGCGCCGGCCGAACCGTGACGAACGCGTGCCGGGCTCGACGCACGAAGCCCCACCCCCGCAGCACGACCCCACCACAGCGGCACCGAGTCCAAGGAGTTCAGCATGACCGAAGCATCCACCGACCGCATCGCGGTGACCGGCAGCACGGGAGCGGTGGGCGGCGTCGTCGCCAAGCGGCTCGCCGACGCTGGCGCCTCGCAGCTCCTCCTCGCACGCACTCCGGCGAGGGCCCCGCAGCTGCCCGGGTGCGTCGTCGCGCCGTTCAGCTACACGGACCGCGCCGCATCCACTGCCGCGCTCCGCGGCACCCGCACCCTGTTCATGGTCTCGGCGGCCGAGAGCGAGTCGCGACTCGACGAGCACAAGGCCTTCATCGACGCCGCGGCGGAGGCCGGCGTCGAGCACGTCGTCTACACGTCCTTCTTCGGCGCCTCGCCCGACTCGACGTTCACGCTGGCGCGCGACCACCACGCGACGGAGGAGCATCTCAAGGCGTCCGGAATGACGTGGACCTTCCTGCGGGACAACTTCTACATGGACGTCATGCCGATGTTCGTCGGCGACGACGGCGTGCTGCGCGGCCCGGCTGGCGACGGCCGGGTTTCGATCGTCAGCCGCGCCGACGTGGCGGCGGTCGCGTCGAGCGTGCTGCTCGCCCCGGATGCGCATCGGGAGGCCACGTACGACCTGACGGGTCCGGAGGCGCTCACGGCGACCGAGATCGCGGCGGCGATCGCGCACGCTCGCGGCACCGCGGTGACGTTCCACGACGAGAGCCTCGAGGAGGCCTACGAGTCGCGGGCGAAGTGGGGCGCGCCCGCCTGGCAGAACGACGCCTGGGTGAGCACGTACACGGCCATCGCGAGCGGCGAGCTATCGCTCGTGTCCGACGATGTCGAGCGGGTCACCGGGCGGCCGCCGCTGTCGTTCGCCGAGTACCTCGCGGGAGCGTAGCCGACGTCGGTGACGCATGAGGCGGTGCTCGGTGCGAGAATCTTCCGATGACGTTCGCAGCCGCTCGCCTCGCCCTCGTGTCCACGCTTGTCGCCGCGGCGCTCACGCTCAGTGGATGCGCGGGGATGGGCGGCGTCGAGGCTCAGCCTGCTGAGACCCCGACCCCGAAGGCGACGATCGCGGAACCCCCGAGCACCCCGATCGTCGAGCAGACGGTCACGGATGAGCTCACGGGGACGTCTGTGACGACGCTCGCCATGGTGACGGATTTCCATTCCGCGGCCAACGCGTCCGTCTCGGACGGGCTCCAAGCGGTGCTCGTGAAGGTCCGCTTCACCGCAGGCGACGAGTACGGCGGCGCCGAGAGGCCGACGCTGGTCTCCATCACCGACCGCGGCGTGAACCTCGACTACGTCTCGCTCGGCCTGACGAATCCGGAGACGCTCGCGCCCGCGATGACCGCCGCCGGATACACGCCGATCAACAGTGTCAAGCCAGGGGAGACGGTAACTGGCTGGGTCGGAGCCTGGCTGCGCGATGACTACACGCAGTTCGACCTCGTCTACGACCGCGGCGAGAGCACGGTCTTCGGCGGAGACCAGAGCGGGGAGAAGATCCCGCCGTTCCAGCAGATCGCTCCGCTCGAGCCGAGCGAGTAGCGACGGCGAGGCGCGTCAGCTCTTCGTGAGGTCCTGCGCGAGCATCACGATGATGCCGCTCGGGCCTCGCAGGTACGTGAGCTTGTAGACGTCCCGGTAGTTCGCGACACCCCGCAGCGGGTGGCAGCCGTGCCTCGCCGCGATCGCGAGCGACTCGTCGATGTCGTCGACGGAGAACGCGACGCGGTGCATCCCGATCTCGTTTGGCAGCGTCGGCTCGGTCTCGATGGCCTCCGGGTGGATGTACTCGAACAGCTCGAGCTGCCCGTGGCCGTCTGGCGTCTGCAGCACCGCGATCTTGGCGTGGTTGCCGTCGAGACCGACGGCGGTGGCTGCCCAGTCGCCGCTGACCTCGTCGCGGCCCAGCACGGTGAGCCCGAGGTCGGTGAAGAAGGCGATGGTCGCTTCGATATCGCGGACGGCGATGCCGACGTTCTCGAGTCTGATGGGCATGGCCTGCATGCTACTCAGCCTCGTCGTGTGGACGCAGAATCCGCGTTACGGCCGCGAGCCATCCGCGCGACTCACGCCCCTGCGGTGCCGACGCGCCCGACGCGGCCCCCGATGGGCCAGGTCGTGAGTCGTTCCGTCGCGGGGTCGCCCCAGAGGTCGGCGAGGTCGCGGCCCACGTCCTCGAGCAGGCGCGCCTCGCCCGCCTCGCGCGCCGCACGGACGGCCGACCAGGTCGAGAAGTAGCCGAGCAGCGCATCCAGGGTCAGTCGCTTCTGGATGCTCGGCGCCTGGAACTCGATCTCCTCGAACGGGAACGACAGGTCGCGGTACTCGCGCTCGACCAGCCGCCGAGACGGTGGCCAGTAGGCGTCGAGGTCTTCGGCGTAGAAGCGCTGGGCGCGTTCATCGATGGCGGGGTCGTCGAGGTGGAGGACGCCGTAGCAGAGCAGCGCGACGACGCCGCCGCGAACGCTGACTCGGGTGACCTCGTCGTAGAACTTGGACAGGTCGAACCAGTGCGCGGCCTGGGCGGCGCTGACCAGGCTGACGGAGTCGTTGCGGATGCTCACCGGCAGCGCCTCCGCGGGAGCCTGCTGGTACGCGACGCGCGGGTGCGGGGTCGCGTTCGCGATCTGCTCCTCGCTCGGGTCGAGGCCGATGACCTGGTCGAAGGCCGCTCCGAGCGTGGTTGTGAACTGGCCGTTGCCGCACCCCGTATCGACGGCGAGGTCGGTGCTCGGGGCCAGCTGCGCGAGTTCGCTGGCGAGCGAAGCGGGGTAGCTGGGGCGGAACTGGGCGTACGCCCGCCCGCCTTCGTCGAACCAGTTGCGTGCATCCGGAGTCATGGCGCTGATGCTAGGCCCGCCGCCTGAGGTGACGCCCCGATCAGTGCTCTGCCGGCTGCGCGGCGAGGCGTTCGAATTCCACGAGGACGCGCGGGTGCTCGAGCACGCGGAAATGCCCACCTGTGTCCAGCTGCACGTTCTCGGCGCCCAGCAGGAAGCTGCCCTTCGGGATGTGCGGGTCGAAGCAGCCGAAGACCGACACGATCCGGGAGTTCACCTCCTTCTCGAGGGAGAGCGCCAGGATCGTGCGGTCGCGCGGCGAGAAGATGCGCAGGCTCGGCGTGAACAGCAGGCGCGCGTATGAGGATCCGCCGAAGGGGGTCGCCACGGCGAGCATCGAGCGGATGCGCGGCACCCCCGCACCCTGCGTCATCGCGTACTTGCCGACGAGTCCGCCCTTGCTGTGAGCGACGATGATGACGTCCTCCAGGTCTTGGCGTTCGAGCGCTTCGACGAGATGCGCTGCCGCGTCCGGCACCGGCTTGCGGTTGAAGCCGAGCGGGTCGAGGACGTGCACCGGGTGCCCCATCGCGTGGATGGTGCGGATGAGCGGCAGCATGAATCGCCACGGCTCGTATACGCCGGGGATCACGACGACGGGGGCGCGGGGACCGTCGAGGAACATCGCCGGGTCTGTGCGATCGAACGCGGCGCGTGCCTGCTGCGCGACGACGTAGGCGTAGTCGAGGGCCCACCACCAGAGGCGGGTCGCCGAACGGCGCATGGTGCGGATCACGCGGATCATGCGTCTCCCGCGAGCTCGCCGATGCCGCAGATGGGGAGTGCAACCCACCCTTCGATCTTCGCTGCGTCGAGCAGTTCCGGCGGTATCGGCAACGTCTTGCCGAGCGCGTGAGCTCGCGCGATGAGCGACGCGACGAGCGCGTCGAGCGCGTCGTCGGACCTGCCCAGGAGCGAGCGCTGCTCGGCGGTCGTCTCGAGGCGGGGGAGCGCGGCCAGAACCGCCTGCGCCGCGAGGATTCGGGCCTCGGGCTTGGTCTTGTACCCCGGGGTCAGCAGTCCCCACGCGCGGAGCGCGGCTGCCGGGTACACCTCGGCGAGGCGACCGCCGCCGGAGCGGTCGACCTGTTCTCCTGCGGCCGCGAACCCGTCGAGCAGCTCGGCGCAGTGGATGGCCGTCATGCCGAGTCGGTCGGTGGAGACGCTGAGCGGCCAGCGGCCCGTCTGCTCCCGCACGACCCGGTCGGTGTGCCGGTAGGCGAGGCGGCGGCGCAGGTCGATGCCGGTGTGTGCGTGCGTGCCCGACACCCGGGTCGCGTGGGCCGAGACGAACTCCACGAACTCGATCGGCCACCCGAACGCGCAGTCGATGCCGACACTCGCCGCATCTGCGGCCAGCTCGATGATCTCGGTGTCGGAGGTGCCGAGCTGCACGTGGCTGAGGTGTGCTCCGTCCGCACCCCACTCGATGACGGCCATCGCCGTGCGCGTGGGTTCTGCTGCCAGGTCGACGCCAACGGTCTTCACCCGAGCAACGCTACGCGAATGCGCTCCGCGGGGCGGTCAGGTCTGGCTCGGCTGCAAACTTTGGTGACTGTGGCGGGCCTTCTGTCGCGGACGAGGGCATTCGGGCCGCTAAGTCACCGAAGTTGTCAGGGTGCGGCGCGGACCGGTGGTGGCCGGCGGCTCCCGGCGCCAGCTGCACGCTGCAGAACAGCCGCACCGGGGCTCTGCCGCGAGGGGCGGGTCGGTTCGGCGGCACCTGGCTAGGCTGGCGGGGTCGAGGCGCGCTCCGCTGCGCGGGGTCGGGGAGGAGCGCGCGTGAGCGTGAGGTTGGGGAATGCGGGGTCGGATGCGTCGGCCCGCCGTTCGCTGCTGATCGCGGTGCTCTCGCTGCTTGGCGCGGCGTTGTTCTGGGCGAGCAACTACATCGTCGGCGCGGCTGTGCTCGAGACGATGGACCCGCTCAGTCTCGTGCTCTGGCGGTGGACGCTCGCCGCCGTGCCGTTGCTCGCGATCGCGCACTTCGCGGAGCGCCCGGATTGGCGCAAGGTGCTGCGGGCGTGGCCGTGGCTGCTGGCGCTCAGCTGCACTGGTCTGGCCGGGTACAACCTGACGCTCTACGCGGCGTTGCAGTACAGCGACGCCTTCAGTGCGTCACTCATCAACGCGTTCAACCCTGCCGTGATCGCGGTGGCGGCGGCGATCTTCCTCAGGCAGCGCCTCACGCGGGCTGGTGTCGCCGGCGTGGTGATCGCCCTGGTGGGGGTGTTCGTCGTGGTGAGCGGCGGTGATGTCGGCGCGTTCCTGGAGACGGGGTTCGGCGTCGGACAGCTGCTCATGTTCGGTGCTGTCGGCATCTGGACGGCCTACACGATCATCGGCCGCAGGTCACCACCCCTGCCGCCCATCACGTCGACGTCGATCCAGGCGGTCATCACGGTGCTCCTCGTCGCGCCCGTCACCTTCGCTACGGGTGGTCCGCAGCTCCCGGTCTCAGCGGGTGCGGCGACCTCGCTGGTGCTGATCGCCGTGTTCCCGTCGGTGCTGTCCTATCTGCTCTGGAACCGGGCGCTCGCCGTCATCCCGGCGGCTCGAGCGGGGGTGTTCCTGAACCTGATCACGGTGTTCACGGTCGCGTTCACCCTGCTGGCGGGTCAGCCGTTCACGGTCGGCCAGCTGGTGGGCGGGTCCATCGTGATCGTCGGCGTGGTGGTCGCGAATGCCGAGGCGTTCCGGGGGCCGGGGGAGCCGCATCCTCGGATCTCCTGATCAGCTAGCTTGCGAGCGCGCGCGCCTTCACTGCGGCGAGGTCGGGAGAAGCTCGGATGCGCTCAGTCGGCTCGTGTGCCTGCGGGCGCCGTCGGAGCTTCGGCCGGGTCTTCGCGCGTCGGCTTCCCGCGGCCGACCAGCCAGCTGGCGACGGCTGCCAGGGCGACCAGCACCAGCACGGCGATGAGCGCGGACCTGAGCCCGAAGTCCTCGCCGAGGAAGCCGAGTGCGGGCGGGCCGACGAGGAACGCGATGTACCCGAGCGTGGCGGCGAACGCGACGCGGGCATCCGGCCGGTCGCCTGATGCTCCGGCTGCCGACAGTGCGACGGGGAAGCCGAGTGCGGTGCCGAGGCCCCAGAGGATCGCGGCGCAGGCGGCGACCGCCTGGTTGTCGACGAAGATGATGAGCGCCAGGCCGGTCGCGCCGATGAGGGCGCTCGCGCCCAGCGCTGCGGGCCGGCCGAAGCGGTCGACGAACGAGCCGCCCACGAACCGGCCGACGGTCATCGACAGGGCGAAGACCGCGAAGATCCCGGAGCCCCAGGCGGCGTCGAAGCCGTGGCCGTCGACCATGACAAGCGGGAGCCAGTCGTTGGCGCTGCCTTCGGCCATGGCGAGCGCGAGCACGATGACGCCGATGAGCAGCAGCGTCCTGTCTCGCCAGAGCGGGCGGCTCGCAGGCGCGCCTCGCTCGTCGGTGCTCACCGTGGTCGCAGCCTTCCCGGTGGCGGGCGGCAGGAGGCGGATGGACGCCACGAGCCCGACCGTGACGACCACGACGGCGATGCTGAGGTGTGCCAGGATCGGGAACGACGTGGCCGTGGCCACGATGCCGCCGACGGCGCCGATGGTCGTTCCGAGGCTGAAGAAGCCGTGCATGGCGGGCAGCGTGGACTTGCCGAGCTGCCGTTCCACGTCGGCGCCCTCGATGTTGAGGGCCACCTCGGCGCCGCCCATGCCGAGGCCGAAGAGTGCCAGGCCGAGCGCCACGACGGCTCCGGACGCCAGTGCTGCGCCCGTCCCGATGGTGAGGGCGCTCGCGGCGACGAGCGACATGCCCACGGTGATCACGGGGCGGGCGCCGAACCTGCTGACGAGCCTGCCGGAGCTGAGGATGCCGAGCATCGATCCGACCGAGAGGCCGAAGAGGATCAGCCCCATCTCCGCGGTCGAGGCGCCGAGCGCGTCCCGAACGTCCGGGGTGCGGGTCACCCAGGAGGCGATGGTGATGCCGGGCAGGAAGAAGAGCACGAACAGCGCGATGCGGCGCCGTCGGGGGGAGGGGGACATGGTTCCATCTCGGTCGCGGGGAGTCACGACGAGCGTAGCGGCGAGCGCGACGCAGACGCAGACGCCAACGCCCTGAGGGCCGTCATGCACGCATGACGGCCCTCAGGGGATGAGCGGGTCGCTGCTTCCGAGCGGCCCGGCGCGACTTCGCCCCTACGCTCCCGTTGCCGGGAGCGCCTCGAGCGTCGCCCCGTTCGAGGCGATGAGCTCCCGGTACCAGTGGAAGCTGTCCTTGCGGATGCGGTCGCCGCTGCCGGCGCCCTCGTCGTCGAGGTCGACGTAGATGACCCCGTAGCGCTTCGTCATCTGCGAGGTGGAGGCGCTGACGATGTCGAGCCCGCCCCACGACGTGTAGCCGAGGAGATCGACGCCGTCTTCGATGGCTTCCCGCACCTGCTGGAGGTGCTGGCGGAAGTAGTCGATGCGGTACTCGTCGTGCACGGCGCGGTCGGAACCGGACCCTTCGAGCACATCCGTCGCCCCGAGTCCGTTCTCGACGATGAAGAGGGGAACCTGGTAGCGGTCCCACAGGTCGTTGAGCACGTAGCGGAGGCCCTCGGGGTCGAGGTGCCAGCCCCATTCGGTGGTCTGCAGGTGGGGGTTCTTGATGGTCGAGAAGAGGTTGCCGCCGGTCGCGCCGTAGAGCTCGGGGCTGACGGAGGAGACGAGGCTCATGTAGTAGCTGAAGGAGATGAAGTCGACCGTGTTGGCGGCGAGCAGCGCCTCGTCGCCCGGTTCCATGGCGACGTGGATGCCCGTGTCGCGCCAGAAGCGGCGCGCGGTTCCCGAGTACCGGCCGCGCACCTGCACGTCGGTGTGGAAGAGGTTCATGTTGTTGTCCCACTGGGCTCGCACGATGTCGGCGGGGGCCGACGTGGCGGGGTAGTGGGCCATGCGCGCGAGCATGCAGCCGACCTGCGCGTCCGGTGCGATCTCGCGGGCCGCTTTCGTCGAGAGGGCGCTTGCGACGAACTGGTGGTGCAGGGCCTGGTAGCCGGCCTGTCGAGGGTCGACGCCGTCTTGTGGCTCGCGTTCGATGATGCCGCCGCCCGTGTACGGCTCGATGAGGGTCGTGTTGATCTCGTTGAACGTGAGCCAGTAGCGCACGAGGCCGCGGTAGCGGGTGAGGATGGTCTTCGCGTAGGTCTCGAAGAAGCCGACGACGGCGCGGTTGGACCAGCCGCCGTATTCGGTGACGAGGTGCAGGGGCATCTCGTAGTGCGACATGGTGACGACGGGTTCGATGCCGCGCTCGCGGAGGCGCGTGAAGAGGCGCTCGTAGAAGAGGAGTCCTTCTTCGTTGGGGGCCGCGTCGTCGCCGTTGGGGAAGATGCGGGACCAGGCGATCGACATGCGGAGCGCTTTCATGCCGAGCTCCGCGAAGAGCTCGACGTCGCCCTCCCAGCGGTTGTAGAAGTCGCTTGCGGATCGCTTCGGGTAGCCGGCGGCGCCCGGGGTGGCGATGGCCTCGGCGATCTGCGCATCCGTCGCCTTCATGAGCGAGGTGATGTCGACGTAGTCGCCGGTCTTGCGGAAGGGGATGACGTCGGCCTGCGAGAGGCCCTTGCCGCCCTGGTCGAAGCCGCCTTCGACCTGGTTCGCGGCGAACGCGGTGCCCCAGAGGAAGCCTTCTGGGAAGGTTCCGGATGCGCCGTGCGGGCTGGGGTCGGTGGCAGTGCGCTGCTGGTGGGTCTGGTTCATGCGGTCTGCTCCTTCGTGGTGGCGTCGGCGTGGATGGTTGCGAGGACGTGCATGAGCGGGTCGCCGTTGCCTCGCGTGCCTGGCGTGCCTGGCACGATCGAGCGGAGGCCGAGGTTGGTGACGACGATGACGGTCACGGTGTCGTTGGTGGCGCTGACGGCGTCGAGGTCGACGTCGATGAGCGGGTCGCCGACGGCGACGCGGTCGCCCTCTGCGACGTGCGCGTCGAACCCGCGCCCCTGCAGGGAGACGGTGTCGATGCCGATGTGGATGAGCACCTCGGTGCCCTCGTCGCTGCGGATGGCGACGGCGTGCTTGGTCGGGAAGACGGTGACGACTTCGCCTGTGACGGGCGAGGTGACGCGTCCGCTGGTGGGGCGGATGGCGGCGCCGTCGCCGACGAGGCGCTGTGAGAACGTCTTGTCCGGCACGTCGTCGAGCGAGATGAGCTCGCCCGCCATGGGGGAGGCGATGAGCTCGCCGCTCGAGGGCGCGAGGGGCGCATCCGCTGCCGAGCGGTCGGTGGATGCGGTGGCAGGGGCGGCCGCAGTGGGGCTCGTGACTGGTGCGGCGGCCGGCTTCTCGGACGTCTTCGCGAGGATCGACTCGTCGATGCCGAGGATCGCGGAGACGACGGTGGAGACGATGAAGGCGAGCACGATGCCGAGGATCGCCCACCCGAAGGTGGCGCCGACGAGGCCGGGCAGGCCGGGGAGTCCGCCGTTGCCGGCGAGCACGTAGGCCTGCACGCCGAAGCCGAGGGAGATGGCGCCGCCGACGCCGGCTCCCGCCATGGAGGCGATGAGGGGGCGGCGCAGGGGGAGGGCGAGGCCGTAGAGGGCGGGTTCGGTGACGCCCATGAGGGCGGTGAAGGTCGTGGAGAGCGAGAGGGCCTTGATCTGCGCGTTCTTCGCGCGGAGGAAGACGCCGAAGACGGCGCCGGCGGTCGCGAACGTCTGCACGTAGGTGAGTGGCAGGAACTTGTCGTAGCCGAGGGTGGCGAGGTTCTGCAGGATGAAGGGGACGAGCGTGTAGTGCATGCCGGTCATGATGATGAGCGGCAGGAGGGCGCCGATGACGAACCCGGCGGGCGCGCCGCCGTTGTCGAGGGCCCAGTTGATGCCGCCGGCGACGCCGTTGCCGACGAACGTGCCGAGCGGGCCGAGCGCGACGAGCGTGATCGGGACGACGGTGACGAGGGTCAGCATGGGCACGAAGGTCAGCTTCAGGAAGGAGGGGATGATCTTCGTGAAGAGTCGCTCGGCCCACGACATGAGGTAGACGCCGAGGAGGACCGGGATGACCGAGTAGGCGTAGGAGACCGACGTGACGGTGACGCCGAGGAGCGCGACGGGTTCGCCCGCGCTGAGCATGGTCGTGAGGGCAGGGTAGACGAGGACCGCGCCGAGGGAGGCTGCGACGTAGGGGTTCGCGTTGAGCTTCCGGGCGGCGGACACTGCGACGACGATCGGCAGGAAGAAGAAGACGGCGTCGGCGAAGGCCGAGAAGATGAGGAACGTCTGCGAGGTCGGGTCGACCCAGCCGAACGCGTTGATGAGCGCCAGCACACCCTTGAGGAGACCGGCGCCGGCGATGGCGGGGAGGATGGGCGCGAAGACGCCGGCGATGAAGTCGAAGAAGCGGGTGTGCAGCTTCTGCTTCCCGCCCGTGGTGTCGGCGGGCGCATCCGCTGCCAAGTCCTCGCTCGTCGCGAGGCGTGGCAGCTCGGCGACGATGGCCTTGTGCACGAGCGGCACGTCGTTGCCGATGATGACCTGGTACTGGGAGCCGGCGTCGTTGACGCCGACGACGGGGCCGATCGCGGTGAGCGCGGCCTGGTCGGCCTTCGTGTTGTCCTTCAGGCCGAAGCGCAGGCGGGTGACGCAGTGGTAGAGCGAGGAGATGTTCTCGTCGCCGCCGACCGCGGCGATGATCGCCGCGGCGTCTTTCTCATACTTCATGGGGTGTCTCCTGGTTGGGAGAATCCCGGCTTCACGCGGTTGCCCTCACGCTGCGGTGGATTCTTGGGGGTGTTGAAAACTGTGGGTCTGAACGCCTAGATGCGCTCGCGCGCTCGCGTGTCAGAGGAAGTTGGCGATGTGCAGGCCGAGGTAGACCTTCTCGGAGGCGCTCATCGCGTGGCCGTGGCTGCGTTTGACGAAGGCGTCCACCTTGTCGACGCTGGCGAAGGCGGTGGGCTTCTGCTCGGTGAGGATGCGCAGCAGCTCGGCGTCGTCGCGTTGCACGGTCTCGCCGAGGAGTACGCGCTGGGCGAAGAAGCGCACGTGGGTGACGAAGCGCAGGTAGGCGGAGTCGGCGTCGTCGTAGTGCAGGCCGAAGTGGAGGCGCACGATGTCGAGGATCGAGTGGGTGAGCTCCATGAGGCGTGCCGCGCTGTCGGCGGCGCCACCCACCTGCGCGTTGATGACGTGGAGGGCGATGCTCGTCGCTTCTTCTTCGGGCAGCTCGACGTCGAGGCGCGAGTTGAGCTCTGCGACTGCGCTCTTCGCGAAGGCGTACTCGCTCGGGTAGTAGCGGCGCACCTCGACGGCGAGTGGGACGGTGAAGTCGCCGCCGTCTCTGGCGCGCTGCACGGCGAACACGAAGTGGTCGGCGAGGCTCGCGTAGAGGCTGTCGCTGATCTTCGCGCTCAGCTCGGTGCGTGCGCGGGCGACGAGGTCGGCGGTCGCGGTGAGGATCTCTGCCGGGATGGAGTCGACGATGGATGCGAAGTGACGGCTGGCGGCGTCGTCTTCGAGCCGGAAGACCTTCTCGACGAGGGTCTGGTCGACGCGCTCGCCCGGCTTCGAGCGGAAGCCGAGGCCCTTGCCGAAGACGATGACCTCCTGCAGGGAGTCGTCCAACGCGTCAACAACGTTGTTGTTGAGTACCCGCCGAATGATCATCTTGCTCTCCTAGGAAACACGCTTGCTGAAATCGTCGTCGAAACAGCTGCGGTGTTGCCTGCGGAAGCAGTGACAAGCCGCTGTCACCGTACTCGCATACTCCCGACATGGCAAGCCGTGACCTACGGACCTACGCGGTGGCTTCCCCCGGGTAGACGACGCCGATGGCTGCTCGAGCCTGGTCGAGCACCTCCATGATCTCGACGGATGACTGCCAGGGCATCACCCGCGACTGCGTGGCGCCGCTCGCGAGGAGGCGCGCGAACTCCGCGGACTCGAACTGGAAGCCACCCGGTACGGTCGCATCCCACTCGGTGGTGAGCGCACCGCTGACGCCGTCGGTCGACTCGTCGGACGCCTGCTCGGAACCGTGGCCGCCGAACTCGCTCACGCGCAGCATCCCGGGAACGAAGAACTCTTCCGGCAGCTCGACGATGCCGCGCTCGAACACGAACTCCGCCGTCGACGGGGCCCGCCCTTCGAAGCTGCAGCGGGCTGTGCCGACGGCGCTCGCGGTGCGCATGATGACGGATGCTGAGCCGTCGACGGCGTACCCGGGGAGCAGGTTGCCGGCCGCCGCGACCTCGCTGGGCGGGCCGAGAAGGTCGTGCACGGCGGCGACCGAGTAGACGCCGATGTCGAGCAGGGCACCGCCGCCCTGCTCGACGTCGACGATGCGCGGGACAGGGGTGTGCATGACCCCGGCGAAGTTCGCGTGCGCCGTGACGAGGCGGCCGAGCAGCCCGTTGGTGGCGATCTGCCTCGCCACCGTGAACTGGGGGAGGAACCGGGTCCACATGCCGTCGACGACGAGCACTCCGTGCTCTTCTGCGGCGGCGAAGACGTCGCGGGCCTCGGCGGCGTTGAGGGTGAAGGGCTTCTCGACGAGCACCGGCTTGCCGGCGCGGATGCACGCGAGCGCGAGGTCGTGGTGGGTCGAGTTGATGGTCGCGAGGTAGATGGCGTCGACGTCCGGGTCGGCGATGAGCTCGGCATAGGAGACGTGCGCGCGATCGACGCCCAGCTCGTCGGCGAACGCCTGGGCGCGTGACAGGTCGCGGGCCCCGACCGCCGCGATCGTCGACCGGGTGTGCTCGGGAACCTCCTGCGCGAACCTCCGCGCGATGTGGCCTGCGCCGAGGATCCCCCAGCGCAGCGGGGGCGCATCCGCCGGGTCGAGCAGCTCGACGCCCTCCGCGAGGCGGGCGATGGCGGCGGGGAGTTGGGCGACGAACGCGGGGGATGTGGGGGAGGTCATCGTTCGAGTCTGGCAGGGGAGCATGGTGCCAGTCGAGGAGCGGATCCATGGCACGGGTGCTGGCAGTCTCGCGCCAGCCGCCTACCCCAGGCTCAGGTCGATGACGATCTTGCCGCGCGCGAGGCGCTCATCCAGGCTCGCGACGGCCTCCGGGGCCTGCTCGAGCGGCACGACCTCGCTGATGGAGGCCCGCAGCTCACCGCGCTCGACGGCGGGTGAGAGCCTCGCCCATTGCCCGGGGAGCGAGACGAGGCACTCGGGCATGAGCCCCTCCCAGGCGGCGCCGACGACGGAGATGTTGTTCAGGAGGAGTCGGTTGGTCTTGACGGTCGGGATGCTGCCGCCCGTGAAGCCGAGCACGACGAGGCGGCCGCGTTTCGCGAGGCAGCGCAGCGAGTCGGTGAAGCGGTCACCGCCGACCGGGTCGAGCACGACGTCAACACCGCGGCCCTGCGTCAGCTGCCGCACCTCCGCGAGGAAATCTGCTGCGAGGACCGTGTGGTCGGCACCGACCGACTCGGCCAGCGCGGCTTTCTCCTCGGTCGAGACGACGGCGATCACAGTGGTGCCGATGAGCTTCGCCTGCTGGATGAGGGCGACGCCGAGCCCGCCCGCGGCGCCCTGGATGAGGACGGTCTCTCCTTGCTTCACCTGCCCGCGGTCGCGGAGCGCGAAGTCGGCGCTGAGGAGGTTGATGGGCAGCGCGGCGGCGTCGATGAAGCCGATCGAGTCGGGCAGCGGCAGCACGCGGTCGGCCGGCGCGACGACAGAGTCGGCGAACGCGCCGTGGCTCGCGACGCCGAAGACCCGGTCACCCTCCGCGAACCCGGAGCCTTCGCCAGCCTCGGCGACGACGCCCGCGAACTCGCTGCCCAGCGCGAACGGGGTCGGGATGCGGTGCTGGTACTCGCTGCGCGACTGCAGCACATCCGGGAACGCGACGCCGGCCGCACGCACCTCGACGAGCACGTGGCCGGGCGGCCGGTGCGGGACGGGCATGTCGCGGAGCTCGAGGCTGCGCGGCCCGCCGTCCGTCGAGTTCACGATCGCCCGCATGGTGGCCGCCTGGCCACGAGTCCGGTTCAGCTCGGGCGGGTCTGATTGCGCATCCGACATGCTTGCCACGGTAGCCGCTGGGTTGCGAGCTCGCCCGCGAGACGCCCCAAATGGTTGTTCAGCAGGGCTCCAAGGCGACCACTTGGGGCGACTCACGGGGAGGGGGAGTGGCGCGTGGCGCGGGACGTGGGCGTAGACGACTGCGGCCCCGCGCATCCACGGTGATGTGGATGCGCGGGGCCGCGGTTGTGATGCGTGCGAGAGCTACTCGCTGGTCATGCGTCCGCGGCGCTTGTTGATGAGGAACGCTGCTCCGGTGCCTGCGAGGACAGCCCCGAGGAGCGCGAGGAAGCCGGCGAGGCTGCCGTCGACGCCCGTCGTGGCAAGGTCACCGTCCTGACCGCCAGCGTCGGAGCCACCGTTGCCGCCGCCGTCTCCGTTGCCGGGGCTCGACGTTGGCGCGGTCGTGCTGGTGCCATCAGTCGAGGTCGGCTGCGGCGTGGGTTCCGCCGTGCCCGTCGGCTCGCCGGTCGGCTCCGGCGCGACGCCGACGGTGAAGTCGAAGCTGCCGGAGACGACTTCGAGCTGGGCTATGCCGTTCTCGATGCCGACGAGCGTGACGCCCTCGGCATCCACTGCAGCGAGACCGCCCTCAAGCACGGTCTTGCTCTTGTCGTCAACGGGCACGTAGACCGTCGCGGACGAGTTCGCCGGAACCTCGACGTGGTACTCGAAGGAGCCATTCTCGGTAGTCCAGTCGGAGACGAGCGTGCCGTAATTCGTGGTGAAGGCCGCGTTCGCCCACGTGACTCGTCCGTCCGCGTCCGGCTGCGGCTTGAGCACGGAGTGCTGGTAGCCAGCCTGCGTCGGGTCCTGGTTGACGCCAGCGACCGTGTTGTAGATCCATTCGCTCACCGCGCCGTAGGCGTAGTGGTTGTAGGAGTTCATGCTGACGTCGCCGAAACCGTCTTCGAGCGTGTACGAGTTCCACCGCTCCCAGTACGTCGTCGCTCCCTGGTCAACCGTGTACAGCCAACTCGGGTAGGCATTGCTGAGCACGAGGTCGTATGCGGCGTCGAGCTGCCCGCCGCCTGAAAGGGCAGGCAGGATGGCAGGGGTCCCGAGGAAGCCGGTCGTGAGCGCCGGTGCGCCGTCTTCGCCGGCGAGGCTCAGCTGCGCAAGCCGTTCCGCGAGGCCGGCCTGTGTGCCGTCCGGGTACAAGCCGAAGTCGAGCACGATCGCGTACGCGGCCTGGGTCTCCAGGTCTGCGCCTTCGATCTGCGCGCCGCCGCTCGGGAAGTAGGTCGAGACGAAGGTGCTCTTCCAGTCCGCGTGCCAAGCGGTGTACTTCTCGGCGTCCTCGGTCTTGCCGAGCGCTTCGGCCGCCTCCGCCATGAGCTTGATCGTGTGCACCTTGTAGGCCTGCATCACGAACTCGGTGTCGGTCTTCGCGAACGAGAGCCAGTCCCCGAGCACGAAGCCACGCGGGCCCTCATTGAGCGCCGTCGCGTACGCACTCATCTGCTCGTAGTTGACCTCGAGAATCTCGGTGTCGCCGTATGCCTTCCAGAGCTCATACGGCACGATGATGCTCGCGTCGGTCCACGGGTCGGATGTGCCGTGCACGAAGTCCCAGCCGGAGTGGTACGGCGCGAAGCGGGGGTACTGGCCGTCTGCGAACTGCGCGTCGGCGAGGTCGAGCTCCGTGTACTTCTGCAGGAAGTTGCGCACATCCGCGGTCATGGACGCGGTCGACGTGAACACCTGGATGTCACCGAGCCAGCCCATGCGCTCGTCGCGCGCTGGTGTGTCGGTCGGGATCGAGTTGAAGTTGCCGCGCAGGCCGTTGATGGTGTTCTCGTGCAGGGCGTTGAGGCCATCGCTCGATGTCTCGAGGTCCATCGTCAGTTCGGTGGCCGAGCTCAGCACGTGCGCTGTGACGTCGTCGGCGCCGACGGAGTTCGCGTCGAACCCGTCGAACCCGGAGACCTCAAGGTAGCGGAAGCCGTGCATCGTGAACGTCGGCTCGAAGGACCCGGAGCCCGAGTCGCCGATCGTGTAGAAGTCGTTGACCTTCGCCGAGCGGAAGTTCTCGTTGTAGATCGTCCCGGCCGGCCCATCTGCGGTTGCGCTGCTGTCGTTCAGCATCTCGCCGTAGTTGAGCTCGACGGTCGACCCGGCGGGACCGGTCACGTCGATCGCGACATTGCCGACGATGTTCTTGCCGAAGTCGAAGACGATGTTGCCGTTGGCATCCACCGTCCGGGAGACAGGCGAGACCTCCTCGACCTTCTTGATCGCGGAAGCGCTGTCGCCGACGACCTTGAGGCCTGTCGGCAGCGAGATGGTGGAGGGGGCGACCCAGTCGGCTTCGTCGAACCCGCCCTGCGACCACCCGGCGACTGCGGGCTCGAGCCGTGCGTCGTAGTTCTCGCCGTCCATGAGGTTGCTGTCGGTGATGGGGCCCTCGTCGAAGTACGACCAGTCGGGTCCCGTCGCGACTGACTCTGTGGTGCCGTCGGTGTAGGTGATCTCGAGGTTGGCGAGCAGGGCAGGCTGCGCGCCGTACGGCTTCTGAAGCGCGCCGAACGACCCGGAATACCAGCCGTCGTTGAGCTGCGCGCCGATCGCGTTGTCGCCGGACGCGATCTGCTCGGTCACGTCGTAGGCGTTGTAGAGCGCGGTCTTGTAGAAGTCGGACGTACCCGGGGCCAGGTAGGAGTCGCCGACCTTCTCGCCATTGAGCTCGAACTCGTAGACGCCCAGGGCGCTTGCATAGAGATGCGCCGATTCGACCGTCTTGCCCGCCGTGCTGAACTCCTCGCGGAAGAGCCCGTCCGAGGGGCTGGTGTCGACTTCTTGGGCGAAGTTGTCCGTAACCGTGATCCAGCCGTCAGCGATCTTCGCGCCGTCCGCCTCAGCGAAAGCGGACGCACTCGGGTCCGCGGTGAGTTTCCCTTGGGTCTCCTCGAGCTTCTCGGCCGCATCCGGCACCGTGAGGGTCACGTCGGTGTACTTGGCGCTTGTCCCGTTGTCGTTGTACAGGCCGACAAGACCAGCTCGCACCATCTGCCGATTGCCCGGCAGCTCGAACTCGGCGACGGCCGCGCCATCGAGGCTGATCTTCCACTTGGACCCGGAAGGAAAGACCCCTCCGCCTCCGACGAGGCTCGCCGTGAGGGTGTGCTCGGCGGCGGGGTCGAAACCGTCGAGCGCGACGTCGACGTTCACGGGGTCGAAGCCACGTGGGCTGTTCGGGTTCTCTGCGGCACCGTTGTCACGGGTGAAGTCGCGGATGCCCTGTGCGTTGCCCTCGTGCAGCTTCAGGCGGTACTGACCATCGACCTCAGCGACGTTGAGGAGGATGAAGTCGTCATCGACGCCGTTGAACGTGAGTCCTGCGGAGCCCTGCAGGATCTGGAACCTCGTCGAGACGTCGAAGGTCGTGGCCAACGAACGATCATCGGCAAGCGACGGCTCGGCGTTCGGCTGGGTGATCCATTGGGCACCGTTCCAGCCCGTGCTCCCGTCGGTCGCCTTGAGACCGGTTCGAAAGGACGACGTGGCGGTCGGCAGCGTCTCGCCGTGTTCGTCCGTCACCTGCACGGCCCAGAAATAGCTGGTCTTCGGTGCCAAGGCGGGGCCAGTGTAGGGAACCGCTGAACTGGCGTTGGACTCGACAACGCCGGAATCCCAGACGTCGCCTTCACCGTTCGACGCCTTATCTGCCGACGTTGCGACGACGAGGCGGTAAGCCGTTTGAGCGGCGCCGCGATGCGCCGCATCCATCTGCCAGCTAAAGCTCGGTGTGGAGTCGACCAAGATGGGGGATTCCTGCCGATCGACCTGCAGTGCGACGGTAGTGGTGTTCGTTGGAGCGGCGGTTGCGAGCTGTGCGCTCACGAAGGATCCTGCGAGGAGGCAGGTGCCGAGTGTCAGGGCCGTCGCGGCCTTGAACGAGCGGCCTCTGCCGTGGGCGTTCTTCGGTATCAAGTGCGATCTTCCGTTCTCTTCGTTGAGGTACTTCATCGGGGAGTGGAGGCACGCGGATGGCGCGCTCTACGATGAGCGCGGGGCGACATTGAAACGCTTCAACATCCGCTGCCACGAAGGTATCAGTCACCATGCCGTTGCACAACGGGAAATCCGGAGAGTGCGCGGACGGCCTCGAGATCGACGGTGGACACCTGCACCGAGGTTGCACGGAAGCTCGATCGCAACTGGTCGACGGTGCCTGTACCGATGACCGGCATGACCGGAAACGACGACGCCAGCAGAACCGCGACTGACAGCTCGGTTGCGGGTAGGCCGTAGCTGGGCGCGAGCTCGTCGAGGTGCAGTGCGATCGCTCTGTTGTGCTCGTCATCGAAGTCCCGCACCGCCGTGTCTGCTCCCCCGCGCCTCCAACGCGAGAAGTAGCCCCTGGACTGAGACGAGTAGGGGCTGACTGGAAGGGCCGACTGCTCGTGGAAGCGATGCATTGCCTCATCCATTGCGACCATCCCGCCCGGAAGCGCCCTCTCGAGCCGGCGCGCGAGCCCCCAGCAGGGCTGGTTGACCGTGAAGCCGGCCCACCCGCGATCGGCCGCGATCTCGCGACTCTCCTTGAGGCGCGGGGTCGTCCAGTTCGAGGCACCGTAGGCCGCGATGAGCCCTTCCCGAGTGAACGCCTCGAGCGGGGCCAAGAGTTCTTCGACGGGTATCGCGGTGCTGTCCCGGTGCAGGTACACAAGAGGGATCGTCTCGAGTCCGAAATTGTCTCGGGCCTCCTCGATGTCCAAGCGCAGCAACTCGGGGTCGAGGCGCGTGGCGCCGGGGTCATCCAGCGAGGGGTGCCCGATCTTGGTTGTGGCAGAGACGTCTCCGCTCACACCTCTCGACGACATCCACGCGCCGACCATGCGTTCGCTCGCACTCGGCGGGACGCTCCGATCCCAATTGCCATACACGTGTGCCGAGTCGATGAGGCGCCCGCCCTCCTCGATGAAGGCATCGAGGAGGGCGAATGAAGCGTCCCTGTTCTGCGTTGTTCCGAAGCCGAGCGTGCCCAGCGCGAGTCGAGATCGGGGTTGGGATGCGAGGGCGGCGATGTCAGACACGGTGCCCCGACCCTCAAGCTCCTTGCGTCTCGAGGGCGGGGGTTGCGGCACGGTGCGTGAACCTCGCGCCCGAACCGAGCTCGAACCGCTCCTCGGCGCCGGGGAGCAGCACTTGGCCCGTGACTCCGGTCGGAAGCAGCAGTTCATAGCTGATGCCTTCTGAGGTCCGCGTCCAAGAGCCAGTGATCGTCCCGTACTTGGATTCGAACGTGACGATCGCGCTGGTGAGATCGCCGCCGGGCTGTGGCGCCCAGATGACGCGACGGTAGCCAGGCTGCGCGGGAGCCAGCCCCCCAATAGTGCGGTGCATCCAGTCGGCCACGGAACCGAGTGCGTAGTGGTTGAAGCTGGTCATCTCTCCCGGATTGATGCTCCCGTCGGGAAGCATCGAGTCCCAGCGTTCCCAGATCGTGGTGCCGCCCATGCGGACGGTGTAGAGCCAGGACGGGCACGAGTCCTCGAGGAGCAGCCCATACGCCTCGTCGAGGTGCCCGGTTACGGTGAGGGCGTCGCTGATGACGGGAGTTCCGGCGAAACCCGTCGCGATGCGGTGGCCGGCCTCGCGCACGAGCTGGGCCAGCCGCCCTCCGGCGACCCGCTTCTCCGGGGCTGAGAGGAGATCGAAGTGGATGGCGAGTGCGTACGCGGTCTGCGCGTCACTCGTGAGCATGCCCCCGTCCACGACGTATTCGCTGCGGAACGCGTCGCGCGCCTGGGACGCGATCATCGAGTACTTGCTCGCTTCGGAGGTTCGGCCGAGGATGATGGCGATGTCCGCGAGACGCCTCGTCGTGTACGCGAAGTATGCGGAGGCGACAAGGTACTTGTCGGTCTGCCCGTCCGCCGGGTCGTGGGGCGGTGCAGCCGGGTCGAGCCAGTCGCCGAGCTGGTGTGCTGACTTCCAGAGGCGCGAGTCGCCCGACTGGAGCACCATCCGGTCAACCCAAGCGCGCCCGCTCTCGAACTGGCGCGCAAGGATGCCGCGGTCGCCGAATCGCTCGTGCAGTACCAGAGGAGTGAGCACGGAGGCGTCGCCCCACACGGCGCCGGTCTCGATGGGGGTCCAGGTGGGTCCGCCAGGGACGACGGGCACGAACCACGGCACGGTGCCGTCGGGCAGCTGCTCGAGGGAGAGGTCCGCGAGCCAGTTCTCGAGGAACCCGGCGCAGTCGTAGAGGAACGATGCCGTGGGGGCGAAGACCTGGATGTCGCCCGTCCAGCCGAGTCGCTCGTCGCGCTGCGGGCAGTCCATGGGTATCGACAGGAAGTTGCCGCGCATGCCCCAGACCACATTCTCGTGCAACCGGTTGAGGTCGTCGGAGGAGGTGGTGAGCGTTCCTGTGCGCTCCATGTCGTTGTGCAGCACGCGCGCGATCACAGTTCCGGTGGGCAGCTCGGCGAGGCCGGTGACGACGGCGTAGCGGAAGCCGTGGAAGGTGAACTTCGGCTCCCAGACGCGTGGGCCTCGACCATCCAAGATGATGACGTCGTGGGCGTCGGCGAGGCGCAGCGGGCGGACGCCCAGCTCGCCGTGCTCGAGCACTTCAGCGTGGCGCAGCTCGATGCGGTGGCCTGCGGGTCCGTCGACTTCCACCCGGAGTCGGCCGACGAGGTTCTGTCCGAAGTCGAGGAGGTGGACGCCCTCAGCGGTGCGTGTGACGGTGACGGGTTCGACCTCCTGCGTGCAGCGCACCGGCGGGAGCGACGGTGCGACAAGAGTGGCGGTGTCGCGAACGCCGACTGCAACAGGAGTCCATCCGTCATCGGAGGCGCCGGGCGCGCTCCACCCGTCCTGCTCGTCGCGCGAGTCGTGTTTCTCGCCGTCGTAGAGGCCGGCGCTGGTCATCGGACTGAGCGCCGCTACCCAGTCGGCGTCGGTCGCGACGACGTGACGGGTCCCATCCGTGTGCTCGATCTCGAGCTGCGCGATCAACGATTGGTCCGTGCCGTAGAGGTCGTGGTACCCGCCGTTGAAGCCGATCCGGCCGCGGTACCAGCCGTCCCCGAGCCAGGCGCCGATGACATTGGCGCCCTGGTGGACGTGCTGGGTGACGTCGAAGGTCCAGTAGATGAGGCGGTCGTCGTACTTCGTCCAACCGGGGGACAGCTCGTGGTCGCCCACGCGCTGCCCGTTGATCTCCGCTTCGTAGAGCCCGTGCGCGGTGACGTACAGGCGGGCGCTTCTGACGGGTTTCGAGAGGTGGAACTCGCGCCGAACGAGGGATGGTCGTCGGTCAGTCCCCTTCGCTTCCTCCCATGCGCCTCCGACCGGGCTCGCCGCCCAGTCTGCTTGGTCGAGGAGGCCAGCCTCCAATGCGGTGGCATCACTCCACGATGACCAGGCGTCGTCGTCCCCGCGAACACGAACGCGAACGGTCGCGGACTCACGAGAGTGGAGCGGCTTGAACGGCCAGCCGACGAGGACCTGCTCCGGGCCGCGGCCGACGGAGCGGCTGAGCCGGCCGCCGCGGTCGACTTCGAGCTCCCAGGCGTCTTGGGTCCACCCGGGTGCGGCGCTGATCTTCCAGCTGAGGCGGGGCGTCGGGGTGCCGATGCCCATGGTCTCGCGGAGGTGTTCGATCGTGGGAGAGGAGACGTGCACGGAGTTCCTGTTCGAAGTGTTGGTGCTCATCCCTTGACGGCTCCCGCCGTGAGGCCCTTCTGGATGCGCTGGTTGAGGATGAGGTAGATGATCAGGAGCGCGAACACGTTGATGCTGACGGCGGCGAAGAGCGGGCCGTACTGCGTCGTGCCGAAGTTCCCGTTGAAATTGAGCAGGCCGAGCTGCAGCGTTCGGATGCTTCCCGAGTTCGCGAATGTGAGCGCGATGAGCAGGTCGTTCCAGAAGAAGAAGAACTGCACGAGCCCGACGGTGAACAGCCCGTTCTTCATCATCGGGAGCCCGATGGAGAAGAACTGTCGGATGACGGAGGCTCCGTCGATGGTCGCCGCTTCGAAGATCTCCCGGGGGATGGATTGGAAGTACGTCGCCATCAGGAAGACCGTCAGAGGCAAGCCCGTCGCCGTGTACGTGATGATCAGCGTCCAGAGGGTGCCGGTGAGGCCGATCTGGAAGTAGGCGCTGAAGAGAGGAAGCAGGATCATCTGCGTCGGCACCATGATGCCGGCAAGGAAGATGAGGAGCACGTTGTTGCGCCCCCTCCACACCATGATCTCCAGAGCGAACGCTGCGGCCGTTCCGAGCAGCAGCATCAGGAAGAGGGAGGGAAGGACGGCGACGGCACTGTTGAGCAGCGTCTGGCCGAGACCTGCCGTCTCCCACGCCACGCTGTAGTTGTCGAAGTTCCACTGCTGGGGCATCGCCCAGGTGGGTTCTTCGAGGAACTCGCGCTGCGTCTTGAAGGAGCCGAGGAGGAGCCAGAGCAGCGGGTAGCCGACGATGACGAGGAGGAATGCGACGCCGATCCAGACCGGGATCCGGCCGAGCAGTCGGCGGACGCGGGCCGGCGTGAAATTGTTGGTCGTGGTCATGCTGCGGCCTTCTGTCGGTTACGGGCGGCCCCACGGAAGACGACGAACGTCACGGCCAGGCACACCATCGTCAGGAGCATCGCGATCGTCGAGCCATATCCGTACTGGCCATAGGTGAAGGACTGGTCGAACATCGCGATCGTGAGCGGGCTCGTGGTGCTGCCCGGCCCGCCGTTCGTGAGCGCGAGCACGCTATCGAAGACCTTGAGCGTTCCGTTGATCGAGAAGATGAGCGAGGAGATGAGGACGGGCAGCGAGAGGGGGAGCACGATGTGGCGGATGAGCTTCCAGCCACTGGCGCCGTCGAGCCTTGCGGATTCCATGACGTCTTCTGGGATGTCGATGAGTCCTGAATAGAGGAGGACGCCGTAGAAGCCCATCGAGCGCCAGATGTCCATGATGGCGATGACGATGAAGGCGCTGCCGCCGTCGCCGAACCAGTCGAGGGGGGCGCCACCGAGCGAGGTCATGAAGGAGTTCACGACGCCCTGTGTGGGGGCGACGGAGAAGAGCTGCTGGAAGAGCAGCGCCACGGCGACGGTCGGCATGACGACCGGGAAGAAGACGAGTGTCCGGATGAGGCCAGAGGCCCGTTTCAGTGCGAAGGCGTAGAGCAGCGCGAGCCCGTAGCCGAAGAGCACCTGGCCGACGGTCACGACGACCGCGTACTTCAGCGTGAACAGCAGAGCAGCGTGGACTTCCGAGTCGCCGACGAGTCGCACGAAGTTGTCGAAGCCCACGAAGGTGAATCCGACGATGGCGTTGCCCTCGAAGAGGGTGTATCCGAGCGAGACGAGCACCGGCACGAGCATCACGACCGAGTACACGAGGAGTGCGGGTCCGAGCAGGATGGCGATGGTCCGCTTGTCGCCGAGCACGTTTTTCATGTGTTTCTCCGAATCCGGTGGGTGCGGGAGCCGACGCTCCCGCACCCTGTGGGGACTTAGCCCAGGTCTGCCTGGACTTGCGCCATGAAGTCCTCGGCGGTGATGCTGCCTGTGACGAGCTGGGCCGCGTTGCGCTGGCTCGTGGTCGTCGCCTCAGGCGTGAACAGTGCCTCGAACCAGAGCACGGTCGTCTCGGTCTCGGCGATCTGGTCCTGGACCAGCTGGGTCAGTGGTGGCACGTCGGCCACCTCTTCGGAGAGGGCAAAGCCGGAGACACGGTTCTCCTGTGCGAGTGCGGTGCTGCCGTAGTTCTCGACGATGCAGCTCAGCCAAGCCTTGGAGTTCTCTCCCGTGGCGTTCGCGTTCATCGTGAGCGGCAGACCCACGTTCGCGGCCAGCTGCGAGCGGTCGCCCGCACCACCCTCTACGCCGGGGAAGGGCATGAAGCCGACGTTCTCGACGCCGATCCGGTTCGCTTCAGGGTCGTTGAGGCCGCTGAGGAACCAGCTGCCCATGTAGAACATCGCGGCGCTGCCGTTGAGGAACTGGTTCTCGGAGGTCGCCATGTCGATCGAGCCGACACCCTGGCCGAAGTACCCGGACGCGCCGAGATCGGCGATCGCCTGCGCGGCTTCGACGTACTCGGGGTCGGTGAGCTTCGCCTCGCCGTCGGCGACCTTCTGCATCGCGTCGGGGCCGAGGGTGCGGAACAGGTAGCTGGAGATGAGGCGAGTGATCGGCCACCCCTGCTCGCCGCTTGCGGAGAACGGCTGAATGCCCGCAGCGTTGAGCTTCTCCGACGCCGCGGTGAGCTCGTCCCAGGTCTGTGGCTCGGCGATACCCTGCTCGTCGAAGATGGTCTTGTTGTACCAGATGCCCTCGACGTTGTACTCGAAGGGGAGCACGGCGAAGCTGCCGTAGAGGTTCTCGATCGTGGAGACGGCTGCCGGCTCGATCTTGTCCAGCTGCCCCGTCTCAGTCAGCAGCGCCTCGAAGTCAGCGATGTTGCCTGACTCCGCGAGCGTCTGCGTGAGGGCCGGTGCGTTCCCGGCCGAGAAGAGCACCGGCAGGTCTCCCTGCCCGGCCTTCAGTTGCAGCTGCTGGTCGAGGTTGGTCTGGGGGACGGTCTCGACCTTCAGTGGCTGCGCGCCGGCTTCGGCTGAGCAGGTGTCTCCGGCTAGGGTTTCGAGAACGGCCGGAACTTCCGTGTTCTCGACGTTGATGAAGACGGAGAACTCGTCGTCACTGACCGTTGCTCCGCCTCCACCAGAGCAGGCCGTGAGCGCGAGCACAGAGACTCCGGCGAGGGCGGTCAGGGTCAAGCGCGTTGGCGCGACCCGAGGGGTTCGCTTCATGAATCCTCCTTGATTGGGCGAGTCGACCTCGCATGCTTGAAGCGCTTCAAAGACAACCACGAACCAGTCCGATTCGCAAGCGAACGGATAACTTTCTTCTCGTATAGAGTTCTGATCCATGTCACCGACGACCAATGAGACCAGGGATCGACCGCGGCCAGTGATGACTGACGTCGCGCGTCTCGCCGGGGTGTCGTTGGGGACCGTCTCCAACGTGCTCAATACCCCGAACCTCGTCGCCGCGGGAACGCGCGAACGAGTCGAGCGCGCGATCGAGGAGCTCGGGTTCGTTCGGAATCGGACGGCGAGGTCGCTCGCCATGGGGCGAGCCGACACCGTCGGATTCGTCATCGTCGATCTCGCGAACTCGCTGTTCCTCGACATCGCCCGAGGGGCAGAGGAGGCGTTCGACACGAAGCACAAGCGACTCCTGCTCGCCAACAGCGACGTAGATCTCGTCAAGCAGACCGGGCACATCGAGCTGTTCGAGGAGACGCAGGTGGCGGGCATCCTCCTGGCCCCACTCGACGCTCCGCTCGAAGCCGCGCAGCAGGCGCGGGGCAGGGGCATGCCGGTCGTGCAGGTCAACTGGCCGGGAGGCGACGACGCCTGCGGGGTGGTGGCCGACGAGGAACTCGGCGGCTACCTGGCCGCGAAGCACGTCATCGGCCTCGGGCGTCGCAGGCTCGTCTTTGCAGGTGGTCCGTTCTCGCTCTCCGCGGTCGAGGCACGCCGACGTGGGGTGCTGAAAGCCTGTGAAGAGAGCCGGGGCGTCGAGATCGAGACCATCGAGACTCCAAGAATCACGGTCCGCGGGGGTCATGCCCTCGGAGTGATGCTGGCTGAGCGTCCGCCACTCGAGCGCCCGGATGCGCTCGTCTGCGCATCCGATGCCCTCGCGTTCGGGGCCATGCAGCCGCTCCTCGCCGCCGGCGTTTCGGTGCCCGAGGATCTGGCAGTCGTCGGCTTCGACAACAACCGCATGTCGACCGACAGTCCGGTCCGCATCACGAGCGTTGGTCAGCCGGGCCTCGAGATGGGGCGCGCAGGTGCGGAACTCCTCATGGAGGAGATCTCGCTGGGCGACCGGCACGAGCATCGTACGATCATCCTGCCGCCCAGCCTGCACGAGCGTGCGAGCACGGTCGGCGGCGGTTGAGCGCTGATCGAGTTCGCGACAGCGCCGAGCCGCTCTCGATGGCATCCCGGCGTCGCTCAGGTCCAGAGGTGGGTCATGCGTGCACGGGCGTCCTTCGTAGCCAAGGCGACGTGCGGCCTCTCTAAACACGTGCGGCCCCGCGCATCAACCGTGAAGTGGATGCGCGGGGCCGCGCGTGTCAGGCGCGCGAGAGCTACTCGCTGGTCGCGCGTTCGCGGCGCTTCTTGATGAGGAACGCCGTCCCTGTGCCCGCGAGGACGACCCCGAGGAGCGCGAGGAAGCCGGCGAGGCTGCCGTCGACGCCCGTCGTGGCGAGGTCGCCGTCCTGACCGCCAGCGTCGGAGCCGCCGTTGCCGCCGCCCCCGCCGTTGCCGGGGCTGGACGTCGGCGCGGTCGTGCCGCTGCCATCAGTCGAGGTCGGCTGCGGCGTGGGCTCGGTCGTGCCGGTCGGCTCCGGCCCCGGCTCGGCGATGCTCTCGACTGCGCTGTTCAGCGTGACGGGGCCGACGAGGCCGGCCGGGATGAGACCGGATCCGCCGTGCACGCTGTTGTACGCCTGGTACTTCACGTTCGCGACGGGGTCGCTGTTGTACAGCTCCTTGAGGCCTTCGCGGCGGTTGCTCTGCACGGGCTGCACGTCGACCTCGATGACGTTGGAGCCGTTCACGAGTGCCGGCGCAATGTCGACCTCGTAGGGCGCGGCGTACAGCTGCGTCACGAACTCGTGCTCGGTGCCGGGGTTCACGCGCACCGTCGCGGCGTTGTGCACGGTGCCGAGGTCCAGCACCGCTCCGCCTTCGAGCAGGTCGGCCGCATCCGGAATCTCGACTGAAGTGCGGTAGGTGCCCGAGTCGGTGACGTACCGAAGCTCGTTGCCGAGGAAGCCGTCGGCGCTCCAGTCGCCGAGCACCTCGCCGGTGTACTCGGACGTGATCGCTTCGCCTGGCGCGTTCGAGCCGATGTTGTCGGCCGTCACCTCGAGCGAGAACGCCCCGAGCTCGTGGGCGACGCCGCGTTCGGTGATGTCGATCGAGGACGGACTTCCGTCGGAGACGGCGGCGTCGGCGATACCGGTGCCGGTTGGCTCGCAGAGCAGGGCGACCGCTCCGCTCGCGTCGAGCGTCGCGGAGACGATGTTGCCGTCGACCTGCGCGTCGAAGATCTCGCCCGTCTCCGGGTCGAGCCACCAGCACGCGTCGAGGCCGTCGCCGACGGTGAGGTTCACACCCGTGGCCGCTTCCGTGGAGGTGTTGCGCACGTAAGCGAGCTCGCCTCCGGTCGGGAGCGCGCGGCGCCCGAAGCGGACGTCCGTGTTCTCCTCGTAGGAGATGGGCGCGTCAACCGAGGCCGCGAGGGCCGCGGGGACGGCCGCCGCATCGACGGCGCCGCCCATGGCCGCGGCGATCTCGCCGACCTGTGCGTCCAGGGCTGCGTAGTCGCCGCCGGCGTAACCGGGCTGCGCGGTGGGAGCGGTGCCCACGAAGACGATCGGAGCGCCCGCGTCCTTGAGCTTCTGCAGCGCCTGCATCGTCTCGAGCGGCACGGTGCCGCTCTCGACGAGCATGGCGTCGAAGGATGCGTTGCCGCCGTTCGCGACGAGGTGCGAGCCGTCCCAGCTGAGGCCGGTCTGGATCGTGTCGTCGTTGATCGCATCCCACGCCCAGCCGTTCGCCTGGGCCGTGGTGACGGATGCGAGCGGCGTGGAGCCGCCGCCGAACCCGCCGCCACTGGCCAGCGCCCCGAAGAGCGGCATGTAGATGGCGACGTCGCTGCTGTTGGTGCCGGACTGCATCAGGTAGTTCGCACGCGAGGCGTAGGAGTTCATCGACGCGTAGTAGTCGGCGATGCCCGCGGTGTCGGCCATCTCGACGCCGATCGTGGGCCAGGCGCGCCAGCCCTCCTCGGCGTAGAGGTTGTCGTCGGAGGTGAAGGCGGGGTCGTCGTTGCCGCTGTAGGTGGCGCTGAGGCCGTGGTAGAAGAAGTTGTTCACGCCGCTCGTGGCCATGAGGTCGTAACCCTGCTTCATGAACTCGGGCGTGATCTGGAACGGCACCGAGCCCAGCGTGAACACCTCGGAGGTGACGAGGTTCTTGCCGTAGAGGTGCGCCCCGGATGCGACGCGCTTCAGCGAGTACTCGTCGAGCCCCTCGGTCTCGGGGATGTCGACGTACTGCGACGACTTGAGGGTGTCGATGGGCGGGTTGTACGCCTGCTGGCGGTAGTCGATGCCGTACTCGCCGAGCGTCGTCGAGAAGGCCTCGAGGCCCTGCAGGAACGAGTCGTTGAGCAGCACGCCGTAGTCGTGCACGATGCGCTGCGACTCCTCCTCGCTGAGGTTCGTGGCGAGGAGCGGAACTCCGCTGCCGCCGCCGAAGCGGCTGACCTCGGGGGTCTGCATCCCGAGGGCCGCGTACTCGGGCTTGACTGTCGGGGTGCCGTCGATGAGGAACGAGTCCTGGTAGAGCGAGTAGAGGGAGGGGAGATACGGGGTGATGTCGTAGCCGAGGAGCTCCTGCGACTCCGCCGCGGCCTGAATGAGGTCGTTGTAGTGGCGGTCGGTGTAGAACTCGTAGCTGTCGTTGAAGGCCGCGCGGATGTCGCGCGACTCGACGATGTCGTTCAGTGCTGCTTCGCCGAGCCAGCCGTCGACGAGCTTCGTGATGGCGACCGGGTTGAGGTGGTCGACGACGTAGTTGCGCTTGTCGGTCGTCGTGTTCTCGATGATCGAGTTGAAGCCGTAGGCGCCCGTCGCGGCGCTGTAGAGCGCGACGACCTCGTAGTCGCCGGCATCGAGCTTCGAGGTGTCGACGCCGAAGGTCGTCTGCCCGTCGCTCGGGTAGGAGAGCTGGGCGGCGTCGAGATCGAGGACTGGCTGCTGCTCGTAGGTCTTGACGGCGCTGAGATCTGAGGTGAGTGTCTGGTTCGCCGTGGTCAGGTCGGCGCCCTGGCCGGTGATCGGGGCGAGCATGACCGAGTTGAGGTGGACGTTCGCCGGGTCCCAGTCGCCGAAGTCGAAGCCGAACTTCTCGGACGCGAAGAGCGGGCTGACCTCCGCCTTCGGGATGCCGAGGGAAACCTGTCCGGTCCCCGAGGGGACCGACACGTCACCGGACACGAGGGCGAGGGTGCCCGCCGCATCCACGCGAACGGTCGCGCGGCCGAGCGCCATCGTGTTCTGGCTGTCCTCGAGATCGATGGAGTCGTCGCTCGCCAGGTATCCGCTGCCGATGTTGAGGTCGACCGTGATGCCGAGCTCGTTGGCGCGGGCGACGACCGCGTCGAGCTTCGCGAAGTACTCGGGCGACTCGTAGCCGAGGATGGCCTCGGTGTCGTGACCCGGGGCGGCGTCGTAGATCGAGCCGCCGTTGCCTCCGTTGCCGGCGATGCCCTCCTCGGTGAGGAATCCCTTGGAGAAGGCGACGATCTCGACCGCGCCGAAGCCGTTCTCGTGCAGGTAGTCGACCTGGGCGAGCAGGTCCTCCTGGCTGGCCGCGTTGCCCGGCCACCACCAGCGCACGCCGGGCCGGAAGTCGACGTCCGGCTCGGCGAACTCGGTGGGGTCGATGGCACTGGTCGTCGTGGAGTGCTCGTCTCCGATGGCGGGGCCCGCGACCGCGAGCGTGCAGGCCACGGAGAAGGCCGCGCCGAGCGCAAGCGCCCGTCGCCCTCTTCTTCGTTGATCGTTCATCTTTGGACCTCTCTGGCATCGTTGCCAATGACGGGGTGTGAACTGTCGCGCGGGTGCGCACCGTGGGGGAGAGCTCTGGTGTGCGGCGCGAATCGCTTCGATTGAATCGATTCACGGCGAACCTAACACGTGTTAGGGAACGCGGCAAGAGACAATGAGGACATGCCTCCAGGCCTCAGCGACACCTCCATACCGCGGTACTCGAGACGGGACGTCACGCCGCATCCGCGACGCGACGAGATCCTGGACGCGGCGACTCGCGTGTTCACGGTCAAGGGCTTCAATGCGGCATCGATCCGCGAGATCGCCGTCGAGGCGGGCATGTCACACACCGGTGTGCTCCACCACTTCCCGGACAAGGCCGTGCTGCTCGAGACGCTCCTCGAGCGCCGCGGCCAACGCGCCGCCGCGGAGGTCGGCCTCGACTTCTCCACCGGGCTCTCCTACCTGAGAGGGCTGCTCGCGCTCGCCGCCCGCGACGTCGAGAAGCCGGAGGGGGTCCTCATGTTCAGCATCGTGTCTGCAGAGGCGCTGGCTCCCACGCATCCAGCACACGCCTCGATAGCGCGCTGGTACGAGTTCCTGCGCTCGACGGCGCTCGACGCGCTCACGGACCTGCAGGAGAGAGGGCTGTACGCTCGCGCCGACGTGCCGCTGGAGCTCGCGGCCATCCAGATCGCCGGCCTCAGGGCAGGGCTGACGCAGCAGTGGCTCCTGGCGTCCAACGTGGATGCGGTCGGGGCGTTCCGCGTGCAGCTGCAGTCATACGTGACCGAACGACTCTGAGGTCGGACTCGCTCAGCCGGCGCCGTGGCCGGCGCGCAGGCCGCGACGTGACTCCCGGACCCGTTCCAGCAGCGCGACGGCGCTGGCGACGATGATGGCCACGATGACGCCGAGCAGCGGCAGCGCCGCGGCAACCCCGACGATGGCTCCCGTGGCGGCCGTCCCAGCCGATCCGGCGGTGATCTTGAGCGCACCGACCCAGACGAACACCTGGCCGCGGGCCTCCGGTGGCGAGTACTCGCTCCGAGCTGCGAGCGTCGCCGCGAAGAAGCAGGCGTTCGCGACGCCGACCGCGGCGTATGCGGCCACCGAGAACCAGAAGCTGGGCGACAGCATCACGGCGAGCAGACCGAGTGCGGTCGCTGCGGCGAGCTTTGGCAGGAGGGCATCCGCCTCCCCTCGCAGGGGGCGGATCGTCACGCCGGCGGAACCCAGGAGGTTGCCGACTCCGTACGCGGCGGTGAGGACTGCGGCTGCGGAGGCCGCGGTGTCGAGGGTGGCCGTGCTGGCCACCGCGACGATCGGCAGGGTCGCGACGGAGAACGCGACGATCACGGTCAGCGAGAGCGTGCGGCGGAGTCGGCCGGACCGAAGCATGAGGCGGAGGGTCCGGAATGGCCGGGGGACATCTGCTCCTGCACCGGCGGCGGGCGCAGGTGGGAGGAATCGCACGAGCACTGCCGCGACGAACGTGCCCGCGGCGAGCACGAGCGCGGCCGCGGTCGGCGTCGACCAGGCTGCGATGGCCGCCACGACGCTGGGCCCGAGCGCGCCACCGAGACCGTAGGTGGCCACATCCCATCCTTGGGCGCGTCGCTGGCTTACCCGATCAGCCCCCGCGATCGCGGGGAGGCGGCTGCTGATGCCACCGGTGAGGAAGGGGCCGAAGAGGCCGGAGAGCGCCAGGAGCGCCGCGGGGACGATGGCCCAGGTCAGCGGATACAGGAGCACGGCGGCTGCGAGCGTTGCGCCGTGGGCGACGCAGGCGAAGGCGATGACGTTACGGCCGTCGCGCGCCGTGTCCAGGCGGCGGGCGATGAGCGGGCCGAGCAGATGCGGGGCCGTCAAGCTCGCGCCGAGGACGCCTGCAAGCCAGCCCGGGGCGCCACTCGCGGTGACGATGAGCACGATGGCGACGACGCCCCCGCCGTCGGCGCTGCGGGCGAGCGTGGCGGCGGTGACGTAGCGGGTCAGCCCCCATCTCGGACGCGCGGCGGAGGTGTCGTCGGTCATCGCGTCAGTTCTGGAGGCCGAGGTCTGCGACGAGTTTCGCTACGTCCTGGCGCTCTTCGGTGCTGAGACCGAGGATCGGGCGAGGCAGGCTGCTCCTGGTGACGAGCCCGAGATGCTCGGCGATCGCGGCCGTGACGCGCAGGCTGCCGTGCTTCGCGAAGGCATCCCAGAGTGGCTGGTGGCGGTTGGATGCTGCGCGCGCGGCGTCGACGTCGCCGGCCAAGGCGGGCCGCGCGATGGCTGTCGCGAGCTGCGGGAGGGTGCCGCCGATCACCGAGTACCAGACGTCGCAACCCGCGCTGAGGCCGGTCTGCGCAGCGCTATCCCCTGAGATGCCGATGGTGACCTGCGCTGGGACGCGGGCTCGGATCGCGTCGACGCGTGCGGCAGCGCTGGCAGGGTCGGCCGGGATCGCGGGAATCTTGATCGATGCCACGTTCGGGAGTTCCGCGATGCGCCCGTACAGCTCGTCCGAGAACGAGAAATGGGTGGTGCCCGGGTTGTCGTAGACGACCAGCGGAACGGAAAGGTCAGCCGTGACGTCCTCGTACAGGCCGAAGACGTCATCCTCGGTGTGCTTCTGGTAGGTCAGCGGGGCGAGCAGCACGCCAGCGGCACCCGCATCCTGCGCGTCCTCGGCGAGGGCCCGCACCTGAGACGTGCGCAGCGCCCCGATGCCGACGATGACCGGCACCGGTCCCGCTGCGGCAATCGCCGCCTCGGCGACCTGCCGACGCTCACTCCGATCCAGGTAGGCGTAGGAGCCCGTCGACCCGAGCGCCGTGACCGAGTCGGCGTTCGCCTCGACGAGTCTGGCGACGAGTCCCTCGAACGCGGCGAGATCGATGACGTCGTCGCGAAGCGGTGTCAGGGGAAATGCGCTGAGCCCGGTGAACATGGTCACGTCCTGTCGTTGGTGGTGTGCGGGGCGCCTCCCGTGTTCGAGCCGACGCCCGGTTCGAACACGGTGAGGGTGAATCTGGCGGGCGTCCGGCCCGAGTTGGCGTAGCTGTGGGGAGCATCGCCGACGAACGTGATCGCGTCACCCGGTCCGAGGGTTGCCCGCTCGGAGCCCGTCGTGAAGGTGACCTCCCCGGCATGGACCTGCGCCAGCTCGCGGGTGCCGATGGCGTGCGCTTCGCTCTCGTGGCGCTCGCCGACCTCCATGGTCCACTCCCAGAGCTCGACCACGTTCGGCGCCTTCGTCGTGGAGAGCAGGACCCCGCTGCCGCCCCGCTGGCCTCTCCAGAGCGCCGCGCCTTCCCCGGCGGGTGTGACCTTCAACGCGACCGCCGCATCTGGTTGCTCGACGAGCGCGGCGAGCTCGACTCCGAGTGTGTCGCTGAGGCGCAGCAGCGTGCCGATGCTCGGATTCGCCGACCCCTGCTCGATGTTGACCAGGGTCCTCCGGCTCACGCTGGCCAGCTCGGCAAGCTGTTCGAGCGTCCATCCCCTGACCTGGCGTTCCTGGCGCACGCGCACGCCGATGGCGCTCGCGAGGGGCGCGGTGCTCTCATCCATGAGTGCAGGATACTGCACGAAAAGTGCATCGTTATGGTCGGCGGTGGAGTCGAGGGAAGGCTGCGCGCCGGTCGTAGCCGACGAATATGAGGCGGCGAAGCGCTGCGCGGCCGCACGATCGGTCGGATGCTCCGTCGACGAGCTGCGAGAAGTGGGCTGTGACACCAGACGATCTACGTTTGCTACGCGCGCGACGCCGTCTCTCTGTCGACGCGCCCGAGCGCCCGCGATACCGATGACGAGCCCACGCTGAGCACGCGCGCGATCTCGGCGATGCTGTGACCTTCCCTGCGCATGCGTACCGCCTCAGTCGTGCGCTCAGGCGTCATCACAGACGGGCGGCCGCCGACGCGGCCCTGGGCTCGCGCATGCGCGAGCCCGCGCTGTGTGTTCTCCCGAATCGTGTCCACACGAAGCTGCGCGAACACGGCGACGATGCCGAACAATGCGCGCCCCATCGGCGTGGTCGTGTCAATGTCGGGCTCAGTGAGGCTCTTGATGTTGATGCCGCGATCGTGCAGCTCACTGATGGCTTGAACGGCCATCGTCTCGCTGCCCGCGATGCGGTCGAGGCGGCGCACCATGAGGGTGTCACCCTCCCGCAAGTAGTCGAGGCAGGCGAGCCACTGCGGCCGCTCCGCGACGCGGCTCGATTCGCCGTGATCCACGAACACTCTCGCAGCTCCCGCTGCTCGCAACTCGGCCTCCTGGGCGGCCGGGTCCTGATCGTGCCTAGACACTCGCGCGTAGCCAACGATGTTGCTCATGCTGCCTCTTCCTCTCAGCCTCGGTCGACGTCGTAGCTCTGCCCGGGCCGCTCAACGGCCATCGCTCGGAACACCGGCACAAGCGACGCGGGCTGCGGCTCGTAGCTGCCGCGATCGGGACCAGAGAGCATCGACGCCTGGTTCCACAGCTCGGGGCGCACGCCCGACACGGCGGGGCTGTAGTCGATGCGGTACGGGCTCAGTTCGGACACGTGCTGCATGAACAACTTGCCCGACCGGCCGTTGCCCTCGCGGAACGGGTGCGCCTGGTTGACGTAGGCGTAGACCTCGGCAGCCGCCGCGGCGAACTGGTCGCGATCCATCGTCGCCCAGTCGGCCCCGCGAATGATCCGGTTGACATCACTGAGGTACTGCGGGACGTCGGCCGGGTGCGCGAACTCGCTGAGGTTCCTCCGGATGCCGACCGTGCGGTACTCTCCCGCCCACTCGTAGACGTTCCCGAAGAGCTGCTTGTGGATCGCGCGCAGGTGCTCGGCGTCGTATGTCTTCGGGATCGAGACCGCGCCGCGCGCGATGTCGAACTGCTGCGCGCTCGTCTCGCTGTACTCTCTCTGCGCCAAAACGGCCCCGTCGCGCTCTCCGTAGAGGTTGCGCAGCACGGGGCCGCCCGGCTCCCAGAAGTACGAGTCCCAGGAGGAGAACTGCGACGCCATCAGCTCGCGATAGCGTGCGCGCGGTGGCGCTCAGCGGCTCCCGCTGCGCGCCGGTCGTACTCGCTCTTGTCGATCGCGCCGCGCGCGTAGTCGGTCAAGTTCTCGACGTCCTCGCGGTTCGGCACCCAGCCCTCGTGCCAGCTCGACGCGAACGTGTTCACGACGTGCGTCCGGGTGGCGTCGTCGAGCGGCGCGAACAGCTCCGGCCAGCGGGCCTCGATGTTGAACTCAGCGGCCATGAAGGCCCCCTCTCGTCGATGTCATTCAAGTCTACCGGCTCACCCGAAAACGGTCTAGTACAGTTTCGGGCAGTCCGAGTTTCGGTGCAGAGTTCCGGGCAATCCAAACGCGGCGTGTCGACGTCGAGTGTGAGTCGCAACGCTAAACGGCGTGTTTTTCGCAGCGTTAGTGTCGCCTTGCAACCCGATAGGGGATCTCCTTACAGGACACGAACGGCGATAGCCCACGAGCCTCACGCTGCTCCTGACCCGGCTGAGGAGAGCGGGCGCCGTCCCCGAGCTTCGGGCCAGTCACTCGGCGGCGCTTGCGATCCTCGAAGGAAGCGGCAGTCAGGCCGTGATGTGGGCGTCCGTGACGGCTACGCCGCGGGTGATCCGAAGGAAGTCGAGCTTGCCGGTGTCAGGACTGCCGGTAGGAGCGGAATAGACGACGAGCTTGAGATCCGAGCCGGGGACGGTCAGCACGTCGCAGTCGAGGGTTATCGTTCCGACGTCGGGGTGGGTGATCGCCTTCTGATCGGTCGTGTGGTGGCCGACGGCGGCTCGGCTCCAATGTTCGTCGAACACGGGGCTCGTTCTCCTCAGCTCTCGGATGAGGCTCCGCAGGCCTGGATCGTCGGGGTAGATGCTGGACGCAGTACGAAGATCGGCCACGATCGCCGCTTCGAACTGGTCGGGGCCGTTCGCAGAAACAGACGGTCGCAGGTATTGACGGCTCTCGACGTTCCCGAAGATCATCCGCGCGAGGTTCCGTTGCGCCGTCGGCATGACGAAGGGGTCGCCCTGAAGGGCCGACCAGAGGGGATTCCAGGACAGCAGGTTCCAGTCGGCCGTGAATGCGGCCAAGGGGTTGTCGCCGAGGCGCGCGATGAGGCGCTGCACACCAGGGGGAATGTGGGTGCTGATATGACTCTTCGCCGGCGGGAGCAGCCCTGCGGCACGGTAGAGGTGATCCCGTTCCGCGTCGTTGAGATGCAGCGCCCGGGCGAGGGCGCCGATGACTTGGGCGGAGGGGTGATGGGCGCGACCCTGTTCGAGCCGGACGACGTAGTCCACCGACAGTCCCGCGAGATCGGCGAGCTCTTCCCGTCGGAGCCCTGATGCGCGCCGGGTTCGGCTGGCGGTGATGCCGGCGTCCGCCGGCGACAGACGATCACGCCACGCGCGCAGGAGGCTGCCGAGGGTGTCGCTGCTGGTGTCCACGCTCCCATCCTCGCCCCTCGGCCCGGCTTCCTGGCTGGTACTGCCGGTCCCACTGTCGTTCAGGGCACTGGTTGGCATCCTCCCGCCCTGGAAATGTCTCTCGAGTACCGACCGGTGCGACGCCTTCCACGGAAAGGGCCTGACATGGCCGCCACCCACACACTCGTCATGACCGGCGCAAGTCGCGGCATCGGACGCATCGCCGCCGAGGCGATCTTTCAGAGCGACCCCAGGGTCCACCTCGTCGTCGTCGCCCGGGGCGACAGTGGTCGCACCGTCGCCTCGGAGCTCAGCAAGGGCGGGCGGTCGGTGTCGTCGGTGTCGGCGGACCTCGGGTCCCTGGACAGCGTCCGGTCCGCGGCGGCCGAGATCGCCACCCAGCTGGAGCGCGGGGAACTGCCGCCCCTGCACGGCTTCGTCGGCAACGCCGGCATCCAGTACACCAACGCCCTCACCGAGGGAGCCGATGGATACGAGGCCACCTTCACGGTCAACGTCCTCGCGAACCACGTCCTCATCCGCGCACTGGAGAAGCACTTCGTTCCGAACTCGCGGATCACGATCACCGTCAGCGACACCCATTTCGGTGACTTCAAGCACAACATGGGCATGGTTCCCGGACCGGTCTGGCAGGCACCGGAGAAGCTCGCGAAAACGTCGGCGTTCGCCAAGCCCACCACAACGGCCGCGGGCCGCACGGCGTACTCGACCAGCAAGCTGGCGGCCATCTACCTCGTGCACGAGTACGCCCGCCGCCTCCCGAAGGGCATCGACGTCGTGTCGTACAACCCCGGCTTCGTCCCCGGAACGGGCCTGGCCCGCAACGCAGACGCCGTGTCCCGATTCATGATGGGCCGCGTCATGCCCCTCATGGCCCTCATGGCCCTCACCTCAATGGCCACCAGCCAGAAAGACGCAGGTCGCTACCTCGCCGACGTCGTCCTGGGCAAGACCACAGCGTCGACCGGTTCCTACGTCGACCGCGCGAAAGTCGACCGGTCATCGGACGAATCGTACGATCGCACCCGCGAGCGCGACCTCTGGAACACCGTCGAGAAGCTCACCGCAGCCTAGATCGTGCACATCACACATGGCGTCGAAGCTCATCTCGCAGCGCCAGGGCCAGACATCTGGACTGTGGTGAGTGACTTCGGTGACCAGTCCTGGGACCAAGTGCCCACCCGCACCCCGACGGATTGATGGCTGCCGCGAGCTGCGCACTAATCCGGCGACGGACTCCTCAGGCCGGGGGCGATGTGCCTGTGTCGCGGACGACCGTTCATGAGGCAATCGGCGATCATCGCGCCGAGTTCGGCGAGTCGTGTCTCATGACTCGTGTCGGCAATCTATGTAAAGCAGGCGGCGTTCGCGTTACGCTGAGGCATGGCCACGATCGGTTACGCCCGCGTCTCGACCCGAGACCAGAATCCGGACGGCCAGACCGATGCGCTCGACGCTGCAGGTTGCGACAAGATCTTCGTCGAACGCGCATCCGGCACGTTGGCGAAGAGACCGGCGCTGACAGAAGCCCTCGGGTATCTGCGCGAGGGCGACTCGCTCGTGGTGACGAAACTGGACCGGCTCGGCCGGTCGGTCCGAAACCTCAAACAGGTCGCGGATGAGCTGCAGCAGCGTGGGGTCGGGTTAAAGGCCTTGTCGCAGGGCATCGACACCACCACGCCGGGTGGCCGGTTGTTCTTCCACATGCTCGCTGCGATCGCGGAGTTCGAGCATGACCTCATCGTGGAGCGCACGCACGACGGCCTCGCGGCCGCCCGCGCACGCGGGCGGAAGGGTGGCCCGAAGTTCAAGATGACGCCGACGAAGATTCGTCAGGCCCGGGCGATGTATGACGAGGGCGGCCACACCGTGCAGGAGATTGCCGACACGTTCGAGGTGTCCCGGCCCACGATCTATCGGCACTTGGCCGAGCACGTCGAGCGGGCCTGACGAGGGATCATGGCGCACCTCAGCGACCGGCAGAAGGCCGAGCTTGTGCGCCAACACCAGGACGGTGTGCCGTGGACGCGTCTTGCGGAGCACGCCGGCGTTGCGGTGCGGACTCTGCAACGCTGGGCAACTCGGATGGAGACGGGTCAGCTCGCGAGAGCACCTCGCGCGATAAGGGATCGACGCGCACTGCCGCCGAACTGGTTACAGCAATCGAGGCGCTTGCTGTGCGCCGGCCAGCACCGACGATCGCGTATATCCACCGTCGCATCGGTGACATTGCTCGGGATCGCGGATTGCCGGCCCCGGGATACACCACGGTCCGCGAGATCGTCCGCGCGCTCGACCCGGGTCTGACGGCCCTTGCGGACGGCGGGGACGCGGCGTACCGGGACAGGTTCGAGCTGGTCTACCGCCGCTCGACGTCCGCCCCGAATGAGCAGTGGCAGATGGACCACACCCTGCTCGATGTGATGATCCTCAACGACCGGCAACAACCCGTCCGGCCGTGGCTCACGATCGTGCTCGACGACTACTCGCGAGTGATCGCCGGCTACACGGTGGGCGTTTCAGCACCAACGTCTGAAAACTCCGCACTGGCGTTTCATCAGGCCGTCGCTCGGAAACGAAACCCGAAGTGGGTGGTGTCGGGCCTCCCGGACATCCTCTATAGCGATCATGGGTCCGATTTCACCTCGACCAGGATCGAACACGTCTGCCTCGACCTACACGTGCGCCTGATCCACTCCCGGGTCGGCGTTCCGCAGGGGCGCGGCAAGATCGAACGGTCCTACCGAACCATCACGACCGAGCTGCTGCCGCACCTGCCCGGCTTCATCCCGCACGGCACCGGCGGGGCACCCGTCAGCGAACCCAGCCTGACCTTGCACCAACTCGATGACGTGCTCGAGCGATTCATCGTCAACGAGTACAACGAACGAGCGCATTCAGCGACTGGCGGGGCCCCGCACGCACGATGGCGGAGCGACAGCTTCATCCCTCGAATGCCCGCACACCCGGAAGACCTCGATTCTCTCCTGCTGACTGCCGCGGCAACGCGACGTGTGCAACGCGACGGGATCCGCTTCGCATCGACCCGATACATCTCACCTATCCTCGCCGCATACGTCGGCGAAGACGTCACGGTGCGGTACGACCCCCGCGACCTCGGCGAGGTGCGAGTGTTCCACGACAACACGTTCTTGTGTCGTGCGATCGCGCCCGAACGCTCCTCCGAAACCGTGTCCTTCACCGACCTGCAGGCGGCGAGGAACAAGCAACGCCGCGCCCTGAAACAGCAACTGCGCGAGCTCACCACTCACGCTGGCTCACTACCTGAAGACACCCGCCACCGCCCCGACGTTGCCCCTGTGCCGGAGAGTGCACCCGACCGCGCAACGCCACCCCCGGCCCGACACGGACTGAGAACCTATGCCAACGACTGAGCCAGACGACAGCAAACCCATCTCCGTCCTCTTCGAACCAGGCGACGACGGGCGCCGATTCCTCAGCGGCCACTTCGCCGAATTCAAAGAAGCACCACCACCCCACGCAGACACGCGGCCCGCGTTCGTGACCACGCGGGAGCACCGCCGGTTCACGGAGTTCGCAGACACCGTCCGCTCACACCGCTACATCGGCCTCTGCTACGGACCACCCGGGATCGGCAAGACGCTATCCGCCCGACACTACGCCGGCACCGACGAATGGGAGCAGTGGCACCCGCTCTCGCGCAGCGCGGGCGCCCTGCCGCCCGTGCCCGAAGCAGTCCAAGAGAGCCGAACCGCGTTCTTCACCCCAACCGTCGCGGCGACCATCAAGCAGATCGATCAAGGCCTACCCCGGGCCTGCCAGCACATCTCCTGGGCAATCGACTACGCCCAGCACGGCCACGTCGACCCCTATGTTCACGCCGAATCCCAATACAGCGGGAACACCGAATTGCTCATCATCGACGAAGCCGACCGGCTCAAGACCGCCGGACTCGAACAGGTCCGCGACTTCTACGACCGCCACCGAATGGGCGTCATCCTCATCGGCATGCCCGGTATTGAGAAGCGACTCGCCCGCTACCCTCAGCTCTACAGCCGCATCGGCTTCGCCCACGAATACCGGACCCTCCGAAGCGACGAACTCACCGCCGTCGTCGCACAGCGCCTACCGGACCCCGACCCGGACGACTCCGGTCTCGCCCACACGGCAGCTCTCGCCGCGATCGTCCGCGCAACCAACGGAAACTTCCGCCTCGCCGACCGGCTCGTCACCCAGGTCAACCGCATCCTCGACATCAACAGGCGCACGCGCCTGACCCCGGAGGCCGTCGACGCAGCCCAGGAAGCACTTCTGATCGGACGATAAGCGACGCGGGAACGATGACATTTATCGTCGCAAGTCACAGTCGAGGGCGACCAGTTCGACCTCTCGCCCACAAACGATCGTTTTCGGCGGGCGTGCCCGATGGATCTCGAAATGATTGCCGCAAACGTGCCCCGCAAGCCTGTTTCGGCGCGCCCAGGGCATCATCTCGGGGGTGGCTCGACGTGGCCTCGGTTGCCTGGGAGCAGCGCCCTAAACGATGGGACCAGGCAGCAGGCGAATTGAGGCGGCGTCTCCTGTCCAACAGCGCCTGACTTACGCCAGAGATCAGAAGGAACTCCAGAGAGGTTCACCCCACGGCGGCCCCTCGTGTTCGGGAAGGCATAGCGATGGCATGGCGCGCAGGGAGCAGCTTTGCATCTGAATCGTGACCATAACTGTACCTTTCATCTGGTATAGTTATGACTCCCGAAGATTGAGACGAAATGACGATTTTGACGAAGCGGCAGCGCTGGTCCTTGCTGGTGACGGTCACAGCCGGCCTGCTGCTGATCACCCTGGACAATTCGATTCTCTACACGGCGTTGCCGACGCTGACAGCGGAGTTGGGAGCATCGAGCATCCAGGGGCTCTGGATCATCAACGCCTACCCATTGGTGATGGCGGGACTGCTCCTGGGCAGCGGGACGCTCGGTGACCGTGTCGGGCACACGCGAATGTTCATCATCGGGTTGGTGGTCTTCGGTGGGGCGTCGCTTCTGGCGGCCTTCTCACCCACCCCGGAGATCCTGATCGCTTCTCGCGCCGTGCTCGCAGTGGGAGCAGCGGCGATGATGCCGGCGACTTTGGCGCTCATCCGCACCAACTTCACGATCGAACGTGAACGCAACATCGCCATCGCCGTGTGGGGCAGCATCGCAGTCATCGGAAGCGCACTCGGCCCGATCGTGGGCGGGACGCTGCTGGAGTTCTTCTGGTGGGGTTCCGTGTTCCTCGTGAACGTGCCGGTGGTCATCCTCGCGTTGATCGCGACCCTGATCCTGCGACCGGCGAACCATCCGGATCCGTCTAAGAAATGGGACGCGATCTCCTCCCTCCAAGTCATGGTCGGCCTGGTCGGAACTGTCTTCGCCATCAAGGAACTTGGACATATCCCGCCGTCCGTGCCGACCCTGGTCGCTGCAGTTCTCGTCGCGGCGATCGGCTTCTTCCTCTTCGCCCGTCGGCAGCGGCGCATGACGCAGCCGCTGATCGAGTTCTCGATATTCCGTAATGCCGCATTCACGTCGGGGGTGCTCGCGGCAGCGTTCGCCATGTTCGCAAGCGCTGGCATTCAGCTGGTCACCACTCAGCGCTTCCAGTTGGTTGCCGGGTTCAGCCCGCTCGAGGCGGGTTTGCTCGTCGCTGCCGTGGCCGTCGGGTCATTGCCGACCGCGATGCTCGGTGGGGCATTCTTGCACCGGGTGGGGCTCCTTGCCCTCGTCGCCGGCGGGCTCGGGTTCGGCACTGTCGGCACAGTCGTGACCATCATCGGTTTCCAGACCTCGTTCGGACTCCTCATCGTCGGGCTGCTTCTGACCGGTGCGGGGCTCGGTGCGGCGATGTCTGTGGCGTCGACGGCGATCATCGGGAATGTGCCGGTGAATCGGGCGGGGATGGCCGCTTCCGTTGAGGAAGTGTCGTACGAATTCGGCAGTCTCACCGCGGTGGCTCTACTCGGAAGCGCCCTGAGCCTGATCTTCAGCGCCACTGTCGTATTGCCCGCCGGCGCCCCGGACGCCGCCCGCGAGGGCATCACCGATGCTCTCCAGGTTGCGAACGGTGACACCGCGATCATCGCCGCCGCGTCGGCGGCGTTGGACTCCGCATATCTGGTGGTCATGATCATCGTCGCGGTGGTGCTGGCTATCGGCGCGGCTGTCACCGGGGTGCTGCTGCGGACGTATCTGCCGGGCACCCAGTCGCAACTGCATTCCGAGCACTGATCAAGGGAAAGAACCGTGCGAACCAGTAAACGTGAGGTCATCCTCGACGCCGCTTTGTCTGTTGTGAAGAGCCACGGGGTGACGGCTGTCACCTTCGACTCTGTCGCCACCGCCTCCGGGATGACCAAAGGCGGGCTGCTGTACCACTTCCCCTCGAAGGATGCGATGGTGCTCGCACTGCACGAACATCAGGCCCAGCAGTGGGAGCAGCAACTCATCAATGCCCTGGGTCGTCGCCCGGAAGATGCCACGCAGGACGAGCGGCTCGCGGCATATGCGCGGGTCAGCGTGCAGAGCGTCACTGGACCGGAGCTGCTGCTCATGCTCGAAGCATCTAGCGACGAGACGCTGAACCGTCCTTGGCAAGAGGTCATCGGACGGTGGTCCCCGGATCCCACGAGCATCGATCCCGCGGATCCGGCCGCCCTGCAGAAGATGATCATCTACCTCGCCGCGGACGGGCTCTGGCTCAACAACTCCATCGGCGCCACACCGATGCCACGCAAGCTGCGGGAGGCTCTCGCAGAACATCTCGCACGTTCCGTGGACGCACTCGTCACCGGAGCAACGGACGCGGATCTTCCGTGAACGCTTCTGCGAGTCACAGGGCGCCGTTGCCGGTGATGGCGAAAGTGTTCGTCGTTGCGGCTTGTCTCGAGGCGCTCACGTGGGCGGGTCTTCTCGTGGGGATGTTCCTCAAGTACGTCACGGAGACGACCGACGTCGGGGTGAGAATCTTCGGTGCTCTGCACGGGGGTATGTTCCTCGTCTATATCGTGATCGCCATCACGGCCGCGGTCATTCTCCGATGGCGGTGGTGGGTCGCTATCCTCGCGCTTCTTGCAGCGATCCCGCCTCTGGTGACCGTGCCATTGGAGATGTGGATGCGGCGACGCGGACATCTGGCCGCGTCTCGGGTTTCTGCATGATGTCGGCCTCCTTGGTGTGGAGCCTCACTGGGCTCGCCCTCCTGGATTCGATCAACGTTTCCACCATCTGGGTCGTCGTGATCATCCTCCTCGCCGCGAAGCGTCCTGCGTCTACCGGGTGGGCCTATGCGTTGGGCGCATTCGCTTCGTTCTTCGCGATTACCCTGTTGCTGTATTTCGGAGCAACGTTCGCCGAATCGATGCTCGCCGATCTCACGCTTTGGTTGCGCCGGATTCTCTTCACCGCGCTAGCGATCTTCCTGCTGGCGATCGGCATCCGCAAGTTGAAAGCTCGCCCCCGGAAGGCGTTCGGGCTCCCCTCCTGGGTCAACGCGTGGACAGCCCTCCCACTGGGGCTACTGGCGACACTCGGAGACATCCCCAATGCGTTCCCCCTGTTCCTGGCTGTCGAACGCATCATCGACGCCGGCATCCAACCCCCCATAGCGGTGCCGCTTCTCGCCGCGTACACCGCGGTGTACGCCTTCCCGACGCTCGTAATTCTGATTCTTGGACTCGTCCTGAAAGATCGCGTACGCGGTCTCCTCCAACGCGCATACGACCGCTATGCGACCGGCGAAACGAAACCCAGCTGGAAACTTGCATCGCTCTGTTTCCTTGGCTCCGCAGCCTCCGTCACGACCCTGATCTTCATCATCGGCTAGCGCCACACGCCGCAGCCGGTGTCGTCACGTTCTCGACCAACCCCTCACTCAATTGATTGGAATAGAACCATGAGCAATGGCACCATCCTTGTCACCGGCGGCACCGGCAAGACCGGTCGTCGCGTCGCAGAACTGCTCCGCGAACGCGGACAGGATGTGCGAGCTGTTTCTCGGAACTCGGAAATCCGCTTCGATTGGGATGACGACTCCACCTGGCCCGATGCGGTGAAAGACGTCGCCGCGGTCTACATCGTGACCACGTCCCTTCACGACCCGTCGGTCGCTGACCAGTTCCGTGCCTTCGGTGAGCTGGTCGTCGCGAGTGGCGCGACCCGCGCCGTTCTCGTCTCCGTTCCGGATGATGGTCACGCAGCGTTTCGGCTCGCTCAAGCCGCAGAAGCGGAACTCACCAAGGCGGGACTCGGATTGGCCGTCCTGCGTCTGCGTTGGTTCAACCAGAACTTCAGCGAAGACTTCCTCGCTCCCTTCGTGGACGCCGGTGACCTGCGTCTGCCCGCCGGCCACGGTGCCGAGGCTTTCGTGGACGCCGACGATATCGCTGAAGTCGCAGCCCTCGCTCTCACCGACGACTCTCACGCAGGTCGCACATATGAGCTCACAGGGCCACGCCTGTTGACGTTCGCCGACGTCGCGCAGGAGCTCAGCGCGGCGACAGGGCGCACCATCACCTACACGCCCCTCGAGGTCGATGCCTACGTGGCAGAACAGATCGGATACGGCGTACCTGAGGAGTGGGCGCGCTTGTCCGCCACGCTCTACGCCAACATTGCCGCCGGAGCGCTGCAGACCGTCTCGTCCGACATCGCGGACGTGCTCGGCCGTCCTGCGAGAGACTTCCGGGATTTCGCAGCTTCCGCCGTGAGGGACGGCGCGTGGCTGACGCCCTCATCCTGATCTCGGACATCGCGGCTTTAGCCGTCATCTGCACGATCGTCGTCGTGGCCGCGCACCGGGCGCGGCGGCGACGGTAGGTCCGACTCTCGCTGCATCAGGGGGCGAGCATCTGAACGGCCGCGAGGATCGCAGGCATGCTGACCGTGGCGAGAATCGTCTGTATGCCCGTGATCGACGCCATCAAGCGTGTGTCTCCTCCCATTCGCGAAGCGAGCACATATGCAGACGGCGCTGTGGGAACCGCGGAGATCAGAACAATGCTGGTGAGGGTCGGCCCGTCGACGCCTAGGGAGAGTGCAATCCCTGCGGCCCCCAATGGCAGCGCGACCAGCTTCAGGATCGCGGTCACGCCTACGTCGAGAACATCGCGTCGTCGGAAGGACAGGTGCATCGCGGCGCCAGAGATGAGCGTGCCACATACGAGTGCGGGCGCAGCCAGAAGGCTTAGCGTCGAAGAGAGGAATGTGGGCAGCACGGTCTCAGTGAGATTGAGCACCAGGCCGACCGCGACCCCTTGGATGAGAGGGTTCTCAAGCAGTGCCCGCCAGATCGGGACTCGACGCAGTGTCGCAGGCCGCTCTCCATGTCGCGCGAGAACACTTACGCAGATCACATTCACGAGCGGTACGACGATCGCGCTGGCCAGTGCGAAAGTTGCCGCACCGTTCACCCCATGGAGTGCGGTCGCGAAGATCAGCCCGATGTAGGTGTTGATGCGGATCGTGCCCTGAACCATCGAAGTCAGTTGAGGGCCGTTGGCCCGCAACGGTCTTCGTAGAGAGACGACGAGACCGGCTGCGGCGACGATCGGGACCGCGAGGCTGAGGGCGAGTGGACCGATCGGAACGACGCTGAGGTCGGCGGCCGCGATCGATGAGATGAAAAGCGCTGGAGTGAACACCCGATAGCTCATCCACTCCAGACCACGCCAGAAAGCGGGTTCGGTGACGAACCAGCGCCGAATCACCGCGCCGGCGGCCAGAAGAAGAATGATCGGAACGATCGCTGTTGCTAAGAGGCTCATGATCGTAACTGTGATGCAATGTGTCAATGCAGTTCAACCATGACAACATGACCGGCCCGATGCTCGCCGCCGATCTCGTCAACCTCGCACGTACCGGCTGGTCGAACGCCGCCGCAGCCGCAATTCTGCACAACCATGAGATCCGGCGGTCCACGCTGACCGACACCGCCTCTCACGCCCTGCGGGATTGGGTGGGCACGCTGCGGAAGGTCTTCTCCGCCAGTAACCTCGAAGAACTGTGCGCGACCACCAACGAGATGCTGGAACAAGGGACATCTCGGGCTTACCTCACCATCCATGACCAGCTTCGCCCGCACCTGCACTTCAAGGCCGACCACGAAGACGTAGTCACCAGGGTCCGCGCCGTCACAAGCGGAGGTCTCGCCTTCTTCATCGTCGAATCCGAAGGAACAAGACTGGGCGTCTGCGGCCGAGACTCCTGCGGGCTCGTCTTTGTAGACACCAGTCGCAACGGCCGCAGAGCGTACTGCTCATCCCGCTGTGGCAACTATGTCGCCGTCACCAGGCACCGGAGCCAGACGCCATAGCGCGGGCACCGGCACCCGGAGCACCCGCCGAAAACGATCGTTTCTGGTGCCGGAGTCAGGTGCCGGAGTCCACGAGGGTGGACCACGAATAAGCACTGAGGATTCAGTTCCTCCTGGGCTAAACGTGGCTTCACGTGCGTTGCCACCAGGGTCCCGGTAGTGCATGCTCGCCACCGCCCTGTTCTGTTGCCTGGCATGTGGGCCGTGCTTCTGCTTCTTTTTGTGCGGCGCGGCGCCGGTGAGCCAGGTTGTTTCCGGTGCGCCGTGGAGGTCATTTCCCTTGTCTTGATCGCGCCAGCCTTCGCGTGCGCAATCGTCCTCGCTCGACCCGCGTGGTTGGGTGGCTGGTGGCCCGGTGCGAGTGCTCGACGCGTTCTTGGAGCGGCAGCGACGGAAGCGGTCGCTTCTCCGAAGGAAACCTGTGGCAGCGAATGGTTCCGCCGCAATCGTTCATCTCGGCGTCTGAACGACGTGCGCGCGGCCATCTTCGACCTGCGGCAGGAGGCGGACCGGGCATGCCTGAGGAGGCTGGAGTCTGACCAACGCGGCCCCTGCATCCACAGGTTCGTGGATGCAGGGGCCGCGCTCGGTTCTGCTCTGGACTACTCGCTGGTCATGCGTTCGCGGCGCTTCTTGATGAGGAACGCCGTCCCTGTGCCCGCGAGGACGACCCCGAGGAGCGCGAGGAAGCCGGCGAGGCTGCCGTCGACGCCCGTCGTGGCGAGGTCGCCGTCCTGGCCGTCAGCGTCAGAGCCGCCATCTCCTGACCCGCTGCCATCACCTGGTGCCGGCGTCGGTGCTGTGGTGCCGTTGCCCGTCCCGCCCGTTGAGGTCGGCTGCGGCGTGGGCTCGCCCGTCGGCTCGGGGCTCACGGTCGGCTCGGGCGCGGCGAGCGCGACCGTGTCGCGGTAGGGGGTCAGCGTGATGGGACCCATGAGTCCGGTGCGCTGGTTCTCTGCGGTCTGGTAGTTCGAGTCGCCGGTCGCCTTGACGGCGTTGAACATGGTGGTGGCGACGCGCACGACGACCGAGTTGTCACCGGGCTCGAGGTGCTGACCGAGGTCGATGCGCGATCTGTCGGCCTGGTTCACCGTGACCTGCTGCCCATTCACCCAGACCTGGGCGGTGTCGAGCACGTCACCGAGTCCGAGGTAGGCGCCGTCCGTTTCCTTCCAGGTGTCGGGCAGGGTGACCGTGGTGCTGTAGGTGCCGGGTCCGGACGCGCTGCTCAGGTCGACATCACCGGAGATCTCGAGCCAGGACGGCAGCTTTCCGTCAACGTCTGCGGTGATCTCGATGGCCTGCTGGTCGGTCTTGAGCGTCTTGGACGCCGTCATGCCGGTGGAGTCCGGCCCCGGGCCCCACGTCTGAGCGGCCAGCGACCAGGCGGTCAGCCCCTGAGCCGGTGCCAGTCCGCTGACCTCGGTCGTCGTGGACGTGCCGTCGCTGAACTCCGTGCGGAACGTGCCGTCACCGGTCGAGCGCACGGAGACGCTGCCGTCCGCCGCAGGTGCGAGCACCTGCGCGTCGCTCGCGACCGCATGCGTGCCCGGCTGCGTCTCGTCGACGAGCGCGAAGATGGCGGTGTCGTGAGCGGCGACGTCGATGGAGACCGTGACGCTGTCACCGTCCTGCGTGAACTCGCCGACCGGCCTCACCTCGCCGGACCACGGGTCCAGCTGGTAGGGGCGGCCGGTGCCTGCGAGGGTCAGCGTCTGCTGGACTGCCTCGCCGGATCGGTTGTACACGAAGTCGTACGTGACGCCGTCGGCTGCGCGCCGCACGAGGCCGAGCGCCGAGCCCTGACCGCTCGGGGTCGCGGCGGGCGTGATCGAGTCGCCGCCGAGAGCCGAGGGCAGCTCCGCCTCGGTTGCGAGCTGCGTGACGCTGGGCTGCGCGAGGAGCTCCGCGACGACGGTCGCCAGCTCCTCGGCGCCAGGCTCAGCCCCGGTCAGCTCGCTCGGCGCCTGCCCGACGACGTAGACCCGCAGGCCCTGCTTCGCGAGATCCCGCAGCGAGCGTGCCCCATCGAGGGAGATCGTGCGCTGGTCGTTGAGGACGACCGCCTTGTACCCGGAGCGGTCGCCGAACAGGCCGCCGTCCGCATCCGGTGCCAGGCCCTCTTCTGCGAGGAACTGGGGTGCGAAGTAGTCGTAGGTGTACCCGGCCGACGAGGTCGCGGAGTCGGTGCCGAGCATGTGCTGCTCAGCCTGCTGGCCGCTCACCGACGAGCCCTTGAGGCCGAGATCCTCGTAGTAGACGCCCAGGTCGAGCTTCGCCTGGCCTTCGCGCAGCACGTACTGGGTGCGGGCGAGGGCATCGTTGACACCCGTCATGTCCTCCCAGTTGGCCTGGCGGGGTCCGAAGACGTCGTTCACGTTGAGCGCGCCGAAGATGTCCCACGGCTGGTAGCCGGGCCAGGTGCCGCCATCGCGACCCGCTATCCCGACCCCGGTGGGGGCATCCGGGTACGCGAAACCGTGCCACACGAGCTGGTTCACGCCACCCGCGTAGCTCTTGTAGACGCTGTCGAGCAGGCCCTGCGAGTACTTGCCGCCGAGGACCGAGCCCTCGCCGCTGTCCGAGAACTGCCCGCCGATGTTGGGTCCGGCCATGCCGGAGCGGTAGCCGCCGAAGAAGACGGCGCAGCATTCGACCGAGACGACGTCCTTGCCTGCGAGGTGAGCGCCCCCGCTGACGACGCGGTAGTTCTGCTCGGCGCCGAGCGGGTTGGGGCTGCCGAAGTTCAGCGACTCGCCCTCTGGGATGCCGGCTGCCGAGGAGGCGTGCGACGTGGAGGTGGGGAGCCCGTACGCCTGCACGCGGAAGTCGAGGCCGTGCGTCTGCGCCCACGACTGCATGGGGGTCACGTACTCGTCGATGAACAGGTCGCTGACCGTCTCGCGGTAGTCCTCGCGGGCTTTGTCGCCGATGTCGCCGATCTCGAACGCCGCCTCGTGCGCCCCCTGGATGCCGATGCCGGCCAGGGCGGGGAGGACTTCGGTTGCGTCGTAGCCGCGGCGCTCCTCGAACTGCTCGAGGAAGCTCCAGGTCCATTTCTGGGATTCGCCGAGCTCGAGGGAGTCCTCGAAGATGGCGCCGCCGCCGACCTTGTCGAGGTTCGCCTTGACTGCGTCGGTGAGGATGTTCTCGTCCCAGAAGTCGGCCTGGATGTCGACGCCGCCTCTGCCGAGGTGATCGACGACGTAGTTGGGCTGCGTCGCCGTGTAGCCGCCGCGCTGCCCGACGAGGCCGGATGCGGTCTGCTGGAAGTCGATGACGGCCCAGCGGGTGCCGTCGGTCGGGAACGTGTAGTCGAGCTGCCCGTCGACGACCTTGTCGGTCACGTCGAGGATGGTGCCGGGCACAAGCGCGGCGGGGCCCTCGCTGCCGGGTGCGCAGTCGGCTTCGCACTGCGCGATCACCGTGCGGAGGCGAGTGGTCTCTGCGACGTTCACGAGGGGCGCGTCGGCCGCGTGATCGGCCGAGATCGGGGTCACGGTCAGTGTTCCGGTCGTGCCGAGGCGGTCGCCGACGGCCGTGACGCTGACCTTCTCAGATGATCCATCCGCCCCGAGCGTCACGACGTCGCCGATCGCGAAGCCGCCGAGACTCGAGACGGTCAGGCTCGTCTGACCCGCGGTCGCCGCCTCGGCGAGCTTCGTCGCGACCGAGGGCGGCGTCGTCAGGGGCGCCGGCAGGGCGCCGGCGATCGTCTCACCGGGCGCGTGAGCTGACCAGCCGAAGATGAGCTGCTGTTCTGCTTCCGGTTGGTTGAAGCTGTTCAGAGTGGGAACGGTCGGCGGGTAGTGCGGCCCGAGGTTCTGGTCGACGATGAGGCCCAGCTCGGCGGCCTTCTCGGTGATGACCTCCATCTTGTGGGCCCATGCGGGTGTGCCCCAGCCGTACTCGGCCAGGAACGCGTTGCTCTGATTGCCCTCGCCGGCGACGATGAACGGCGCGACCTCGACGCCGCCGGCTCCGGAGGCGGCGATCTGGTCGAGCTGCTCGCGCAGCACGCTGTCCTCGGTGTACGCGAGCGGCATCCACCACCGGAACATCGGTCGGACGGATGCGGGCGGATCGGCGAACGCGGCGGCGTCGATGACGGGTGTCGTCGCCGGGGGAGTGATCGGCTCGGCAGTCGCCGGGGCGGCGAGCAGTGGAGTGAGGAGGACCGAGAAGGTCGCTGCCGTCGCGAGCGCGACGGTGCGGCGCTGGCGGCCTCGAGTTGGTTGGGGCACGGGTGTTCCTTTCCCTGCGCGAGGCAGGATGTGTGGGTTCGATTCGCCTGTGAAACGATTCATGTGAAGGGAGGAAAACCCCGCTCCCTCGACTGCTCGGGGGGGGGGGGGGGGCGGGGGTGGCGAGCTCAGGCCTGGATGACAGCCCCGCCGTCGGCGTTGAAGTTCTGGCCGGTGATCCAACGGCTGTCGTCGCTGGCGAGGAAGATCAGGACACTCGGCGTGGACATCAGATCGTCTCCCCGGCGTCGGCGAGCAGCGTGCTGCCGGTCATGATCATCGACAGGTCGCTCGCGGCGAACAGCACGACGCGCGCGATGTCATCCGGAGTGCCGTTGCGGCCGATCAGGCTCTGGTTCATGACGTCGAGGTCTGGCAGTTCCACACCGGCGGCCTTCGCGGCTTCCATCCCGGCTGCGGCTGCGGCGATGTTCCCCTCGGTCGGCACGTAGCTCGGGGCGACCCCGAGCACGCGGATCCCCATCGGCGCGAGGTCGAGTGCGAGTGACTTCGTGAGGCCGTTGGCGGCGTGCTTGGAGCTCGCGTAGGCGGCCATGCCGGGGAAGCCGACCTTGAACCCTGCCGTGGAGATGATGTTCACGATCACGCCGCCCGAGCCGCCCTGGCTCATGTGCCTCGCGGCTTCACGCGAGCCGAGGAAGGCGCCGCGGGTATTCACCGCGAACACCTGGTCCCACATCTCGTCTGGCATGTCGAGCACGGGCGCGTTCGGGAAGATGCCCGCGTTGTTGACCCAGATGTCGATGCCACCGAGCTGCTCTGCGGCGAGGTCTGCGGCGGCGGCGATGGACTCGGTTCGGCTCACGTCGGCCGCAGTGGCGATGGCTCGTGTCTTGTGCTGCGTCGCGATCTGCTCGGCTGCCGCCTCGGCGCCTGTGAGGTCGAGGTCGATGATGAGGAGGTCGGCGCCGGCTTCGGCGAGCCGTTCGCAGATGGTGCGGCCGAGACCCTGTGCTCCACCGGTGACGACTGCGCGGCGCCCTCTCAGCGAGATGAGGTCGGTGATGGGCGCTGTCGAGACGTCCGGGAACGGGTACGGCATGAGACCTCCACGTTGAGTTCTGAGCGAGTATTGGCAGAGTATGTCAATACTCCGACGTCGGCAAGGAGGAACAATGTGGCTATGAGTGAGACACGACGGCCCGGTCGTCCCGCGTCCGCGGATCACGGCCAGCTCCGCAGTCAGATGCTGCAGATCATCCTCCGCGACGGATACGGGCACGTCACGATGGCGCAGCTCGCCGCGGAGGCTGGCATCAGTGTGCGCACGTTGCACCGCCACTTCCCGTCCAAGGCCGACATCGTCTGGCAGGGCGCGGAAGGTGGGCACGAGGCGTTGAGGCGCGAACTCGCCACGGTGGATCCCGAGCTGCCGGTGCTGCAGGCGCTCGCGGTCGCGGTCGGCAGGGTGTTCGACCTCGAGGCGGAAGATGAGCCGACCGCGCGTCTCCGGCTCCGCGCCATCGCGGCCATGCCGCCCGAGCTGTCGTCCCGCCCCGATGCGTACTCGGGGTGGCGAGCGGAGACGGCAGCGTTCCTGGCGCGCAGGCTGGGCCTCGGTCCGGACGACCTGGTCGTGCGGGCGGCGAGCGCGGCCGTCCAGGCGACGATGGCGGAGGCTCTCTCGTGGTGGGCGACGAACGCCGGTTCGCGCGAGAGTGCCCACTCGGCGATCGAGCGGGCATTCTTGGGGTTGGAGGGCGCGCTGGTCCCGAGCCCCGGTGGCGCGTGACGCTCCCGTGTAACAAGTCCGCATCCCCCGCTTGACGTTTTCTGCGAGCGTCGCGTAGTGTCACATCCAGTCGCTTGAAACGATTCACAAAGTCGGTGAACGCCAAGCGGATCACAACGCTCAATCCAGAGCACCTCCCTCAACACCCCGCAATACTCAACGAAGAGAACGGAGCCACCGTGACGAGTTCGCAAGTCGTACTCGAGCTGCGCGATGTGCAGAAGTCATTCGGATCCGTCGTCGCACTCCGATCCGGCACGATCGCCGTCGAGTCCGGTTCCATCCACGCACTCGTGGGTGAGAACGGCGCCGGCAAGTCCACGCTCGTCAAGATCGTCGCTGGCCTCTACCAGCGCGACGCCGGCACCTTCCAGCTCGGCGGCGAAGACGTCAACTTCACATCCACGGCCCAGTCGAAGGCCGCAGGCGTCGCGGTCATCTACCAGGAGCCGACGCTCTTCCCCGACCTCTCGGTCACCGAGAACATCTTCATGGGCCGCCAGCCCACGAACCGCTTCGGCCGCATCAACCGCGCAGCGATGCGCGACGAGGCCAAGGCGCTCTTCGCCAGACTCGGCGTCAACATCGACCCCGACCGCCCGGCCGAGGGCCTCTCGATCGCCGACCAGCAGGTCATCGAGATCGCCAAGGCCGTCTCGCTCAACGCACGAGTCCTCATCATGGACGAGCCGACAGCAGCCCTCTCCGGCGTCGAGGTCGACCGCCTCTTCGCCATCGCCCGCAGCCTGCGCGACGAGGGCCGCGGCCTCATGTTCATCTCCCACCGCTTCGACGAGGTCTTCGCGCTCTGCGACAAGGTCACCGTCATGCGCGACGGCAGCTACATCGCGACGAACCTCATCAGCGAGACGACAGTGGATGCGCTCGTGCAGCAGATGGTCGGCCGCGAGGTCACCGAGCTGTTCCCGAAGCAGGAGGCCGTGATCGGCGAGCCGGTGCTCGTCGTCGAGGACCTCGAGAGCCCAGGCATCTTCCACGACATCAGCTTCACCGTCCGCTCCGGAGAGATCGTCGGCCTCGCCGGCCTCGTCGGCGCCGGCCGCAGCGAGGTCGCCCGCGCCGTCTTCGGCGTCGACAAGTACAAGTCGGGCCGCGTCACGGTCGACGGCAAGACCGTCAAGCCCGGATCGCCCGTCGCCGCCATGCAGGCTGGCCTCGCGCTCATCCCAGAAGACCGCCGCAAGCAGGGCCTCGTCGTCGACTCCGGAGTCGGCGAGAACATCACGAGCGTCATCCTGAACCAGCTCACGAAGCTCGGCGTCATCAACGGCCGCAAGCAGCACGACGAAGCCCGCGAATGGGCGACGAAGCTCGAGGTGAAGGCGCAGGCGCTCGACACGATCGCCGGCACCCTCTCCGGAGGCAACCAGCAGAAGGTCGTCATCGCCAAATGGCTCGCGACGAACCCCAAGCTCCTCATCATCGATGAGCCGACGCGAGGCATCGACGTCGGCACCAAGTCAGAAGTGCACCGCCTGCTCTCCCAGCTCGCGGGCACCGGGATGGGAATCCTCATGATCTCCTCGGAGCTCCCAGAAGTCCTCGGCATGGCCGACCGCGTGCTCGTCATGCACGAAGGCCGCATCTCCCAGGAGATCGACCGCAGCCAGGCCACCAGCGAGAGCGTCATGCGCGCCGCGACCGGCGCAGTGACGGTGGTGCTCTGATGACCACGACCACCACGCAGGGGCCGCACCCCACCGCCGGCGCGCCAATGCCGCCCAAGAAGGCCATCCGCTTCGGCAACTTCGGCAAGGCGCGCGAGCTCGGCATCCTCCTCGCACTCGCGATCGTCCTCATCGTCGCGACCGTCGCCAACCCGAACTTCCTGTTCAGCCCGGACGGCTGGCGCGACCTCTTCCTGACGCCGTCCATCCTGCTGCTCGTCGCAGTCGGCCAGGCCATCGTGCTCATCACCCGAAACGTCGACCTGTCCGTCGGCTCCGTGATCGGCCTCACCGCCTTCCTCACGGGCCGCCTCTTTATCGACTTCCCCGGCATCCCGATCCCCGTCGTCGTCATCGCGGCCGTGCTGTTCGGCGCGATCCTCGGCTTCGTGAACGGCGCGCTCGTCGCCTACGTGCGAGTGCCAGCCATGGTGATCACGCTCGGCACGCTCTACGCCTACCGCGGCATCAACGTCATGTGGGCTGGATCGAGCCGCATCAATGCAAGCGACATGCCCCGCGACTTCCTCGGGCTCGGCACCGGTCAGATCCTCACCATCCCGATCCTCACGATCGTCGCCGTCATCGTGCTCGCCATCGCCGCCTGGGTCATGAAGAACACCCGCCCCGGCCGCGAGTTCTACGCCATCGGCTCGGACCCGGACGCCGCGAAGCTCTACGGCCTCCCCGACGTGCGCCGCGTGCTCACCGCGTTCGTGCTCTCCGGCGCGCTCGCCGGGCTCGCCGGAGTCTTCTACGTCGCCCGCTACGGCACCGTCAGCTCCCAAGCCGGAGCCGGTTGGGAACTGGATGCGGTCGGAGCGGCCGTCATCGGCGGCGTCGCCATCACCGGTGGCGTCGGAACCCTCTGGGGCGCGGCCATCGGCGCGATGCTCCTCATGACCATCAACCGCGTGCTCCCGCTCGTCGGCATCCCGGACTTCTGGCAGCGCGCCGTCGTCGGTGTGCTCATCCTCGCCGCGATCGTCCTCGACCGCGTCCTCGCCATCCGCCAATCCCGCAAGCTCGTCGAAGCGAGGGAGGAATCATGACCGCTCTCACGACCCCAACGTCGTCCGCTGCCACGCAGCGCACCATCGAGAACTACTCGCAGCCAGCCTGGCGGCGGATGCTGTTCACCCGAGAGATGGCGATCGTCGCCCTCCTCGTCGTGGTGTGCGTCGTCTCCATGGCCGCGGTGAAGGGCTTCTCGCAGCCCATCACCATCACCTACCTGCTCATGGACGTCGCCGCGGTGCTCATCATCGCCCTCCCGATGACGCTCATCATGATCACCGGTGAGATCGACCTGTCGGTCGGCTCCATGGTCGGACTCTCCAGCGTCACCACCGGCGCCCTCTACCAGGCGGGCCTCCCGTTCGAGGTCGCCGCCCTCGCCGCGATCGTCGTCGGCGTCCTCGGCGGAGCGTTCAACGGCTTCCTCGTCACCAAGGTCGGCCTGCCATCGCTCGCCGTCACCATCGGTACGCTCGCCCTGTTCCGCGGCATCGCGGTCGGCGTCCTCGGCACCGCAGCGGTCACGTCGTTCCCCGAATTCTGGACAGACATCGCGAAGGCCAAGATCGTGGGCACGCCCTTGCCGGCCATCATGATCCCGTTCCTCATCCTCCTCGCGATCTTCATCATCGTGCTCCACTACACGCCCTTCGGGCGCGGGGTCTACGCGATCGGCCTCTCCAAGGAAGCCGCCCACTTCTCGGGCGTCCCCGTCGGCCGCACGAAGTTCATCCTGTTCGTGCTCTCCGGCGCCCTCGCGGCCCTCGCCGGCATCTACTTCACGCTGCGCTACGGCTCAGCGCGAGGCGACAACGCGACCGGCCTCGAGCTCCAGGTCATCGCGGCCGTCGTGCTGGGCGGCGTCTCCGTCTTCGGCGGACGCGGCAAGCTCTTCGGAGTCGTCGCAGCCGTCCTCCTCATCGGCGTCCTCGCCAGCGCCCTGCGCCTCGCGAACGTCACCTCCGACGTCATCAACATCATCACGGGAGTGCTCCTCATCGCCTCCGTCGTCGGAGCGAGCCTCCTCCCCAGGATCCGCCGAAAGCGGCCCCGGGTAGCCGAGCCCGCCAAAACGGACAGGCCGCTGGTCGGCACGACCAGCACCAAGACCACCACTTCCAACTAGACGCAACACCCCAACCGTCGCCCGGAACACCGAGCGGCTCAGTACCCGAAGGGAAACCCCATGAAGCTCGCAACGAAGCGGCTGAGCGCAGCTGGCGCACTCGCAGTCAGTGCAGCACTCGTGCTCACTGGATGCACCACCGGCGGCGACGACACCGCAGCAGGCGGCGGCGACACCGGCAACCTCACCGTCACCTTCCTCCCCAAGAACCTCGGAAACCCGTACTTCGAGGCTTCCAGCGTCGGCGGCGAGGCTGCAGCCACCGAATTCGGCGGCACGTTCGCCGAGGTCGGCCCGTCCGAGGCGACCCCAGACGCGCAGGTCAGCTACATCAACACGCTCACGCAGCAGGGCGTCGGCGGCATCGTCATCGCCGCCAACGACCCCGAGGCGATCTGCGACGCCCTCAACGAGGCCCGCGACGCCGGCACGAAGGTCGTCACCTTCGACTCCGACACCAACCCGGAATGCCGCGACCTGTTCATCAACCAGGCTGACGCCGACGGCATCGCCAAGGCGCAGATCGACCTCATCGCCGAGCAGATCGGCGGATCCGGCGAGATCGCCATCCTCTCCGCAACGGCCAACGCCACGAACCAGAACGCCTGGATCGAGAAGATGGAAGAGTACGTCGGCACCGAGTACCCCGACATCACCATCGTCGAGACCGTCTACGGCGACGACGACGACCAGACCTCGTTCGACAAGACCGCTGCTCTCCTCCAGACGCACCCCAACCTCAAGGGCATCGTCTCGCCCACGACGGTCGGCATCGCGGCTGCAGCACGCTACATCCAGACGTCCGACTTCAAGGGCAAGGTGGCAGTGACCGGGCTCGGCACGCCGAACCAGATGCGCGAGTTCGTCGAGGACGGCACCGTCACCTCGTTCGCCCTCTGGAACCCGGAAGACCTCGGCTACCTGTCGGCGTTCGCAGCTCAGGCACTCATCGCCGGTGACATCACCGGCGCTGAAGGCGACACCTTCACCGCAGGCGAGCTCGGCGAGTACACGGTCGGCGCCGACGGCACCGTCCTGCTCGGCGACCCCTTCGTCTTCGACAAGGACAACATCGGCGACTTCAGCTTCTAACAGCTGAACACCTGAAGGCGGGCGCCAGTCGCCTGGCCGAACCGAACTGCAGACGCCGCGCCGGGGCCACCTCCCGGCGCGGCGTCTGCGCATCTCGCCCCGCGCATCTCGCCCCGCGCATCCGCCCTCCCCTCGAGTGCATCCACACGGGAAGGTCATGCTCGTTTCGCAACGAGCCTGCGCTTCTCGGATGTTTGCGGTGCTGGCTGTCGCGGGACCGTCAGCTGTCGTGGGGCGAGGGTCGGCGCGCATCCACACGGGAAGGTCATGCTCGTTTCGCAACGAGCCTGCGCTTCTCGGATGTTTGCGGTGCTGGCTGTCGCGGGGCCGTCAGCTGAGGCGCACGTAGCCATCAGCGCCGCTCAGGACGTGGCACTCAATCAGATAGGAAGAGCTCATGCCGAGAATCGGATTCCAACTCAAGGTCGCACCCCAGCACATCGACGAGTACGTGCGCCGCCACGCAGAGGTGTGGCCGGAGATGCTCGCCGAGATCGCGGCGGCCGGCCGACGCAACTACTCGCTGTTCCTCGCGCCGGACGGCACGCTCTTCGGCAGCTACGACGTCGACGACGAGGCCGCCGCGAACGCGTACCTCGCCGCCTCGCCCGTCGCGGCACGCTGGGAAGCTGACATGTCCCAGTTCTTCGACGGCCTCGAAGGCCGGGCCGACCAGGCCGCATCCCCCCTCGTCGAGGTCTTCAACCTGGAAGACCAGCTCGGCGCGTAGCCAGCTTTCCGCCCGCCCGCACCTCCGCACCCTCCGCCCCCTCCGCCCCCACCCGCGCATCCACACGAGAGATGCCGGTTCGTTCGGGAACGAGCGTGCATTTCTCGTGTGGATGCGCCGGGAGCGAGGGCGGTTCGGGACGTGAGGCGAGTGTGCGGCGAGCACGGGCTGCTTGCGGGGCGGTCTGGCGGATGCTCACAGCGGGCGGGTGTCGATGTCGTGGCCATGCCACAGGTCGCCGCATTCGACCGAGACGGCGCCCCGGGCCGTCAGGTACGCGCCGGCGCCTCGGTCACCGGCGACGCTCGAGGCGAGGGGAATCCAGTGCTCGCGGCCGATGAGCACCGGATGCCCGGGCTCGCCGCCGTAGCTCGCCCGGGCAAGCGGCCCACCCGCACCGAGAACCCGCCGACAGGCCACGATCGGCAGATCGGGCGTGTCGACGGGGATCAGCAGGACGGCGTCCGCATCGGTCGTCGCGGCGGCACACAGCGCGGCGCGCACTGAGGCAGCGAGGCCCTCCGCCCAGTCCGGTACGGGCAGGACCGTCGCGTTCGCCGGGACCAGCGCGGAGGCCTCCGCCCGCCCGGCGCCGAGGGCGACGAGCACCTCTGAGCATCCGGCCCCGAGAAGTGTCTCCACGGCCCGCGCCACCCACGGCGTGCCATCGGGCAGACACGCGAGCGCCTTCGGTCCTCCGAACCTTGACCCCGCCCCCGCCGCGAGCACAACCCCGGACACGCTCATCCGCACACCTGGGCCGGGAGCATCTCCGCTGGCCCCGCCGCATCCGCAACCCCCGGGTCTCTGGGCGCCCCCTGGGTAGACCTCGGCTTCCGGCAGCCGCATCCGCCGTCGGGGATGCGCAACCCCCAGGTGTGCGCGGCGTCTTGACCCGACCGCACAGACGTGGGCTTTGCGCACCCGCATCCGCCGCTTCGGATGCGCCACCCCCGGGTCTGCGCGCAGCGCACTCGCAGTTCTCGCCGCCGCCACACGCCTCGGCTCACACGCGGCTCCTCACGCGCACACCAATGCGTGCCTGCACGCCGTCATGATGCGACGCGAGCGTCCAGCGGCCGGTGCACCGGACCGGAGAGCTCAGACAGGCGGCGGCCGGATGCGCCATGCTGGTCGGCGACGATCTCGGCGAGAATCGAGAGGGCAGTCTCCTCTGGAGAGCGACCTCCCAGGTCGAGTCCTATCGGCGAACGCAGCCGCTCAAGCTGCTCAGCCGACACCGGTTGCCTCGCCGCCCCAGACCCGGACACGGACCCAGCCCCAGCCCCCGCCGACTCCGCAGCCAGCCGCTCGAGCCGTTCTTCGTGCGCCTGTCGGCTGCCCATCACGCCGACATAGCCGGCGTCGGATGCGAGCGCCGCGCGCAGCGCGGGCACGTCGAGCTTCGGGTCGTGCGTGAGCACGCACACGGCGGTGCGCGCATCCACCTCCGCCGACTCCAGGTAGCGGTGCGGCCAGGCGACGACGACGTCTGCTCCGGGGAAGCGGGCCGCCGTCGCGAACACCTCGCGAGGGTCGACGACCGTCACCCGCATGCCCGCGGCGATCGCGATGCGGGAGAGCGCCACGGCGAACTCGACCGCGCCCACGAGGATGAGCCGGGGCGGCGAACCGAGGGTGATCGTCACGGCTCCTGACGAGGGCGGCGCGGTCTGGTCGATGACGCCTCGCCCGACGTCGGCGCCTTCGACCAGCAGCGTGTACGTCATCTGCATGGCATGCGCTTCGCGTTCGGCCAGGAGCAGGACGTCCCGGGCGGCGACGCTTCCGGGCAGGACGGGGCGCACGAGCACGTCGATGACGCCGCCGCAGCTCAGGCCAACCGAGAACGCCTCGGCAGAGCTGTACCCGAACGTCTCGACGCTCGCGGCGCCGCTCCGGATCGCCTGCAGGCACTGCTCGTAGACGGCGCCCTCCACGCACCCGCCCGACACGTTTCCGAAGACCTCCCCCTCCGCGGACACGATGAGGCTCGCACCCACCTCGCGGGGCGCGCTGCCGCTCACGGCGACGAGCGTCGCCATCGCGAACGGGCGCCCGGCCCGCGCCCACTCGGCGGCAATCGGCAGAATTCCACGCATGCCGAAACGCTATGCGCACCCCATTGCGCGCCTGTTGCGGGCAGGTGAAGGTCGTCGCATCCCACGACCCACGATCGAAACACCGACGAAACGGCTGTCTGCTTCACTCCCCAGCATCCGATCTCGCGCTCAGTCAGCTGCACGCGCACGACTCACGACCGGGAGGGCCGATGGACATCACGACGGTGCGCTCGTACCGCGTCGCACGATCCCGCGAGGACCTGCTGCTCGCGCCGGGCGAGGTGATCCTCGCGGGCGGCACGTGGCTCATGAGCGAGCCGCAGCCCGCCACGACGGGTTTCGTCGACGTGACCGGAATGGCCTGGCCGGATATCGAGGCGGATACGGGCGGGTTGCGCGTCGCGGCGACCTGCTCCATCGCCACGCTCGTCGCGTGGGCGAAGAGCGCCGCGCGGGGAGGCACGCACCCGTCGCAGGTGGACTGGCCGGCGCTGTCGCTCGTCCCTGCCGCCGCTGACGCGCTCCTCGCATCGTTCAAGATCTGGAACACGGCGACGGTCGGCGGCAACGTCTGTCGGGCGTTCGCGGCTGCCGGCATGGTCTCGCTGTGTGTGGCGCTCGATGGGACGGCCGAGATCTGGCGGGGCGCCGACGACATCCGCCTGCCCGTCGCGGAACTCGTGACGGGGGATGGGACGACCGTGCTGCGGCCGGGCGACGTGCTCCGCAGCATCCACCTTCCGGCCGCCGCGCTGCGCTCCCACGCGAGGCTCCTCAAGATCGCGCTCGCCGAGCACGGGCGCTCGGGAGCCGTCGTCACTGGCCGCGTCGACCCCGCAGGGGGCAGCGTCTTCACGGTCACCGCGGCCACCCAGACCCCGACCGTGCTCGCGTTTCCGCAGCTGCCGACCGCGGCGGAGCTCGCCGAGCGCGTCGGCGAGGCGCAGGGGTACTACAGCGACCCGCTCGGCTCGGCAGATTGGCGTCGCGGCGTGAGCATCGTGCTCGCCGAGCGCATCCGGAAGGGACTGTCGTGAAGTTCGAAGTGGACGGCACTGGCCGCTCGGCGGAGCCGCGCGCCGGCCAGTGCCTGCGGACCCTGTTGCGGGAGACCGGGTCCATGACCGTGAAGAAGGGATGCGACGCCGGCGACTGCGGCGCCTGCTCGGTCCTGCTCGACGGCACTCCCGTGCACTCGTGCCTCATCCCGGCCGTGCGGGTGGCGGGGAGGAGCGTCACGACGGCCGCCGGCCTCGCACCGGGCGACGAGCTGCACCCGGTGCAGGAGGCGCTGGCGGAGGGGTTCGGCTTCCAGTGCGGCTTCTGCAGCCCGGGCATGAGCGTGACCGCGTCGACCTTGGAGGAGGCGGACCTCGACGAGTTCGACAAGCGGATGAAGGGAAACCTGTGCCGGTGCACGGGCTACCGGCCCATCCGCGAAGCGATCTGCGGGTCCGCGCGTGCGGGGTCCTGCGCACAGACCTGCGGCCGGCCCACTTCGGTCGGTGCGTCGAAGGCCCTGCCGGAGACCGCCTCTCAGCCCAGGGCGCAGCCCGACGGAGCGCCCGACCCCCAGCCCGAGCCCCAGCCCCAGCCCCAGACGGTCGGCAGCTCCGTCGTCCCCGAGGCGGCGAGACGCATCGTCCAGGGTCTCGAGCCGTTCACGTTCGATCTGCCGCCCGGGCATCCGGCGAGCGGCGCGCTCGTGCTGCGGGTCGTGACGAGCCCGCACGCGCACGCGCGCATCCTGCGCGTCGACACGGCTGAGGCGCTTGCCGTGCCCGGCGTCGTGCGCATCTTCACGCACGAGGACGTCCCGCAGCGTCGCTACTCGTCGGCCCGCCACGAGCACCGCGCCGACGACCCAGACGACACGCTCCTGCTCGACAGCGTCGTGCGGCACATCGGGCAGCGCGTCGCCGCCGTCGTCGCGGAGACTGCCGAAGCGGCGGATGCCGCGCGCGCCCTCGTCCGCGTCGACTACGATCCGCTGCCGGCCGTCTTCGACCCGGAGGAAGCCCGTCTGCCCGGCGCACCGCTGGTGCATCCGGATCGCACCCCCGAGGAGCGCGTCGACGAGGCCGAGCGCAACGTCATCACGAGCGTCCACGCGGGCCCGGACCTCACCGAGGCGTTCGCCTCGAGCGCGGTCACCGTCTCCGGCACGTGGCAGACGGCGCGTGTCACGCACGCGCAGCTCGAGACGCACGGCTCGATCGGCTGGCTCGACGATGACGGCCGCCTCGTCATCCGCTCCTCGACGCAGGTGCCGTTCCTCGCACGCGACGAGATCGCCCACCTCTTCGACCTGGACCGAGATCGGGTGCGGGTGCTGGCCGCGCGGCTCGGCGGCGGGTTCGGCGGCAAGCAGGAGATCTTCACCGAGGACCTCGTCGCCCTCGCGGTGCTGACCATCGGAAGGCCCGTCTCGTACGAGTTCTCGCGCACGGACGAGTTCCAGCGCGCCGCCGTCAGGCACCCGATGCGGGTGTCGGTCACGCTCGGCGCCGACGAGGACGGCGTGCTGACCGCGATGCAGCTCGACGTGCTCAGCAACACGGGCGCATACGGCAACCACTCGCGCGGCGTGCTCTTCCACTCGCTCGCGGAGTCGACGACGATCTACCGTGTCCCGCTCCGGCGACTGGATGCGGAGGTCGTGTACACGAACACGGTGCCCTCCGGCGCCTTCCGCGGCTACGGGCTCGGCCAGGTCATCCTCGGCGTGGAGTCGGCGATGGACATGCTCGCCCAGGAGCTCAACCTCGACCCGTTCGAGCTCCGGCGACGCAACGCGATCCGCGAGGGCGACGATCCGGGGCACGACGACCTCGTGTGGGGAAGCTACGGGTTCGACCAGTGCCTCGACCTCGCGCAGGACGCGCTCCGCCGCCCCAACGGCGAGGAGGCTCCTCCCGGCTGGCTCGTCGGGGAGGGGGTCGCCGCGGCCATGATCGCCACGATGGCGCCGTTCGGGCACATCGCGCACACGACGGCGACGCTCCGCGCCGACGGCACGTACCTGCTGCGCACCGGCACGGCCGAGTTCGGCAACGGCACCACGACCGTGCTCAAGCAGATCGCGGTCACCGACCTGCGCACGAGCTTCGACCGACTCGAGCTGTGGAACTCCGACACGGATGCGGTCGAGCACGACACGGGCGCGTTCGCGTCCGCTGGCATCACCGTCGCCGGCAAGGCGCTGCACGCCGCCTGCCTCTCCCTGGGGGAGCGGATGCGGGAACGCGCGGCGGCCATCACCGGGGCGTCTCCCGACGACGTGGAACTCGCACTCGACGGCGTCGAGACGCCAAGCGGGCTCGTCGGCTTCGCGCGGCTGGCATCGGAGGAGAACGGCGGCGAGATCACCGCCGACGGCAGCGAGCTCGGCGAGCACCGCTCGCTCGCCTTCAACGTGCACGCCGTCAGGCTGGCCGTCGAGCCGGAGACCGGAACGGTGCGCATCCTGCAGTCCGTCCACGCCGCCGACGCCGGGTACGTCATGAACCCGGCACAGTGTCGGGGGCAGATAGAGGGCGGCGTCGCGCAGGGGCTCGGCAGCGCGCTCTACGAAGAGGTGACGCTGGACGACGGCGGCCGCGTCGCCAACCCCGTGTTCCGCCTCTACCGGGTGCCGCAGTTCGCCGACGTGCCAGACACCGAGGTGTACTTCGCCGACACCAGCGACGACCTCGGGCCATTCGGCGCGAAGTCCATGAGCGAGTCACCGTACAACCCGGTCGCCCCAGCTGTCGGGAACGCGATCGCGCGCGCCCTCGGGAGCCGCCCGTTCGAGCAGCCCTTCAGCCGTGACCGGGTCTGGCGAATTGCGAATCACGCCCGTAACACCGGCGAACCCGTCCCCGAAATATGAACTGCCTAATGTCGCGACTAGCCGATTGCCTTCAAGGAGAACCGATGCACACACTCACCAGAGCCCGCCGACGCGCAACTGCGGCGCTCGCCCTCACCGCAACTGCCGCGCTCGCCCTCACCGCCTGCTCGCCAAGCGCGTCTGAGTCGTCCCCGGGCAGCGCATCCGTCGACCACGGCGAGATCAGCGTGCAGTACTCGTGGATCAAGAACGAGGAATTCGCGGGTGAGTACTACGCCTACGACAACGGCTACTACGACGAGGCGGGCTTCTCCGAGGTGCAGGGCATCGCGGGCCCGGACACGGGCGTCGCCAAGCTCCTCTCCGGTTCCGTGCAGTTCGCGCTCAGCGACGCCGCCTCCGTCGGAGCCGCGGTCGCGGAGCAGGACGCCCCGCTGAAGATCGTCGCGACGACCTTCCAGAAGAACCCGTTCACGATCCTGTCGCTGACCGACAAGGGCAACATCGCCACGCCGGAGGACCTGGTCGGCAAGAAGATCGGCGTGCAGGACTCGAACGCGTCCGTCTTCAAGGCGCTGCTCGCCGCGAACGGCATCAGCGAGGACCAGGTGACGGTCGTTCCCGTCGACTTCGACCCAACGCCCCTCATGAACGGTGAAGTCGACGGCTTCATGGCCTACCTGACGAACGAGGCCATCACGGTCGAGATGGAGGGCTACGAGGTCACGAACCTCGCCTACGCGGACAACGGGCTCCCGTACGTCGCCGAGGCGATCACCGTCACCGAGCAGTACCTGGACGAGAACCCGGAGCTCGTCAAAGCGTTCCTCATCGCCGAGATCAAAGGCTGGACCGACACGTTCACGCAGCCGACCGACGACACCGTCGACAAGGTGACCGAGCACTACAACGCGTCGGCCGCAGCCGGTGACCTGACGTTCGGCGAACTCGACCCCGCGAAGGTCGAGGCCGGCCTCATGGCCCAGGCGGAGCTGATCTCCACCCCGGAGACCGAGGCGAACGGCCTCTTCACCATCTCGGACGAGCTCAAGACGCAGACCATCGCGTCCCTCGCCGCCGCAGGCTGGGAGCTCGAAGCCGACGACCTCTTCGATACGACGATCCTCGACGAGATCTACACCGAGAACCCCGAGCTGAAGAACTACCAGCCCTAAGCTCATGACCCTCACCGACACGACAACGGATTCCGGTGCCGAGACCGGCACCGGAATCCAGATCACCGGCGTCTCCAAGTCCTTCGACCTGCGCGGCGGAACATCGCTGCTCGCGCTGCAGGACACGGACCTGCACACCGACAAGGGATCGTTCCTCGCGCTGCTCGGCCCCTCGGGGTGCGGCAAGTCGACGATCCTGCGCATCCTCGCAGCTCTCGACCACCCCACGGCCGGGAGCGCGCTCGTCGACGGGCAGACACCCGACCAGCTGCGTGCGAACAGCGAGCTGGGGATCGCGTTCCAGGACCACGCGCTGCTTCCCTGGCGGAGCATCCGCAAGAACGTCGAACTGCCGTTCGAGGTCGCTGGGCGCCCGGTCGACAAGGCGTACGTCGATGAGCTGCTCGCCCTCGTCGGACTCAGCGACTTCGCGAACGCCAAGCCCGCGCAACTCTCCGGCGGCATGCGGCAACGGGCCTCGATCGCTCGCGCGCTCGTGCTCAAGCCCTCCGTGCTGCTGCTGGATGAGCCCTTCGGGGCGCTCGACGACATGACGCGGCAGAACCTCAACCTGGAGCTGCTGCGCATCTGGACAGAGAAGCCCGCGACGACGCTGCTCGTCACGCACGGCATCAGCGAGGCGATCTTCCTCGCCGATCGGGTCGCCGTCATGTCGGCGCGGCCGGGTCGTGTGCAGGAGATCATCGAAGTCGACCTGCCGCGGCCGCGCACCCCGGAGACGATGCGCACGCCCGAGTTCCACGCGCTGGTCGACCGCGCCTCCGAGCTGCTCTTCGGCGTGCACGGACACGCAGAAGCCGAGGCGTGACCATGGCCAGGGAGCGCATCCCCGGCTGGCTCGCCGCGCTCATCGGCGGGGTCGCCCTCATCCTGATCTGGTGGCTGGTCTCCTTCGCCGCCTTCCAACCCTCCGACGGGACGAGCTTCACCCCGGTGCCCTCGCCGCTCGCCGTGTTCGACTGGCTGTTCGTGCAGGGCAATGTCTTGGGTACCTGGGGTGTGTTCGCCCCGACGATCACCGCGGCGGGCATCGGCTACGTGTGGGGCAACGGCATCGCGCTGCTGCTCGCGACCGTCGTGCTCGTCTTCCCCCGCCTCGAGACGGTCATCACGCAGATCGCCGTCGTCACGTACTGCCTGCCGATCGTCGCTGTGGGCGGCATCTCCATCGTGGTGCTCGGCGGGGCGAAGAGCCCAGGCGACCCCTCGGAGACGGCCATCTTCCTCGCGGCGCTCGTGTGCGTGTTCACGACGGTCGTCGGCGCCATCCTCGGGTTCAAGTCGGCGGATCGGGCGTCGCTCGACGTCGTGCGCGTCTTCGGCGGCGGCTCGTGGATGCAGATGCGCAAGGTCCGTCTCGTCGCCGCGCTCCCCGCCATCCTCAACGCGCTCCAGATCGCCGTCCCCTCGGCGTTCCTGGGCGCCGTGCTCGGCGAGTACCTGGGATCCATCACCGCGGGGGTCGGGCCGACCCTGATCCGTCTGCAGGGTCAGCTCGACTCCGCCGGCGTCTGGTCGGTCTTCCTGTTGTGCGCGGTGTTCGCGCTCGCGGCCTACGGGCTCTTCGGGCTCGTCATCCGCCTCATCACACCGTGGGTTTCAGGAAAGGCAGTGCGATGACCGTGATCGTGGAGGACGCGCAGAGGAAGGCGGCGGACGATGCGGTCGCCGAGGCCCGGATCGTGCGCGAACGGCGCAGCGCCCTCCGGAAGACGGTGCTGCGCTCGCTGGGTTCGGCGGGCATCACGCTGCTCGTGCTGCTCCTGCTCTGGCAGGCGGTCGTGAGCTTCACCGGCATCTCGTCGTTCATCGCGAAGGGCCCCCTTGACGTCTGGGAGTTCCTGTTCGGGTCCGAGGACGCCGCGGAGCACCGCGCGCAGCTGTTCCCCCTCGTGGGGCAGACCCTCGCGGACTCGGCGCTCGGGTTCGTCGTCGGTATGGCGGTCGCCATCGTGCTGGCGGTGGCCTTCAGCCTCTCCCGTGCGATCGAGGCCGGGGTCATGCCGCTTGTGCTCCTGCTGCGGACGATCCCGCTCGTCTCCATCGCGCCCGTCATCATCCTCATGACCGGTCGAGGCACCACAGCCTCCGTCGCGGTGATCGGGACGATCGTGGTGGTCTTCCCGGCACTCGCGAGCGTCCTGTTCGGCCTCAGCCGCGCGAGCCAGCAGAGCCTCGACGTCGTGCACGTGTTCGGCGGTGGCCGGCTCATGAGCCTGGCGAAGGTCAACATGCCGGGCGCGCTGCCGTCGATCTTCGCGGCCGCCCGCGTCTCCGTGCCCGGAGCCGTTACGGGTGCGCTGCTCGCCGAGTGGCTCTCGACGGGAACCGGCATCGGCGGCGCGATCCTGAAGTTCAACGCGCAAGCCCAGTTCTCCGAGCTGTGGACGTCGATCGCGCTCATCACCATCATCACCCTCGTGTCCTACAACCTCGTGCAGATCGTCGAGAACATCGTCCTCGACCGCATGGGGATGGGCGTTCCGCGGCGTTGAGTCCGTTGCGCTGAGCTGTCCGCACTGTACGGGCCGAGACGTCGGGGCCGGGAGATCTCTTCCGGCCCCTTCGTCGTTCAGTGCGGGTGGCCGCGGAGGGGGATGATCGCCGCCGGCAGCTCATGGAGCCTCGCCGATGCCTCTTCGGCGAGGGGGTTGGTGGATGCGCCGCTCCGGTTCACGAGCTGGCCGCCGACGTAGACGGCCTCGAGGTTCCTCGGGTTCATCGCGAGCACGTACGAGCGCACCGGGTGCCAGAGCGGGCCGACGTCGGGGGAGCGCGGGTCGACGACGACGAAGTCGGCGAACTTGCCGACCTCGAGCGAGCCGACGCGGTCGGCGACCCCCATGATCTCGGCGCCGCCGAGCGTGTGGAGGCGCAGCATCAGCTCGGGCATCATCGACAGCGGGTCCTGCGTGCGCGAACGCTGCAGGTAGATGCCCATGCGCATGTTCTGCCACGGGTCGCTCACGTCGGTGCACGCCTGATCGTCGAGGCCGACCCCGACCTTCATCCCGAGCTGCAGCATCTCCGGCACGAGCGCTACGCCAGAGGCGAGCCGCCCGTTCGACGACGGCTGCCACGACATGCTCGCGCCGCGAGCGGCGGCCTCGGCGATGATCTCCGGGGTGGTCTGGATGAAGTGCCCGAACATGAGGCCGAGTTCGAGGGCGCCAGCATCTCGGTACAGGGCGAACTTCGACTGCTGGTGCTCGACGGCCTCTGGCGATTCGAGGAAGTGCGCCTGATTGGTGATGCCGAAGCGGCGCATGGCCTCGGCCTCGAGCTCGGCGGAATCGGCCCGCGGCGACCACTGCACCTGGCCCATGATGGAGGACCCGAGCGCGAATGCCGGATCCATGGCCCTCGTGTGCTCGACCTCGGCCTGCAGCCTCGCGAAGATCTCGTCGTCGCTGCCGACGGTGGCGTCCATACCTGACGCGTCCACGAAGCGGATGCCGGAGTCGAGGGTGCCGTCCGCCTGGCGATAGTGGTACTCGAGGGGGCGGATGCTCGCTGTGCCCGTCCGCTTCCCGTCGACCATCGACTCCCACGCCTGCAGCGGGTCGGTGAAGTTGTAGGCGGTCGTGACCCCGTTCGAGAGGAAGTCGAGCGAGCCGTGCAGGGTCGACCAGTACAACTGCTCCGGGGTCATGTGGGCGGTTGTGCCGAGCATCGAGTCGCACCAGCCGTAGAGGGTGTCGGCGACGCCGAGGCCACGCAGTCCGCTGGTGAACAGGTGCGAGTGGCTCGAGACGAATCCGGGGGCCACGAACTTGCCGGCCACGTCGAGGGTCTCGTCGGCGGTGACGGACGGCGTCCCGCTGCCGATGGCGGCGATGCGGCCGTCTTCGACGAGCATCCAGCCGTCTTCGATGTAGCCGGCATCCGTGGAGCCCGTGGGGATCGTGATGAGGCGTGCGTGGGTGACAAGGAGGGACATGCTCGCAACGCTAGCCAGCGCATGTTTCGGGCCTGTCACGGCTCCGAGGCGCCGCGTGGCGAGTGTTCGCCGGCCACCTCGGCGCATCCACGCGAGAGATGCAGGTTCGTTCGCAAACGAGCAGGCATTCCCCGTGTGCCTACCGCTCGGCGCAGCGAGCTGCGTGTCAGACGCTGAAGAGGGAGTGCACGGGGCCGCAGAACCGTTGGCCGTCGAGCTCGCTGAGCTCCATGAGGACGGCCGTGCCGGCCAGAGTGTATCCGAGCTGCTCGAGGAGCTGCTGGCCCGCGCGCAGGGTTCCGCCGGTGGCGAGGATGTCGTCGACGAGCAGGACGCGGGTGCCGGCTGGCAGGTCCTGCGCCGCTTCCAGCTTGTCCGTCCCGTATTCGAGGTCGTACGTGATCGACGCTGCCGGGCGGGGCAGCTTCCCGGCCTTGCGGATGGGGATGAGGCCGACGCCGGCCGCGTTGGCGATGGCTCCAGCCAGGAGGAACCCTCGCGCCTCGACGCCTGCGACGACGTCGAAGGATCCGGCGAACGGCGTGGTCACTGCGTCGACGACGGCGCGGAGCGCGGGGCCGTCGGCGAAGAGCGGGGTGATGTCTCGGAACTGGATGCCCGCGTCTGGGAAGTCAGGGATGGTCGCGATGAGCGACTCGGCGCGCGCGAGCTCTGTGGTCACGGGTCCAGGATACGTGCACCATCGTCGCTAGCAGTTCCGGTCCGCTCAGGGCCGCACGCCCCTCTGGCTGCGTTGATAAGTTTATCAACGTCCCGTCTTCTTGATAAACGTTCTCGATGAGCGGCCACCCTCGTCCCTGCATCAGTTGTCATCGATGAAGGCGCGCAGGATCGAACGGTGGTCGTCCGCCGGGGACGCCCACGCCAGCTCGCTGAACGCGTCGGTGCCGTCGAGCTCCAGGATCGCGATCCCTGGTGGCGGCACCAGGGCGGCGCTCGCCGGGGCCACGGTCACGCCGATGCCGGCCGCGACGAGGTGGAGCAGCGTCGTCCACGTGCTCCCTGTCTGCACGATGGTCGGCATGCGCCCGCCCGCGAGCACCGGCGCCAGATTGCGCACCGTCGCGAGCTCACCGGCCTCCGCGGGGAAGAACACGAACGGGTCACCGGCGAGTTCGCTGGCGAAGATCCTGCCACGCTCGGCGAGCGGATGCGAGAGCGGCACGGCAGCCACGAAGCGCTCCGTGCGGAACGGCGTCAGCCTCACACCATCGACGACATCAGGGTCGCGAACGATCGCGAGGTCCAGCTCACCGAGCGCGACCTTCGCGAGGAGTCTCGCCGTCCACCCCTCGAGAAGCTCGATATGCACGCCAGGGAAGTCGGCCCTGAAACGCTGCACGCGTTCCACGGGCCCGAGCGGAAGGGCGGAGCTCACGAACCCGACATCGAGCCTTCCCTGCTCACCTCGGCCGACTCGCATGACCTCATCCACGACGCGTTCGGACTGCGCCACGAGCGAGCGCGCGCGTTCGCGGAGCACTGCTCCCGCGGTCGTGAGCTTCACGCTGCGGGAGGTGCGCGCGAAGAGCTCGACGCCGAGGCCGGCCTCGAGTCGCCTGATCTGCTGTGAGAGGGCGGGCTGGGCCACATGCAGGGACGCCGCGGCCCTGCCGAAGTGGAGTTCGGCGGCGAGCGCAAGGAACGACCGAAGCACTCGAATCTCAAGATCCATGCATCCAGCTTATGGAAGCGAGTGGATCCGTATTGGACTCAGGCTCTGCGCTTCACGAGACTCAGCACATGACAATGCAGACCATCACCATCGCACCGCTTCAGGATGAGGCGGACGCGGTGGCCTTCCGCACCCTCAACGAGGAGTGGATCACCACGCACTTCGCGCTTGAGGATGCCGACCGCGCCGTCCTCGCCGACCCGCAGCACGCGATCGTCGACCAGGGCGGGACGGTGCTCATCGCCCGCGCCGGCGAGCAGCGCGTGGGGTGCGTCGCGCTTCTCCGCATCGGAGACGGGGTTGCGGAGCTGGTGAAGATGTCTGTCGCTCCCGAGGCTCGCGGGTCGGGCATCGGGCGCATGCTCATCACGGCAGCCATCGACCACGCGCGCGAGCAGGGCATCACCAAGCTCATGCTCGAGAGCAACCAGTCGCTGGCACCAGCCGTTCGCCTCTACGAATCGGTCGGGTTCCAGCATGTTCCTGCATCCGCGCACGCTCCGACCCCGTACTCGAGGGCCGACGTGTTCATGGATCTCGACCTCGTCTGAGCGTCCTCGGATGGCGCGCGCGTCCTCTCGCTCAGCCGTCGGGAGCTGAGTTGTGGACGCTCAGAAGCGTCCTTGACGACCACAACGCAGCCCTGCGTGAGGTGCCAGGAGGCGCGGGCGGGGGCGGCGGGTCGCGCTAGGCGCGGGGCGCCGTGGAGGCGCGGGGCACGAGCTCGGGCGTGAAGCGGATGTGCTCTGGGCTGGCCTTCGGGTCGCGGGCGGAGGCGACGAGGAGGTCCATGGCCTTGGACCCGATGAGGTGCGCTGGCTGGTGGATGGAGCTGAGCGACGTCGATGCGAAGGCGGCGAAGTCGATGTCGTCGTAGCCGATGAGGGCGACGTTCTCGGGCACCCTCGCGTGGCTCGTGCTCTGGAGGCTCTGCAGGAGCCCGAGCGCGAGCATGTCGTTGGCGGCGAAGATCGCGTCTGGGAGCTCAGCGGCACCCCGCTCGGCGAGGACGAGCCCCGCGCGCCGGCCCTCTGACATGGAGAGCGCATCCGTCGCCAGCACCTCGAGTGTCGCGCCGGCCACCTCGCTCACTGCGTCGCGGGCCCCCTCGGAGCGGTCGGTGACCTGCTGGATCTCCATGGGGCCGCCGACGAACGCGATGCGTCGGTGGCCGGTCTCGAGGAGATGCTCGACGGCGATGCGTCCGCCTGTGCGGTCGTCGACGGCGACGGAGGGGTAGCGCTCGTCGTCGCTCTCGCGGTCGACGAGCACGACCGGCGTTCCCCGCTTGTGCAGGAGCTCGAGCTGCGGCATGTTCGCCGCCATGGGCGTCACGAGGACCCCGAACACGCGCTGCTCCTCGAAGAGGCCGAGGTGCGTGCGCTCGCGGTCTTCCTGCTCGTCGCTGTTGGCGACGAGCACGGAGAAGCCAAGCTCCGCGGCGCGCTCTTCCGCCCCGCGTGCGACCTCGGTGAAGAAGGGGTTGCGGAGGTCGAGGACGATGAGACCGACGGTGCGGCTCTCGCCGGCGCGCAGTTGCCTGGCGGCGTCGTTGCGGACGAAGCCGAGCTCCTCGATGGCCGACTGCACCCGGTCGACGGTGGCTTCCGAGACCTTCTCCGGGTGGTTCAGCACGTTCGAGACCGTGCCGACGGAGACGCCTGCGAGTGTCGCGACGTCGCGCACGCTGACTGCCATGGGCCTCCTTCGATGTACAGCGATGCTAGGGCACGCGGGGTCTGCGGGGCAGGTGCCTCGCTCGTGGGCTGCAACTCCGGAGGTCACGGAGGCTCGCCGCTCAGGCCTCGTCGAGCAGGTGGGCGATGCGTTCGGCGTGGAGGGGCGAGTCGGAGAGGAGGATGCGCCAGCGCCACGTCGCGCTCTCGCCGGGCCTCAGCTTCCACTCCTCGTGGAAGAACGGAGCCGCACAGAGCATGGGGGTGGCGTCGTTCCGCACGAACCACGGGGTGGGGGAGACCGGATTCTCCGGGTGCGCGCCCATGACCACGATCGCGGGTCCGCTCTCGAGGCCCAGCCAGGCGGCTTCCGCACCGTGCAGCGTGGCATCCCGGTCGTCGAGCAGAAGGGGCGACAGCGGGCGTGCGCCCGAGAAGTTCGGGTGCAGTCGCAGGAACAGTCCGCCGTAGCCGGCGTCCGGTCGGCCGGCGGTCGTGGGCGAGCCGAATGCGACCTCGACGTCGCGGAGGTTCGTCCAGCGGCTGCTGATGTCGAGGACGCCGACACTGCGTCCTTCGACGTCGCGGATGCTCGCGTCGAGCATCCGCTCTTCCCGGAGGAAGACGGAGCCGTCGGCCTCGCGCCACGTGAGGTGCGTGCCGTCGACCGTCTGCGTCTCGTCGGCCCTCTGCGAGCCGTTGTTGTCGAGCTGCAAGTAGCCTCGACCATCCACCCAGGTCACGCCGCCCCACAGGTTGACGTCGTGAGCGGCGTCGCCGATGCGGATGTTCGCGACGGTCACGGAGAGCCCCCAGTGCCACATGTGGTCGGCGGGCCGGAAGTCGCTCACGACGGTGCCCGCCGGGGTGCGCAGCGGATGCACGTAGGGGCGGGGCGACTCGATCGGCTGCGCGCTCGGGTCGCGGTGCACGACCGTGCCGAGGCCGAAGGCGAGCTCGTCGCGGGAGGGGGAGCTCATGACCGGCGCTCGTCGCGCACCCGCGCGGACATCGGTCCGCGCAGCTCGCCCGACTCCCTGACCTCACGGAGGGCGACGGCGGCCGAGCGCTCGCTCGACGCGTAGAGGGCTGCCACGATCTCCATGGACCTGGCGGGCGCCGAGGCGACGTCCGGCAACGCGGTGCCTGCCGCGAGGGCGGGGTAGACGGCGTCGATATAGGCGTCGTGCCCGCTCGGCCGCTCGGTCGCGGGGAACGCCCAGCTGCTCGGCGCATCCGCTCCGGGGCGTGGAGTGATGCGCCAGTCGGCGTGTCCGTGGCCGTAGAGGTGCTCGAGCTCGATCGTCGCGAGCTCGGTGTCGATGCGGATGGAGCTGACCTGCCTGGGTGAGACGGCGCTTGTCATCGCTGTTGCGACGACGCCCGACTGGAAGCGCAGCACGGCCGTGGAGACGTCCTCCGTCTCGATGTCGCGCGCGAGACGCCAGGCCTGGCCGTGCACCTCATCCACCTCGCCGAGGAGGTGGGCGAGCAGGTCGAGCTGGTGGATGCCGTGACCAAGGGTCGTCCCGCCGCCTTCGTTCGCCCACGTGCCTCGCCATGGCGCGGCGAAGTACGTGTCGTCCCTGAACCAGAAGGTGTCGCACCGGGCGAGGAGGGGGCGCCCGAGCTGGCCGTCGTCGAGGAGGCGCTTGACGTGCGCCGTCGCGGTGCCGGTGCGCTGCTGGAAGACCACGGCGAGGTGCCTGCCTGCTGTCTCACTGGCTGCGACCATCCGGTCGACGTCGTGGAGGGTGAGCGCCGGCGGCTTCTCGACGACGACGTGGGCGCCGCGCGCGAAGGCGTCTTCGGCCTGGGCCACGTGCCCCGCGGGAGGGGTGCAGAGGTGCACGACGTCGAGGTGCCCGTCTGGCAGCGAGGTCGCGGAGCGCGGGATGCCGTACTTCGCCGCGAAGGCGGCAGCTCGGTCCGCGTCGAGGTCCACGGCGACGGCCACCTCCGCGTCGTCCCTGGCGGCTATCGCCTCGGCGTGCAGTCGAGCCACGTCGCCGGTGCCCACGATGGCTGCGCGCATTCTCGTCATGGTGTCCTCGTTCCGTCGTGATGCAGTCTCGCCGATGCCGGCACGTGTGGCGTCCTCGATGCCGGTCGAGGCCGCCCCTGCGCGGGGACGGCCTCGGTCGACGCCCCTTCGGGTCGCTTCAGTCGTGGTTCTCGATGTCCTTGCCGCGCGTCTCCGGAGTGAACAGCGTCGCGAGGGCTGAGACGGTGGCGATGGCGAGGGTGAGCCCGCCGACGACCAGCGGCACGTTTTCCGAGCCGGGAGGAGCGACGAACGTGAAGATCGAGGGCAGGAAGGCGACGATCATGAGGCCGACGTTCTGCGAGACCGCGAAGCCGGTCACTCGGGTCTGCGTCGGGAACAGTTCCTGGAAGAACGTCGCGAAGGTGGCGTTCCACATCTGGAAGAGCACGCCCATCATGAGGATCGCGAGGACGATCGTGAGCACGAGGTTGCCGGACTGGATGGCGGTGAGGTAGCCGATGGCGACGAGCCCGGAGCCGAAGGAGCCGACGATCATGAGCGTGCGGCGTCCGATCTTGTCGGAGAGCATGCCGAAGACGGGGATGACGATGACGGCCGCGACGTTGGCGATGAGCGGCACCCACAGGAAGGTGGAGGCGGGCATCGCGACGCCGTAGGCCTCCTGCGTCGCGAAGCTCGTTCCGAAGACGAGGGTCGTGACGCCAGCGACGTTGGCGAGGGTCATGAGGATGGCGCGGAAGACCGTCCAGCCGTTGTTCTTGAAGAGCTCGACGATGGGGGCCTGGCGGTTCTGGGCTTGCTGGACCGCGAGCGAGCGGGTGTAGGCCGGCGGCTCTTCGACGTGCTTGCGGATGAGGAAGCCGGCGAGCACGACGACGGCGCTCAGCATGAACGGGATGCGCCAGCCCCACTCGATGAAGGCTTCGTCCGTGAGGACCGCGGTGAGGGGGATGAACACGGCGGTCGCGATGATCGAACCAGCCTGGGTGCCCTGCAGGCCGAAGCTCGCGAAGAACCCTCGTCTGCCGGCTGGGGCGTGCTCGACGATCATGGCGCTGGCCCCGCCGAGCTCTCCGGCGACGGCGAAGCCCTGGATGAGGCGAAGGAACACGAGGATCAGGGGCGCCCAGAGGCCGATCTGGTCGTAGGTGGGGAGGAACCCGACGGCGAGCGTCGAGAGGCCCATGAGGAGCATCGCGATGACGAGCACGTTCTTGCGGCCGTGCTTGTCTCCCCAGTTGCCGAGCACGATTGCTCCGATGGGGCGGGCGACGTAGCCGACGGCGTAGGTCGCGAGCGAGGAGATGAGGGCGACGGTGGGGTCGCCGGTCGGGAAGAAGACGACGGGGAAGACCAGCGCCGCCGCCTGCGAGTAGAGCGTGAAGTCGTAGTACTCGAGGACGCTGCCGATCCATCCGCTGAGCGCGGCCTTGCGGGGTGTCTTGCCCTCATTCTCGTGTGACACCGCACCAGTGTCACTCTGTGTTCTCGTCATTGAAAATCCTCGTCATCTTTGACCGTGTTCGATGTCCCACTCGGAGTGGGTAAGCGCTTTCCACTCTGTCACTCGCTCTGAAACGTGTCAAGTGGGATCGCAACGAGAGTCTCAACTCACCTCCTGCGCCCCCGGGCGCTCCGCCCACCGCCAGGCCAGGGCGGCTGCGATCACGACCGCGACGCCGATAGCCGTCTCCAGGATCCTGGCCAAGAGCAGGGTGAGATCGGGCTGCGGGTGCGCGAAGTCGAGCATGACGAGTGCCAGCGGGGTGACGAAGACGAGCGCGAGTCCGTAGTTGCGCACGACGAACAGCTCCGCGCACATCTGCAGCACGCAGATGACCGCGATCGTCACGATCGGAGGCAGGTCGACGGACATGATCAGCCACGCAACCCCCACGCCGGCGATGGTCCCCGTGAGGCGGTGGCCAGCCCGCACCAGCTGCTCGTCGGGGCCGGAGGTCGCGAGCGCGGCGGCGGCCGCGACCATGGCCCAGTAGGGGTAGTCGAGCCCGAGTGCTGTGGGGATGAGCCCCGCGACGCCGACGACCAAGCCGACCCCCACGGCCTCGCTGACGCGCGGGCTCTCGGGTCGGGTCGGAGCCGCGGCTGCTCGTGCCCGGCGCTCGAAGTCGCGGGCGGCTGGGCGGGCCAGACCCGCGATGCCGACGATCAGGGCGAACGCGGCCGACGCGGCGGCTGTGCCGGCCGCGAGGAGCGCATCCGTCTGGCCTCCCGGGATGGAGGCCGTCGCGGAGAGCGCGAAGACGGGGAACAGCGCGCCAGTCGGCTTCCAGCCGAACCGCTGTGCGGCGCCCGTGATGACTGCCGCGTAGGCGGCGGTCGCCGGCAGGACGAGCCACTCGCGCTGCTCGGACAGGCTCACCGCGGCGCCGACGCTCACGGCACCGACCATGCCGATGGCTGCCCCGCTCTGCAGGCGAGCGCGGATCACGTGCGAGTGGCTGCGCCCGTAGAACGAGACGAAGGCGCCGAAGGTCGAGTAGAGCGCGAGCTCGACGTGCCCGATGCTCCACAGGATCAGGAGTGGGATGCCCACGGAGATGCCTGCACGGATCGCGACGCGGTGGGCGCCGTTGTGGGGACCGAGGTCGAAGAGGCGGTGAGGGTGCGGCAGCTCGGCCAACGGGTGCGTTCGTGTCATGTGCGTGCGATGGTCCCTGCTCGTGCGGTGTTCTGGAATGCGCTTTCCGAGGGTAGTGGATGCGGGTTTCGCCCGTGTTCACGCGGATCGTCCGCCCGGCTCGCCGCGACGAGTGCACGTGAACCGCCGCGCGTGCTTGACACGATTCACTCCGGCTCGTAATCTGGGACCACTGAAACGATTCAATACAGTTCGGCGCGAACAGGCATCCGCTCTCGCCCACACACCGTGAATCGAGTTCCCGAAGCCGTGGACGACGTCGTTCGGCCCGGGAGCGCATCCGCAACCGACCAATGAAGGCGACGAACCGTGAGCATCCTCTCCGCAGACCAGCTTGCAGCGCTCGAAGGACAGGGCATCGAGCTCCCGTCCTGGGCGTTCGGCAACTCAGGCACCCGATTCAAGGTGTTCCAGACGGCAGGCACGCCGCGCGACCCGTTCGAAAAGATCTCCGACGCAGCGCAGGTTAACAAGTACACGGCGCTCGCCCCCAGCGTGGCCCTCCACATCCCGTGGGACGTGGTCGACGACTTCGCCGCCCTCCGCAAGCACGCAGAAGACCTCGGCGTCGAGCTCGGCACCATCAACTCGAACACGTTCCAGGACGACGACTACAAGTTCGGCGCCCTCACCCACGAAGACGCAGCCGTGCGCCGCAAGGCGATCGACCACCACCTGCGCTGCATCGACGTCATGGACGAGACCGGCTCGCGAGACCTGAAGATCTGGCTCGCCGAAGGCTCCAACTACCCCGGCCAGGCCGACCTGCGCGGCCGCCAGGACCGCCTGCACGACTCGCTGCAGGAGATCTACGCCCGCATCGGCGACCACCAGCGCCTCGTGCTCGAGTACAAGTTCTTCGAGCCGGCCTTCTACCACACGGATGTTCCGGACTGGGGAACGAGCTACGTGCAGGTCGCGGCCCTCGGCGAGAAGGCCATGGTCTGCCTCGACACGGGCCACCACGCGCCTGGCACGAACATCGAGTTCATCGTCATGCAGCTGCTGCGCCTCGGCCGCCTCGGCTCGTTCGACTTCAACTCGCGCTTCTACGCCGACGACGACCTCATCGTCGGCTCGGCCGACCCGTTCCAGCTGTTCCGCATCCTCGCCGAGGTCATCCGCGGCGGCGGCCTCAACAACCCGGACGTGGCCTTCATGCTCGACCAGTGCCACAACGTCGAGTCGAAGATCCAGGGCCAGATGCGCTCCGTCCTCAACGTGCAGGAGATGACGGCGCGCGCGCTGCTCATCGACAAGGACGCCCTCACCGCGGCGCAGAAGTCCGGCGACGTGCTCGTCGCACACGAGGTCTACATGGACGCGTTCTCGACCGACGTGCGCCCGGCGCTCGCCGAATGGCGCGAGTCGCGCGGCCTGCCCGCGAACCCGCTCGCCGCGTTCCGCGCATCCGGCTACGAGCAGCAGGTCGCCGAGGAGCGCGTCGGCGGCGTCCAGGCCAGCTGGGGCGCGTAAGCGCTCCCCGCCGACGACCTCACGACTTCACGACCTCAGAGCTTCGAAGGAACCGACATGACGAACCCAGCAGCAGCCGATCTCATCTCGCGCAGCAACCGCCTCGGGGAAGACCCGAAGAACACGAACTACGCGGGTGGCAACACCTCCGCGAAGGGCACCGAGACCGACCCCGTGACGGGTGAACCCGTCGAGCTGCTCTGGGTGAAGGGCTCCGGGGGAGACCTCGGGACGCTCACCGAGCAGGGCCTCGCCGTGCTGCGCCTCGACCGCTTCCGCGCCCTCACGAACGTCTACCCGGGCGTCGAGCGCGAGGACGAGATGGTCGCGGCCTTCGACTTCTGCCTCCACGGCAAGGGAGGGGCCGCCCCGTCGATCGACACGGCCATGCACGGCCTGGTGGATGCGGCGCACGTCGACCACCTGCACCCCGACTCCGGCATCGCGATCGCGACGGCCGCCGACGGCGAGGAGCTGACCGCCAAGATCTTCGGCGACAAGGTCGTCTGGGTGCCCTGGCGCCGCCCCGGCTTCCAGCTTGGCCTCGACATCGCGAACATCAAGGACGAGAACCCGCAGGCCATCGGCTGCATCCTCGGCGGCCACGGCATCACGGCCTGGGGAGACACGTCGGAGGAGTCGGAGCGCAACTCGCTCTGGATCATCGACACTGCAGCGGCATACATCGATGCACACGGCAAGGCCGACCCGTTCGGCGGCGTCGTGAGCGGCTTCGAGGCGCTCCCCGCCGACGAGCGCCGGGCACGCGCGGCGGCCCTCGCACCGTCCATCCGCGCCGTCGCGTCGCACGATGCGCCCATGATCGGGCACTTCACCGACGACGAGCGAGTGCTCGACTTCCTCGCGAGCGAGAAGCTCGCCGAGCTGGCCGCCCTCGGCACGAGCTGCCCAGACCACTTCCTCCGCACCAAGGTCAAGCCGCTGGTCCTCGACCTGCCGACCACCGCATCCGTCGAAGAGCAGCTCGCCCGCCTCGAGGAGCTGCACTCGGCCTACCGCGCCGACTACAAGGCCTACTACGACAAGTTCGCGACGGCCGAGTCGCCCGCCATCCGCGGCGCAGACCCCCTCATCGTGCTCGTGCCGGGTGTCGGCATGTTCTCGTATGGCAAGAACAAGCAGACCGCCCGCGTCGCCGGTGAGTTCTACTTGAACGCGATCAACGTGATGCGCGGCGCCGAGGCGCTCTCGAGCTACTCCCCGATCTCGGACGAGGAGAAGTTCCGCATCGAGTACTGGGCGCTCGAGGAGGCGAAGTTGCAGCGGATGCCGAAGCCGAAGACGCACCAGGGGCGCATCGCGTTCGTCACGGGTGCCGCCTCCGGCATCGGCAAGGCCATCGCGACCCGCCTCGCAGCTGAGGGCGCGTGCGTCGTCGTCGCCGACCTCGACCTCGAGAAGGCGCAGGCCGCCGCGGCTGAGCTCGGGAACACCGACGTCGCGATCGGCGTCGCCGCGAACGTCGCCGACGCCGCCGGCGTGCAGGCCGCCATCGACGCCACGCTGCTCGCGTTCGGCGGCATCGACCTCGTCGTCAACAACGCCGGCCTCTCGCTCTCGAAGCCGCTGCTCGAGACGACCGAGAAGGACTGGGACCTGCAGCACGACGTCATGGCCAAGGGCTCCTTCCTCGTCTCGAAGGCCGCAGCCAAGGCGCTCATCGAGCAGAAGCTCGGCGGCGACGTCATCTACATCTCCTCGAAGAACTCCGTCTTCGCCGGCCCCAACAACATCGCCTACTCGGCGACGAAGGCCGACCAGGCACACCAGGTCCGCCTCCTCGCGGTCGAGCTCGGCGAGCACGGCATCCGCGTCAACGGCATCAACCCCGACGGCGTCGTGCGCGGCTCCGGCATCTTCGCGGCAGGCTGGGGCGCGAACCGCGCCGCGACCTACGGCGTGAAGGAAGAGGACCTGGGCCAGTACTACGCGAACCGCACCATCCTCAAGCGCGAGGTCGTGCCAGAGAACGTCGCCGACGCGGTGTACGTGCTCACCGGCCCCGAGCTCACGCGCACGACCGGCCTGCACATCCCCGTCGACTCGGGCGTCGCGGCGGCCTTCCTGCGATGACCGAGCCTGCTGCGAAGGGGTCGACCACCGTCGGGCGTGGTGCGGCGGATGCGCCTCGCACGGTCGCGGCGGTCGACCTCGGCGCCACGAGCGGTCGTGTCATCACGGGCACGATCACGGATGGCGTGCTCACGATGCGCCACGAGGCGCGCTTCCCGAACAACCCGGTACGCACCCGCGACGGTCTGCACTGGAACCTCCTCGGCCTCTACCAGCACGTCCTCGACGGGCTGGCAGCGGCGGAGCGGGATGCGCCCGGCCAGATCGCGAGCATCGGCATCGACTCGTGGGCCGTCGACTACGCGCTCCTGCGCGACGGTCGTGTGCTCGGCGTGCCTTACGCGTACCGCGACGAGCGGACCGCGCGCGGCGTCGAGGCCGTGCACGCCGTCGCCTCGCCGGAGGAGCTGTACCGCCGCAACGGACTCCAGCACCTGCCGTTCAATACCGTCTTCCAGCTGGCCACCGACGGCGAGCTGCTCGAGCTCGCCGAGCAGATGCTGCTCCTGCCCGACCTGCTGGCCTACTGGCTGACTGGCGCGCAGGTCGCCGAGCGCACCAACGCGTCCACGACCGGTCTGCTCCGCGCCGACACGCGTGAGTGGGATGCGGAACTCGCTGAGCGGGTCGGCGTGCCCGCGCGCATCCTGCCGCACCTCGTCGACCCCGGCGCCGTGCTCGGCTCACTCGAGGGTGAGGCCGCGCGGGTTGTCGGACGCGATATCGACGTGGTCGCGGTCGGGTCGCACGACACCGCCTCCGCGATCGTCGCCATCCCCAACACTGGCCGCGACTTCGCATACGTCTCGTGCGGCACGTGGGGGCTCGTCGGCCTCGAGCTGGACGAGGCCGTCGTCACCGACGCCGCCCGCGAGGCGAACTTCACCAACGAGGGCGGCGTCGACGGCCGCGTGCGCTTCCTGCACAACGTCATGGGCCTGTGGCTGCTGTCGGAATCGCAGCGCCACTGGGAGCCGGCGGCGACGGATGCGCAGCGCTCGAGCACCCTCCAGCAGCTGCTCGCCGATGCGGCGCAGGTCGTCGGCGACGTGCCGATCTTCGACGTCAACGACCCCGTGTTCATGGCGCCCGGTGACATCCCCGAACGCATCGCCGCCTGGCTCACCGAGCGTGGGCTCGAGGCTCCGACGACGCCAGCGGGCATCGTCCGCTCGATCGTGGAGAGCCTCGCGCAGGCCTTCGCCGAAGCCGTCGCGACGGCATCGGCGCTGGCCGAGCACCCCGTCAGCGTCATCCACATCGTCGGCGGCGGCTCGCAGAACACGCTCCTCTGCCAGGCGACCGCCGACCGCTCGGGCCTGCCCGTGCACGCCGGCCCCGTCGAGGCGACCGCGATGGGTAACCTGCTTGTGCAGGCACGCGCACACGGCTGGGTTCCCGACAGCCTCGCCGAGATCCGATCCATCGTCGCGAGATCGACGCAGATCATCCGCTACGACCCGAAGCACACCCGATAGAAGCGAAGGCAGCTGCCCCATGGTGAAACGTCAAGCCCCCAAGCCCCTCGAGCTGCTCGAGCTCATGCAGTTCAAGAAGCCCGACCTCAACGGCCGTCGCCGCCGACTCAACTCGGCGCTGACGATCGAGGACCTGCGACGCATCGCGAAGCGACGCACCCCGAAGGCGGCCTTCGACTACACCGACGGCGCCGCCGAGGGTGAGCTGTCGCTGCGCCGCGCGCGCACCGCGTTCCGCGACGTCGAGTTCAACCCGTCGGTGCTGCGCGACGTCGCGAACGTCGACACGTCGAGCACCGTCCTCGGCGGGCCGATGGCGATGCCGTTCGCGATCGCCCCGACCGGCTTCACGCGCCTCATGCAGACCGAGGGCGAGACCGCCGGGGCCGGCGCCGCCGCCGCCGCGGGCATCCCCTTCACGCTGTCGACGCTCGGCACGACGACCATCGAAGAGGTCGCGAAGGTCAACCCCAACGGCCGCAACTGGTTCCAGCTGTACGTCATGAAGGACCGCTCGATCTCCTACGGACTCGTGGAGCGTGCCGCGAAGGCCGGCTTCGACACGCTGCACTTCACGGTCGACACCCCAGTGGCAGGTGCCCGCCTGCGCGACAAGCGCAACGGCTTCTCCATCCCGCCGCAGCTGACGGTCGGCACCATCATCAACGCCATCCCGCGCCCCTGGTGGTGGATCGACTTCCTCACCACCCCGAAGCTCGAGTTCGCGTCCCTCGCGACGACCGGCGGCACGGTCGGCGAGCTGCTCGACTCGGCCATGGACCCGACGATCAACTTCGAGGACCTCAAGGTCATCCGCGAGATGTGGCCGGGCAAGATCGTCATCAAGGGCGTGCAGAACCTCGAGGACTCGAAGACGTTCGCCGACCTCGGCGTCGACGGCATCGTCCTCTCCAACCACGGCGGGCGGCAGCTGGACCGGGCTCCGATCCCCTTCCACCTGCTCCCCGCCGTCGCACGCGAAGTCGGCAAGGACCTCGAGATCGGCGTCGACACCGGCATCATGAACGGCGCCGACATCGTCGCGTCCGTCGCGCTCGGCGCGAACTTCACGATGATCGGCCGCGCCTACCTGTACGGCCTCATGGCCGGCGGGCGCGAGGGCGTCGACCGCACCATCGCGATCCTCTCCGACGAGATCATCCGCACCATGAAGCTCCTCGGCGCGCACTCGCTCGAAGAGCTCACCCCGTCTCACGTCACGCAGCTCAAGCGCTACGTGCCGACGTCGTTCACTGAGGCGGCACCCGACCGCGCCTAGGACGTGCGTGCGGAGCGCTCTCCGCCCGCACGCACCCGCGAGGGTTCTGGCTGATGAGGCCTCGCGCTGACCGGCGGATGCGCCCGCCGATCGGAAAGTTGTGGCACTGTGCTGCTCCCGCTCCGGGGAACAGCACAGTGCCACAACTCTGTGCGACGCGGGGCGGGCCGCGACGTGGGGTGGGACGTGGGCCGGTCACGCCTTCGCGTCGAGGAGGGCGGTCACGACGGTGAGCACACCCTGCTCCTGGTTGGAGGGGGCGAGGTACGTCGCGAGCTCCTTGACCTCTGGATGCGCGCCCGCCATCGCGTAGGAGCGGTCGGCCTCGCGGAACATCTCCACGTCGTTGAAGAAGTCGCCGAACACCGCAGTCTGCGCGGCGGTCACGCCGAGTCGCTCCTGCAGCTGCCGAACCGCGCGGCCCTTGTTGGCTTCTGGCGGCATGATGTCCATCCAGTGGTGGCCGGAGACGACGACCCGGTGGGATTCGCGGAGCTCGTCGACCTCGGTGGCGGCGCCCGTCTCGACCTCCGCGAAGTCGTACACGGCGATCTTCACGTACTCGTCGTCCGTATCGAGCACGTCGTCGACGACGGTGAGCGCCTCGTAGTAGTTGCGGGCTTCGGCGATGAACTCGTCGTCGCCGCGTTCGATGTACGCGGACTTCTTGCCGCACAGCACGAACCCGAGGTCGTGGCCACCGGCGGCGAGGCCCCGCAGCAGCGCGATGGCGCGCGTGATGAATGCGGTCTCGAGGGTCAGCGAGCTGACCTCCGCTCCATCCCGCACCACGAAGGTGCCGTTCTCGGCGATGAACGACATGCCCTCCGAGTCGCGCTCGAAGAGCTTCGCGAGCGTCGCGTACTGGCGGCCGCTCGCCGGCGTGAACTCGACTCCGGCCTCGCGCATCCGGGTGAGCAGCGCCCAGAACTCGTCGGGCACGGTGTGGTCGTCGAGGAGCAGCGTGCCGTCCATGTCGGCGACCACCAGCCGCACGTCGTTGCCGTCGAGCGACGTCTCGTAGTGGCGGTCGGCGGTCTCGAGAACGGTGTCTGCCATGCGGGCAAGCCTACGAGAGCTTGCGGAGCGCTGATCCCTTGTGCGCTGCCTTCGCCCCAGTCTTCTCCGACTCGATGAGGTATGCGGGCTCGTCGGTCGAGGCGGTGAACTTCCGCCCGTCGAAGTGGAAGTCCTTCGTCTTCTTCTCGACGATCTTGCCCTGCGTGCGCCCCTGCGACGTGTTCCAGCTCACGCGGTCGCCGTTGCTGAAGTCTGTGGTCATGGTGTCTCCTCGCGGTCGTCGTTGCTGTCGTTCGAAGCGTCGACGTGAGCGTCGGTCTGCCCGCTCGGTTTCGGCTTCCGGTAGGCGATGACGGTGAACACCATGCCGAGCGCGAACCAGACGATCCAGATGCCGCCGTCGCGCCCGAGGTCGATGAGGGCAACGACGTAGAAGGCGAGCGCCACCCACGCGTAGGTGTTCAGCATCAGCTTCTTCATGCGCGAATTCTGCCGTCCCGCGCTGGATGCGCGATGGATGCGCATCCGGCGCGGGAGGGCATGGGGTCAGTTCGCGTCGGAGATGGCCGAGCTGACGGCAGTTGGGGCGTCGTAGTCGCCGTCGGGGATGGCTTCGAGCGCCTGCAGCACGTTGTCGTCCGCGCCGGCGTCTCGCGCCGACTCGAGGATGGTCTCCTTGCTGGCCGGGTAGTCGATGCCGCCGAGATACTTCTGCACCTGGATGGGGTTGGGGGTGTCGCTCATGATGCGTTCCTTTCTTGGTGGGGCGCCGGGCGGCGCCGTTCGGGTGCGAAGACGATGTCCGTCGCCTCGACGCGTCGGTCGACGATGGTCGTGGGTGCCTCGAGGTGCACTGCACCGCTCGGGAGGAGGCCGGCGCCACCGGCGAGTTCCATGACCCGCCATTGGGCGGCGACGTCCTCGCCCGCGTGGGTTGTGGGGAGCGATGGCCAGAAGGTGAATGCGCCGGCCTCGTCGAGTGTCGCGCGGTCGAAGAGGACGCACCCGCCGACCCAGGCCACGCGGTAGGTGAGCTGCGCGTCGTCGGTGAGTCCGAGCTCGGCGGCGTGATGCAGGAGGTTGGCGGCGTTGTGCAGCGTCCAGCGTTCGAACTCGGGGGTGTCGGGACGTACCCGTTCCGGCTGCACGCCCTCGTCGCCCCAGGCCGCGAACGGGGCTCGTTCCGAGGGTCGGTGGTCGTCCAGGTAGGAGAGCCCTTGGACGGCGCATCCGATGAAGCCGCAGCGTTGCCGGATGAGGGCGTCGCTCATGCGCGCGAGCGTCCCCGGTTCGAGCCAGACGTCGTCGTCGAGGTAGAGCACCTGGGGCGATGAGGCGCGTTCGAACAGGAACTGGCGCTGCTCGGCCATGCCGCGCCTCGGCAGGTGGCGGTGCACGACCACGTCGCGTCCTTGTGCTTCCAGCACGCGCAGCATCGCGGAGACGGCAGGGGCTGCGGTGGCGGGGAGGGTCTCCGACTGGTCGCTGATGATGACGCGGAACGGCGGGTCGTCCTGCGCGGCGAGCCCCGCGAGCGTCGTGGCGAGCTCCGCGGTGCGGCCGGCGGTGGGGATGAGCACGTCCACGGTCGGGCTGATCGGGTCCGGCGCGCGCTGCGCGGCCCAGCGCGCGGAGCCGCGCCTGCTGCCGTGCGCTGACGTGGTCGTGGTCACGCGGTCCCGCCCTTCGTCGGGGACGGATGCTGCTCGCTGGCCCGGATGCGTCCGAAGAGCTGCGTGGTGGAGTGCGTCTCGATGTAGTCGAGGATCTCGATCTCGCCGCCGACGGCCGTGATGGCCGTGGTCTCGGTGAGCATCTCGGGCGTGTAGTCGCCGCCTTTGACGTACACGTCGGGGCGGAGCCGCGTGATGAGGGTGTCGGCGGTGTCGTCGTCGAAGACGAGCACGTAGTCGACGCAGGAGAGCTCGGCGAGGAGCGTGGCTCGGTCGGCGGCCGAGTTGATGGGTCGGTCTGCGCCTTTGAGGCGCCGCACGGAGTCGTCGCTGTTGACGGCGACGACGAGCACGTCACCGAGCCGTCGAGCCTGTCGCAGGTGGGTGGTGTGCCCGCGGTGCAGCACGTCGAAGCATCCGTTGGTGAAGACGATGCGCTCGCCCGCCGCGCGGTGACCCTCGAGGAGGGTTGCGAGGTCGTCGAGCGCGGTGGTCGCGTCACCGGCCTCGTTCACCGAGCTGTTGAGCTCGTCGAGGGTGCACACGCAGGTGCCGGACTTGCGGACGGCGATGTCCGCGGCCTGTTGTCCGAGCTCGGCGGCGATCTCGAGGGGGAGGCCTGCGGCGCTGGCGATCGTGACGGCTGCGACGAAGACGTCACCGGCCCCTGACGCCTGCTTCTCGGAGACGGGGTGCGCGTGGGTCCGGTGCGGTTCGGCCCCTTGCCGGAGCAGGAGGGTGCCGCTGCGGTCGAGCGTGACGATGATGCCGGATGCGCCAGTTCGTTGGAAGAGGGTCGTGGCGTTGGCGAGGACCTGGGCGACGCGGGCCTCCCCGTCGCCGAGGGTGGCGTCGACGACGGCGGCCGCTTCGGCCGCGTTCGGGGTGACGATGTCCGGGGTCAGCGCCCGCCACCGCGTGGGGTCGTGGGCGTCGACGACTCGGAGTCTCGGCCGAGGGTGGCGGGCGAGCTGCTCGAGCGTGCCGGCGGTGAAGATGGCGGAGCCGTAGTCGCAGAAGAGCTGCGCGTCGGCGAGCGCGGTCGCGTCGAGTGCCTCGTCGAGGAGGGCGTCGAGCTCGCGTTGTGGCCACGCGTCGATCTGGCCGTCGTCGAGGCGCACGAGGAGCTGGTCATCGACCGAGACGCGGACCTTCGTGGTGGTGCGGGCCGCGTCGACGGGGCGCAGGCGGGACACGTCGACGCCGGCTTCCGCGAGGCGCTCCCGCAGCAGGCTCCCAGCGTGGTCGTCGCCGACGAGTCCGACGGCGAGGACCTTCGCGCCGAGGGACGCGAGGTTGAGGGCCGTGTTCGCGGCGCCACCGGGGGTGTGCGTGCGGGTGTCGACGTCCACGACGGGCGCTGGCGCTTCGCGTGCGATGCGCTGCGTGTGCCCGCTCCACCATCCGTCGAGCAGGTAGTCGCCGATGACGGCGACCGTTGGTCTGCGGTTCGAGATGTCCCGCGCGGCCGATGCGAGCCTTACGGTCATCGACGGACCGCCGATTCGACGTGCACGACCTTCACGGTCGTCATCTCGTCGAGCAGCTCCGGCCCGTAGCCGAAGCCCGAGCCGCTGCGCCCTCGTGGTTCGGCGGAACCGCCCGGTGCTCCGCCGAAGACCGCGTTCACCTTGACGGTGCCGACGGGGAGGGCGTCGACGGCGAGTGCGGCGTGCGCCATGCTGTCAGTGAGCACGGTCGCCTGCAGGCCGTAGCTGTCGTCGGCGGCTCGCCGCAGCCCCTCCTCGAAGCTGTCGACGACCATGACCGGGGCGACCGGCCCGAAGGTCTCCTCGCTGAACAGCGGCATGGAGGGGTGGAGGTCGGTGAGCACCGTCGCCGGGTAGTGCGCGCCGGGGCTGTCGGGGAGGTCACCGCCTTCGAGGATCCGTGCGCCCTCGTTCGCGGATGCGAGCACCTGCTCGTGCACGTCCGCTCGCATCCGCTCGTCGACGAGAGGGGCGAGCGCGCCCTCCTCGTTGCGCTTGCGGGCTTCCGCGGTGAGGGCCGTGAGGAACTCGTCGGCGAGGTCCCGGTGCACGAAGATGCGCTCGACGGCCGTGCAGATCTGGCCGCTGTTGGTGAACGCGCCGATGGCGGCCTGGGATGCGGCCCAGCGGGGGTCGACGTCGGCGTCGACGACGAGGGCGTCGTTGCCGCCGTTCTCGCGGATGAGGTGCGCGCCGGTGAGCGCCGTGACCCTCGCGATGCGCTCACCGGCAGCGGTCGAGCCGACGTGCGCGACGATCTCGACTCCCGGGGCGGTGATGAGCGTCTCGCCGACCTCCGCCGCGCCCGTCAGCACCTGCAGCACATGCAGGGGGAAGCAGTCGCTCAGGATCTCCACGAGGCGCAGCCCGAGATGGGGGCAGCGCTCGCTCGGCTTGGAGATGACGACGTTCCCGGTGACGAGGGCGGCGCCGATGAGGCCCGCGGTGACCGCGACGGGGTCGTTCCAGGGGGTGATGACGGCTGCGATCCCGCGAGGCTCGGCACGTGTCAGGTCGATCGAGCCGAGGGCTCCCCGCAGGCTCCTGCCTCGGTGGAGGGGGCCGAGCTCCGCGTACTGGCGCAGCGTGTCGACTGCTGCGCGGATGCCGCCCAGGCATGCTTCGCGGTGGCGGCCGTTCTCGCGCTGTTCCAGTTCGGCGAGCTCGTCGGCGTGCTCATCGAGGGTGAGGGCCGCAGCACGGAGCGCGGCTCCGCGTTTCTCGGCGGTGGTCGCTCGCCAGCGGGGGAAGGCGGTCGCCGCGCGGGTGACGACGGCGCGCACCTGGTCGGCGCCGTCGGCGGCGAGACTCCCGACGGTGCTGCCGTCCCGTGGGTCGGTGATGGTGAGCTGCGCCTGGTTCGTGCGGAATCGACGGGGTGCTGCTGTTGAGGGGTTCACTGCGTTCTCCGTGGCTCGTGGTCTCGTGCTGGTGAGGTCGCGTCCATTCCCTTCTACGTGAGTCACCTTGGGAAAATTGCCCCCTTGACACGATCGGCCGGGGGAGCATTGAGGCATGTCTGCGATCGCCCCTCCAGCCCCCAGGTTCGATGACGTCCAGAAGATCGCCGTGCTGCGTGCCGGCGGTCTCGGGGATGTGCTGTTCGCTCTGCCAGCCATGCAGGCGCTGGCCTCTGCATATCCGGACGCGGAGGTCACGCTGCTGGGCACACGGCTCGCGAAGGAGCTCCTCGAGGATCGTCCAGGTGCCCCGCATCGTGTGCTGGTGCTCCCACCGGTTCCGGGCGTCGGCGTCGACCCGGACACGGCTGTCGACGTGGGGGAGGTGGAGCGCTTCCTGGAGGCGCAGCGCGCCGAGCGGTATGACCTGGCGGTGCAGGTGCATGGCGGCGGCCGCTACTCGAACCCCTTCCTCCTCGCCCTCGGAGCGAGGCACACGATCGGCACCCGCACGTCGGATGCCGCGCCGTTGGAGCGTGACCTCGAGTACGTCTACTACCAGCACGAGATGCTGCGGGCCCTCGAGGTGGTGGGTCTCGCCGGTGCGCCGGCTGTCGCCCTGGAGCCCGAGCTGGGGGTCTCCGAGGATGCGCTGGCGCGGGGTCGGGCGGTCTGCGGGGCCGACGCGCCGACCGTCGTCGTGCATCCCGGGGCCACGGATCCGCGCCGACGGTGGCCGACGGAGCACTTCGGTGAGGTGGCTGCTCTCCTCGCGGGCCGCGGCGTCAGGGTCGTGCTCGTCGGCGAGGGAGAGGATGCGGCGCTCGCCGCGGACATCATCCGCCTGGCGGGTCAGGATCTCGATGACGCCGCCCGTCGTCTGCTGGTGGACTGCTCCGCGCAGCTCACCCTTTCGGAGCTGGCTGGGGTCTTCGCCTCCTGCGATGTGGTGCTCGGCAACGACAGTGGGCCGCGGCATCTTGCGCTCGCGGTCGGTGCGCGGACCGTCGGCATCTTCTGGTTCGGGAACCTCATCAACGCCGGACCGCTGGGCCGGGGCAGGCACCGGGCGCTGCTGTCATGGGTGACAGCCTGCCCGGTGTGCGGGCGGGACGCGACGCAGGTCGGCTGGACGGCGCCGCGCTGCGAGCACGACGTGTCGTTCGTCGCCGACGTGGCGGTCGAGGAGGTGCTCGCCGAGGTGCTGTCGCTGCTGGGGGCCGCTCGCTCCGGACGCCGCGCCGACTAGATGCGCACGCGTACTAGTCCGTGTCATGATCTAGTCATGACTTCGTCGGACTGGCCAGGTGAATGGGTTCGTGCCGCCCTGCCCGGAGCGGTGCTCGCACTCGTGGGCGACGAGGACGCCTACGGGTACCTCATCGCGCAACGACTCGCCGCGGCCGGGTTCGGGACGATCAAGGGCAGCACGCTGTATCCGCTGCTGGCTCGCCTCGAGCAGGACGGCGTCCTCACCTCGACGTGGCAGGACGGTTCCGGGGGTCCGGGTCGCAAGTACTACTCGATCACCGAGGCTGGCCGGCACCAACTCCGGGAGCACCGACGCTCCTGGGGGGACTTCACGACGACGACAACGGCGGTTCTGGCCGAGAAGAGGGACGCGAGATGAGCAGTGGACGGCTGGACGACTACGGCGATCAACTGACCGACGAACTGGAACTTCGCGACGTCCCGATCGATGCCATCGAGCGCATCGTTCGCGAGGTGCGGAGTCACACGGCGGAATCCGGGGAGGATCCCATCGACTCGTTCGGAACGGCCCAGCAGTACGCGGACCATTTCGCGCCGCGGACCTGGACGCGCAGGGTGCTCTGGTGGATCGTCGCGCTCGCGGGGCTGCTGGGGGCGGGGGCCGGGTTCCTCATCCTCAGCGGGATCTTCGGTCTGCTCGACTCGTCAGCGCAGCTGTGGGGGCTGGCTCCAGGCGTCCGCCTCGGGGGAGGGGTGCTGTGCCTGGCGGGGTTCATGGGCCTCCTGGTCTGGATGTCGATCGGGTCGCGCCGACGCTCCGCGACGTGGCGGGTGCAGGAGTTGACCTGACGCCCCTTCGGCGAGAGACGCTGCCCTCCAGGTGCAGGCTCACATTCGATTCGGGCGGGAGTGGGAGACTGCCGCCATGACTGAGCAGACTCCCCACCTCGTGACACTCGACCTGACGGATGAGGACCGGCACGCGGTCCTCGTCAGCGCGCTCCAGGACTACGCCGACGCGGCCCTCGACAGCGTCGAGCGCGAGGAGAGCACCACTGCCGAACGCGATCACTTCCAGATCGTCGCGACCACCGCGCAGGGGCTGGTCGACGAGATCATGGCCGCCGGCGGGCATGCCGCCCCGGTCGCGGCCCCTGACCTGTCCTCGAGCTGACGCCCCGGTCGCCCTGCCGGCGTCCGATCACAGCTCAGGGGCCCCTGAGCCGTAGCCGGCCTCGCGCTCGCGGGCCTCCCGGGCGTCGTTCTCCAATTCCTGCTGGCGCCTCTCCTTCCGCCCGATGGAGTAGCTGGAGAAGCCGACAGCCGTGATGCCGACACCTGTCAGGATGTTCAGCCAGCTGGCGTTGCCCGTTGCCCGTTGCCCGTCGCCAGGAGCCCGGCGGAGACGATCGTGAAGACCAGGCCAACTAGGAACAGGACCAGCCCGAAGGTTCCGGCGTTCCGCCTGCTCTCATTGCGCATGGACTGCATGGTCGGCACTGTAGTGGTCTCTTCCTGAAGCTCGGGTCCTTCGAGGTGCCGGCGCGCGGCTACCCGATGACCGGGCGCTCCTCCGGCAGGGTGAAGAGCACGTTGCGCTGACGCACGGCGAGCGCCGTCGCGAGCGCGATCGGGCCGACTCGACCCATGAGCATGAGCGCGGAGAGCACGTACTTGCCGAAGGGGTTGAGCTCCTCGGAGAGGCCGATGGAGAGCCCGCACGTCGCGAACGCCGAGATGACCTCGAAGAGCGCACGGTCGAGCCCGACCGGGTTCGTCAGCATGATCATGGACGTGGAGACGAGCACGAGCGTGGCCCCGAGGAAGGTGACGCTGATCGCGAGACGCTGCGTGCCGACCGGGATGCGGCGGCCCGCCACGTTCACGTGCTTGGTGCCTCGGGCTTCGGCGACGATCGCGAGGAACAGGACGGCGAGAGTGGTGACCTTGATGCCGCCGGCGGTCGAGGCGGAGCCGCCGCCCACGAACATGAGCGCATCCGTGAACAGCCAGGCCGTCGGCGACGACATAGCGGGATCGACGATCGAGAAGCCCCCGGAGCGCATCATGACCGAGGCGAAGAGCCCGTGGAAGATGCTGTCCGGCACCGAGCGCTCCCCGATGGTGGCGGGGTTGTTCCACTCTGCGACGCACCAGCCGACCGCGCCGAGAGCGAGGAGGATGAGCGTCGTCGCCAAGGTGAGCTTCGTGTGCAGCGTCCACTGCTTCCGCACCCAACGCGCTCGGATCAGGTTGAGGAAGACGGGGAAGCCGAGGCTGCCGACGAACACGCCGACCATGATCGGGATGAGGATCGCGAAGTTCCCGTCGAAGGTGGCGAGCCCCTCCGCGTGCAGGGTGAAGCCCGCGTTGCCGAACGCGGACACCGCGTAGAAGAGCCCGTGCCAGAGGCCGAGGCCGAACGACCCCTCGGTTGCGGCGAACGCCGGCACGAGCACCACCATGAGGGCGGCCTCGATCGTGAACGTGGTCAGCAGCACCACGCGGAGCAGTCGCCACACATCCCCGAGTCCGGACGCGCCGATGACCTCCTGCGCGAACACCTTCCCTCCGACTCCGAGCCGCCGCGTCACGATCCGCGCCAGCAGCAGTGCCAGCGTCACCACTCCGAGACCACCGGTCTGCACGGCGAAGAGGATGACGATCTCACCGAAGAGCGACCAGTGCTCGGCCGTGTTGACGGTGGTCAGCCCGGTCACGGTGACCGCGGAGACGGCAGTGAAGAGCGCGTCGTGGAAGGCCGTCGCTGTTCCGTCGGCGGCAGCGATCGGCAGGGAAAGAAGGCCCGCGAAGACCAGCGCGGCGATGACGAACACCAGCACTGCCGCTCGGGCGGGCCAGCGGGTGACGAATCGGTTGAGCGCTCGGGAGAACCACGACCCGGTCGTCGGTGCTGCCCCAGCAACGGGGGCGGGCTCACTGCCGAACATCGTTCTCCTCCGTCGCCTGCTCGTTGCCACGAGCTGCTGATTCTGGTCGATGCATCAGGTTCACGACGGTAAAGTGTGCCGCGGTGTGTCGGGAAGCCTGGTCGAGGATGTCCTGTCGTCGAACCCGTCTGGAGCACCACCGTGTCCGAAACGCCGTCCCCGACCACCGAGCAGACCCCGGTCGCCGTTCCCGCTCGAGGAAGCTACCGCGAATCCCGCCGCATCGGCGACATCCTCCGCAAGGAGACCGTCGGGGGAGTGCTCCTCGCCGTCATGGCCCTCGTCGCGGTCGTGTGGGCCAACTCGCCCGCCGCTGACAGCTACTTCGCGCTGCGCGACTTCCGCATCGGATACGAGCCCTGGCATTTGGAGCTGAGCTTGGGGGCCTGGGCCGCCGACGGCCTGCTGGCGATCTTCTTCTTCATGGTCGGTCTCGAGCTGAAGCGCGAGTTCGTCTCCGGGGACCTGCGCAGCTTCCGGACGGCCGCAGTGCCGATCGCGGCAGCCGTCGGAGGCGTCGCGGTGCCGGCCGGCATCTACGCGCTCGTGGTCGCGCGCTCGCCTGAGCTGCTCGGCGGCTGGGCCATCCCCACCGCCACCGACATCGCCTTCGCAGTCGCCGTCCTCGCGCTCATCGGCTCGCATCTGCCGAGCCCGCTCCGGATCTTCCTGCTCACGCTGGCCGTCGTGGACGACCTGCTCGCGATCAGCATCATCGCGATCTTCTACACGGACACCATCGACCTGGTGCCGCTGCTGGTCGCCTTGGGGGTCATCGCCGTGTACGGCGTCATCGCGCAGCGCTACCGGAGCCTCTTCGACCGTCACGCGTTCGCCGCGTGGCTCGTGCTGCTGCCCATCGGCGTCGTCGCCTGGGCGTTCCTGCACGCCTCCGGCATCCACGCCACCATCGCAGGAGTCCTGCTGGCCTTCACGATCCCCGTCCTGCAGGGGAAGGGCTCCGAGACGCCGGACCGTGCTGGTCTCGCGGAGGAGTTCGAGCACCGCTTCCGTCCGATCTCGGCGGGCATCGCCGTCCCGATCTTCGCGTTCTTCTCGGCAGGGGTCGCCGTGGGAGGTGCCGACGGCTTCCTGTCCGCGCTCACGGACCCGGTCACGATCGGTGTCGTCGCGGCGCTCGTGCTCGGCAAGCCCATCGGGATCGTCAGCACGACATGGCTCGTCACCCGGTCGAAGCGATTCACGCTCGACCCGCAGCTGCGGTGGGTCGACATCACGGGGGTGGCGCTGCTGGCGGGAATCGGCTTCACCGTCTCCCTCCTGATCGCCGAGCTGAGCTTCCCGGCAGGGTCCCCGGAACAGGATCACGCGAAGGTCGCGATCCTGCTGGCCTCCGTCATCGCGGCGGCCGCGGCAGCGGTCATCCTGGGCGCGCGGAACCGCAAGTACCGGCGGCTGAGCGAAGCGGAACGCGTCGACGCGGATGGCGACGGCATCCCGGACGTGTTCCAGACGGCCACGGATCGGACTCAGAAGTAGTCGCTCATCGCGGCTGCCGCGATGCTGCGCTCCTCCACGTCCCGCCATCGCAGCGCACTGTCGGACGCTGTTCCGGCGGGGCGCTGGATGTGCGCGGCGAGCCGGCGGCTCAGCCCTTCTGGCGACTCGCAGCCGGTGACGTCGAGCAGGACCACGTCGACGGATTCGCCGAGCTCGCGCTCCAGTGACGCGTGCACGCGCATCGCCAGGCCGGCGGCCGCCGAGTCGAGCCGATGGTCCGTCGCATCCGCCGCGTACACCACGATGAAGTGCGCGAACTGCCCGTAGCGTCGCGCTTCGACGACCGCATCCTTCAGGACGGCCTTCAGCTGCCGACGCGCGGTCTGCGGTGTCGATGACGTTCGGAGGTCGATGGCCACCACGAACGCTCGCGCGCTCATGGTGAGGGATGCGGGCCGTTCGGCCCGGCAGTCGACAACCCCGGACGAGGCGGCGAACGCCTGCAGATGGGGGAGCTGGTCGCCGAAGAGAAGCGAGGGGCGGGGCATAGGTGGGGTCCGTTCTTCTGCGAAACGATCGTTCGATCGCTGCCGACCAGACTTCCCGGCGCACCAAGCCCGCAAGGGCAGGAGGCCAACACTAGTCCGAGTTGCGCGCGAACGGTGGCGCCCGGCCGGCAGTACCGAACCACTCGGGGGCGAGCCGACGCAGGGACTCGAGAACCTGATAGCCGACTGATGCTCCTCGGAACTGTCACCTCTTTGTGACGATTGGCCCGCCCTGCGCGTCTCCTCTACAGCACCACCGAAGTGCCCCGAACCGGACCTCTGATCGCGCGGAGAACGCCGTCGCCGACCGGCGAGGTGACAGACCGGTTCGCCTCGACGGACTGCCCTCTCGACGAGCCCAACGAGAAGCCACCGGGGCCCACGGTGCGCGAACGACGACACCGACACGACCCCAAGAAACGCGGCATCAGCATGAACAGCCCCCTCGAGCCCGCAGCACCGCACGTGATCGTTGTCGGCGACGAGCAGGGCCATCTGGCACTCTGGCCCGACTTCGTGGCCCCTCCTGTCGGATGGGCAGTCGAGTTCGGCCCCGCGTTCAGGGAGGAGTGCCTTGCGTACGTCGAAGGTCGGCGCTGACGCAACCTCATGCGGACAGTTCGAATCCGCGCCGGCAGCTCTGTGTTTGGACTCACACGAGTGCGACGTCCTGGCGTCAGAGGCGCGTCAGCAGATCGCTGACTCGCGCTCGAATGTCGTCGCGGACGAGGCGCATGCGTTCCATGCCTTCGATACCCCGCTCGGAGGGCTCGTCGGTGATCCAGGTCTCGAGCTCCACGCCGGCAGTCGCGGGCACGCGTGCCTCCGCGCCGAGGACGACGATGAGGTCGGCCGCGTCGATCATCTCCGGCGTGAGCTGCTTCGGATGCTCGTCGCCGACGCTCACGCCGATCTCGGCGAGCGAGTCCACGGACTGCTGATTGAGTGCGGCGCCGGGCTTGGTGCCCGCGGACGTGACGTGCACTCTCGGGCCGGCGATGGAGCGCATGAGGGCTGCCGCCATCTGCGATTTGCCGCCGTTCTTCTGGCAGACGAAGACGATGTCCCTGGGGGTGGAGGTCATCGGACGGCTCCGGCGAGTTCGTTGCTGGTGAGGAGGGCGGCGAGTGAGTCGAGCGCGCCGGGGACGAGGCTGAAGTAGGCCCACGAGCCGCGCTTCTCGCGGGAGAGGATGCCCGCATCGACCAGGATCTTCAGGTGGTGGGACACTGTGGGCTGCCCGAGCCCGAGCGGCTCGGTCAGGTCGCAGGCGCACGCCTCCGCTTTCTCCTGCGCCGCGATCATCGAGATGAGCCGGAGTCGGGCCGGGTCGGCGATGACTTTGAGGGTGCGGGCGAGCTTCTCGGCGTTCTCCGCGGAGATCGCCTCGTCGGTGAGGGGCTCGCAGCACGCGGTCACGTCGGTGAGCGGCAGGAGTTGCGTGAACGACATCTGAACGTCCTCCAAGGAAATTGACAGTCATCGATACCCTAGCCATACTCGTATCGATCCGCATCAATATCTACTGAGATCAATATCTCTCTGGAGCTTCATGACTGCTGTCACCCCACCCGTCAAGCTCGGCACCACGGACCGGTTCCTGCCGGTCTGGATCATCGCGGCCATGGCCCTCGGCCTCGCTCTCGCAGTGTTCGCCCCCGCGGTCGGGGAAGCGCTGCACTCGTTCGAGATCGGCTCGGTGAGCCTCCCGATCGCCATCGGGTTGCTGGTGATGATGTATCCGGTGCTCGCGAAGGTCCGCTACTCGGATGCCCGAGCGGTCGCGGGGGACCGGAAGCTGCTGATCTCCTCGCTCGTCATGAACTGGCTCGTGGGACCCGTCCTCATGTTCGCCCTCGCCTGGCTGCTGCTGCCGGATCTGCCCGAGTACCGCACCGGGCTCATCATCGTGGGGCTTGCTCGCTGCATCGCGATGGTGCTCATCTGGAACGACCTCGCCTGCGGCGACCGGGAAGCGGCCGCGTTCCTCGTGGCTGTGAACTCCGTGTTCCAGGTCATCATGTTCGGGGCGCTCGGCTGGTTCTACCTGCAGCTGCTCCCATCCTGGCTTGGCCTGCCCACGACCAGCGCGGACTTCTCGTTCTGGGCGATCACCCTCAGCGTGCTCGTGTTCCTCGGCATCCCGCTGCTCGCCGGCTACCTCTCCCGCCGCATCGGGGAGTCCACGAAGGGACGCGACTGGTACGAGTCCCGGTTCCTGCCCAGGGTCGGGCCGTTCGCGCTCTACGGGTTGCTGTTCACGATCGTCATGCTCTTCGCCCTCCAGGGGCAGCAGGTCATCGACCGTCCCTGGGACGTCGCCCGCATCGCCCTGCCGCTGCTCATCTACTTCGCCGTCACGTTCCTCCTCGGCTTCGGACTCGGGAAGCTCGTGGGGCTCGGCTACGAGCGCACCACGACGCTCGCGTTCACGGCGGCGGGCAACAACTTCGAGCTCGCCATCGCCGTCGCCATCGGCACGTTCGGCGCGACCAGCGGGCAGGCCCTCGCGGGCATCGTCGGGCCGCTCATCGAGGTGCCCGTGCTCGTGGCCCTCGTCTACGTCGCCCTCTGGCTACGCCCGCGACTCTTCCCGCCCGCAGCAACCACCCCGGCACCCGCTGCGTCGACGTCGGCCCTCGTCTGACCCCGTTCCACACACCTCTCCACTCACTTCTCTGAAAGGCCCCTGATGTCCACGAAACCTTCCGTGCTCTTCGTCTGCGTCCACAACGCCGGCCGCTCCCAGATGGCCGCCGGCTACCTCACCGCCCTCGCAGGCGGGCGTATCGAGGTGCTCTCCGCGGGGAGCGAGCCGAAAGACCAGATCAACCCCGTCGCCGTCGCGGCCATGGCCGAAGAGGGCATCGACATCGCCGACAACACCCCGAAGGTGCTCACCACGGAAGCGGTCCAGGCCTCCGACGTCGTCATCACCATGGGCTGCGGCGACGCCTGCCCGTTCTTCCCCGGCAAGCGGTACGAGGACTGGAAGCTCGACGACCCCGCAGGCCAGGGCATCGACGCCGTGCGCCCTATCCGCGACGACATCAAGCAGCGCGTCGAAGCGCTCATCGCTGACCTGCTGCCAGAGGTGGCGTAGCCGACCCTGACCGATCTCAGCCAGCGACCTGCCGACCGCGCGACGAGGCTACCGCCGCTTCCCGTGGGACGAGCATGCCTCCGGGCCCGAAGACAGGCGCAGGATCCGCCTGGCGAGCAGCTCGGCGAGCACAACCGCCTGCCGCACCTGCACCGGACTGAAGCCCGCAGGCGTGCTCGAGTACATGTCCACCGCCCCGACAGGCAGTGGCCCGACGAACATCGGGAACGCGAACAGCGCACCGACCTGCTCGTGCGAGACCGCATCCCTGAACGCCGACCACCGGTGCGCAGGGAGCGCTGTCACGTTCTCGGTCAGCACCGGCTTCTTCGTCGCGATCGCATCCCAGCACGGCCCCTCGCGGAGGTTGAACTGGAGCTCGTCGATCCGGGCCGCCACCCCGTTCGACGCTGACACCGTCGCGTTGCCCAGAACGTCGCCGATGGTGGAGACTGACACGCCCGTCACTCGGAACGTCTGCAGGAACAGGTCAGCGGTGCACTCCACGGAGTCCACGGGCGTCGCCAATGTCTCCAACGCCCGCTCGAAGCGTTCTCGTCGCATGGAGAGACCTCCTCGGCTCCACAACTTCGGTCGCCCTGAGCGTACGGCGGGCGGACGTCGAGACGCACCGGGTAGCCACGGCGGGCCAGGCGTGGTAGCGACGGCGTCACAGCCAGTCCCGCTCGTGGGCCGTCCTGGCGGCGTCGTGGCGCGTGGCCGTGTTCATCTTCTGCATCGCCCTGGAGAGGTAGTTGCGGACTGTGCCCGGGGCAAGATGCAGCCGCTTCGCGATGTCTCGGACGGAGTACCCGTCGCGCGTCTCACGCAGCACGTCGACCTCTCGGTGCGTGAGCGGCGAGTCATCGGCCATGGCGGCTTCGAGGATGTCGCGGGCGATCCACCGCTGTCCCGAGTGGACGCGTTCGATCGCCTCCACGAGGTCATCCGGGTCGGAGGCCTTGCTGATGAAGCCGAGCACCCCGAGGTCGAGGGCGCGGCGGAGGACGCCGGGTCGTGCATGCCGGGTGAGCATGAGCACCCGTTGGGTGGGTCGCGTGTCCAGGATCTGAGCGACGGCCTGCATGCCGTCCCTGCCGGGCATCTCGAGGTCGATGACCAGCACGTCGGGTTCGTGCTTGATCGTGACGGCGACGGCTTCGTTCCCGTCGCTCGCGAGGCCGACGATCTGGATCGTGCCGTCGAGGGGCAGGAGGGCGGAGAGTGCTGCGCGGATGAGGAGTTCGTCGTCCGCGAGCACGACACGGACAGGGTCGCCACCGCTGCTCATTGCTCGGTTCCTGCCGGAGTGCCGTCGAGCGGCGGGTCGATGCGGGCCGCGACGGTGAAGGTGGGCGGTGCGTGCTGCACCGACAGCGTTCCGCCGCTCGCTTCAAGCCGTTCGCGGAGGCGTGCGAGACCACGCAGCGGCGCATGCTCGGCCCTCACGCCGTCGTTCGTGATCTCGATGCGGTCGGGTCCAGCGGTGATGGTGACGTGCGTGGGGCTGGCGTGACGCAGCAGGTTCGTCGTCGCTTCACGCAGGACCTGCGCGAGCAGCTCGTGCGGATTCGTGCCCGACCCGTCCGCGACCTCGGTGGTGACGTCGATGCCCGCCGCCTGGCACAGCTTCTTGGCGTTCTCGAGCTCGGCCGGCAGATTGAGTCGGCGCCGAGCGTAGGCGAGCGTCCGCGTCTCCTCGATGGTGTGGCTGGTGAGCTGGCGGATGTCCGCCAGTTCGCTGACGGCCTGGTCGGGGTCCGTGCGGACGAGGCGGTGCGCGAGAGCCGCTTTGAGCTTGATGACGTGCAGCGTGTGGCCCTGGATGTCGTGCAGGTCGCCGGCGAAGCGCATCCGCTCCTTGGCGACGGCCAGCTCGGCCTCCGTCCTGGCCGCCTGTTTGAGGCGCCGAACGACGAGCCAGACGTGCTCGCTGAAGACGATGACCCCGCTGATGAACAGCGTTCCGACGGCGGGGGAGGCCAGGTAGAGGGCGGCGAGCTCCCACGTCACCCGGTGGAAGAGGAACGCGCTCGCGCCGAGTGCGGAGACTCCCGCCGCGAACACGAGGAACCACAGCGTTCGCCTCCGCGTCCGGGCGAGGAGCATGGCCCCGACGAGCGACAGCGGGACGAAGCTGATGGGGCTGGATGCGGTCAGCGAGCCGATGCCCCACCCCACCGCGGTGAAGATCAGCGCGAGCATCGCCCGCCGCGGGTAGCGGTCGAGGTTCCATTCGCGGAGCACCCCGAGGGTGAGGAGGTAGCCGATGGCGGCCGTCGCGCCTTCCCACCACGACGCGGCGGTGACCGCGACGCCGAGGAGGCTGAGCGGGGCGATGGCCGCCACCGCCGTGATCATCGCCAGCTGCCGCATCCGCTGCTCGGACGGAACCTCAGCCTGCTCCACCATGTCGACGCTCACCTCCGTGTCTCGGCGTCCCGCTGCCTGATCGTGCGTCCGACGGGCACCTTCGCGATCAGCGCAGCAACAAGCATGCCGAGCGCAACGTACTGCAGGGCCTTCAAGGTTCACCAACTCTGGTCAGATCCGAGCCGTCCCGGTAGTGACGCAGTGTCACGATGATGCGTGACACCGCGTCACTACCGCTCGCTCTCGTCGTCCGGTGGGGTGGGAGCATGACCTCAGCACCCGTTCGAACGAAGCAGCACTCACACCTTCCGCGTTGGCGGCATCCGGTTCGCCTCATCCGAGGCAACGCGCGCGCCTACATCTGGCTCAACATCGCCGCGTACGGACTCACCGCCGTCGGCTTCGTGCTCGGAATCGTCTTCCCGGGACTCCAGGCGGCGCGAGTCGACGCCCTCGAGGACGACGGCACAGCGGGGCTCGTGCAGGACCTCGTGCTCACGCCACCGCTGTTCGCGCTCGTGATCCTCGCCGTCAACATCGGCAAGGTCGGGCTGGGCTTCATCATCCTGCCGTCGCTCGTCGTGCCGTTCGCCGGCCTGGGCCTGTTCGCCTACTTCGCAGTGGAGACCGGCATCACCCTCGCCCCCACCTCGCCGATCGCCTGGGTGCAGCTCATCCCGCACTCGCTGACGCTCGTCATCGAGCTGCAGGCCTACATCCTCCTGCTGCTCGGCGCGTGGCTCCTCGGGCGATGCTGGCTCCTCCCGCGAACAGTCGGCGCCCCCAACCGGCGACGCGGCTACCTGCGCGGCCTGCGGAGCACGGGGGCGCTGGCCGTGCCAGCGCTTGCCCTGCTCATCGTCGGGGCGATATGGGAGGCCTACTCGCTCCGCTACTTCATCCACCCGCTCGCAGAGTGGCTGCTGTGACCGCATGGCCGCTGCCGGAACAGGTCAGCCGAGCGTGGTGATGATCGAGATCGCTTCGGCGATCCCGTCTTCACGTGGTGCACGGTGGCGACGAGGAGGCGAAGCCCGCGGCGACGGGTGGCTTCGACAAGCGCGCGCCCGCGCGCGACCGGGTCGCCCATCGCCATGGAACCGAACCCGGCGTACGAGGGAAAGCTCTCGTTCCAGCCACTCATAGCTCCTCGAGAGTCTGCGCTGACGAGATGCTTGCGGCCGGCTGACGCCACCTTCGAACCGCGATCGCGGAAGCCAAATCGACAAGCACTGCCCAGGCGGACGTCATCAACGCGATCCAGGCGATCTGGACCGAAGAGATCTGAGTCGACTGGACGAGCAGGCAGGTACTCGGCCGGTGCGGCAGGAGCCCTGCCCCTCACGGCCAGCTCGGCTCCTCCTCGGGGAAGATCGCGAGCTCCCGCACCTCCACGCCTTGCGGCTGCTGCAGCACGAACACGACCGACCGGGCAACGTCGGCCGGGTCGTTCAGCTGCGCATCCGGGCCCGGCTTGTACTGCTCCGTGCGTCCGTCGAAGAACTTCGTGCGCATGCCTGCCGGGATGAGGGTCGTGACCCCGAGCCTGCCCCGCGTCTCCGCGGCGAGGGCGCGCGAGAAGCCGAGCACCGCGAACTTCGACGCCGAGTAGGCCGTCGCGTCGGACAGCGGACGCAACGCGAGCGACGAGGCCACCGTGACGACGCGGCCATGCGACGCCTCCAGATACGGCAGGGCCGCGCGCACCGTCGAGACCGTGCCGAACAGGTTGACGGCGACGATCCTCTCCCACTCCTCGCCGCTCAGTTCCTCGAGCTTCGCCGGCCGGTCGATGCCCGCGGCCGTGACCACCGCATCCAGACCGCCGAGCTCTTCCGCGACCTCGATCACCGCGCGCTCGACGGCGGGCCGGTCGGTGACGTCGACGTCGCGGGCGAGCACACCGGACGCGACGCCGCCCGTGTCGAGATCGAGCACGACCGGCGTACCGCCGGCCTCGACGACCGCGTCGGCAACGGCGGCACCCAGGCCGGACGCGCCACCCGTGACGAGCACACGCCCGACGGGGCGAAGGGGAGTTGCTGGCATGGAGATTTCTCCTTTGATCGTGGACTTCATGAATGGAATGGGTCGAGCGGGAAGGGGGGGCGCCTGATCACCCGACGGCCGCGAGCGCCGCGGCGAGCGACGTCGTCGAGTGCCCGAGGTGGAAGGGAACCGTGACCGTGCGCCCACCCCACTCGGCGAGGAGCTTCGTCTCGGGGAGGGCGTCCACGCTGTAGTCGCCGCCCTTCACCCAGACATCCGGGCGCAGGCGTGCCAGGAGCGTCTCCGGGCTGTCCTCCTCGAAGACGACGACCGCGTCGACCATGCGCAGCGCGCTGAGCAGCTCGACGCGGTCGGCTTCGCCGATGATCGGTCGCTGCTCGCCCTTCAGTCGGCGCACCGAGTCGTCCGAGTTCAGGCACACGATGAGGCAGTCGCCGAGCCCGCGCGCCGTCTCGAGGGTGCGCGCGTGCCCGGCGTGGAGCAGATCGAAGCATCCACCGGTCGCTACGACCGTGCCGCCTCGGGCGCGCACCGACGCGATCAGCTCCTCGGCGTCGCCGCCCGGAAGATGGGAGGGGTGCGGATCGGGTCGGACGATGGATGCGACGCCGCCAGCACGCAGGAACGCGCCGGCCGTGTCGATGGCCGCGCGAACCGCATCCTCGAGGTCGTCGCCGGCTGCGATCCGCGTCACCGCAGTCGCCGCGAACCGGTCACCCGCACCGCACGTGTCCGCGGCCTGCACCGGTTCCGCAGGCAGGACCACCGGCTGCCTTGCATCCCCGGCGCCGTCGTCGGAACGTGCGAGGAGCGCCCCGCGCTCCCCGAGGGTGACGGCAACGGCGTCGCATCCCCACCGCTCGAGCAGCTGGGCGGCGGCGACGGCGGGGTCGGTCTGCCCGGTGAGGCCGCTCGCCTCGGCGAGGTTCGGGGTGACGAGGGTCGCCGCGGCGACGGGCCGTTCGCCGCGTGGATGCGGATCCCAGACGAGCGGGGCCCGCCCTGCGACGGAGTCCAGGGCTGCCCGGATCTCCGGGCAGCGTGTCACGCCGCGGCCGTAATCGGCGACGAGGACGGCATCGGCGGCGGCGATGGCGGCGAGCATCTCCGAGCTCGCCGCGATCGGTGGCGGGGGAGCGCAGCCGTCGTCGATTCGCGCGAGCGCATGCCCGGCGGCATGGAGGCGCGTCTTGACGGGCGTCGGCGCGTTCGAGGGGCCTGCGACGACGCGTACCCCCGCGAGCGATGCCCGCAGGGTGCGGGCCGCCGTGTCATCGGAGAGCACCGTGACGAGCTCGACCTCGTGCCCGTCGGCGGCGAGCAGCGTGGCCACGAGGCCGGCACCCCCGGCCCGGTGCGTGCGGCTGTCGAGCTGCACCACGGGAACCGGAGCGTCCGGAGCGAGCCGCGTCGCGGAACCATCGAGGTCCTCGTCGAGGAGCGTGTCACCGACCACGGTGATCCTCATCGGGTGCCCCTCCGCTCCTCCTGGCCGCGCACGACGCCATCGAAGACCTCGCACAGGGCGTGGATGGCGGCGAGCTGGCACTCCTGCACGTGGGGAGACGGCGCATCCAGGCAGATCGCGTCGTCGGCGACCTCGGTGAGGGGGTTCGGCCCGGCCCCGGTGAGCGCCCAGGAGGTGGCGCCGATGTCTCGGGCGGCCGACGCCGCACGCAGCAGGTTCTCGCTCGACCCGCTGGTCGACAGCAGCAGGAGCAGATCCCCCGAGCGGGCATGGGCCTGCACCTGTCTGGCGAACACCTGCGCGTAGCCGTAGTCGTTGCCGAGCGCCGTCAGGCTGGACGTCTCGGCGCTCAACGCGATCGCCGAGAATGCCTGCCGGTCGCCGCGGTACCTGCCGACCAGCTCCGCGGTCAGATGCTGCGCCTCCGCAGCCGAGCCGCCGTTCCCGGCCACGAGCAGGCGGTGTCCGCGCCGGAGTCGCCGCGCGAGCTCGAGCCCCCACTGCTCGAGGTGCTCGGCGTGCAGCTCGGTGGCGTGGGCGGCGTCGCGCAGGCCGCGCAGGTGCTCGCGGACCACCTCGCCGGGTCGCGCCAGCTGACGGTCGACGGTCCCCGCGACCGTCTGCGCCTCGGTTCCCGTCCCCGCGTTCGCAACCCGCGCGCCGACGGCGGTCACGAGGCGGCCCCTGCGAGCTGCTGCGACCGCTGGCTGGCCAGCGCCATCGTCTCCGCGTAGATCTGCTCGGTCGTCGCCGCGACCCGGTCCCACGTGTACCGGGTCTCGACCCTCGCCCGCCCGGCTCTGCTCATGGAGGCGCGCAGCGCAGCGTCGGTGAGGAGCTTCACGAGTCCATCGGCGAGCGCGCGCTCGTCGCGTGGCCGCACGAGGAGTCCAGTGGACCCGTCGACGACCGTATCCGCCAACCCGCCGACACGCGCCGCCACGACGGGCGCACCGCACGCCATGCTCTCGAGCGGCACGATCCCGAACGGCTCGTACCAGGGCGTGCACGCCACCACGTCCGCAGATCGCAGCAGCGAGGGCACGTCCTTCCGCGGCACCTGCCCGCGGAAGCGGACCCGGTCGGCGACGCCCAGCTGACTGGCGACCTTGCGAAGACGCTCGACCTCCGGGTCGGGAGTCACGCCCGCACCGGAGGCGCCGACGACGACGAGCTCCACGTCCGTCACCCCGCGCTTCGGGAGCAGCGTCATCGCCCGGATGACGAGCTCCACGTCCTTGCGCGGCACGAGCCTGCCGATGCTGAGGATGCGCAGCGCCGCACCGCGCCGGTCGACGGGGCCGTCCAAGGTGAACTCGTCCAGGTCCACACCGCAGGGCGCGATCCGGACGCGGTCGCGCCTCACGCCCATCGCCGCCAGTTCGTCGACCTCGTCAGCGCAGGTGGCGACGACCATGTCCACCTCGCGACCGACGCGTGGTTCCAGCCAGGCGCGCTGCGGCGGGCTCGTGTCCGCCGCCCCCTGGTGCCGTCGCTTCACCGTGCCCAGCGCGTGGAACGTCTGCAGCACCGCGGGCGGGGACGAGGATGCGCGGGCCGCGTCGGCGGCGGCGAGACCTGACATCCAGAAGTGGCCGTGCACGACGTCCGGCGGGCCGTTCGCCGCCCAGTCCGCGGCGACACCGGCCGCCAGCTCGGGCATGTACGGCAGCAGGTCGTCCTTCGGGATGCGCGCCGCGGGCCCGGCGGGCACGTGGACGACCTCGACGCCGGCGTCGAGCTGCACCCGCTCGGGAAGGGCCTCGTCGTCGCGTCGCGTGTACACCGTCACCGCGTGGCCGCGTCTCGCGAGTGCTCGCGAGAGCGCCGCGACGTGCACGTTCTGTCCGCCCGCGTCGACGCTGCCGGGGGTGGCCAGCGGGCTCGCGTGCTCGGAGATCATGGAAATCTTCATCGGTTCGCTCCTTCGCTTCTGTGGTGTGCCTGGTTGCTGTGGTTCGCGGTGCGGTTGCGTCTGGCCGCGAACGTGTCGAGCTCGTCGTGGAGCAGCGCATCCCACGCGTCGAGGAAGCGCTGCAGGCCGAAGTGCTCGAGCACGAATGCTCGGGCGTTCGAACCACGGCGCCTCGCCTCCTCCGGGTCCTCGATGAGCCGGACGGCTGCCTTGCGGAGCTCGCCGATGTCCGTCGAGATGGCGCCAGCCTCCGGAGGCACGGCCCGGTGCGCCTCCGTGGTGGCGAGGGCGAGCACGGGCATCCCCAGGTGCATCGCCTCGAGCAGGGAGAGGCCGAGGGAGGTCCAGCGGAACGGATGCAGGTAGGCGCGCCTGCGGGCGAGCTCCGCGTGCATCCGCGCCGTCGGCAGGTCGCCGACCGGTCGAATCGCGCTGCCGGGCAACGCTGCGGGCAGCAGGTCCGTGGCGATGCCGAAGGCGTCGACGGGCGCGACCTCCGCGAACGAGGGCAGCAGGTCGGTGCCCGTCACCCGCCAGCGGCGCACTGGCTCGTTGATGACGACGCCGAGCGTGGGCAGCTCACCCGTGTAGCGGTGACCGGGGTCGGGCACCCCGTGCTCGATGACCCGCGTCGCGGCCGGGCCGCAGTCCCAGACGAGGTCGTTGAAGTGCGTGACGTGCACGATCGTCACCGCGTCGTCGGCGAGGGGATGCCGCTCGGTGACAGGGAACATCTTCGGAGTGTTGTGCTCCACGAAGACCGCCGGGATGTCGTGGCCGGGGGTGCACCCGAGATGCTCGATGACCAGCCCGAACTCCTCGAGTCGCTGCAGCACGACGATGTCGACGTGTTCCTCACGCAGCAGGGCGAGGGGGACCGCGCGCGCGTGTGCGGGCAGCGGCGGCGGCTCCTGGCCGGGAGCGACCGGCACCAGGTACTCGTGCGCGCCCGACAGGAAGCCGTTCGCCCACCCGCCATGCATGTACCAGACGAGAATCCTCATCTTCGAAGTCTTGCTGCTCCTCCTTCTCCAGAAAGGTGGTTGACAGATCGGAGAACTTCCGCTGCGCTGACCCCTGTCAGGCACGGGTGGCCGGGTATCGGGCACTCCCTGGCGCGGGAGTTCCGGCACGGCGCATCCTGGTCGCCGAGCACGACGGAGGGCACCAGGTAGGGGCCCCAGCGGATGCTCGGCACCACCGGCGCGAAGAGACTCACGATGGGCGTCCCCACGGCGACCGCGAGGTGCGCCGGGCCGGTGTTGCCGACGACGACGACCTGCGCCGCCGCGAGGACGCCGGCGAGCTGAGGAAGATCGCAGCGTCCCGCCAGGTCGAGGGCACCGGGGGCGGCGGCGCGGATTCGGGAGGTCAGCCCGCGTTCCGCCGAGGACCCCGTGAGCACCACTCGCGTGCCCTGCGCGGCGAGGGCCGCGGCGGACTCCGCATACCGCTCGACCGGCCAGGTCCTGGCTGGGACCGCGGCGCCCGGATGCAGGACGACGAAGGGTTTCCGACCCAGGACGTCGGTCATGTCCGGGACGTCGTGGACGCGCATCCGAGCGTCGTCGAGCTCCGGCAGCGGGAAGCCCGCGGCGGCGGCGATGGCGAGCGCCCGCTCGGGCTCCGGGATGTCCTCGGGGAGGTCCTCACCCGGCCGGAGGCGAACGTCGAGGAGCGACCCCGGGTAGTCCACGGAGGCGCCGGCGATCCGAGCCACGCCCGCGAGGCGGAGCGCGAGGGCAAGGGGCAGCGGGGACTGGTGGAAGGACGTCAGGATCACGGCCTCGTCGACGTCCGCCGCTCGCACGAGGCTCAGCAGCTCAGCCAGATGCTCCTCGTCCATGGTCGGCGCGGGGTTGGAGATCCACGGCGCATCCCAGACCAGCACGCGCTCCACGCCCGGCAGCATCCGGGCGGCGTCGGCGCCCCTCGGGCCGCACAGCATGACGACCGGTGCCTGGTTCGCCACGGCGCGCACGGCGGGGCCGGCGAGCAGCACATCCCCCATGCTGTCGAGCCGCGCGACGAGCACCCGCCGCATCAGCCCTCACTCCGCTCATCGCTCGCGCGGGCGGGCAACGGCGCGCCGCCCGCCAGCAGCAGCTCGACGGCGTCGGCGAGGGTGTCGGAGACGGACGATGCAGCGGCGACCTCCTCCGGGCGAGTCGCCGAGGTCGGGACGAGCACCGACCGTGCTCCCGCCGCGTGCGCGGCATCCAGGTCAGCCGCGATGTCGCCGACGACGGCCACCTGACTCGCCTCGAGGCCGAGAGCAGCCGCGGCCGAGCGCACCATGCCGGGCTTCGGCTTCCGGCACTCGCAACCATCCTCAGGACCGTGCGGGCAGTACCGCCACACGTCGAATCCGCCGAACAGCTCGTCGACCCTGGCGTTGACGGCCTGCACCTGCGCCTCGGTGAGCAGTCCTCGGGCGACGCCCGACTGATTGCTGACGACCCCGACGCGCAGACCCGCCTCGCGAACCCGAGCAACAGCGTCGAGGGCCGTCGGCATCGGCTGCACGAGCGACGGATCGCCGTTGTAGGGAATGTCGACGACCAGCGTCGCGTCGCGGTCGAAGAGCACCGCTCGAAGCGGAACCGGATCTGGCACGGGGCCTCCTCTGCACGGAACGGGTTCCGGAGTAGTAGACACACGAAGCCTGAAGATTTCTCACAGCCGTCGCCCGTTCGCGTATGCAGAATCGTCGGATGCGCACATTCGCGGAGCCAGCAGCCCGGCGCGACAGCGGCCGGCCGCCCACCCTTCTGGCCCTGCGGGCGCTGAAGCTCGGTGATCTGCTCGTCGCGGTGCCGGCCCTGAAAGCTCTCAAGCGTGCACATCCAGGCCACGAGCTCGTCTACGCGGGCCCGGCCTGGCTCGCCCCCGTCCTCGAGCTGATCCCAGCGGTCGACGCGCACCTGCCGACCCCGGGGCTCGATGATCTGCTTCCTCTCTCGCCAGGCAAGGTCGATGTCGCCGCGAACCTGCACGGCAACGGGCTTGAGAGCCGCCGCATCATCTCCGCACTCCAGCCCCGCCGTCGGATCGTCCACGGCGCGCCCGCCGATCCGACCGCCGGTCTCGAGGCCGACGCGGGCCCCGGATGGCAGGACGGAGTGCTGGAGCGGCACCGGTGGGCGCGCCTCGTGAACGCGTTCGGCGCAACTGCTGACCCGGACGACGTCGGCATTCTCGTGCCAGCCGCGCCCCCGCCGGTCCTCGGGGCGGCGGTCGTGCACGTCGGGGCCTTCTACGGGTCACGCCAGTGGCCTGTGGAACGCTTCGTCGCGGTCGCGAAGGCGCTCACGGCGGACGGGCTGCGCGTCGTCGTCACGGGGGACGGCGGTCGCGATCTGCCCAGAGCTCGGGCCGTCGCCGCGGCCGCTGGCCTCGACGCCACCGCCGTGCTGGCCGGCAGCCTCGACCTCACCGGCTTCGCCGCCACGATCGCGGCGGCTGCCGTCGTCGTGACGGCCGACACGGGGGCCGCGCACCTCGCATCCGCCTACGGAACCCCGTCCGTCGTGATCTTCGGGCCGGCCCCGCCCGAGGAGTGGGGGCCGCCGCCCGGACCGCACGTCGTGCTCACCGATGCGCGTCTCCGCCGCGGCGACGCGTTCGCCAGCGAACCCGACCCCGCCCTGCTCGCGGTCGGCGCGGACCAGGCGCTCGGCGCGGCCCGAAGGGTGCTGCGTTCGTGCTAAGGCGCGCTACTCCGTCTCGTCGAGCGGATGCGCGATGGTCGGGATCGAAGCCGTGAGCGGGCGCCCCTCCCGCTGCAGCTTGCGCTTCCGCAGCTGCCAGAGCACGGTGAGGATGAGGAACCAGACGGGAGCTGCGAGGAACGGCAGGCGCGTGTCGTCGCCGTAGATGAGCGTGCCGGCGATGAAGGCGAAGAACGCGAGCACCAGCCAGGGCGCGACGCGTGCCATCGGCATCTTGAACTTCGACGCGCGGTGCTTCTCGGGGAAGCGTCGCAGGTACACGATGTAGCTCACGACGATGGAGCCCCACGTGAAGAGGATGAGCGTCGCGCACATCGACGAGACGAACGTGAAGGCCGCGATGACCTCGTCGCCCGCGAAGAGCAGCGGGATCGCGGAGAACAGGAAGACACAGGTGAAGAAGACGGCCTTCGTCGGCACGCCCTGCCCGCTGGTCGACGCGAACGCCTTCGGTGCGTGCCCATCCTTCGAGAGGCCGAAGAGCATCCGCGTACCCGAGTACAGGCCGGAGTTGGCGCTCGACGCGGCCGAGCTGAGCACGACGAGCTGGATCGCGAACGCCGCGAGGCCGAAGCCGGCGATCGCGAGCGTCGACACGAACGGGCTCTTCCCCGGCTCGATCTTGTCCCACGGCGTGACGCTCATGATGACGATGAGGGCGCCGACGTAGAAGATCAGGATGCGTGCGACGATCGAGTTGATGGCCTTCGGCAGCGTCTTGCGAGGGTTCTCCGTCTCCGCGGCGGCCGTGCCGACGAGCTCGACGCCGATGAACGAGAAGATGCCCATCTGGAAGCCGAGCACGAACCCGCTCGCGCCCATCGGGAACATCCCGCCGTGCTCCCACAGATTCGAGAGGGTCGCGGTGTCGCCGTCGGGGCTCTGGAACCGGGTCAGGATGAGCACGATCCCCACGGCGATGAGCCCCAGGATGGCGACGATCTTGATGATCGCGAACCAGAACTCGGTCTCACCGAACCACTTCACGGGCTGCAGATTCAAGACCGTGAGAACGACCACCGCGACGAGCGCAGGCAGCCAGCTCGGGATGTCGGCGTTGAACCACTGCACGTACGCGGTGATGGCGACGATGTCGGCGACGCACGCGATGACCCAGGAGAACCAGTAGTTCCAGGAGACGAAGAACCCGGCCCATGGGCCGAGCATGTCCTTCGCGATGTCGCCGAACGTCTTGTAGTGCAGGTTCGAGAGCAGCAGCTCGCCGAGGGCTCGCATGATGAAGAAGACGAAGAACCCGATCACCATGTAGACGAAGATGATCGACGGCCCCGACACGCTGATGAGCTTCCCGGAGCCGAGGAAGAGCCCCGTCCCGATGGCGCCGCCGATGGCGATGAGCTGCAGGTGCCGATTCTTGAGGCCGCGCTGCATCTCGCCCTGCGGAGGTTTCGCGGTTGTGCTCGCGGTGGTGGTCGTGGACATGACACTCCTTTGTGCTGATGCCTTGATGGTGAAGGTGACTGCTGGGGTTGACGGGGATCGAGGTCTGACGGCCGCTGCCGGCTGCAGGGTCAGGCGACCACGCGGAACGTGGTCAGGGCCGGGTCGTTGGCGCCGCGGACGTATCCGGAGGGGGCTGACCCCGTGTGCCTGAGGAAGTCGACGACCTCCTGGCTGAGCACCTCGCCCGGCAGCACGTTCGGCACCCCCGGCGGGTACGCGGCCAGGGAGTCGGCGGAGATGCGGCCGACCGCCGCCGTGTACGGCACCGTCTCGACGGCGCTGAAGAACGCGTCCGAGAGGCCCATGGCCCGCTCGCAGCTCGCGGGCAGCGAGACCGGACGAACGGGCTCGACCTCCGCCTCCGGCAGTGCCTGCAGGGCGCCCCAGAGCCGGTCGACGTCGACCCGCGCCGTCGCGCCGACGAGCACGAGCAGGGCTGAGGGGGTCGAGAGCTCGCAGTACACGCGGTGGTCGCGAAGCAGCTGGTAGTGCGCATCCGTGCCCGTGATGCCGGCGCCGCGCGTGTCGATGGCGATCTTGAAGGGGTCGTTGGCGATCGCGTCCGGGCTGGCCAGGATGTCGGGCGTCGCGTCCCGGTAGCGACGGTCGTCGTGCACGAGCCCGCGAATGCGCTGGGCGGAGGCGAGGGCCGCTTCGACTGCGTCCGGCCGTGTCACGAGGTGCCTTCTCGCTTCGTCGAGCGAGGCGAGGAGGAGGGCGCTGCAGCTCGTCGACTGGTACGAGCGCACGACCCGGTCCACGAGCGACTCGAGCCGCTGGGCGTGCGGCCCGTGCCCGAGCTGCAGCATCGCAGACTGCGTGAGCGAGCCCGCCCCCTTGTGGGTGCTCGAGATGACGAGGTCGGCGCCCAGCCGGGCCGCGTTCGTGGGCAGCGCCGGGTGCATCCCGAAGTGCGAGCCCCACGCCTCGTCGACGATGAGCGGCACCCCGTGACGGTGCGCGACGGCGGCGATCGCGGCGACGTCGGCGACAGCGCCGAAGTAGCTCGGGGTGACGATGTAGACGGCCGCAGACTCGGGATGCTCGGCGAGGGTCGCGGCGACCTGCGCCGCAGTCACGCCGTGGGCCGCCCCCAGCCCGGAGTCGACGGCCCCGTGCACGAAGTGCGGGGTGAGGTTCGCGTGCGTGATGCCGTCGATGACGCTCGAGTGCACGCTGCGCTGCACCGCGAACTCGGCACCGAGGCCACGGACGACGGTCGTCGCGACATGGTTGCCGCCCGATGCGCCGTTGGTCGTGAACCAGACGCGACTCGCACCCCACGCATCCGCGGCGAGATCCTGGGCGCGCATGAGCGGGGTGACGCGGCCCGGCGTCGTGAGGCGCCACGTCTTCTGGTCGACACCGCTGAAGAGCATGGGGAAGTCGAGGGTCAGCGCGTCGGCACCCACGAGGCTGGCCACTCCGGGCGCGTTCAGGGCCTTCGCATGGTGGGCTGGCACGTGCATCCGCTGCCAGTCGTGGGAGGCGAGGGAGCGGAGGGCGTCGGCGTACGGGATCTCGAACTGCGCTCGCGGGATGTGCCGTTCGGCTGCCGTCGTGGTGTCGTCGTCCTGAGCGGCGCTGCTCGGGACGGGTGCGTAGAGGATGGACATGGGTTCAGGTTAGGAACGAAGTCAGGACGGCGATATAGCAGGATCCTGCCGCCAGTGACATACGGTCTATGTGTGATGAACCTGCAGCAGTTCCGTGTGCTCCTCGCCGTCCAGGAGTACGGGAGCCTGACGGGAGCGGCGAAGGCGCTGCAGTACGGGGTGCCGACCGTAACGCACCACCTGCGCAGCCTCGAGTCGCACCTCGGCGCCCGGCTCGTCATCCGCGGGCGACGGGGCACGTCGCTGACTCCGCTCGGGGAGTCGTTCGCCGCAGATATCGCGCACGCGGTCGCGCGCATCGACCGGGCAGAGCAGACGGTCGCCGACCAGCGCGACGCCGGGGTCGTCACCCTGCGGGTCGGCACGTTCGCGTCGATGGGGTCGCGCCTGCTGCCCGCCGCGATCGCCGCACTGCAGAAGCGAACGTCGGTGCGCGTCGAGGTGGTCGAGGGGGAACCGACCGAGATCGTGCGGATGCTGCGCAGCGGCGAGGTGCACGCGGGGCTCATCTTCGACGTGTCCGTCGAACCCGCGTTTGTCGTCCCCGATCTGGTGCTGCAGCGGCTGCTCACGGAGCCGTACCGCGTGATGGTTGCGCGGGACAGCGAGTGGGCGGCGCGCGACAGCATCGACTTCGCCGACCTGCGGGATGTGCCCTGGGTGTTCAGCCGCAGCAACGACGAGGCCTCGGACCGCGTGCTGCGCCGAGTCGGTCAGTCGCTCGGCTACCCGGTGCGTGAGCTGATGCGCACCGACGACCTGTACATGATCCACGGCCTCGTTGCAGAGGGGCTCGGCTTCGCCCTCTCGACGGATGCCGCCATCGACCCCGACTTCGACGTCGTGCTGCGGCCCGCCGTGCAGGACCTGGGGGAGCGGCACGTGTCGTTCGTCACCCGCCGCGGTTCCGTGCCGACGGCCGCGGGCTGGCTCGCGGAGATCCTGCTCAGCGGCCGAGCGACCGCAACGGCTCCCCGGTGAGTCGGAACGTGTCCCACTCGTCCATCGGGAACGCCCCGAGGCTTCTGTAGAACCCGATCGACGGCTCGTTCCACTTCAGCACCGACCACTCGAGGCGCCGGTACCCCTTCGCTGTGCACTCCTGCGCAAGCGAGCTGAGCAGCGCCTTCCCGATGCCCCCGCCGCGCGCATCCTCCCGCACGAAGAGGTCCTCCAGCCAGATGCCGTGCTCACCCTCCCACGTCGAATAGCTCAGGAACCAGAGGGCCATGCCCTGCAGGTGCGGAGCACCCGCCCGGGCATCGGCGTCGGCCTCACCTGGCGTTTCGGCGACCGTCGCGAACACGGCAGGGTGCTCGCCGAAGAAGCTCCGATGGAGCTGCTCCTCGGTGGTCTTGACCGCGTCCGGTTCGCGCTCGTAGATCGCGAGCTCGTGGATGAGGTCCAGGATCTGCGGGACGTCGGCGGGGGAGGCGGGGCGGATGATCGGCTCGGTCACGGCACGACGCTAACAGCAGGTCGATCGGATTCGCCGGTGGTCGGAATCCTGTGGTAGCTTCCCGGCAGGACATGTAACTGGTCAGGCAGGCAGGATCCGAACGCTTCACTCACGTGACGGCGATCGGGTCCTTTTTTTGTGCCAACTTTCCAGGCAGGCGTCGACCCACTTCCCCACCCCTTGGATCCAAAGGAGGACCCATCATGACTCGACAGGATGACGCGAAGGCGATTCTCGCTGGCGTCGGCGGCGCCGAGAACATCAGCGGGCTCACCCACTGCAGCACGCGGCTCCGCTTCACGCTCGCCGACGACACCCGGGCCGACCTCGACGCCCTGAAGTCACTCCCCGGCGTCCTCGGCGCAGTGCGCAGCGGTGCGCAGACCCAGGTCGTCGTCGGCAATGACGTGGTCCCGATCTTCGATGCGATCGAGCGCGAACGCCGCGATACGGCGGGGGTGCCGGCAGCCAGCGGCGCCGCAACGCGGCGCGAGTTCTCGTGGAAGCGCGCCGGCGGGGTCCTCATGGACTTCATCGTGAGCGTGTTCTCGCCGCTGGTCCCCGCCATCGCGGGTGCGGGAATCCTGAAGTCGTTGCTGGTCGGAGCCGGTGCTCTCGGCTGGCTGTCCATCGAGTCCGAGTCGTACCTCCTCCTGTCGGCCATCCCCGACGCAGTCTTCGCCTTCCTCCCGCTCCTCGTCGCCTACACGACGGCGAAGAAGCTCAACGTCAATCGTCCGCTCGCGCTCGGTGTCGTCGCCATCCTGCTGTTCGCGAACTTCACGACCCTCATCAACCAGGACGGTGGGGTCTCCCTCTTCGGCATTCCGGTGCAGGCGGTCAACTACAACTCGCAGGTCTTCCCGTCCATCCTCGCGGTGCTCCTGCTGTGGCCGCTCGAGCGCTTCTTCAACAAGGTCTCTCCCGGGCCCATCCGCGTGTTCTTCGCGCCTTTCATGTGCTACCTCATCGTCGCCCCGCTGCTCATCCTGCTGCTCGGCCCGGTCGGATTCTGGCTCGGCTCGATCCTCACGGGGGCCATGATCGGCCTCTACAACACGCTCGGCTGGGTCGCGGTCGCCATCCTCGCCGCGCTGCTCCCGCTGGTCATCTCCGTCGGCATGCACAAGGCCTTCATCCCGCCGACGATCGCCACGATGGCGCAGACGGGCAAGGACACGTTCTACCTCGTCGCATCGCTCGGCCACAACATGGCCGAGGCCGGCGCCATGTTCGCCGTCGCGCTTCGCACCCGCAGCAACCGTCTGCGCGCTACGGCTGTCTCTGCTGGCATCTCCGCGCTCTTCGGTATCACCGAGCCTGCTATCTATGGCGTCACCCTGCAGAACCGGAAGGTGCTGGTCTCCGTGATGGCCGGCGCCTTCGCCAGTGGCGCCTACCTGGGTCTCACGGTCGTCTCGGCCTTCGCGCTCGTCGGCCCGGGCCTCGCGAGCTTCACCATGTACGTGGACGGCCTCAACCCCATGAACATCGTGCACGCTGCGATCGGTGCGGTCATCGGCATCGCGGTGGCGTTCATCATCTCGCTCATCACGTGGAAGGACTCGACCTCGCCGTCACTGCGTGACGAAAGTGCCAACGCGGATGCTTCGGATGCGTCGGACGAGTCGGGTATCGCGGCGGTCGCTCAGCCGGCAGCATCTGCAGGCGCAGCGGCGGTGGCCGCGACCGTGATCGCCCCGATGACCGGCGAGATCGTCGCGCTCTCGGACGTCGCCGACCCCGTCTTCTCCGGGGGAGTGCTCGGTGACGGAGTGGCCATCAGGCCCGAGTCCGGTGCGGTTCGCGCTCCGATCGCCGGCGTCGTCACGTCGCTCATGGACTCGCATCACGCCGTCGGCGTCACATCGGACGACGGGGTCGAGGTCCTCGTGCACGTCGGCCTCGACACGGTCAAGCTCGACGGTGCCCCCTTCACGGTCCATGTCGCCCAGGGCGACCGCGTCGAGCAGGGACAGCTGGTCATCGAGGCGGACCTGGACGCGATCCGCGCGGCGGGCTGCGACACGACGACCCCCGTCGTCGTCGTCAACTCGGCGAAGTTTCCCGTCACCGTCCTCGCCTCCGGGACCACCACCATCGGCGACCCGCTTGCGAGCATCGCAGCCACACACCACAACGTAGAGAAGGAGCTTGCCAATGGCACTGCCTGACGGATTCCTCTGGGGCGGCGCGATCGCCGCGAACCAGGTCGAAGGCGCATGGAAGGACGGCGGGCGCGGTCCCGCGGTCACCGACGTCAACACGTACAAGCCGAAAGCCGACCCGAAGCAGTACGCGGTCCACCACGTGAACACGCTCGAGAGCATCCAGGCCGCTATGGCCGACCCCGACGAGCTCACCTACTACCCGAAGCGCCGCGGCATCGACTTCTATCACCGCTACCCGGAGGACCTGGCGCTCTTCGCCGAGATGGGCTTCAAGGTGCTTCGCGTGTCGATCGCGTGGACCCGCCTGTACCCGACCGGCGAGGAGCTGGAGCCGAACGAGGAAGGAGTGCAGCACTACCTCGACTTCTTCACCGAGATGCGCCGCCTCGGCATCGAGCCGCTCGTCACGCTCGCGCACTACGACCCGCCGCTGCACCTCGCGCTCAAGAACAACGCGTGGGCCGACCGCAGCATCCTGCCGCTCTTCGAGCGCTTCGTGCGCACCTGCTTCGACCGCTTCGGCCACCTCGTCACGAAATGGCTCAGCTTCAACGAGATCGACGGCATCATCCGTCACCCCTTCACCTCGGGCGGCATCATCGAGGAGACCGTGCAGGGCAGCGTCGAGCAGGCCTGCTACACGGCACTCCACCACCAGTTCGTCGCTTCCGCGCGTGCCACTCAGCTGCTCCACGAGCAGTACCCGAACTCGCAGATGGGCTGCATGCTCACGATGCTGACCACGTACCCGAACACCTGCCACCCCGATGATGTCGCGGCGACGCAGGCGAAGGAGCGGATGCTCTTCCTGTGCACCGACGTGCAGGCCGACGGGGCGTACCCGCGCCTCGCGCTCAAGGCCCTTGAGCGTATGGGCGTCGAGATCCCCTTCGAGGACGGCGACGCCGAGCTGCTCCGCGAGCACCCGGTCGACTTCATCTCGTTCAGCTACTACATGTCGCTGACCGAGTCCGTGAACCCGGACGCGGAGCGCACGCCAGGCAACACGATCCTCGGGGTCAAGAACCCGTTCCTCACGTCGAGCGAATGGGGATGGCAGATCGACCCCACCGGGCTGCGCATCTCCCTCATCGAGCTCTACGACCGCTACAACAAGCCCCTCTTCATCGTCGAGAACGGTCTCGGGATGCGCGATGAGCTCGAAGAGGACGGCACCATTCACGACCCGTACCGCATCGACTACTTCCGCGCGCACTTCGAGGAGATGATCCGCGCGGTGGATGAGGGCGTCGAGCTCCTCGGCTACACGAGCTGGGCACCCATCGACAGCATCAGCGCATCCACCTCCCAGATCACGAAGCGCTACGGGTTCATCCACGTGGATATGGACGATCTGGGGCGTGGAACAATGGAGCGTCGCCGCAAGGATTCGTTCTACTGGTACCAGAAGGTCATCGCGACGAACGGAGCGGATCTGTCCTGAGCCTCGCGCCGCCTCATGGCGGCCGCACAGGCTGTGTCGACGGAGACACACCAATGCAGACAATCAGAAAAGTTCTCAACTCGAGTGTCGTGCTCGCCGCTGACGAGCACGGCACCGAGTTCGTTGTGCTCGGAAAAGGCATCGGATACGGGCGCAAGCCGGGCGAGGAAGTCGTGCAGGACGGGGCGAACCAGGTGTTCGTCTCTCTCCCGCAGGGTGACCAGCGGAACCTCGAGGACCTGCTGACGCAGATCCCGGGGGAGTACATCGAGCTCACCAGGGCGATCGTCGCGCGCGCCGAGGCCGGTGGTCTGGACCTCGATCCGCACATCTACCTCGCGCTCACCGACCACCTGCACTTTGCGGTCGAACGACACCGCAAGGGGCTGGCGACGGTGAACCGGCTCGCCTGGGAAGTCCGAACCATCTACCCGAAGCAGTACGAGATCGGTCTCGCGGCCGTCTCCATGCTCAACACCCGCACTGGGGTCGAGTTGCCTGAGCAGGAGGCCGCGAATATCGCGTTCCACCTGGTCAACGCCGATACCGGCAACACCGGGGTCGACTCGATGCGGATCGTCCAGCTCGTCAGCCAGGTTGCGACGGTCGTCACCCACTCCACGGGTCGGCAGCTGCACAACAACGAGCTGCACGGTGCGCGGTTCGTCGCTCACCTGCAGTACTTCGCGCGGCGCTTCTTCGACGGCAAGCTCGCGACGAGCGCTGATGACTTCCTCTTCAACAGTCTCAGCGAGCGCTACCCGGCCGCCGTCTCGGCGGCTGAGCGCGTTCGCGTGTTCGTTCGTCAGCAGTATGAGCAGGAGCTGCCGAACGAGGAGATCGCGTTCCTGGCGCTGCACATCGCGAGGGTCTCGACCGACTGATCGTCGGCGTCGACCGGCGAGCCTGGCGTCAGGCCCAGCGCACCCAGTTCGCGCCGCTGCCCGTCTCGACCTGCTGCAGCTCGGTGAGGTGGTCACCGCGGACTTCGTACAGCGCGACCTCCGTCGCTTCCTCGCCGGCAGCGACGAGGAAGCGTCCGTCGGGGCTGAGCGCGAAGCCTCGAGGCTGCTGCTGCGTGACGGTGAACGCGCGCGCGTCCTCGAGCGAGCCGTCCTCGGAGACCTTGAGGGGCGCGAGCGTGCTCGTCGTGCGCTCCGAGGTCCACAGGTACTGCTCGTCGGCACCCCAGTGGATGTCGGCTCCCCAGATCGAGCGGGGCTCAAGGGGGTTCCCGCCGAGGGCGCCCGGCTGGAGCCCCTGCAGGGCATCCGCGAAGCTCGCCGCGTCGGTGAACGACAGGGTGCCGGTTGCCTGGTCGCGCTCGAATCGCAGCACCTCGCCGCTGAACTCGGTGATGACGTAGGCGAAGCTCTCCGCGCCGTTCAGCACGATGTGCCGCGGGCCGCTGCCTGCGGGGGCTGCCGCCCCAACGGGGTCGAGCGGCTCGAGCTCGAGGTCGTCCGTTATCGCGTACTGGCCCACGAGGTCGTCGCCGAGCGAGACGAAGTACGCGAAGCGTCCGTCGGCGCTCGCCGCGACCGAGTGCAGGTGACGGTGCTCGACGATCGACGTCGGTTCGCCGACCTCGCCGTCGGTGACCGGCGCGATCAGGCCGTAGTTCGCCGAGTAGGCGGCGCCGAGCAGCGCGGACCCGTCTCTCGTGAGGGCGACGTAGTTGAGGCCGCCGCGAGGCGTATCGCGCCGCGAGACCTCCGTGAGCTCGCCGGACTCGCGGTCGAGGCGCAGCGTCACGATGCCTGCCGGGCTGCCCTTCACCGAGGCATAGACGAGGTCGCGAGCAGCGTCGACGACGAAGTTCGAGCATCCGGTGAGGCCCGGGGCCACGGAAAGCCGCGTGAGGGAGGCGCCGTCGAAGCGGAACACCGAGATCGAGCCTTCGCCTGCATTCGCGACGAGGAGAAGTGGGGTGGTCATGCAGTCTCCTTCTGTGGTGCTGTGGCCGCGCGGGCGGCCGCGACGACGAAGAGCACGTCGGCGCTGTGGTCGAGGCGGCGGTCCCGCTGGGCGGTGTCGTGCTCGCGGATGATGCGCTCGAACGCCACGAACTCCTCCACCATGCGGTGCGGGTGCTTCGTGAGGTCGACCTGCTCGGCAGTGCCGCCGCGGGTCTCGTAGCTCACCGAGGCCATGACGTTCGGTGAGCCGTCGACGACGATCCACCCGTCCTCCCCTTGGATCTTGCTGCGAATGGGGCCGTCAGAGTCCTTCGCGCAGACGCAGACGGCCGTGGTGTCGCCGTAGTCGAGGACGAGCACGCCGGACGTGTCGACGCCGCGCTGCACGTTCGCCGTGTAGGTCACGTTCTGTGGTCTGCCGAGCAGCCCGACGACGAAGTGGATGGCGTAGATGCCGAGGTCCATGAGCGCGCCGCCGCCCTGCGCGGGGTCGAAGGCCGGCAGCACGGTGCCTTCGCGGAACGCGTCGTATCGGGACGAGTACTGCGAGTAGTCCGACTGGATGAGCTTGACCTTGCCGACCAGGTCGAGGTGCTCCTTGATCCACCGGTAGTTCGCGAGGTACTGCGTCGTTATGGCCTCGATGAGGATGAGGTCGCGTTCCGTCGCGAGGGTGCGCAGCTCCCGCAGCTCCGATTCCTCGAGCACGAACGGCTTCTCGCAGATCACGTGCTTCCCCGCCTCGAGCGCTTTGCGGGAGACCTCGAAGTGCAGCGAGTTGGGCAGGGCGACCCAGACGGTGTCGATGGAGGTGTCGGCGAGGCACTCGTCGAGGTCCGTGTGCACGCGTTCGATGCCGAACTGAGCCTGGAGCTTCTCGAGGTGCTCACGTCGGGGAGGTCGTCCGTAGATAGCGGCGAGCTCGAGTCCGGGGATGTCGGCCACGTGGGGGAGGAAGTCGGCGACGATCTGCCCGGCGCCGATCACGGCGAGCCTCATCGGAGGGTCCTCGGGTGCGCGGCGAGCGTGGGGGAGGAGGGCGTGGGATGCACGCTGTCGATCCTATTCGGGGTGCAGCGGATGTCGGCTGCTCCGCCCATTCGCGAGAGGCGGGTAGCACCGTCCCCTGCGAAGGCGGGCTGGATCGCGGAGGAAACGTCCAGGGCATCGCCGCGTCGCCCGCCACTGCGGGGAGGGGAGTTCTCCCCGCCTCCCGCACGGGGGTTGCAGTGCCCGTGCATCCCAATCTGCGGGTCTACGCTCGCCGACATCCCGGACCAGCCGGGCCTGTCGAAGGAGTTCTCATGCGTCGAATCGCCTCAAGCATCACCGCAGCCCTCTTCGCCGTCGGCATCGCCGTCTCCGCCCCGGCGATCGCGAACGCTGGCACCGAGCAGATGTACTGGACCGGCGGATCTCTCGCCGACTGCCAGGCAGTGCAGCGCACGTACATCAGCTCGTGGACGAAGATCACCGAGTCCTGCCACCGCAACGGCAACGGCTACTCGTTCACCTGGGCCTCGCTGTAGGCGCCTAGCCGCGGTGGGGAGCCGGGCTCGGTGCGACGACGCTGAGCGTGACTGTCCGCGTGTCCGGGTCGGCTGACTCGACTCGGACCACGACCGGGGCGCCCAGCTCGAGCGCTGAGGCGTCGCCGACGACCCTCGCCCTCACCGCTGGGTCTCGCAGCAGCACGGTTGCCTTGGCCCGCCGCTCATCGGCCTCGCCGGTCGGTGAGGACTCGACGACGATCCCGTCGAGGTCCTCGCCGACCAGCGGTCCGAGCAGCACCGCCTCGAGCAGGTCGACGGTTCCTCGCTCGTAGGCGTTCGCACACCGCGACCCGTCAGCCATCTCACCCGGGAGCGCATCGAGCGCATCCACCACCCACGACGGCACCTCCCGGCCGGCGCAGTATGCGAGCGCGATCTCGGTGCCGTACCGGTCGACGAGGCGTCGCAGGGGCGCTGTGACGTGCGCGTACTCGGCGGCGATGGCGCTGTGGGATGCGCCGCTCGGCACATCGGGGCTCTCCGGCGTCCCGAAGGCCGCGTATCCCGCCCCGCGGAACAGGCGGGTCGCTTCGGTCGCGAACGCCGCGTACTCGGGCCGCGACGGGTCGATGGTTCGCACGAACTCGGCGTATGAGGAGGACGGGGACCAATCGAACCCGAGGGCCGTGGCCACCCGGCGCAAGCGCTCGACGTCTTCGGCGCGAGCCTCGTCGAGGGTGCGCCAGATGCCGACCCCGGCGAGGCGATGCAGCCGCGCCGCGGCGATGCCGGTGAGCAGCGACAGCTGCGCGTTGAACTCCTCGCTCGCCAGCGGCTCGCGCAGCACCAGTCGGTAGCGGGACCCGTCTTCGCTGCGCTCGATCTCCTGATCTGGCACCTCGAGCGTCGCGCCGCCGCGGTTGAACTGGGCGTCGATGCGCAGCTGCCCGATCTCGGCGAGCAGCAGCAGGAGCTCACCGGCTGATCCGTCGTCGAGCTGACGCTGCACGGACCCGTAGTCGAGCTGCGCCCGAGAACGCACCATAGATCGACGCACGTCGATGTCGTCGAGCAGCTCACCCGACGCGTCGAGCCGCATCCGCCACACCACAGCCGGCCGGTCGACGTCCGGCAGCAGGCTTGCGGCGCCCTCGCTGAGCACGGCGGGATGCAGGCCGAAGCGGCCATCGGGGCCGTACACGGTGAGGGCGCGGCGGTGCGTCTCGGCGTCGAGCGCGCCTCCGGGCTCGACGAACGAGGCGACGTCGGCGATCGCGTAGAACACCTCGAACCCGGCGGGCTCAGCGTCGGCTGCCGCGACGCGTCGGAGGAAGAAGGCCTGGTCGAGGTCGCGGGACCCGACGGGGTCGAGGGTCACGAAGGGCAGGTCACGGAGGTCCTGCCTGGCAGAGTCTGGTTCGGCGTCGAACTCGCGTGCCGCAGCTGCCTCGGCCTCGAGCAGCGCGTCGGCGGGGTAGTCGACGGGGATCTCGAGTTCGGTGCGCAGCCGCTCGAGGTAGGGGCCGAGCACATCGGCGGCCGCGCCAGCCTGCACCGCGCGCTTGCTCATCGGGTGCTCAACTCCGGAGCGTGGACTCGGCTGTTCGACTGCATAGCGTCAACGTAGCCGGTGCCGCCGACATCCGGGCCGAGCATGCATCCCGCGCCGAAGCCACCTCGCGATTTCGCCCCGTCCGCGTCGCCGTGGGCGCGGGCCGCCGATTCGAGCGAGCACGCGACGCTCTGAGCGGAACCGGATGCGCTCCATACGTTTTCCATAGACCAGTACGTCACGATGAGCGCATGGTTGACTTCAACAAGATCCTCGGCGCGGCCTCCAAGGCCCTCGGCAATTCGAGTGGCTCCGGCAACTCCGGCAACCGGGGTGGCGGCAGGAGCGGCTCCGGGGACTGGAAGGACATGGTCCGCAAGGTCGCCGACCAGGTGACCGGCGACGGGCAGCAGTCGCGCGGCCAGCAGGGCTACCCGAGCCAGCCCGGCGACCAGGGCCAGCAGGGTCACCAGGGCCAGGTGCCCCAGTACGGTCAGCAGCGCCAGTACGACCAGCGGCCGCCGAGCGCACCGAGCTACGGTTCGCGTCCCGGCGCGAGCGCTGGGGCTGGAACTGCTGCAGACAAGGCGGCCATCGCGAAGTACGACTACCTCCTCAAGACGGCGGCGCCCGACCAGCTCGAGCAGGCTCACCGTGAGGCGTTCCAGCGCCTCACGCCTGAGCAGCGAGACCAGGTGCGTGAGCGTCTGAGCGCCGAGTCCGGCCCGTACGACCGCCCCCAGTCGAGCTCGCCGGATGACCTGGCGCGGGCGGCGACGCGCGGGGAAGTGCAGCGGCCCGGTTTCATGGCGCAGGTGCTCGGCGCGGGCAAGCGCATCGCGGGCTCGCGCGGTGGCGGAAACTTCGCGCCGGGTTCCAGCCGTGGGGGCTCCTCCCGCTTCGGCCGAGGCATGGGTGTCGCGGGCGCTGGGGCCGCTGCGGCCGGTGCTGGCGCGCTCGGCGGCATCGCGCTCGGCGTCGTCGGAGGGGCCGTGGCCAGTTCGGTCGCGCTGCCGCTCCTCGGCGACGCAATGGCATCCGGCATCGACTTCGACGGCATCGCCGCGTCCGGTATCGAAGGCTTTGAGGGGCTCACGGCTGACCTCGGCGAGTTCGGTGGCCTCGGCGAGGCCGTGTCTGGGTTCGGCGAGCAGGTGGGCGGGTTCGGCGACCAGTTCGCCGGTGCCGGCGAGCAGCTCACGGGAGCGGGCGACCAGTTCCTGGGCGGCGTCGAGGAGCAGGCAGGCAACTTCGGCTTCGACATCCCCGGCCTCGGAGACCTCTTCGGCAAGTAGTCCGCGCCCGTTCGGCGGCGTGGTTCGCGCTCGGCATCCGTAACGGATGAGCGCTCGCGCGGCTCCTGTGCTCGCGATCGGCAGAAGCATCACGGAAGTAGGCCACGATGCCCGCGTCCCGGGTCGCCGACCGCGACGCCGAGACGCGGGCATCGCCCGTTAGGCTCGGGTGATGGCGAACCGCAGCTATCTCTACGTCGTCGACGAGATCCCAGGGCACGGGGCCCCGCTCACGAGAGTCACAGGTCTCTCGGAGTGGAGATGGGACGTGCCGCTTGTGCACGAGCTGCTCGTCTCCGGGTCCGGTCGCCTCGTTCCCTCGACGATCTGGGATGCGCCGGCCACCGCGATCCTCGGCGACTACGACCAGGGCGTCGCCAACCTCGAGCGCCTCTTCGCGCAGCTCCCGCACGACGAAGAGACGCAACGGCAGATCGCCGAGGCGCGCAACGCGTTGAACGACCCCGCGAACCGCGGTCGCTACCTGCTGCTCGAGGTCGCCGAGATCCACGTGCTCAGCGTCACGGACGACGACAACCCATTCCCGGAGATGCTGACCGAGGCGCAGGGCATGGTCCGCGGCGACGACGCGAGCGTGGACTCGCTCATCCGATACGCGCTCGGGCTTCCCGCCGAGAAGCGCCAGCAGCTCACCGGCTCCGGGTCGTGGGCGAACAACCTCTACTTCGAGCCATTCGGGGCGCCGCAGCAAGAGGCCGACGCCGAGCCCAAGGCCGGCCCCGCGCCTCAGGCCCAGCCCGCGCCTCAGACCCAGCCCGATGTGACGGCCTACGCGCAGCCTGTGCAGCCGCCGCCCTCGGCCCAGCCGCCGCAGTACGCGCCGCCGGCCGGCCAGCCCCAGCAGGTGCTCCTCGTCAGGCCACTGGCGAACGGGGCCGTGCAGTGGGGGCTCGGGCTGCTCGCGCTCATCCCGTTCCCCTTCGTGAGTGCCATCGTCGCGGGCATCGTGATGACGGCGGCGGGGCGTTCTCGCGCTCCGGCGACCGAGGCTGGGGAGCGGAACCGCACGAACGCCGCCAACTGGGGGATCACCTACCTGATCTCCTCGGTCATCCTCATCGCGCTGCACATCGCGTTCCTCTTCACCTTCGACGACGAGTACTCGTCGACGTTCTTCCCGATCGGCATCCCCATCACCATCTGGTTCGCCCTCTCGGTGACGCACGTCGTGCTCTCGATCGTGGGCCTCGTGAAGGCCTCGCGGGGCGTCGTGTTCAAGCCCATCGCGCTGCCGTTCTTCAGCCCCCGCGCGCGACTCTGGTGAGTCGCCGAGGCGAACACTGGCGCAAGCTCAGCCGCAAGCACCGGGCCTGACGCTCGCTCGCGCCGCCTCGTGTCGCCTCGTGATGCTCGCCGTGCACTCCGCGAGTGGGCGGATGCGCGACAATGGCGGGGAGCGCCGCCGGCTCAGGTCGGCGGTTGCAGGGGAAACTCAGGCTGGGGGCCGATTCATGCCGATCAATGACAACGAGGTGAGGCTGGCAGCGCTCGAGGCGCTGCCGAGCTGGTCGTGGAACGATTTTCCGACGGATCCACCGCAGACGGCCGAGCTCATGCGGCTCGAGCCGAACGGCTGGCTCGCACTCATCGCCTTCCTCGCGGGGCCGAGCTGGGTGTACCAGGAGCCCGCGCGGTACGAACCGGTGGTCGAGACCTACGGGGGTGGGCAGCGTGTCGGCGGGCCGGCCGACGGCACGTTTCTCAGCGAGGAGGACATCACCGAGATCCACGACGACATGGTCCAGTATCTGGCCGACGCCGGAGTGCCGGCACCGCCCAGAGCTGTGCAGTGGATGCTGTGCCTCCCCGAGGGGGTCACCGAGTGGGAGCTCGGGCGCGCCTGCAACGTCGCCGTGCAGGAGGTCGCTCCCGAGGATCGTCGCCGGAACGCGCTCGAACTACACGCCGCCCTGCGGGTGCTCCTGAACGGGCGAATGCCTCCGCTGTCCTGGTGACCGCCGCCGGCGCCGGTGCACGGCGGCGCCCCGCGGCGGATCATGCGCCGAGCGCGATGACCAGCCTTGAGGCGGCGAGCACAACGCGGGCAGGCGTCATCGTGCCGCGCTCGGCGCGGCTGCGTGAGATGCCGTGCATCTCGAGGCTCAGTCGATCTCGTGCGTGCGCGGTGGGTCCAGGTGTGGCTGCTGGGGCGCATCCGGGGCCCGCAGGTACTTGCGCAGCGCCTTGATCGACAGGATCAGGGCCCAGACCACGAGCACGAGGATGGCCAGGATGACGGCGAAGTAGAGGGCCATGAATGCCGTCTGCATGGGGTTGAATCCGATCATCACGCGACGCTACGTCGTTCGACTGGGTGTGCGGTCAGCGGCCGAGCAGTCGTAGGGGAACGCAACATCCCTGACACCGCTACATCGACGTGCGACGATGCAGCGGTGACTTCCTCCTCGGGTTCCAGACTCACGCCCGACCTCGTCCCCGAGCTCCTGGTCTCGGATGTGTGGCGGAGCCTCGACTTCTGAGTCGGACTGTGCGGGTTCGCAGTCAGGTACGACCGGCCTGAGGAGAGGTTCGCCTACATCGAGCGGGGAAGCGCCCACCTCATGCTCGAGCAGCGAGGTGTCGGACGGAACTGGGTCACCAGCCCGCTCGAAGCCCCGCTCGGGAGGGGCATCAACTTCCAGGTCTCCGTGCCGGACGCGGACGCGATCGCCGGCGCCGTCCTGGAGTCTGGCCGCGAGCTCTTCATGCCGCCGGAGACGAAGTGGTACCGGGTCGGCGAGGACGACGTCGGGGTCCGTCAATTTCTCGTGACGGACCCCGACGGTTATCTCATCCGCCTCCAGGAGAGCCGAGGGCGGAGAACAGCTGACTAGTTCTGCGTGACCGCGGGCGCCTGGCGGTCGCGGCGGGCGGCGATGAACGAGCGCACCCCGGCCGTGATGAGGGCGACGAGCAGGACGAGCATGATCGTGCTGCTGATGATCGCGCCAGGGCGCTCGGCCGTGCCAGCGATGAGGTCGCCGAGCTTCGCGACGTTCATGAGCGAGCCGAGTGCGCCGAGAAGCGCGACGGCGAGCGCACCGTGGATCGCGTGCTTGCGGAGCTTCGGGTTCCGCGCGATGAGGCCGGCGATGACGAGCAGCACGCCGACAGCTGCCGGGATGAGGGCCGTGAGGCTGCCGGTGTCGCTGACGAAGTACGCGACGGCGCCTGTCACGACGAGTGCGGCACCGATGAGGATGGTGAGGAGAGGCATGCGGGACGGGATCCAATCTCGCGGTAGGCCAGCGGCATCCCAGGCGGACCGCTTCGCGCGGGCTCAGCCCTGGCGCGCGACGGCCGGCGACAGGGGAGTCGCTGGTCGTTGGTGTCTGGTCCCACGACTGTACCAGTCGGTCGGTTTCGGCCCACGGGTCTAGACCCCGGACCGTCAGAGGCGGGCGGCGCCCTCGATCGCGTCGCGCCCCGACTCTCGTGATTCGAACGTGCCGAGGAAGGTGCCTTGGCCGTCATGGGCGCGGAACTCTCCCTGAACGAGCTCGACGAACCCCGCGAAGTCGTCGCCCGTCTGGGTCTCCCGCATGGCCACCCAGAGCCCGTTCGCGGGTGAGAGCCAGCGCAGTCGGCGAGGGTTCGCCTCTACTGCCGACTGAGGTGTCGACGGTCGGGGGATCTCGAGCAGGCTCATGGGGTTCCTCGGTTCGAAGTAGCGGGTGGGATAGTTAGGTTAGCTAGCTATTCCTGAGAGCGGGCATAGGGTTGTCTGAGGGCGGGGCTGGGAGTCAGGCGACGGCGTCGGGGGACTCGGGGAGCGTCTGTCCGCCGTCGACGACGATCGTCTGACCGGTGATGAACGCGGCTTCCCTGCTCGCGAGGAACGCCGCGGCGAAGCCGATCTCCTCCGCGCGGCCCAGTCTCCGCAGTGGCACGGCCGACGTCATCGACGCGAGGTAGTGCTCGCCCATCCCCTCGAGCCCAGCCGACTCGACGTTGCCCGGCAGCACGGCGTTGACGGTGATCGCGTGCTTCGCGAGCTCGATAGCCGCCGTGCGCATGAAGCCCAGCTGGGCTGCCTTGGACGCGCCGTAGTGCGACCACCCCGGGTAGCCGGTGATGGGGCCTGTGATGGATGAGGTCACGACGACCCGGCCGCGTCCCGATTCCTTGAGCGCGGGCAGGCACGCCTGGACATTGTAGATCGTTCCCTTCACGTTCGTGTCGAGCACCTCGTCGAGCTGTGCAGGCGTCATCGTGGCGAGCTCGGCCTGCGGGAAGATCCCCGCGTTGGCGCACAGCACATCGATACCGCCGAACATGTTCGTGACGGATGCGGCCAAGGCGTGGCAGGACTCCGGGTCGGCCACGTCAATCGTGAGGCCGACCACGCGGCCTGGGGCCTCTGACCCCGCAAGCTCTTCGAGCACCGCGACGGCCGCATCCACTCCCGGTCGGGAGCGGCCGGCGATGGCGACACGCGCGCCCGCCTGCGCGAACACACTGGCGATGCCGAAGCCAATGCCCTTGGTGCCCCCGGTGACGACGATGCGGGTGTCGGACAGGTCGAAGAGCGGTGCAGCTGGCATGGGGCGCCTTTCGTGGATGGGTGGGTGCGCCCATTCCATCGCGACGAGTGGCTGCTGCGACCGGTGCGAAACCTCCCCGCGATTGCTCGTAACCCAGTGTTTACGCCGAGCCGCGCCGTCACCACCAGAAGGGCGGCTGGGTGACGTACGGCGCCTCGAGCCGCGCCACCTCGTCGTCGGTGAGGGTCAGCTCGAGTGCGGCGACGGCGTCGTCGAGGTGCTTGGCCTTCGTCGCGCCCACGATGGGCGCGGCCACCGCGGGATTGCGCAGCACCCAGGCGAGCGCGACCCGCGCCATCGGCACCTGCCGTTCTGCGGCGACCTGCTCGACGACATCGATGATCGGACCATCGGCGTCGGCGTCGAACGCCTTCGCGACCGTGTCGACCTCGGCGCGCGACGACGATTCGCCGCGCGGGCGAGTCAGGCGCCCCTTGCCGTTCGGCGAGTAGGGCACGAGGCCGACACCCATGTCGGCGCACATGGGGATCATCTCCCGCTCCTCCTCGCGCTTCAGCAGGTTGTACTGGTCTTGCATGGCGACGAAGGGTGTCCATCCGCCGACCGCCGCAGCCTGCTGCAGCTTCGCGAACTGCCACGCGTACATCGACGATGCTCCGAGGTAGCGCACCTTGCCCGCGCGTACGAGGTCGTCGAGTGCCTGCATCGTCTCCTCGACCGGGGTCGCGTCGTCGAAGCGGTGGATGTAGAGCACGTCGACGTGGTCGGTGCCGAGCCGCTCGAGGGAGGCATGCGCCTGCTCGAGGATCGCCTTGCGCGACAGGCCGGAACCGCCCGGGCCATCATGCATCTTGCCGGAGACCTTCGTCGCGAGCACGATGTCCTCGCGGCGGCTGAAGCGGCGCATCGCGCGGCCGATGATCTCCTCGCTGGTGCCCTGCTGGTAGACGTTCGCGGTGTCCCAGAAGGTGATGCCGAGCTCCACTGCTTGGCGCAGCAGTGGAGCGGCGGCCTCGTCGTCGAGGGTCCAGCTGTGCAGGCCGCGATTCGGGTCGCCGAAGCTCATGCAGCCGAGGGCGAGGCGGCTGACGCGGAGGCCGGTTCGGCCGAGGTTCGTGTACTCCATGCCAGGAGCGTATGGCGGACCACCGACATCGGGGGAGGTCCTGCGAGTACCCGTGTCGTGATGCCCGGCCTCCCGCGCCCGCGTTGCCGTAACCCAGTGTTTACAGGGGCGAATGCTGTGGAAACATCCGTCTGTCTACTATTGGCGAACAAGGTTTCATGTCAGGTAACATCAACAACATGCGGGAGACGACCATGACGCAACTAGCCCCCAAGCTGGTCGAGGCCACCCCACCAAGCGGGGAGAGCCTCGCCGCCGGCGACCGCATCACGCTCCGCGACCTCGCGCGGGCGCACGGCGTGAACTTCATCCTCGCCACCTTCGTCGACCTCAACGGGAAGCCGTGCGCGAAGCTCGTCCCGACCTCAGCGGCCGACGAGCTCGAAGCGGGCGCCCTCGGGTTCGCGGGCTTCGCCGCCGGCCTCATCGGCCAGGAGCAGCACGACCCCGACCTCATCGCGATCCCCGACCTCGACTCGTTCACTCCGCTGCCGTTCGTCCGCGAAGGCCTCGCGCTCGTGCACTGCGACCCGCACGTCAACGGCCAGCCGTGGCCCTACGCGCCCCGCAACATCCTGAAGCGCGCCATCGCCGAGCTCGCCACGCGCGGCATGACAGCCAAGGTCGGCGCCGAGGTCGAGTACTTCCTCGTCGACCGTGCCCACGACGGCACCCTCGCCCCGGCCGACAAGCGCGACAACGGCCCGCGCCCCTGCTACGACGCCCGCGGCGTCACGCGGATGTACGACCACCTCGCAGCTGTCTCGACCGCCATCAACTCGCTCGGCTGGGGCAACTACGCCAACGACCACGAGGACGGCGCCGGCCAATTCGAGCAGAACTTCGACTACGCCGACGCCCTCACCACCGCCGACCGGGTCATCACGCTCCGCTACATCCTCAACGTGCTCGCCGAGGAGCGCGGCATGACGGCCACGTTCATGCCCAAGCCCTTCACCAACCGCACGGGCACGGGCCTCCACCTGCACCTCTCCCTCTGGAGCGAACAGGACGAGCCGCTCTTCCCCGCGACGACGGGCACCGAGAGCGAAGCGGATGCGCGCGGCCTCGGCCTCTCGCCCGTCGCATACGGCTTCGTCGCGGGCCTCCTCCAGCACGCCCCCGCACTGCAGGCATTCCTCGCACCCTCGGTGAACTCGTACAAGCGCATCGGCACGGCGACGTCGAGCTCCGGGGCGACCTGGTCGCCTCGCAAGGCGTCATACGGCGGCAACGACCGCACGCACATGGTGCGGGTGCCGGACAACAAGCGCGTTGAGCTCCGTTCCGGTGACGGCGCCGCCAACCCCTACCTCGCGGTCGCCACGTCGATCATGGCGGGCATCGACGGCATCGACAACAGCATCGACCCAGGCAACCCATCGGGGCCAGGGCAGGCACCGGAGGGCGCGGCAGTGCTCCCCGCAACGCTCCTCCACGCCGTCGAAGCGCTCCGCCACGACCCCGTGATCCTCGCCAGCCTCAGCGGCGACGAAGCCACCGGCCGCTACTTCGCCGACGCCAAGGAGACCGAGTTCCTCACCTGGCACGCCCAGGTCAGCAACTGGGAACTCGACACCTACCTCACCGCCTTCTAACCACCCGCATCCAGAAGCCAGACCAGCTCACCCCTTCGAAAGGACCACGCCCGTGTGTGGAATCGCCGCGCTGCAGTTGCGCAACCCCCAACTCAGGCCGCAGATGGGCGACCTGCTCTCGACCATGCTGTGCGAGATGGTCGACCGCGGACCCGACTCCGCCGGCCTCGCCGTCTACGACAACCCCGACCTCACCGGCAGTGCGGCGTCAACCCTCAGCCTCCTCGGCGGCACCCAGATGCTCACCGCAGAAGAGCTGACGGCCGAGCTCGAGCGCACCCTCCCAGCAGGCGCCGCCCCCAAAGTCTCCGTCATCGGCGACACAACGCTCGTCAGCGGCGAGCTATCGACGAGCATCCTCGCGGACGCGGTCAGCGCCGCCCTCCCGGCCGCCACCATCATCGGCCGCGGCGGCCACCTCGCCGTCATGAAGAGCGTCGGCAACCCCATGGACGTCGCCTCCAACCACGGCCTCGAGTCGATGTCCGGCAGCCAGGGCGTCTCCCACACCCGCATGGCCACCGAGTCGGCAGTGACCGCCGGCGGCACGCATCCGTTCGCCGTCGCCGACGACCTGTGCCTCGTACACAACGGCTCCTTCTCGAACCACGCGTCCATCCGCCGCGAACTCAAGCGCACAGGCGTGCAGTTCGACTCCGAGAACGACACCGAGGTCGGCGCCCGCTACATCGCCTCCCGCCTCGAACAGGGCGACACCCTCGAGGAAGCCCTCATCAACCTCGGCGACGTCTTCGACGGCTTCTACACGCTCGTCGTCACCACCGCCGACAGCATGGCCATCGTGCGCGACCCCATCGCCTGCAAGCCCGCCATCGTCGCCGAAACCTCCGACTACGTGGCCATGGCCTCCGAGTACCGCGCCCTCGCGCAGCTCCCCGGCATCGAATCGGCCGACATCTTCGAACCAGTCCCCGGAAAGGTCTACACGTGGTCACTCTAGACAGCACCCAGTACGCGGCAGCCCCAGCGGCTGCGCCCGCCCCCACCTCGCCCCCGGCGGCCAGCATCACCACGATCGACCTCGCCGGGCAGGACGTGCGGGTCGTGAACGCGGCAGTGCAGACGGCCGAACACGGAACCAGGTGGCGCATCCAGCACCCCGCCGGCAAGCACAACGTGGCGGTCGGCATCACCTCCGCCATCGACGTCACGATCGACGGACACGTCGGCTACTACGCCGCCGGAATGCACCAGCAGGGCTCCGTCACGATCAACGGCAACGCCGGCGTCGGGCTCGCCGAGAACATCATGAGCGGCACCGTGCACGTCACGGGCGACGCCTCCCAGTCGGCGGCCGCCACCGGCCACGGCGGACTCGTCGTCATCGACGGCAACGCGGGAGCCCGCTGCGGCATCTCCATGAAGGGCGTGGACATCGTCGTGGGCGGCAGCATCGGCCACATGTCGGCGTTCATGGCGCAGGCCGGACGCCTCATCGTGTGCGGCGACGCGGGCGAGGCCCTCGGAGACTCCATCTACGAGACGCGCATCTACGTGCAAGGCACCGTCCAATCGCTCGGCGCCGACTGCATCGAGAAGCCCATGCGCGACGAGCACCTCGCTGAACTCGCCGAACTGCTGCTCGCCGCCGGCCGCGACGACGACCCCGCAGCATTCACGCGCTACGGCTCAGCCCGCAAGCTCTACCACTTCAACGTCGACAACGCCTACTAGGCCGAGCAGAGAGAGCCAGCCATGACGCTCACCGAACAGCCCACATCCACGGCCACGCAGTCACCCGCACAGCTCGCCGAACTCGGCCTCCGCGAGTCCGCGACCTTCGACCGCGCAACCATCTCCGACATCCAGCGCGCCGCCCGCACCGGCATCTACGACATCCGCGGGTGGGGAGCGAAGCGGCAGCTGCCGCACTTCGACGACCTCCTCTTCCTCGGCGCATCCATGTCGCGCTACCCGCTCGAGGGCTACCGCGAACGCTGCGGCACCGACGTCCTGCTCGGAGACCGCTTCGCGTCGAAGCCGCTGCACCTCGACATCCCCGTCACCATCGCGGGCATGAGCTTCGGCGCTCTCTCCGCGAACGCCAAAGAAGCCCTCGGGCGAGGCGCATCCGAAGTCGGCACCTCAACGACCACCGGCGACGGCGGCATGACGCCCGAAGAGCGCGGCCAGTCGAAGCACCTCGTCTACCAGTACCTGCCCTCCCGGTACGGCATGAACCCCGACGACCTGCGCAAAGCCGACGCGATCGAGATCGTGCTCGGCCAGGGAGCGAAGCCAGGCGGCGGCGGCATGCTGCTCGGGCAGAAGATCACCGAGCGCGTCGCCGGGATGCGCACCCTGCCCATCGGCATCGACCAGCGCTCCGCGAGCCGCCACCCCGACTGGACGGGCCCGGACGACCTGACGATCAAGATCGCTGAACTCCGCGAGATCACCGGCTGGGAGAAGCCGATCTACGTGAAGATCGGCGCATCCCGTCCGTACTACGACACTGCGCTCGCGGTGAAGGCCGGTGCCGACGTGGTCGTGCTCGACGGCATGCAGGGCGGCACGGCGGCGACCCAGCAGGTGTTCATCGAGAACGTCGGCATCCCGACGCTCGCCGCCATCCCGCAAGCCGTCGCGGCGCTGCAGGAGCTCGGGATGCACCGCAAAGTGCAGCTCATCGTCTCCGGCGGCATCCGCACGGGCTCCGACGTCGCGAAGGCCATGGCGCTCGGCGCTGACGCGGTCGCCATAGGAACGGCCGCGCTCATCGCACTCGGCGACAACGACCCCCGCTACCAGCAGGAGTACGCCGACATCGGCTCAGCCGCGGGCTTCTACGACGACTTCCAGGACGGGCGCGACCCCGCCGGCATCTCGACGCAGGACCCGGAGCTCGCCTCTCGCCTCAACCCCGTCGAGGGCGGGCGACGCCTCGCGAACTACCTGCGCGTCCTCACCATGGAAGCGCAGACCATCGCCCGCGCGTGCGGCAAGTCGCACATCCGCAACCTCGAGCCAGAGGACCTCGTCGCCCTGACCGTCGAATCGGCGGCCATGGCCAATGTGCCGCTCGCCGGCACCAGCTGGATCCCCGGCAAGCAGTACTGAGGACCGAGCCCAGCTGGCCGACCCAGCTGCAGAGCGCCGCCCACGGGCCGGCCTTCGCACCCCGCGGTGCGGAGTCCGGCCCGTGGGTGCGCGCGTATCACCCCTGGTGACAGCCCCCCCCCCCCGGCACGCGCAAGGCTTCATCGCGTGGGGCCAGCTTCGGTGACTGCGGAAAGCTCTGGTCCAGTTGCCCTCCGGTCAGGCGTCTGTAGTCACCGAAGTTGTTCGGATACCTCGGAGATGCCTCGTAGAGCGGGTTCGAGCAAGACGGATCTCACGGCCGCGGCTCGCCGACGAGCGCGCTGCAGAGGTGCCGTGGTGCCGCGGCGGTGCGATCTCGGCAGGCGCCACGCCGGTTCCGCCGACGACGAAGACACCCGCGACATGTTCGGTGACAAGAGGCCGTCTGCGGAGCGTTCTGGTCGGATCTGCCCCTGCAGTCACCGAAGTTGTCAGGTGCCGCGCTCAGCGTCTTCGGATTGAGCGAGGCGCTCCGCTCAAGAACCTTGCGAACTTCCACGATGCGTCGACCGTCGAGCTCTGGCTCGCCGACGACGACGTGTACGCCAAGAACACGCTCGAGGACCCGGAGCGGGTGGGACTCGTTGCCAACGACACCGCCCACGTCGAAGACGGAGTGCTGACGGTCACCCTGCCCCCGTATCGTGGACGGCGGTAGAGCTCCGAGTCTGACAACCTGGCCGAGCCCCGCCGGGTGCATCCACTTCGCAACGTCGCAGAAAGCAGGACAGCAGTGACCTCCAACTGGGCTGGCAACATCACCTTCGAGGCGGAGCGCGTCGCCGCCCCGACGAGCACTGCGGAGGTCAGCGAAGTGGTCCGCGCCGCGGTGGCTGCCGGGAAGTCGGTGCGGGCCCTCGGCAGCGGGCACTCGTTCAACCGAATCGCCGACACGAGCGGAGTGCAGGTCTCGACGCGAGGGCTGCGCAGCCCGCTCCGCATCGACGAGGACCGGCGGTGGGTGTCGATCGGCGCCGGCACCCGCTACGGCGAGCTCGCGATCGACCTCGCCGAACACGGCCTCGCGCTCGCGAACCTCGCCTCCCTCCCGCACATCTCGATCGCCGGTGCGGTCGCGACGGGCACACACGGTTCCGGAAACACCAACCGGAGCCTCGCCGCCGCCGTCGCCGCCATCGAGTTCGTCGCGGGAGACGGGGAAGTGGTGGTGCTCGAGCGGGGCGACGAAGGGTTCGACGGGGCCGTCGTCTCGCTGGGCGCCCTCGGAATCGTGACGCGCATCCGCCTCGACGTCGTGCCCCACTTCGAGGTGCGGCAGCGGGTCTTCGAGAACCTGCCGTTCGCAGCGCTGCTCGAGAACTTCGACGAGATCACCGGCGCCGGCTACAGCGTGAGCGCCTTCACGACGTGGGCCGAGCCCGAGACCATCGACCAGGTCTGGGTGAAGCAGCTCGCCAGCGAGCTCGCGCCGGGCGACTTCTCCGGTGCCACGCCCGCCACCGAGGCGCTGCACCCCATCCGCGGCATCTCCGCAGTTGCCTGCAGCGAGCAGTTCGGCGTCGCCGGCCCCTGGTACGAGCGGCTCCCGCACTTCAAGCTCGAGTTCCAGCCCTCCAACGGAGCCGAGCTGCAGAGCGAGTACCTCATCCCGCGGCTCCGGGCGCAGGATGCGCTGCTCGCGCTCGCGGGCATCGCCGACCGCATCCGGCCCCACCTGCTTGTCAACGAGGTGCGCACGGTCGCGCGCGACTCCCTCTGGCTGAGCCCCATGCACGGCAACGACGTCGTCGGCCTGCACTTCACGTGGAAGCAGGACCCGGAGGTCGCCGAGCTGCTGCCGCTGCTCGACGAGATCTTCGAGCCGCTCGGCGGTCGTCCGCACTGGGGCAAGGTCTTCGACGAGCGGATCGACGTCGCCGAGCGGTACCCGCGCATCGGCGACTTCCGGAAGCTCGTCGGGCGCTACGACCCGAACGGCGTCTTCGCGAACGACTTCACGCGACGCGTGCTGCGGTAGCGCGGGGCTGGGCTGCGGCTGCGGCTGGGCTCGCGTGTTCGGGCTCTCGCTCGTCCGCGCGTGACCGCCCTTGCCGAGGAGGCCTGACCAACATCAGTGCAATAAGGACTCGTTTCGAGCCCTGGCGCTCGGAACGGCCCGTTTCTGCACTGATGTTGGTCACAGGGGAGCTCGCTTGGCCTTGCCGCCCCCACTGCGCCTCGATTTTCCCTGTTGCGTTCTCACGCGGCCGTGCTAATTTACATTTGTAAATTAGTTCTGACCGAGGAGAGCCGTGATCCAGGAAGACGCGAGGTTCGTCCGTTCGCGGGCGGCACTCATCGCTGCCGTCGTCGAACTGCTCGACGAAGGACGCGACGCAGCTCAGCTCAGCATCACTGACATCGTCGGCCGGGCCGGGGTGAGCCGCCCCACCTTCTACAAGCATTTCGACGACACGGCCGCGCTCATCCGCGAGGCTGCCCTGCAGCGTCTGCAGTCGACCTTCGATCGGATTCCGAGCGTCGGCGACGACCCCTCCTGGCCCACCTTCGTGCGAGGCACGCTTCGCGCGCTCCTCCGCGAGCTCGACGCGGACGCCCCCTTCTACCGGGCGGCCCTCGAGAGCAGCTTCGGCCTCCTCACGGGCGACGTGATCGCCTACCTCGCCACGAGGCTCCTCGAGTCGTCACCGCTCGGCCCCGTCATCCGCCGGCGCCCCGGACCAGACACCCCCAGGGACCGCGCCGAGTTCCTCGCGGCCGGCGCCATGTGGCACGTCACCCGATGGCTCTTCGCCGACGCCAAGACCACCGCCAAAGCCGATGCCGCAGCCGATGCCGCAGCCGCAGCCGAGGTCACGGTGGCCGTGGGCAACGCCCCCGGCTCGCCGGCCGCTGCTCGCGCATCCACCGACGAGCTCGTCGAGCGCCTCTCCTCCCTGCTTCTCGCATCCTCCGGCGCGACTGCCGCCGAGCTTGACGCCCTCCGCGCCGAGCACGTTCGCTCATAGGACTTCACACCCACATGCGTTCCTTCTCTCTTCCCGCCTTCGTGCGCTCGCACCGGCGGACGCTCATCGTCATCGTCGGCATCGCGCTGATTCCCCTGATCTACGCGGGTTCGCTGATCTGGTCGAACGAGGACCCGACGCACCGCCTCGACCACATCAACGCGGCCATCGTGAACAGCGACCAGGCGGCGACCCCCGCGACCACCACCGACGGCGAGCCCGCCGACCCCGTCGATCTCGGCGCGACGCTCACCGAGAAGCTCGTCGACAGCACCGAGTCGAACAACTTCAGCTGGCACGAGATGTCGGCCGATCAGGCGCAGAGCGAGCTCGAGTCCGGCAAGGTGCTCGCCGTGCTCGATATCCCAGCTGGCTTCTCCGCGGCAGCGGTCTCGGCGGGCGGCGACGACCCGCTGGACGCGGCCATCGCCCGCCTCTCCATCACCACGAACGACGGCGCGAACATCATCGTCGGCAACATCGCGTCGACGGTCGGCACGACGGTGGCCGACGAGCTGGCGACAGAGGTCTCCGACGAGTACCTCCGCAACGTCTACGTGGGCTTCACCGACATCCACGAGAGCGTCTCCGAGGCGGCCGACGGTGCGACAGAGCTCAACGACGGTGCCGAGCAGGCACGTACCGGCTCCGCCCAGCTCGTCGTCGGGCTCGGCCAGCTGCGCGAGGGAGGGCTGAGCCTCGCCGACGGCAGCGCCACGCTCGCCGACGGAGCGTCCCAGGTGGATGCTGGCGTGCAGCAGCTCAACGCCGGTCTCGTCACCGCCAACTCAGGTGCGCAGACGCTCAGCTCCGGTGCGGCATCAGCGAATTCGGGCGCGCAGCAACTCAACACGGGAGCTGCGACCGCGAACGCCGGTGCGCAGGAGCTGAGCACGAAGCTCGCAGAAGCAAGCTCCGGTGCGCAGCTCCTCAGCGATGGGCTCGCGGAGTTGAACTCCAAGACGAGCGGCCTGCCCGCGAACATCACGACGCTCACGACAGGGGCGACGACTCTTGACGCTGGCGCGACAGCTCTCGCAGGTGGCCTCGAGACCGCCGTGGCATCCAGCAGAGAGCTCAACGATGGAGCCGTTGCTCTCGCCGCCGGAGCTGGGGACCTCTCAGGCGGCATCGATTCCCTGCTCGCCAACTACGACTCCCTGTCCGACGCCCAACGGAAGGAACTGCTGACGCAGCTCTCCACCGCTGGCCAGACCCTCGGCTCGAAGTCTGGCGAACTCAGCACCGGTACATCCGCGCTCGTCGGTGACGCCGCCGCGGGGACCGGGCTGAGCTACCTCCAGGCGAAGTCGACCGAACTCGCGGCTGGTGCCACCAAGCTCTCCGACGGCGTCTCACCGCTCAGCGGTAACGTCGACGAGCTCGTTGCCGCGGTCTCAACTGTCTCGACCAAGTCGGCGGAACTCGCGACCGGGGTGGAGCAGCTCTCCACCGGCGCTTCCACGCTCGCGACGGGCACCCAGTCGCTCGCCGACGGAACGTCGACGCTGGCGACCGGAACCCAGTCGCTCGCCGACGGCGCGTCCTCGCTGGCGACGGGCACGCAGACACTCGCGGACGGCGCATCCACGCTCGCGCAGTCCACGCCGCAGCTCGCCTCGGGCGCATCTGACCTCTCGTCGGGCGCGACAACCCTTGCCGACGGAACCGCCGACGCCGAGTCGGGCGGTGCCGAGCTGAACGACGGCATCACGCAGCTCGCGGACGGCAGCAAGACCCTCGCGGATGGCCTCGACGACGGGGTCTCCGACATCCCGAGCTACACGGATGCGCAGGCCGATCATCTCGCCGGCGTCACGTCGACGCCAGTGGAGATCACGAAGACCCGCCTCAACGAGGTACCCGCGTACGGCTACGGTCTCGCGCCCTACTTCATGACGCTCGGCCTCTGGGTCGGTGCGCTCGCCTTCTACCTCATGTTCCCGCCGCTGCGCGAGCGTCTCGTGCTCGGCCGCCAGCCCGCGATCGTCGTGGCGCTGCGCAGCTTCGCTCCCGGCGCCATGCTCGGCGCCGCGCAGAGCCTGCTCATGCTCACGATCGTTCGCTTCGGACTCGGGCTCGAGCCTGCCGACATGCTCGGCCTCGTCGCACTTGCGCTGCTCACGAGCGTCACGTTCGTCGCCGTCAACCAGGCGTTCAACGCGCTGCTCGGCCCTCCCGGGCGCTTCCTCGCGCTCATCATGATCGTGCTGCAGCTGTCCTCGGCGGGCGGCACCTACCCGGTCGAGACGGCGCCCGCGTTCTTCCAGCTGATCCACTCGTGGCTGCCGTTGAACTACGCCGTCACCGCGTTCCGCTCCCTCGTCGCCGGTGGCCCGATCGGCATCGGTGAGGCGTATGGGATGCTCACCGTCTGGCTCGTCGCGGCCCTCGCGCTCACGACGCTGTCGATCGTCATCAAGCGCCGCCGGGAGCGCCTGAAGCCGGCGGTTGCGCCCGCTGCTGCGCGCATCCCGGAAGCCTCCGCGGTATAGGGGTTCGGCGACTGCCGAAGCGGCGCTTCGGGATGGCTTCCGCGCTTCGGGATGGCTTGCAACCCATCCCGAAGCGTGCGGGCCATCCCGAAGCTGTCGTCAGGCCGGCCGCGGCGCCGAGTTGTTCGCCGCGTTGGCGGCGACGCTCGCCGCGACTGCAGCGTTGATGGTGATGGCGTTCATGGTTCGGGCGACCGCTGAGCTGGCCGCGGTGGCTCCCCAGTCGCCGGCTTCGAGGGCCTTGGCGCGGTTGATGACGTCGGTCTCCCAGGGGAGCTCCCGGTGCAGTGTCGGCATCGACCCGCTCGCGGAGATGAGCGCCGCGAGGGCAGCGGTGCGAGCGTCGGGTTCCGCGCCGTCGATGAGCACGGCCTGCACGCGGCTCATGAGCGTGGCACGGCGTCCGGTGTCGCCCAGGCTGAGCGTCGTCTTCGGGATGAACCCGAACGTCTTGCCCTGCTCGCGGGTGAGGTCGCCGCGGAAGATGAGGCTCTCGAGCAGCTGCCCGCGGAGGTTCGGCCCGATGGCGGCGAGCATCCCTTGCACCTCGCGCCGCTTGTCCCGCGAGTACTCCCAGGCCGACCGCAGGATCTCGTCCTCGGGCGCCTCATCGCCGACCGAGAGCACAAGCGTGCCGCGAAGCCCCGCCTGCTCGATTCCGATCTGGTCGTTCAACGCCAGTTCGGTGAGCACCGCCCCGCCGAGCACGTAGAAGAGCGTGCCCTCGCCGCCGATGGTGCCGTCGTCCGGGTTGAAGAGGAGCAGCAACAGGTCTTCCGCGAGCAGCGGCTGCCGCTCGCTGGCCTGGCCGGTGCCGGTGCCGTCGGCGTCGTGGATGCGGTCGGGCTGTTCCATGGATCCCCCTGGCTGGTGCGCGAGTCGTGGTGCGCGCCAAGCTAGCATCCGAGCCTCAGACCGATTCTTGGCGCACGTCAGCCCTCCGCGCGGTCTCCGTACGCGGTGACCGACAGGAAGCGGGCGGGAAGCTCGATGAGCTCTTCCGGCCCGTGGGGGCCCTCGCCGTCGAACTGGAGGGTGTCGCCTGGGCCCATCTCGTAGCGCGCATCCCCGTGCCCGTAGGCCATGCGGCCTTCGAGCATGTAGAGCAGCTCGGTGCCTGGATGCTGGAACAGGGGGAAGACCTCGCTCGCCTCGGTGAGGGTCACGAGCACAGCTTCCATGCGCTTGTGCTGGCCGCGCAGGGCGCCGAGCAGCTCGTAGAGGTGGCCGGATCGTGAGCCTCGGCGCACGATCTGCGCGCCGTGGCCTGCTGGCACGTAGACGGCTTCGCGGTCGGAGTCGACGCCGCGGAAGAGCGCCGTGACGGGCACGTCGAGGCCGTGGGCGAGGCGGCCGAGGGTGGTGAGGCTGCAGGAGGTGAGCGCGTTCTCGATCTTCGAGAGCATGGCCTTCGAGATGCCGACCTTGTCGGCCATCTCGGCGACGGACAGGCCGGTCGCGAGCCGGTACGCGCGCACCTGCGCGGCGATGGCACGCTCGAGGTCGCCCGGTTGCGGTCCGACCGTGGCTGGGTCGATCTCGCGGTCCACCGAACCCACTCCGATCTCGTCGTGGTCGTGTGCGTCGCTCATGCAGCCTCCGGGGTTTCGCTCAAGCCTAGCTTTCGAGCGTTCGGGAGTCGGACGCCTGGCATCGTTTGGCTTTGGGTGCGTCTTGCCCCTAGCGTTGCGGCATGATGAGCGCGAGCGCGAGCGCAGGGGCAGAGCGTGGCTGGGTTCTGCGCGCGGCGGTCAGGGCCGGGCTGCTGACGGTCATCGCCGGGTTCCTGGCCTACATGCTGCTGATCTTCCCGGGGGCGGCGGCCGCTTCCGACGTCGATCGCGACTCGGCCGAGGGCGCCCGCCTCGCCGGCACCCTCATCCCGATCGCCGTGGCGAGCATCGCTGCCGCGCTGGTGCTTGGGGTCTGGCTGACGCTCGACGTTGCTCGGGCGATCAGCCTCAGCTTCCAGCGCGCGGTGTCGAGGGGTGAGCGGATGCGGCTGCGAGCGTCGCTGCCGTGGGTCGCCGCGCTCGCGGTGCTGGTCGCGGTGGGCTGTGCGACGCTCAGCGTCGCCGTCATCGTGGACAGCATCGTCGCCGGTATCGGCGTGGATGCGGATCAGACCAAGTACTGGGGGAGCACCGGCGCGATCATCGGGGACGCGTTCGGCGCGGCCTGCATCCCGTTCGTGCTGGCGACGGGTGTAGCGCTGGTCACGTGGACGATCCGCGCGGCAACGAAACTTGACCGCCACGCGAAACCCGCCGGGAGTAGCGTTGCGACGTGACTTCTTCTTCGTTCAATGACCTTCTGACCGCCCAGATCGGCAACGAGTTCTCGGCATCGCAGCAGTACATCGCGATCGCCGTCTGGTTCGACGACCACGATCTCCCGCAGCTCGCGGCGCACTTCTACCAGCAGTCGGTCGAGGAGCGCAATCACGCGATGATGCTCGTGCAGTACCGCCTCGACCGCGACCTCGGCGTCACGATCCCCGGGGTCGCCGCCCCCAGGACCGAGTTCGCGAACGTCGTCGAGCCCATCGAGCTCGCGCTCGAGCAGGAGCGGGAGGTGACGTCGCAGATCGAGGCGCTGTTCCGCGCGGCTCGGGCGGATGGCGACGCGATCGGCGAGCAGGCGATGCTCTGGTTCCTGAAGGAGCAGGTCGAGGAGGTCGCCTCCATGTCGACGCTCGTCACGATCGCGAAGCGCGCCGGCGACAACCTCTTCGATATCGAGAACTTCATCGCCCGCGAGACCGTCGGCGACAGCGGGCAGGATGCGGACGCTCCCGCCGCGGCTGGCGGGGCGCTCTAGGGCTCGCGCTCGCCGGCGTTCGTCGAGGCTCGTCGACATCCGCCGCCCCGTGGCTCGCCCGTTTCGGGATGGCTTCCGCGCACGCAGGTGGCTTACAAGCCATCCTGAAGCGCGAAAGCCATCCGGAAAGAAAGGGGTGGGGCCAGAGGGGCGGGTCCGGAGG
>NZ_PSUA01000013.1:0-241956 GCF_002931575.1 Pseudoclavibacter sp. RFBA6 | reverse complement strand
CCGCATCCCACGCCCGCCCCCGCCCCTGAAGCGCAGAGTTGTGAGAAGGTGCTGCTCCGTTGCGGAGCAGCTGCACTTCTCCATACCTGTGTTTCGCGCGGCAGCGCAGCGTCGGCCAGGGCAAGGATCAGCGTTGTGGGAGAAGGCTCCTGCGACCCCGCAGAGCGACACCTCGCCACAACTCTCTCGGGACCGCGGCGGGTCGGACCGGGACCGCCGCGGTTCTCCACAAGCAGAGAGAACGCTCGTCTCAGCGCCCGGAACCCTCATAGCCTCGAGCGGTGGATGCAGGCAGCAGGAGCGGTGCGGGCAAGGCCAGCCGACGAGGCGACGACGCTGGGCGCGCAACGGGACGCGAGCCGCGCATCCCATTGCCGAGCGAGCTTCGGTACTCCGCGTTCAGCGTCGCGGAGGCTCGCGCCGCGGGCGTCTCCCGCGGACGCCTCAGGAACCGGACGGAGGGAAGGCCCTTTCACGGCGTGCGGGTTCCAGAGGTCCCGAGCGCTCCGGGAGAGATCGATCGCCTGCTCGGCCTCCACGGCGCCCGCGATGAGTTCGAGGCGCTCACCGAGCGGATGCGGGACCTCGACCGCAGCTATCTGCCGATCATGTCCGCCGTTCGGGCGTTCGGCGGTGTCTCAGCGGCGCGTCTCTGCGGCCTTCCGCTGCCGCTCCGTCTCCTTCGGGACCCGACGGTGCATGTCATCGTGCCGAAAGGCCGAAATCCGCCGCGGGCGAGGGGCGTCTCGGCGCGATCCGTTCCGGCGAGGTTCTGGAGCGTCCAGGCATTGCGCGGCGCCAGCATCGCGGCACCTGAGCTCCTGTACTGCCTGCTGGCACGCGACCTGAGCGTGCGCGAACTCGTTCAGTTGGGCGACGCGCTGGTCTCCGAAGCAGGCAACTATCCTGGCCGCACGCTGCCGTGGGCGCTCACGAGCAGGGAACGGCTGGTTGCGGCAGTCGACGCGTGGGCGGGATGCGCGGGGGCGGCGCGACTCCGAGCCGCCACGGGGTTGCTTCGGGATGGCGTCGAGTCGCCGTGGGAGACGGTGACACGTCTCGTGCTGGTGGAATCCGGGTATCCCGAGCCTGCGGTGAACTTCCAGCTCATGTCGGGGATGCGCAAGATCGCTCGCCTCGATCTCGCCGATCTGCGCGCGCGCATCGCGTACGAGTACGACGGGGACGGCCATCGGAAAAACAAGCGCCAGTGGCGTCTCGATGTCACGCGCAGTCGCGAGATCCAGGGTGAGCGCTGGAGTCACGTCCGCCTCACGGTGGCTGATCTGGAGCCGGCCGCCGGTTTGGAGACATTCACGTCCTACGCGCACCGGCTCCGAGCCGAGCGGCTTGCCGGATGACGTGCGCGCGGGGATCAGCGTTGTGGCAAAGCGTCGTCAGTGTTCAGCGGAGCTGCAAATACCCACAACTCTGCAGAGGGAGCGGGTGCGGGTGCGGGTGCGGGTGCGGGCGCGGCGCTCACGGCGCGGGCTGGCAGTTGGGGCACCAGGCCGCGACGCGCTCCCTGCCCTGAAGGCCGCGGCGGATGCGTGTTCCGCAGCGCAAGCACGGTTTGCCGTACCTGCCGTAGACATACGTTCGCTTCCCCGGGCGCAGGTCCCCGGTCGTCGTCCGCTCCACCCGGTCACGGTTCGCGACGATGAGCTTGTGGCCCAGCTCGACGAGCCGGTCGAGGTCGCCCGCCCCGGAGACGGGGGTGTGCGGGTGCAGGCCGCGCAGGAACAGCAGCTCGGTCACGTACACGTTTCCGAGGCCCGCGAGGTTGCGCTGCTCGAGGAGCGCGCCGGCCAGTTCCGCGTCCGGCTCGCGCCGAAGGTTCGCCACCGCGAGGGCCGCATCCCAGGAGTCGCCGAGCAGGTCGGGGCCGAGGTGGCCGACCGCATCCTCCTCGTCGTCGCGCGACAGCATCTCGACAACCGGCAGCTCGAAACCGACGGCGGTTCCGGCGGCGGTGCCGAGGACGACTCTCGCGAGGTAGTCAGGGCGGGGCCACCTCCCACCGAGCTGCACGAGCTGCCAGCTGCCGTCCATGCCGAGGTGCGTGTGCAAGGTGTGCTCGCCCATGCGCGTCAGCAGGTGCTTGCCTCGCGGCACGACCCCCTCCACGGTGAGCCCGGTGAGGTCGAGCGCCGCGTACTTCGGGACCCGCAGCTCGAAGCGGGTCAGCTGCCGGCCGGCGAGGGCGCGGTTCAGGCGGGTCGCTGCGCGGTAGACGGTGTCACCTTCCGGCATCACGCACCTCGATGCCGAGGTGTGCCGCGAGGTGGGGAGCGAGGGCGTCGAGCTGGGAGGGGGTCACCGTGACGCCGCGGAGCCCCTCGAGACCGGTGACGGTCGAGAACTCGAGGCCGCGCAGGTCGACGTGCTCGAGGCGTGCGCCCGTGACGTCGAGGATGCCGGTGCGGCTCTCCGTGAACGCGACACGCTTCGCCGTGGCGCCACCCAGGTCGATCTCGTCGAACGCGCAGTCCGCGAACCGCACGTCGGTCAGGGTGGAGCCTCGCAGGTTCACGTAGCCGAGACGATTGTCGCGGAACTCGACGTTCTGGAAGTCGCTCTCGTGGAGGTCGGCCGAGCCGAGACGCGAGGCCGTCCACGAGACGGAGCGGAACGACTGCCGCTGACCCTCGACGACGGGCACTTCGACGCGCTCCAGCACGCACTCGCTCACCCGGCCCGAGTGGAGCAGGAGCCTGCGGGCGGTGAGCCCCTCGATCCGGCACTCGGAGAAGGTCACGCCGGCGGCGTCGATCTCCTCACCCTGTACGTCGACGAAGTGCTGCAGCTCGTGGACCCGCGCTGTCGCGAAGTCCGCCGCTCGCGCCTCGTCGAGTTCCGGCAGGAACGGAGCCTCGATTCTCGCCTCGGTGCCGCCTGTCCTGTTTCCTCGTCGTCCGCGTGCTGCTGCCAATTCGTTTCCTTTCCGTCGTGGTGTTGGGGGTCAATTGCCGGGGCGCATGCGCAGTCCGCGGGTCGTGAGCGAGAACCCACCCTCCTGCAGCATGCTCGCGAGGGGCGTCTCGAGCACGAACGTGCCATCGACGCGCTCGATCACGAGGTTCGGGATGCGTGCGCGCCGAACCGTCTCGGCGAGCGAACGGGCGGCCGCGCGGAGCACGTCGTCCGAGTCGGTGAAGGTGAGCAGCGTCTTTCCGCCGCGTTCGACATACAGGGCGAGCTCCCCGTCGACCATCGTGACGAGCCCGCCTGCCTTCCTGCCTGGCCGGTGCTTGGTCTGCGACTCCTCGGCGTCCGGCCAGGCGAGGGCCGCGCCGTACGGGTTCGCGGGGTCGGTGGCGGCGAGCGTGAGCGTCTGGAAGTGCTTCTCGGCGTCGAGCTCGAGCGTGAAGCTCCGCAGGCGGTCGACGGCGCCGACCGTCGAGAACTGGGCGGCGCCGAGCTTTTCGATGAAGTACCCGCGCCTGGCCTTGCCGGATTCCTCGAAGCGAGCGAGGACGCGGTACACGAGGGCGAACCCACCGAGCACCTCTTCGGCCATGACGCTGCCCCGGGTCACGATGCCGTAGCGATCGAGGAGGAGGTCTCCGATGGCGAGGCCCCGCTCGGTGGCGTCGCTCACGCCGTTCAGCCCGAGGGTCCATCTGCCGCTCGTGTGCGGCTGGGAGGGGGCGGGGCGCTGGGATGCGAAGGCGGATGCGGTGGGGCTGCCGGTGGAGTCGCTCGGCGCCATGGCGACGCGGCCGCGGTAGAGCCTGCCGCGGGCGGCGCGGCTCGGGGCTCGGTGCGCGGAGGTGCTGGCGGAGCCGGGACCACCGGAGAGGAGGGCGCGCAGCGGCGCGAGGGTGTCGTTGGTCACGCGTCCCTGCCAGACGAGCGCCCAGAGGGCGTCGGAGAGCTCGCGGTCGCTGATCGACTCGGGTTCGAGCATCAGGCGGACGTGCCTCGACAGCTGGGGGAAGAAACCGGGGCCCGAGCCGGCGAGCGCGTCGAGGAGGTGCCGGCCGCGCGCATCCGGCTCGCCCTCGGGCTGGTCGGGAAGCGTGAGGTGCGCCGTGTCCGCCAGGTGCAGGCTGATCCATCCATCGCTCGAGCCGATGGCTCCGTGCCCTCGCCACAGCACCTCGCCGGCTGTTGTGAGCTCGTCGAGCATGCTGGGGTGGTAGTCCCGAACCCGGGCGGGCAGGATGAGCGTCTCGAGTGCGGATGCGGGGACGGGCACTCCCGCGAGCTGGTCGATGACGGTGATGAGGCCGTCGATGCCGCGCAGGTCGCCGCCGACGTGCTGCCAGGCTGGCAGGAATCTGGCGAAGGCGGAGTGGTCGACCGGTTCGATCTCGCTGCGGAGCGCGGCGAGGGAGCGGGCGCGCAGTCGTTTGAGCACGGTCTCGTCGACCCACTCGGAGCCCTCGCGGTCCGGGCGGAACTCGCCCTCGACGACGCGGCGGGCCAGCTCGAGACGGGTGAGCGCCTCACGCACGACGGCCTGCCCGGTGCCGTAGCGCTCTGCGACTTCGGCGACGGAGAATGGCCCGTGCGAGCGTGCGTAGCGGGAGACGAGATCGCCGACCGGGTCGTCGACGGGGTCGATGAAGGCGACGGGGACACCGATCGGCAGTGCCACCCCGAGCGCGTCGCGGAGCCTGCTGGCGTCCTCGATCGCGGCGATGCGCTCGACGCCGGCGATGCGCACACGGAGGGCGCGCTTGGCGCTGATGAGCTCCGCCGCGTACTGCTCGGCGACCTCGATGCTCGCGCCGGGCCGTGCCTCGCCGGCCGCTTCGCTCTCCTCCCGTTCCTCGTCGTGCTCGCCGGCCGGCGCCTCGTGCTCGTCGGTGCCCCGAAGGTCGTCGCCGAGCAGACGCTCGGCGATCTCCTCGACGCTGATGGGCCCGAGCACACGCAGCAGGTCGGCGACGCCTTCAGCATCGCGGGCCCGCCGGTCCGGTGCCGTGCGCTGCAGCTCAGCCTCGAGTCTGGCGATGACGTTGGCGTCGAGGAGCTCGCGCAGCTCGACTCGACCGAGCAGATCTGCCAGGAGGCTCGTGTCGAGTGCCAGCGCGGCCGCCCGGCGCTCCGCGAGTGGGCTGTCGCCCTCGTACATGAACGCGCCCACGTAGCCGAACAGCAGCGTTCGCGCGAACGGCGAGGCCTGCTCCGTGGTGACGTCGACGAGGCGGACCTCGCGCCCGGCGATGCGCTTGGCGAGATCGACCAGCGCGTCGAGGTCGTAGACGTCGTGCAGCACCTCTCGAACCGCTTCGAGGATGATCGGGAACGTCGGGTACTGCTTGGCGACGTCGAGCAGCTGTGCCGCCTTCTGTCGCTGCTGCCAGAGCGGGGAACGCTTGCCGGGGTTGAGCCGGGGGAGCAGCAGCGCCCGGGCCGCGGCCTCGCGGAAGCGCGAGGCGAAGAGCGCGGAGCCGCCCACCTCGCGTGCCACGATCTGCTCGATCTCGTCGGCTTCGAGGGCGAACAGCTCGGCTCCGGGCGGTTCGGCGTCGCCTTCGGGGATGCGAACGATGATGCCGTCATCGCTCGCGACGACTCCGCCGTCGAGTCCGTACTGGTCCCGGATGCGCGCGGCCACGATGAGACCCCACGGCGAGTGGACGGGGGAGCCGTACGGGGAGTGCAGGATGATGCGCCAGTCGCCGAGCTCGTCCCGAGTGCGCTCGACGATGAGCGTGTGGTCGCTCGGCACCTGCCCCGTCGCGTCCTGCTGCTCGCGAACGTAGGCGACGGCGTTCTGCACGGCGTTGTCGTCCATGAGCGTCGAGAGCGCTTCGGGCACGCGTCCCTTGGCGGCGATCTCGCGGGTGATGGCGCCGATGGCCTGTCCGAGCTCGGAGGGGCGTCCGAGTGCGTCGCCGGTCCAGAAGGGCAGTCGCCCCGGCTGGCCGTAGGCGGGGGTCACGAGGACACGATCGAACGTGATCTCGGCGATGCGCCAGCTCGTCGCGCCGAGGGCGAAGATGTCGCCGACTCGCGATTCGTAGACCATCTCCTCGTCGAGCTCGCCGACGCGGCGCGGGCCGCGCTGCGCGTCGGCGTCTTCGGACCCGGCGAGGAAGACCCCGAAGAGCCCTCGGTCTGGGATGGTGCCGCCCGAGGTCACCGCCAGCCGGGCGGCGCCCGGTCGGCCCGTGAGCCGACCGAGATCGCGGTCCCACACGAGGCGGGGCCGCAGCTCGGAGAACTGGTCGGACGGGTACTTGCCGGAGAGGAGGTCGAGCGTCGCCTCGAACAGGGGGCGCGACAGCGAGGCGAACGGGGCCGAGCGGCGGACGAGGTCGAACCACTCCTCGACGTCGAGGTCCTCGATGGCGGCGGCCGCGATGGTCTGCTGGGCGAGCACGTCGAGCGGGTTGGCGAGCACGCGCATCCGCTCGATCTGCCCCGCCACCATGCGGGAGGCGAGCACGGAGGAGTGCAGTACGTCTGCCCGGTGCTTGGGGAAGATCGTGCCCTCCGAGGTCTCGCCGACCTGGTGCCCGGCGCGGCCGACCCGTTGGAGGCCGCTCGCGACCGACGGTGGCGACTCGACCTGCACGACCAGGTCGACGTCGCCCATGTCGATGCCGAGCTCAAGGCTCGAGGTCGCGACGACGCAGCGCAGCGTGCCGCTCTTGAGCGCGTTCTCGACCTCGGCGCGAGACTCCTTCGAGACGGAGCCGTGGTGGGCGCGTGCAAACGACAGCGGGGCGCCGGCGGACTGGCCTGCCTGTCCCATCGCCTCTGCAGGCGGCCGCTTCGGGTCTGGCTTGGGCTTGGCACTGTGGTCGCCGGAGGACCAGCGCACACCGGGTGCCGCGGCACCATACGGGGCGTCGTCCTGGGCGGGATCGCTCGACGGGGCGTCGACCGCCGCGCGCTCCTCCGCGATCTCGTTGAGCCGCGCCGTGAGCCGCTCGGCGAGTCGCCGTGAGTTGACGAACACGATCGTGGAGCGGTGCGACTCGACGAGGTCGGCGATGGACTCCTCGATGTGCGGCCACACCGAGCCGCTCTCTTCTGCGTCGACCTTCGGATCCCGCAGGGTCCCCGCGGCGGCACCCGCTTCGAAGTCGGCGAACGGGTCGGCGTCGCCGATGGCACCGGATGCGTCGGCGGAGGTCGGCGTGGCAGCCCCTGCCCTGGTCATCCCGATGTCGCTGAGGTCTTCGACCGGGACGCGCACCTCGAGCTTGAACGTCTTCGTGCTCGGCGGCGCGACGACCTTGACGGGCGCGTTGCCGGCGAGGAAGCGCGACATCTCGTCGAGCGGACGCACGGTCGCCGAGAGTCCGATGCGCTGCGCCGGCTTGTCGAGGAGCGCGTCGAGCCGCTCGAGCGTCAGCGCCATGTGGGCTCCGCGCTTGCTCGAGGCCACGGCGTGCACCTCATCGATGATGACGGTGGTCACGCCGGTGAGCGTCTTCCGCGCCTGGGAGGTGAGCATGAGGTAGAGCGACTCTGGCGTCGTGATGAGGATGTCAGGAGGGTTGCGCAGCTGCTGCCTGCGCTCGGCGGGGCTCGTGTCGCCGGAGCGCACGCCGACGCGGATGTCGGGAGCGACGGCCCCGAGCCGCCTCGCCGTCTGCGTGATGCCGACGAGCGGCGAGTGCAGGTTGCGTTCGACGTCGACGCCGAGGGCCTTGAGGGGCGACAGGTACACGACTCGGGTGCGACGCTCGGCGTTCGGCTCCGAACTCTGCGCGCCGCGTTCGGCGGCCAGCTGGTCGATCGCCCAGAGGAACGCGCTGAGCGTCTTGCCCGAACCGGTCGGTGCCACGACGAGCGTGTGGTGGCCGCCGGCGATCTCGCGCCAGGATGCGTCCTGCACGGCAGTGGGGCCGACGAAGGCGCCTTGGAACCATTCCCGCGTGGCGGGTGAGAACGCATCCAGCGCGGTCGATTTCGGCATGGGGACAACAGAACCACACACCACCGACATCAGCCTCCAGGAGGACGGGATCAACCCCGCGGAGGACGATCATTCAGCCGTGATGGGCGAAGCTGGACGCACCACATTCTGAAGGAGTGATCTCACATGAAGCGTCTTGTCCGCCCCCGCCGGGGCCGCATGATCGCCGGTGTCTGCGCGGGTATCGCGCAGCGGTTCGGCTGGTCGCCGTTCGTCGTCCGCCTGCTCACCGTCCTTTCGGTCCTCATCCCGGGCCCGCAGGTCATCATCTACCTGGCGCTCTGGCTGCTCATCCCGAACGACTAGCGAGAACGGCCTGAGACGAGAGCTACTCGAGCACCCGCTCGAGGAACGCCGCCATGAGCGGCAGCTCCGTCTCGGACACGGCGTGACCGAGGCCCGCCTCGACGTACTTCTGGACGTCGGCGTGGGCCTCGAGCCATGCCGCCGTGTGCTCGACGGCGAGAGCGGGGATGACGGTGTCGGCGTCGCCGCGCCCCCAGAAGACCGGTGGACGCGTCTGGGCGAGCTCGGCATCCCCCGGCAGCGTGCCGACGGCGACGAGCCCGGAGATGAGGAGTGCGCCCGCGAACGAGCCCGGTCGCTGACGGAGCGCCTGCATGGCGACGATGCTGCCCTGCGAGTAGCCGAGCAGGGCGATCGGCGCGCCTGAGGTGAAGACGCCGAGCCCGTCGAGCAGCTCGAGCAGCGCTGATGCCGCGTCGTTCGCGCCGCGCTCGAGGCTCAGCTGCGCGTCGGCATCCACGGCGACTTCCCCGGTCATCGGGTCGGCGAAGCGCAACGGGAACCATTCGCGCCCGCCCTCCGGCTGGATGTGCGGGGCAGGCACCGAGACGTAGCGGTAGCCCTGCGGCAGCTGGCCGGTGAGGCTCAGGATGTCGGTGCCGTCCGCGCCGTATCCGTGCAGGCCCACGACCAGAGGAACCCTGCTCGTGGCCGCCGTCTCGGCGTCGCCGCCGCGCCAGAGGAGTGTCGTGGGGTCGATACCTGTGGATGCAGTGCTCACCCGGGAAACATACATGGTCCACAATGGGGTCATGACGGTGCGCACTCCTGATCCTGAGTCCGGCTGGATGAACGACGACGAGCTCGCGCTCGTCAGGCGTCGCGTGCCGATGCTGTATGTCGAGGCCATCCCGGTGCGTGTCGACGCCGCGGGGAAGGTCGAGCATCTCGGTGTGCTGCTGCGCGCGGACAACCAGGGCGTCATGACGCGTTCGTTCGTGTCGGGGCGGGTGCAGTACGGCGAGTCGATCAGGGATGCGCTGCTGCGGCACCTGGAGAAGGACCTCGGCACGATGGCGTTCCCTGCGCTGCCGCAGGCGCTCGCGCCGTTCACGGTCGCGGAGTTCTCTCCGATGCCAGGCTCCGGTCTGTTCGATTCGCGGCAGCACGCGGTGGCGCTCGAGTTCATCGTGCCGGTCGCGGGGGAGTGCAACCCGCGCCAGGATGCGCTCGAGATCACGTGGCTGACGCCGCAGCAGGCACTCGACCCCGATCTCCTCGAGGAGCTCGAGGGCGGGCGCGGCCAGGTGCTGCGGACTGCTATCGGTCACCTCGGCCTCTGGCCCTAGCCTCAACCCCTGCCGGGCGTCGTTCCCATGGCCATCCGCTACTGGCTCGTCGTGCAGCCCTTCGATCGTGCCCTCGCGATGGTCGAGGGCGGCTTCGTGCAGGCCCCGTGGGGTGCGCTCGAGGGGGTCGCGCAGATGGGGGTCTCCGACGGCGTCGTCATCTACTGCCCGCGCGAGGCGAACCCTGACGGCGAGCCCATGCGCAGCGTGGTGCAGGCCGGGTACGTGCTCGACGAGGAGCCGTACCGTGCTGGCGGTCGGGGTTCGTCGCCGTGGCGCCGAGAGGTGCAGTGGATGCGCGAGGCGCGACCCGCGCCCATCCGCCCGCTGCGGGAGCTCCTCGACCTGACGCGCAACGACAGGTACTGGGGTGAGCGATTGCGAGCCGGCTGGCTGGAGCTGTCCCGTCGCGACTTCGAGATCTTCGAGGATGCCGTCAGGCGGCCGTCGCCCGAGCCGAGTGCGTTGGGGATGGGCCTCATTCGCGACACCGGCCTCGCTCGGGCTGCGGAGTCATCCGGGGTCGAGCGGGACGCTGAGGACCCGTACGCGACAAGGTTCTGACGGCGCAACGGCAGAACATGTGACACATTAGTGAGTGGGCGTGATGGACACCGCTGAGGTGAGCTTACGCGTCTCGACCAGAGTGAGCTCGATGAACGGGGTGCCCATGATCGACGCGTTGGACTTCAGGCCGGCCGCGCAGCAGTCGAACCTGCGAGCCACGATCGAGGACTCGGTCGCCGCGGCCATCGTGTCCGGCGGGCTCGCGGCGGGGACCCTCGTCTCCGTGCCGGCGCTCGCGGCACGCTTCGAGGTCTCGGCGACTCCGGTTCGCGAGGCCATGCTGAACCTCGAGAAGCTGGGCTTCGTGGAGCCCGTGCGGAACAAGGGCTTCCGCGTCACGCACGTTTCTGTGGAGGAGCTTCGGCAGATCGTCGAAGTCAGGCAGATGCTCGAGGTGCCCGTCGTCCGGGAGCTCGCTGCCGATTTCCCTGTTGCACCTCGGACCGAGCTCCGTGACCTGGCGACGCGGATCGACGCCGCGTCGGCGGCAGGCGACCTGCCTCTGTATCTCGCTGTCGACATCGAGTTCCACGAGCGGCTGCTCAGTCTGTCTGGCAATGACCGGCTCGTGTCGATAGTGACCGCGTTGCGGCGACAGACGAGGCTCACGGGGCTCACTGAGATGCTCGGGTCCGAAGAGCTCACCGCTTCGGCGCGCGAGCACGCCGACCTCCTCGTGCTGCTCGAGGCCGGCAAGGCGGATGAGGCTGCCGAGCTCATGCACCGCCACATCGGCCACGTCGTCGGCTGGTGGGCTGGCCTACCCGAAGAGGCTTAGCAAGCCCTCCACACAGCGAAACACTTTGTAACAACTGTGTTTCAAGGGTGTTGAAAGGTCTTCTGCGGTCGTCCGCCGAACAGTAATGTGTGACATCCCATCACCGGAGATGGTCCGGCGATTCTGACGTCTGTTCGGAAGGAACTCACCATGACTGCACGTCGTTCCACCAGCCCTCGGGGTGCTGGCCTCTGGAAGAGGGTGCTCCTGCCTGGAGCCCTCCTCGCAACTGCCGCACTGGCCCTGACCGGATGCTCCGGAGGTGTCGCCGGAGGTGGGGACACCGCGTCCGAGGACGGACCGATCAAGCTGGGACTCGCGGCCCCCTTCTCGGGATCCGAGTCGGCCTTCGGCCCATACATGGAGAACGGCGCGAAGATGGCGATCGACGAGCTCAACGAGGCCGGTGGCGTCCTCGGCCGCCAGCTCGAGCTCGTGACCGCCGACGACGCCTGTGACGCGACGAGCGCTACCGCCGCGGCGAACAAGCTCGTCACCGACGGAGTCGTCGCCTCGGTCGGCGGCTACTGCTCCGGAGCGACGCTCCCGACGCTGCCGATCTTCAACACGGCCGAGATTCCCATGGTGATCCCAGCGGCCAACTCGAACCAGCTCGTCGCGGCCGGCCTCGACAACGTGTTCCTCATCAACGGAACCGGCACCCAGCAGGCGCAGGCCATGCTCAAGTACGCCGAGAAGCAGGGCGTGAAGACGCTCGCGCTCGTCGACGACAACACGGACTACTCGACGGACCTCGCGAAGTCCGCCTCCGAGCAGGCCAAGGAGCTCGGTATCGAGGTCGTCCTCGAGGAGTCCGTCAACGCCGGTGAATCCGACTACGCGGCCAACGTCAACAAGGTCGTCTCGGCGAACCCGGACATGATGTATTGGACCGGCTACTACCAGGAGGGCGGCCTGATCACGCAGCAGCTGCGTGCCGCCGGCTACACGGGCAAGGTCATGGTCGCCGACGGCTCGGTCGACGCGAAGTTCGCTGAGATCGCCGGCAGCTCCTCCGAGGGTGTGCTCGGCACGTTCACGCAGACCCCCGACATGCTCGAGGGCGCAACCGAGTGGATCGACGCCTACACCGAGAAGTTCGGTGCGGCCCCCGGCCCGTACTCCACGCAGAGCTACGACGCCGTGCGCGTCGTCGCCCAGGCGATCGAGGATGCAGGAAGCACTGAGGGGCCCGCGGTCATCGAGGCGCTCAACGCGCTCGACGGCTTCGACATCTTCTCCGGCCCCCTCACCTTCACGGAAGAGGGCACGCTCACCGAGGGCGGATTCGCCATCGTCACCGTCGGACCCGACGGCACCTTCATCCTCGAGGATGACCTGAAGAGCTAGTCAGCCACGGCGGGCGGGGAGGGAACTCCCCGCCCGCTTCTGCAGTCAGGAACCACTGTGATTCAACTCATCATCGACGGGCTCTTCGTCGGATCCTTCTACGCGCTCGTCGCGCTCGGCTACAGCATGGTGTACGGCATCATCAAGTTGCTCAACTTCGCGCACGGCGACGTCTACATGGTCGGCGCGTTCGCCGGCCTCACGATCTTCTCGGCCTTCTCCGGCCTCGCCGGGGGCGGCATCCTCTCGATCCTGCTCGTCATGCTGCTCGCGATGATCTTCACCGGCATCCTCGGCGTGACGATCGAGCGGGTCGCCTACCGCCCGCTGCGCTCGAGCCCTCGACTCGCGGTGCTCATCACCGCGGTGGGCATGTCGTTCATCCTCGAGTACGGCGTGCGCCAGATCTTCGGGCCCGACCCGAAGGTGTACCCGACGCGTCTCGAAGGCGAGACGCTCGACCTCCTGGGCGGCCGCATCACGATGCCGCAGATCGTCATGATGCTCGTCGCGGCCGCCCTCATGTTCGGCCTCAACACCTACATCATGCGCTCGCGCGACGGGCGAGCCATGCGCGCCATCGCGCTCGACCCGACCGCCGCGCAGCTCATGGGCGTCAACGTCAACAAGGTCATCTCGCGCACCTTCTTCATCGGCTCCGCCCTGGCAGGCGCCGCCGGCGTCATGGCGGGCGCCTACTACGGCACGATCGACTTCCTCGCGGGCTTCGTCATCGGGTTGAAGGCGTTCACGGCAGCCGTCATCGGCGGCATCGGGAACCTCTACGGCGCCATGCTCGGGGGTCTCGTGCTCGGCCTGCTCGAGGCGTTCGGCACCCACTGGCTCGGCGGCGAGTGGCGAGACGTGTTCTCGTTCGCGTGCCTGATCCTCTTCCTGTCCTTCAGACCGACCGGCATCCTCGGTGCCCGCGTCGTGGAACGGATGTGACCCCATGACCGACATCAGACTCCAGGCGCCTGCGCCCACCGTCGAGCGGCCGACACCGCGCACCGGCATCCGGAACCCGAAGACCTTCATGAACCTCGTGGGGCTCGTGCTGTTCCTCTTCGCGTTCCTGCTGCCGTTCATCAACGCGACGCCGTACGTCATCTCCATCGGCACCTCGGCGATGATCTACATCATGCTCGCGATGGGCCTCAACATCGTCGTCGGCTACGCGGGCCTCCTCGACCTCGGCTACTACGCCTTCTTCGCGGTGGGCGCGTACACGGCCGGCGTGCTCAACACGCTGCTGGACATGCCGCTCATCGCGACGATCCCGTTCGTCATCGTGGCGTGCATCCTCGCCGGGCTCATCATCGGCGGGCCGACGCTGCGCCTGCGCAGCGACTACCTCGCGATCGTCACGCTCGGCTTCGGCGAGATCATCCGGCTCACGGCCAACAACCTCGAGGTCACGGGCGGCCCATCCGGCATCTCCGGCATCGACACGTTCGAGTTCTTCGGCTGGTCGTTCGCCGACGGCCTCACGGTCGGCGGTATCGAGTTCAACGGCAAGATCCTCCTGTACTTCCTCTGCGTCATCATCGCGGGAGGTGCCGCGATCATCGCAGCCTCCCGGCTCGGCAAGGGCAAGATGGGGCGCGCCTGGCGCGCGATCAAGGACGACGAGGACGCAGCCGAGGCGATGGGCGTCAACACGTACACGACGAAGCTCGGCGCGTACGTGCTCGGCGCGGTGTTCGGTGGCCTCGCCGGCGTGCTCATGGCGGCCCACCAGACGGCCATCAGCCCGACCTCGTTCGTGTTCCTCAACTCGGCGCTGCTGCTCATGGCGGTTGTGCTCGGCGGCATGGGCTCGATCCCGGGCGTCATCGTCGGTGCCCTGCTCGTCTCGCTGCTGCCCGAGATCCTCCGCGACTTCTCCGACTGGCGCTTCCTCGTCTTCGGCGTGCTGCTGGTGGTCATGATGATCTTCCGGCCGCAGGGCATCTGGCCGGCGACGGCCATCCTGCCGTTCCTCAAGTCGCGCGCCAAGGGCGAGCCGCCGTCTCCCAAGGACGGGTTCTCGGCCCATGAGGCGCCGGACGCCAACATCGACCTCTCGAAGGAGCAGGCATGAGCCAGGGTTCAGGCACGGGTGAGGTCTACGGGACCGCGCCCATCGATGTGCCGAAGACGGAGTCGGTGACCGCGGTCGCCGAGGAGTTCAGGCGGGCGCACTCCGGGGAGCCGCTGCTGTCCGTCCGTGACCTGCGCCTGCAGTTCGGTGGTGTGAAGGCCGTCGACGGCACGTCGTTCGACGCGTACGCGGGCGAGATCATCTCGGTGATCGGCCCGAACGGCGCTGGCAAGACAAGCGCGTTCAACTGCATCACGGGGTTCTACCGGCCGACGTCGGGCACGATCACGTTCGACGGCGTCGACATCATGCGCAAGCAGCCGTCGACGATCACGCGCCTCGGGCTGAGCCGCACGTTCCAGAACGTGCGCATGTTCCGCGACATGTCGGTCATCGACAACGTGAAGACGGCGATGCACGCGCGCATCCGGCAGAACGTGTTCCAGACGATGCTGCACACGATCGGCTACAAGAAGATCGAGGCGCAGGCGCTCGAGGATGCACGTGGCTGGCTCGACTTCGTCGGCTACTCGCTCGACGACGACCTGCTCGCGTCGCAGCTGCCCTATGGCGAGCAGCGGCGTGTGGAGATCGCCCGCGCGCTGGCCACGCAGCCCAAGCTGCTGCTGCTCGACGAGCCCGCGGCCGGTCTTAATCACAACGAGAAGCAGGAGCTGATCTCGCTCATCCGCAAGATCAGGCACCTCGGGGTCGGCATCGTGCTCATCGAGCACGACATGGGCCTCGTGATGGAGATCTCCGAGCGCGTGATCGTGCTCAACTTCGGCCGGGAGATCGCCGACGGCCTGCCGGAGGACGTCAAGAACGACCCGAGGGTCATCGAGGCGTACCTGGGGGTCGAGGACCCGGAGGACGAGGTCGCGGAGGAGGCCGGCGGGGAGCAGGTCGACGCTCCTGAACGGCCACGCACGCTCCGCGACCGGATCGACGAAGAGGACATCGCGGAGCAGGGCTCCGCGGGGGAGGAACGGTCATGAGCGCTGAACTCGAGGTGAAGGACGTCGACCTCTTCTACGGGCGCGTGCAGGCGCTGCGGGGGCTGTCGATCGAGGTGAACGAGGGCGAGGTCGTCTCGCTGCTCGGCAACAACGGCGCGGGCAAGACCAGCACGCTCACGATGCTCTCCGGGCTCGCCAGGGCCAAGAGCGGCACGATCACCTGGCGCGGCAAGGACATCTCGAGCGCCAAGCCGTGGGATCTCGTGCGCGACGGGCTCATCCACGTGCCTGAGGGGCGTCGGATCTTCTCGACCATGTCGGTGCACGAGAACCTCCTGCTCGGCGGCTACCAGGTCAAGGACCCGAAGGTCGTGGCCGATCGTGTCGAGGAGTGCTACGAGCTCATGCCGCGGCTGCTCGAGCGGCGCACGCAGCAGGGCGGCACCCTGTCGGGTGGCGAGCAGCAGATGGTCGCGATCGCGCGAGCGTACGTCGGCGGCCCGAAGCTGCTGCTGCTCGACGAGCCGTCGATGGGACTGGCGCCGCTTGTCGTGAAGCAGGTGATGGAGCTCATCGGGCGCATCAACGAGCGTGGCGCGACGGTGCTGCTCGTCGAGCAGAATGCGCGGGCGGCGCTCAAGGTCGCGCACCGCGCGTACGTGATCGAGCACGGGCATGTGACGCTCTCCGGGCTCGCGTCCGATCTGGCGAAGGACAAGGCGGTCATCGAGGCCTACCTGGGCTGACCACGACCTGGCCCGTCCCGGATGCGGGGCGGGCCAGGCTTGCACGACCGACTGGTGTGTGACATATTACTGGCAAGGAGGTGCGGGATGAGCAGCTACGACGTCGTCGTGATCGGCGGTGGCATCGTGGGCGCTGCCTGCGCGGCTGAGCTCGCCGGCCGAGGCCGGCGCGTGGCGCTCGTCGAGCGCGGTCGCGTCGCGAGCGGCACCAGCGCGCACTGCGAGGGCAACCTCCTCGTCTCCGACAAGGGGCCCGGCGCTGAGCTCGAGCTCTCGAAGCTCGCGAATGCCGCCTGGTCCACGCTCTCCGGCAGCTTCCGCGACGAGCTGGGCGACGACTTCCCAGGCATCGAGTTCGAGGCCAAGGGCGGCCTCGTCGTCGCGACGACCGATGGGGGAGCGTCCGCGCTCCTCGACTTCGCGGCCACGCAACGCACCGCCGACGTGGCGGCCGAGCCGGTCACGATCCCGGAGGCGCGCAGGCTCGAGCCGTGGCTCACCGATCGCATGACCGCAGCCGTCTGGTACCCGGGCGACAGCCAGGTGCAGCCGACCATCGCGACCGAGGCGCTCGTCGCCCTCGCGCACCTGCGCGGGGCGAGCATCCTGGAGCACCACGAGGTGACCGGCGCCCTCCGCGACGGCGGCAGGCTCGTCGGCGTTCGCACGACTGCGGGAGACGTGCGCGGTCGTGACGTCGTCGTCGCCGCCGGACCCTGGTCGGGTGAGGTCTCGGCGCTCCTCGGCGCACCGCTGCCCGTCCGGCCGCGACGGGGCGTTGTGCTCGTCACAGCGAAGATGCCGCAGCGGGTGTTCCACAAGGTCTACGACGCCGACTACGTCGGTGCCGTCGGTTCCGGCGACGTCGCCCTCATGACCTCGAGCGTCGTGGAGTCGACACCGGGGGGCACGGTGCTCATCGGCTCGAGCCGCGAGCAGGTCGGTTTCGACGACGCGTTCCGCGCCAACGTGCTGAGCGAGCTCGCGAGGAAAGCCATCTCGATCTTCCCGTTCCTCACCGAGACGGCGATCATCCGCAGCTACTCGGGGTTCCGCCCGTACATGCCCGACCACCTGCCCCTCATCGGTGCCGACCCACGACTTCAGGGTCTGTGGCACGCGACGGGCCATGAGGGGGCCGGCATCGGCCTCTCGCTGCCGACGGCCACGCTCATCGGCGACCTCATGGACGGGGCGCCGACGCAGATCGACGCCGCCCAGTTCGCTCCGTCTCGACCGACCCTCGCTGCAGAGTTGGAGGCCGTCGCATGAGCGAACGTGCAGTCCGGGGCGACGGGGTCGAGAAGCCCGTCCGCATCACGGTCGACGGCGAGCCCGTCGAGGGCGTCGAAGGGCAGAGCATCGCGGGCGTCCTCCTCGGCTCCGGCCGCGTGGCCTGGCGCGAGACGGCCGTCGCAGGGAAGCCCCGCGGCCTGTTCTGCGGCATCGGGGTGTGCTTCGACTGCCTCGTCACCGTCGACGGGGTTCCGGACGTGCGCGCTTGCCAGCGTCGAGCGTGCGATGGGGACGAGGTGAGCTCGCAATGACCTCGACGCAGCCTGGACGGCGCCACGTCGCCGTCGTCGGCGGGGGACCAGCTGGTCTCGCGGCCGCAGTGGCCGCAGCCGAGCACGGCGCCCGCGTGACGCTCATCGAGTCGGGTCGCGAGCTCGGCGGCCAGTACTGGCGACACCTGCCGAGCGACCGCGACGGTCACGGGCAGGCCGCTCTGCACCACGGCTGGTCGACATACCAGGACCTTGAGCGTCGAGTTCGCTCGACCCCCGACATCACCGTGCTGGCCGAGACCAGCGTGTGGGCCGTGGATGCTGCGGGGGGTCACGGCCCCGGCCTCGGCATCCCGACGCTCCAGGTGCTGACCGGTCCTGCGGATGCCGCGACACGCGTTCCGTCGACGCTCGGGCCGGACGCCATCGTCATCGCGACCGGTGCCCACGACCGCACCCTCCCGTTCCCGGGCTGGGACCTGCCCGGGGTCTCCACGGGCGGGGCTGCCCAGGCCTTCGCGAAGAGCGAGCGCATCGCGGTCGGCGGCAACGTCGTCGTCGCGGGTGCCGGCCCGTTCCTGCTGCCCGTCGCCGCGTCCCTCGCGCAGGTGGGTTCGCGCGTCATCGAGGTCGTCGAAGCCAACCGCATCCCGCGCCTCGCCTCCGGCTGGCTGCCCAGGCCGTGGCAGCTGGCCGGTGCGCCGGGCAAGGTGAGCGAGCTCTTCGGCTACGTTGCAGGTCAGCTGCGTCACCGCATCCCGTACCGCGTCGGCGAGGCCGTCGTGGAGGCTCACGGCGACGGCCGAGTCGAGCGCGTGACGATCGCCAGCGTCGACGCCCAGTGGCGGCCGATCCCGGGTAGTGAGCGGCAGGTGGCCTGCGACGCCGTGTGCGTCACCCACGGGTTCACGCCCCGCCTCGAGGTCGCGATCGCAGCCGGCTGCGCGCTGGGTGACGACAGATTCGTGGTCATCGACGAGTCGTGCGCGACGAGCGCGGGAGGCGTCTACGCGGCGGGGGAGGTGACCGGCATCGGCGGCGTCGACCTCTCGCTCGCGGAGGGGCGAGTCGCGGGGCACTGCGCCGCCGGCGGTTCGTCCAGGGACGCGCAGGTCAGCGACGCTCAGCGCAAGCGCGCGGTCTTCGGCGCGTTCGCCGCGCGCATCGATGCCGCCCATGGAGTGCGCCCGGGCTGGCAGGACTGGCTTCGCGACGACACGATCGTGTGCCGATGCGAGGAGGTCACCGCGGGCCAGCTCCGCCGGAAGGCGGCCGCCACCGGCTCACGCAGCCTGCGCTCCCAGAAGCTCGCCACCCGCGCCGGCCTGGGCATCTGCCAGGCACGCATCTGCGGCCGCAGCGCCGAAGAGCTGCTGCAGGCCGCGACAGGCTCAACCGGTGAACTCGACGAGGGCATCGTCGACCGCCGCCCCATCCAGACCCCCATCCGGCTCGCAGAGCTGGCAGGCATCTCAGAAGAGCAGCACCCCCCGACAGGAAGGCAAGACCCATGACCGAAGCAGCTTCCACCCACCTCGACCTCGGCGGCGTCGTCGTCGCGACGGCCCTCCCCTACAAGGAGGACGCCTCGGCACCCGCCGGTCTCGCCGTCGACTACGACGCGTACGCCGAGCACTGCAACTGGCTCATCGAGAACGGCTGCCGGGGTGTCGGCCCGAACGGCTCGCTCGGCGAGTACTCGTCCCTCACCGACGAGGAGCGACGCAAGGTCGTGCAGGTGGCCGTCGAGACCGTCGGCGACCGCGGCATCGTCGTCGCGGGCGTGCACGGACCCGGCTGGCACCAGGCCCAGCACTGGACGCAGCTCGCAAAGGAGGACGGCGCCCACGGCGTGCTCTGCCTCCCGCCGACCATGTACCGCTCGGCGGACGCCGACGTCGTCGAGCACTTCGCGAAGGTTGCGGAGGTCGGCCTGCCCGTCATGATCTACAACAACCCGCTGGACACGAAGGTCGACATCACGCCGAACCTCGTCGCCGAGATCGCGAAGATCGACGGCATCGTCGCCGTCAAGGAGTTCTCCGGGGACGTGCGGCGCGCGTTCGAGATCCAGGAGGCCTGCGAGGCGGCCGGGTCGAGCATCGACATCATCGCGGGCAGCGACGACGTGCTCTTCGAGCTCATGATCGACGGCGCGACGGGCTGGTTCGCGGGCTACCCCAACGTGTTCCCCGCGGAGGCCGTCGCGATCTACGACAACATGGCCGCTGGCCGCTACGTCGAGGCGCGCGAGATCTACAAGAGCCTCATCGCCGCCTTCCGCTGGGACTCGCGCCCGGAGTTCGTGCAGGCCATCAAGCTCGGGATGGACATGGTCGGCCGCAACGGCGGGCCCTGCCGTCCGCCGCGCGCGGCGCTCACGCAGGCCATGGAGGCGCAGGTGCGCGCCGACACGCAGCGCGCCCTCGACGCCCTCGCCGCCCTCCAGTAGGGTCGCACCTTCCACTCCACAGCCTGAGGTCAACTGACATGCGAGCATCACGAGTCATCTCCGCCGTCGACTCCCACACCGAGGGGATGCCGACCAGGGTCGTCACGGGCGGTGTCGGGGTGATCCCCGGCGCGACCATGAACGAGAAGCGCCTCTACGTGCAGGAGCACCGCGACGACCTGCGCACGTTCCTCATGCGCGAGCCGCGTGGGCACTCCGCCATGAGCGGGAGCATCCTGCAGCCGCCGACGCGACCCGACGCCGACTTCGGGGTCCTCTACATCGAGGTCTCCGGTCTGCTCCCGATGTGCGGGCACGGCACGATCGGGACGGCGACGGTGCTGGTCGAGACGGGGATGGTCGAGGTGCAGGAGCCGGAGACGGTGATCCGGCTGGATACGCCGGCCGGCCTCGTGATCGCTCGCGTGGAAGTGTGCGAAGGACGCGCTGTTAGCGTTACCATCGAGAACGTGCCCAGCTTCTGCGAACGCCTCGACGCCGTCGTCCCGGTGCCGGAACTCGGCATCGACGCGCTCCGATACTCGCTGGCGTTCGGCGGGAACTACTACGCCATGGTCGACCTCGACGACCTCGACCTGCCGTTCGACCGAAGCCGCAAGGACGACATCCTGCGCGCCGGCCTCGCCATCATGGACGCGATCAACACGCACGACGCGCCCCGGCATCCGACGATCGAGGGCGTCGACCACGTCCACCACGTCGAGTTCATCGCGCCGGGCTCCGACGCGGTCCACTCGCGGCACGCCATGGCGATCTACCCCGGCTGGTTCGACCGTTCGCCGTGCGGCACCGGCACGTCCGCACGCATGGCGGAGCTGCACGCCAGGGGCGAGCTGCCCCTGCACACCGATTTCGTCAACGAGTCGTTCATCGGCACGAGCTTCACGGGCCGGCTCATCGACGAGGTGCAGGTCGGCGACCGCGCAGCCGTGATCCCCACCATCACGGGTCGCGCGTGGATCACCGGCATGGGCCAGTACCTGCTCGACCCGACAGACCCGTTCCCCGCAGGTTTCGAATTCTAGATTGGACTCATCGATGAGCACACCCACCCCGCACACCAGCGACGCCGAGCTCGAGCAGATCCTCGCGGCGGCCGCGCTCGCCGCCCCGGTCTGGGCGGCGACGCCCCCGGCCGAACGTGCGTCGGCGCTCATCGCGGTCGCGGACGCCCTCGATCAGGCGGCCGGGGAACTCATCCCCATCGGCATGCGGGAGACGGGCCTCGCGCAGGCGAGGCTCACGGGCGAGTTGAAGCGCACGACCGTGCAGATCCGCCTCTTCGCGGACGTCATCCGAGACGGCGCCTACCTCGACGTGCGCCTCGACGAGGCCGACCCCGACTTCGTGCTCGGCCCGCGGCCCGACGTGCGCCGGATGCTCGTGCCCGTCGGCGTCGCCGTCAACTTCTCCGCCTCCAACTTCCCGTTCGCCTTCTCGGTGGCGGGCGGTGACTCGGCCGCGGCGCTCGCGGCGGGCTGCGCGCTCATCGTCAAGGGCCACTCCGGTCACCCGGAGCTCTCGGTCGCGACGGCGCGCGTCGTCGAAGACGCGCTCCGCGCGGCCGGAGCTCCCGACGGGGTCTTCGCGCTTGTCCTCGGGCAGCAGGCCGGCGTCACCGTGCTCGAGGACGACCGCGTCGACGTCGGCACCTTCACGGGGTCGATCCGCGTGGGCCGCCTGCTCGCCGACAAGGCCGCTGCCCGCCCCCGGCCCATCCAGTTCTACGGGGAGCTCGGAAGCGTCAACCCGGTCTTCGTGACCGCTGCAGCGCTCGCCGAACGCGGCGAGGAGATCGCGGCAGGCTACGCCGCTTCCGTCGCCGGCTCCGCCGGTCAGCTGTGCACGAAGCCCGGCTTCCTCTGGGTGCCCACGACGGATGCCGCCGACGAGCTCGAGCTGCGCGTCTCGCAGGCGGCCGAGCAGGCCCCCGAGCACCGCCTCCTGAACCCGAGCATCGGCCGGGCCTACGTCCAACGCCGCGCCGACGTGCTCGCGGCCGACGGCGTGCGCGTCGTCGCCGAGGGCACCGTGCGCAGCGACGACGATGGCAACGTGTGGGCGACGCCGACGATCGTGGCCGTGCCCGCGAGCAAGCTCTCGGCGGGCGACGAGACACTGCTCGACGAGGTCTTCGGTCCGTTCTCCGTCATCGTCGAGTACGACGACGAAGCCTCGCTCGCGCCCAGCCTCGACGAGCTGTACGTCGGCAACCTCACTGGCACCGTGCACGCCGCCGCGGGGGAGCAGTCGCCAGCGCTGTCATCGCTCGTCGCAGGGCTGGCGAGGAAGACGGGACGCGTCCTCTTCGGCGGGTGGCCCACCGGGGTCGCCGTGACACCGGCCATGCAGCACGGCGGCCCGTACCCGGCGACCTCGAACGACACGTCGACCTCGGTCGGCACCGCCTCCATCTCCCGCTTCCTGCGAGGCGTCGCCTACCAGGGCGCGCCTCAGGAGGCCCTGCCCGAGCCGCTACAGGACGCCAACCCCTGGGGCGTGCCGCAGCAGCGCGCGGTAGCAGGACAGTCGGCGAGCTGGGGCTCGCAGCGCTGAGCTCTGCGCCGTGCGGCCTCACCGCTGAGCGGCGAGACGCGAGCGGAGCGTCGTCGGCCTCGCGCCGGCCGAGGGCGCGTCGGGTGCTTCCGAGGCTGCGAGGCGCCCGCGTCTGCGCAGCTCCGGGACGACGTGCTCGACGAAGTCCTCGAACGAGCCGGGCAGGATGGCCGGGGCCACGACGAAACCGTCGGCGGCTCCGGCATCCTGCCACTCGCACAGCTCCTCGGCGACGGCCTCGCCGCTGCCCGTCGGTGACGGCGTCAGCTGATCGAGCGACTGCCGCAGCGCCAGGTCTCGGACGCTGAGCCCCTCGCGTCGGCACACAGCGGCGAGCATGTCCTCGAAGCCGTCGCTGCCGGTCGCGCCGCGGTGCCCGGCGAGGAAGTCGGCTGCGGGCTCGTCCAGTCGCAGCGTCCCGGCGTCCGCGTGCAAGAGTCGGGCGAGTGAGCGCAGCGCCGATGGTTCATCGATCAACGAGAGCAGCGCATCCCGAGTCCTCGTTGCATCGATCATCGTCGATCCGGCGACGGGTTGGATGGCCGCGCATACTCGCAGCTCGTCAGGGTCGCGCCCGGCCGAGCGTGCGCGCTCTCGCAGCTCCGCCCTGATCGCGCGAGTGCCCTCGATTCCGTCGGCCGCCACGAAGACCAGCTCGGCCCACTTCGCCGCGAACTCCATCCCACGAGGGGAGGCCCCGGCCTGCATGAGCACCGGATGCCCCTGCGGGCTCCTCGGCAGGCTCAGCGGGCCGGGAGGTGCGGCGCGCTCGCGTGGGGCTGGGGTGCGCGCGACGCGGCAGGGGTCCGCGAACAGGCCCGTCCGCTCGTCCCGCACCAGCGCGCCAGGTGCCCAGGTCCTCATGAGCTCGAGCACCTGGCTGACGACCCGGTCGGCTCGGTCGTAGCGCTGCGCCTTCGGCGGGATGCGCTCGAGGCCCATGTTGCGTGCCTCGGCGTCGGTCGTGGAGGTCACGATGTTCCAGGCCACTCGCCCTTCCGAGAGATGGTCGAGGCTCGCGAGCGTTCGCGCGATGACGTACGGCGGCAGGAACGACGTCGAGACAGTCGCGCCCAACCCGATTCGAGAAGTGGCACCGGCGACCACGCTCAGCACCGTGAGGGGATCGAGGGTCACCGCCCCCTTGCCGCCGCTTGCGAGTGTCGTCGCCACGTCGCCGAGCGCGTCCTCTGGCACGGCGAGCGCGTCCGGGAGGAACATCAGGTCGAAGCCGCCTCGCTCGAGCAGGCGTGCGATGTCCACGTACGAGCGCGCGCGCAGCCAGTCGCGGCCGGAATCGGGGTGCCGCCAGGCAGCGGCGTAGCGGTGCGTGGGCGGATTCACCATGCCGACGAGCGTGAGCTGGCGACGCGTCCGCTCAGACAAGCGACAGTCCCGTTCCCGCGGCCGCGCCGGCCGCCGCCGTGAGCGTGAACGCCGTGAGGACGATGCCGGCGAGGGCGGCGTCTCGCGCATCCAACGCGACAGGGCGCCACACCGTGCGAGGGCCCGCGCCGAGTCCTCTCGACTCGAGTGCCTGTGCGATCCGCTCGCCTGACCGGATCGAGACGACCAGCAGCGCGAAGGCCGCCGAGCCGAATCCCGTGGGGCCTGTTCGGGGCATGCCGTCCCGTCCGAGGGGTGCCCGCACGGCCTGCGCGGCGCGGATGCTCAGCCATTCGCTCGGCAGCAGCTGCAGGAGTCGGAACCCGGCGAGCAGGGCGTACGCGAATCGCGGGCTGAGCATCGCGTGCTGGGTGAGGCTCGTCATGAGCTCGCGAGGCGGGGTGCTCGCGATGAACGCGATCGAGAGCATGCCGATCACGGTGGTGCGGAGGGCGAGCGCGACGCCGATGGCGAGGCCTTCGCTGGTGAGCCGAACGGGTAGATCGGGGAGGAGCTCCGTCCCTGGACGGCTGAGGGCGTTGACGGTGACGAGACCGACGCCGAACGCCACGAAGGGCACGGATGCGGCGAGCAGCTGCAGCGGCCCGAGCCGCGTCGTCGTGAGCACGGCGACGACGGCGAGCATCGTCAGCACGCCGAGCGTCACCGGGTTGAGGACGAACAGCGTCGCGAGGGAGCAGGCGAACAGCACCGCGAGCTTCACGGTCGGGTTGCGGCGCTCCAGGTACCGGCCCGCTGGCCGAGTCGTCCCGCTCACGCGGCCACCTGCACGGCGGCTTCGTCGAGCCTGCGGAGGATCCGCCGCGCGTGCGCTTCCGGGAGATCCTGCTGGACGAGCCAGGCGAGCAGCGGTGTGCGCTCGAGGCCCGCAGCTTCCAGGAGCGCGGGGTCGCGCAGCAGCTCGAACGGCGTCGTGTCGGCGAGGAGTCCGCCGTCGCCGAGCACGAGCACGCGGTGGGCATGCGCGCACACGGCCCGAAGCTCGTGGCTCGAGAAGAGCACGCCGCATCCGGACGCCGCCGTGCGCTCGAGCTCGCGCATGGCCGCGATGCTCGAGCGCCGGTCGAGGCCGAACCCCGGTTCGTCGGCGAGGAGGAACGGCCGGTCGTGCGCGAGCATGGCCGCGATGCTGAGCCGCCGCTGCTGCCCGCCGGAGAGCCGGTAGGGGTTGTGGTCGAGGTAGTGAGCGAGGTCGAAGCGCTCGACGAGCTCGCTGACGCGTTCGGTGTCGCCGGGCCCGAGCCCGTGCTCCATCTCCCGCCGGAGCGTGGTCTGCGCGAACTGGTGCTCGGGGTTCTGGAAGATGAGGCCGGGGCGCGGGCCGTGGATGGTCCCGCCAGCCGGTCGTGCCAGGCCGGCGAGGGTGCGCAGCAGGCTCGATTTGCCGCATCCGTTGCGCCCGAGGAGCGCCACGACCTCGCCCGCGCGGAGTTCGAAGCTCACGTCGCGGAGCACGGCGCCGCTCCCAGCTGCGGCCGCGGCAGCAGTGCGCCTCCGCCTCGGCGCCCCTCCTGCGACGACGTCGAGCGACTCCACGCGCAGGGAAGGACCGCAGGCCGCGCTCGATCCTGGGGGCGTGGTGGTCGGGGGTGGTGCGCCTTCCCCGAGCGTGGCTACCGCTCCGGCCACGGCCCTGTTCCGGAGACCGCCGCTCAGCCCTGTCGTGGCGGTGAGCTCAGCTTCGAGCGGCAGCCAGCATCCGGACTCCTGGAGTTCGGCCGCGTTGTCGAGCAGCACCTGGGCAGTGGCTCCGTCGTGGGCGATGACCCCGCCGCGGCCGACGACCACCGTGCGAGCGGGCAGACCCGCGATGCCGCGAGCCCCCGCGAACTCGTCGAGGCGGTGCTCGACGAGCACGACCGTCGATGCCTGCGCGGACGCGGCGTCGATGGCTCGGCGGACGGATGCGATGCCCTCCGGGTCGAGCATGGACGTGGGTTCGTCGAGCACGAGCACCCTGGGCCGGGTGACGACGGCCGCGGCGAGCGCCACCCGCTGCGTCTCCCCGCCGGAGAGCGTCGCCGACCGCCGGCCGGCCAGCGAGGTGGCTCCGACGAGCTCGAGCGCCGCCTTCACGGCAGGCCCGATCGACGGCCGCGGCCACGCATGGTTCTCGAGCGGGAAGGCGACCTCGTCAGCCACGTCGGGGAGGCACACCGACGAGGCCGGGTTCTGCGCCACGACGGACAGGTTCCGCGAGATCCTCGGCACGTCGTGCTCCTGCGTGTCCAGGCCGCAGACGCGCATGGTCCCGCTCACCTGGGCTGGCACGGCGTGGGGGATGACCCCGCTCAGCGCCTGCAGCAGCGTCGACTTCCCGGAACCGGACGGCCCGATGACCAGCACGTGCTCACCCGGCGCGACCCGCAGGTCCACCGGCCCGAGCCCGTCGCCCGAGGAGTGGATCACCTCGAAGTCGTGTGCCTCGATATCGAGTCCGGAGCTCTCCGTGGGCGAGGCGTCAGGCCGCACGGCGCACGGCCACGGGCTTCGTGTCCTGCACGATCGCGAAGTTGTCGAGCACGCCCGTGCGCACGAGCGAGTCGACGAGGAGCTTCGCGAGGAGCCCGCCGAGGATGATGCCGGACGCGAGCTGGATGCCGAAGCGCAGGAAGAGGATCTCCTGCCCGTACCAGCCTGAGCGGAACGCCGAGTAGAAGAACACGAGGCCAGCACCGAGCGCCCCGGAGATGGCGTACCGCAGCCAGCCGTACTTCTTGTACCGGCCGATCGCGAACGGCAGCTCGCTGCCGATGCCCTGCAGCGCGGCCGCGACGAACAGCAGCGGGCCGACCGCCGAGCCGAGGAACACGACCTCGATGACCGAGGCGAGCACTTCAGCGATCACGCCGACGAACGGCCGCCGGATGATGGCGATCGCGATGGGCGCGACCAGCAGCCAGCCGCCGAAGAGGAAGTGCTGGGCGAGGTCGCCCGCAGGCCCCATCGCGATCGAGAGCGCCGTCCAGGCCTGCACCAGCGCCCAGTAGAGGAAGCCGAAGACCGTGCCGAGCACGACCATGAGCACGATGTCGCGCAGCTTGAGGCTCATGCGTGCGCTCCCGTCTCCGCGCCCGCCGCGTGGCTTGGGCTGTTGAGCGAGACCGTGAGGTGACTCGTGACGTGCTGCACGTGCGCGCCGACCCCAGCCCAGGCCGCGACGACGGTCTCCAGGACCCGGCCGAGGTCCCCGCTGAGCTTCGTGACGAAATGCTCGGACGCCACGAAGGTGCCGCTCGCCTTCGCCGTCTCGATGGCGGCGTAGATCTCCCGCATGTGGTCGGGCGTCCGCTCGTCCGATCCGACGTCCTCGAGCGGGTAGAGCGCCCATTCTGCGCTCGCGAAGCTCCCAGTGTGGCGACCGCGGGGCGCATCCACCCGCCGAGGGCCCGCCCCGCCCGGCAGCTCGCAGATCGCCTCACCCGGGCAGCCGCGAGAGAGCAGCACCTGGACGGAGGCGTGCAGTCCGGTCGCCGCCACGTGCTGCGTGAGGTCGGTGAGCCAGCGCAACAGCGCCTGCTCGTCGCCGCCCGCGTACGTGCTGACGTCACCCGTCTCGAGGATCAGCCCCGTGGAATCGGCGGCGTGCACCGCAGCGAGGATCACCTCGACGTAGCGGTCGGACATGACCGAGAGGGTGACCCTCGCCCCCACCCCGAATGCGAGTGGGTCTCGAGTGATGGATTCCATGTGCGTGCCTTCCGTCGGAGCGTGACGGCACGGGTGAGTCGACTCCCTTCGCTGGCATTACCCAGATCAGGTTCAACGGTCGGAGTTCGAGTACTCCCTCTCAGCCCGACTCATCGGGCTCCCGTGCACGGCCACACTGTAGCCCCGACGGTGCGCGCGGCTAGCTCGAGGCGCCCGTGAAGACGACGTGATTGCCCTCCGGGTCGAGCACCTGGAGGATCTGGAAGTGAATCGCGTCTTCGATCCCGCCGTGCTCGATCTTCGCCGCGTCGAGCCGCCTGGCGACACTCTCGAGGTCGTCATCGTTGAAGACCACGGTGGATTTTCCAGAGCGACTCGAGTCGGCCCACAGCTGGAGGCCGGCCTCGCTTGTGAAGTGCCACTCCAGGAGGCCCGGCATCGGATTCTCGTCAGGACCCCGTCCGAAGAGCCTGCCGTAATATTCCGTAGCCTGAGCCAGGTCCGACACGGTGATCTGCGCGAGTACGCCCTTGATAGCCATGCGTCCCAGCATGCGCGACAAGGGTGCGAGGACCCTCAACGAACATGTCCCCGCGTTTCGACGCGTAACGGGCCGCGACGGGCGCCGTGGACCGAACTCGGGGCGCGGCCTAGCGTCGCACCATGACGAACCCCAACCGAATCCACCTCGGCGTCGCACTCGATGGCGCCGGCATCCACCCGGCGGCCTGGCGGGAGCCGAGCGCTCGCCCAGACGAGCTCTTCACGCCCGAATACTGGGTGGGGCTCGTGCAGCTCGCCGAGCAGGGCCTCCTCGATTTCGTCACCATCGAGGACTCGCTCGCGCTCCAGAGCGGCGAGTTCCTCCGCCAGGACAACCGGACCGACGAGGTCAGGGGTCGCCTGGACGCGCTCCTCATCGCCTCCCGCGTCTCGCCCGTCACGGAGCACATCGGCCTCATCCCGACTGTCACGACGACGCACACCGAGCCCTTCCACGTCTCGAAGGCCGTCGCAACCCTCGACTACACGAGCCTGGGCCGCGCGGGCTGGCAGGCCCGTGTCTCGCCCGGTGCGGAGCACTCGCACTTCGGTCGTCGGGATGCGCCGCTCGTCGGCGAGCTCTTCGCGGAGGCCAACGACTTCGTCGAGGTCGTGCGCAGGCTCTGGGACAGCTGGGAGGATGACGCCGAGATCCGCGACGCCTCCACCGACCGGTTCCTCGACGCGGCGAAAGTGCACCGCATCGAGTTCGAGGGCAAGTGGTTCAGCGTGCGCGGACCGTCGATCACGCCCCGGCCCCCGCAGGGGCAGCCGGTTGTCGCCGCGCTCGGCCACGCGGAGGTGCCGTACGAGTTCGCGGCAGCCAGCGCCGACCTGCTCTTCGTGACGCCGACCGACGTCGCCTCGGCCGTGCGCATCCTGAGCGAGGTGCGGGCCGCAGAGAAGAAGGTCGAGCGGGACGGCGAGCTGTCGGTGTTCGTCGACCTCGCCGTGTTCCTCGACGGGCCGGAGGAGACGGGGTCCGCCCGCCTCAACCGCCTCAACGCGAAGGGGCGCGCGCTCGGAGAGCCACCGGCGGTGTTCGCGGGCTCAGCCGAGGAGCTCGTCGAGCACTTCGAGACGCTCGCCGGCCTCGGCTACGACGGCTTCCGCCTGCACCCTGGCGTCGTGACCGACGACCTGCCGCGCATCGTCGCCGACGTCGTCCCGCTCCTGCAGCGCAAGGGCCTCTTCCGGGAGAGCTACGAGCAACGCACCCTGCGCGGCCTCCTCGGCCTCGAGACCACCGTGCCCAACCGCTACGCCGCCATCTAGACCCGAACCGGATCAGGAGATCACCATGACGAAGAAGCAGATCATCCTCGCGGCCTACGTCGGCGGGGTCAACGAGCACACGCTCTGGGAGCACCCGGAGGCGGGCAGCCAGATCGAGTTCTCCACGTTCAAGCGCGTGGCGAAGAAGGCCGAGGCCGGGAAGTTCGACTACTTCTTCCTCGCCGAGGGCCTCGCGCTGCGCTCGCGGCTCGGCGAGATCTTCGACCACGACATCTCGGGGCGGCCGGACACCATCCCGGTCCTCGCCGCCATCGCGGCCGTGACCGAGCACATCGGCCTCGTCGGGACCATCAACGCCACCTTCAACGAGCCGTACGAGCTCGCTCGCCAGTTCGCGAGCCTCGACCACCTCTCCGGTGGACGTGCCGGCTGGAACGTCGTGACGTCGTTCGACGCGTTCACGGGCGCGAACTTCCGCCGCGGGGGCTTCCTGCCGCACGCGGAGCGCTACGAGCGGGCCGAGCAGACCGTCAGCACCGTCCGGGAGCTGTGGGACTCCTGGTCGGCGGATGCGATCGTCGCGGATAAGGAGACCGGGCAGTTCCTCGACTCCGCCGACGAGGGGCGGTTCGGCGTGGAGACGAGCCAGTTCGACATCAGCGGGCGCTTCACGGTGCCCCGCAGCCCGCAAGGGAGGCCGATCATCGTGCAGGCTGGCATCTCTCCGCAGGGCAGGGACTTCGCGGCAGCCAACGCCGACGTCATCTTCTCCCCATACTCGCGCCTCGAGGAGGCACGCGACTTCTACGCCGACATCAAGGCTCGAGTCGAGGGCTTCGGCCGCGACCGTGACGACCTGAAGATCCTGCCGCAGTCGAGCTTCGTGCTCGGCGACACCCACCAGGAGGCGCAGGAGAAGGCTCGCTGGGTGACGGAGCAGCAGCTCAGCCCGCGCACCATCCAGGTCCGCCTCGAGCAGGTCTGGAACCGCGACTTCTCGGACATCGACTTCGATGGTCCCCTGCCCGACTTCGATCCGGATGGGGAGAGCGCGCCCATCATCGAGGGCCGCGCCTTCACCTACGGCGACCGCCTCGCCACGGTCCGCAGATGGCGCGAGAAGGCTCAGGAGAACGGATGGAGCATCCGCGAGTTCGCCCGCAACGAGCTCGGCGGTGTGCGCTTCGTCGGCACCGCCGCCCAGGTGGCTGAGGAGATCGACGACTTCGTGCAGAACGACGGCTCTGACGGGCTGGTCATCGGCTCGCACCTCACGCCTGGCGGCATCGATGAGTTCGTCGACCAGGTCGTGCCGATCCTGCAGGAGCGCGGCTCCCTGCGCGAGGAGTACACGGGAACGACCCTGCGCGACAACCTCGGAATCCCCGTGCCAGAGCGAGGAACGCGGGCCCCGAGCGCGTTCGCGGTCTGATCCAGAAGAAGCCCAGCAACGAAGAGGTGGCCGCCGGAGATGAACTCCGGCGGCCACCTTTCCGCGTGCCGTGCCGTGCCGTAGCGTGAGCGGCCGGGCTCACACGTCCGGGTATGTCTCCCGCAGGACGCGCCCCAGGTAGGCCGCGATGGCCCCGGGCCCCGAGCCGTCGGCGACGCGCTCCACATCGGCGTTGTAGTTGGTGTTCGTGTTGATGTCGTAGACCACCTGTCGGCCGTCCTCGGTCTCGATGAACTCGATGCCGGCGATCTCCAAGCCGATGTCCTTGGTGAACGCGACGAGGCGTTCGACGAGGTCGTCGTGGCCGCCCTGGCGCAGGGAGAAGATCGACGTGCCGGGTTCGGGTGCCAGTTCCGCGCCAGGGGGAACGACCGGGCGACCCGTGTCGGGGTCGATCGCGCACGCATCCGCTGGGCACAGCTGGAAGCCGCCGTGGATGGTGTCGGCCGCGATCGAGTAGATGTGCTCGCCGCCGACGATCTCGACGCGCGTGATGAATCCTCCGGCGGGGCGCAGATACTCCTGCAGGAGCGTGATGCCGTCGAGCGGCTCCTCGAACTCGGGGGAGTCGAGGTAGGCCTCGAAGTCGGCGAAGTGGTTGAAGCGGCGCACGCCGAGGCCCTTGCCGCCCTGGTTGTGCTTCGTGATGAACGGGGTCGGGAAGTCGCGCGCCGCATCCCGCAGCCCCTGCCTGCCGACGACCGCGAGGGTTCGCGGGGTGTCGATGCCGGCCCGGCGCAGGAGCGTCAGCTGGTCGACCTTGCTCACCTCGAGCTCGATGGCGCGGCGGCCGTTGACGGTGCGCCGGCCCGCGGCCTCCACCCAGTTGAGGACGGAGCGCGCGTAGTCCTTCGAGAGCGCGTGATCCCTGGTGTGCGAGGAGGCGCTGATGCGTGACCAGAAGATGCCCTCCGGCGGGAGCGCGTCGATGTCGATGACACCCTCGACCAGGCGCCATTCGACGACGGGAACGCCCGCTGCCTCGAACGCCGCCTGGAACGGCGGCCACCACTCAGGGTTCTCGTGCAGCGCGTAGACGACGGGTGTGGCTGCGACGGGTTGCGAGGAGATGGACTGGGATGAGACCGGTGTGCTCAAGAGAAGAATCCTTCGACGTCGAGTGCGCCGCCAGCCGCGTCGAAGTCGGCGCGGGCCGCGGCACGGAGGTTGGGGTCCGCGAGGAAGTCGGCGGCGACGAGCGCGAGGCCGGAGCTTGCGTCGGCGATGGCGGTGCTCGCGGCGTCGCTCGTCGCGTACTCGGCGAACTCGCGCGTGTGGAGGCTGACGTCCGGTGGGCTGATCGCGATGACCGGGTGGATGCCGGGCACGCGCACGCTCACGTTGCCGAAGTCGGTGGATGCGGCGAGGTGCGAGGGCACGGACGCCTTGGTGAGCACGCGACGGCCGCGAGCCTCCTGATGCACGGCCCACCGCTCGGAGAGCGGCGTGTTGTAGCGCAGCGGCATCGTGAACGGCAGCGGGTCCCACTCGACCTCGACTCCCGTGCCGGTGGCCAGGGCGATGCCGTTGGCGATGTCCTCGAGGCGCAGGCTCAGCTCCTTCAGCGTCTCCGCGGCGTTCGAGCGCACGTAGTACTCGAGCTCCGCGAACTCGGGGACCACGTTGGGGCGCTGGCCGCCGTTGACGATGACGCCGTGGATGCGGTCGCCCGGGTACAGGTGCTGCCGCAGGAGGCCGGTGGCCTGGTAGTTCAGGTTGGCGGCATCGAGCGCGTTGCGTCCCTGGAACGGGGACGCGGAGGCGTGGGCGGGCACCCCGTAGTAGCGGACGCGCAGGATGCGCCGGCCGATGAAGGGCTGGTCGGTGACGTCGTAGCCGAAGGGATGGATCATGATGGCGGCGTCGACGCCGTCGAACGCGCCCGCGCGGGCCATGATCTCCTTGCCGTTTCCGCCTTCCTCGGCGGGTGTCCCGTAGAGCACGATCCGGCCCGCCGGGAGCGCACGGGTTCGGCTCGCCTCGACAAGAGAGAGGAACGCGCCCACGGCGGAGGCGGCGATGATGTTGTGCCCGCAGCCGTGGCCCACGCCGGGGAGGGCGTCGTACTCGGCGAGGATCGCGACGGTCGGCGCATCCTGTGCCGCTTCGCCGACGACCAGCTCGGCGACCAGTGCCGTGTCGAGCCCGAAGGCACCCACCTGAGCCGTGACGCCGTGCTCGGCGAGCAGCTCGGCGATATCGGCGACGCTCTGCGTCTCCTCGAATCCCTCTTCCGCGTACTCGAAGATGCGGTGGGAGAGCTCCACCAGCTCGGGCTGCAGCGACTCGGAGGCGGAGCGGATCGCGGAGGTGTCGTCACCGGATGCGCCGTCGTGGGCCGAGGTGATGCGCGGGGCAGCGGCGGCCGCGATGGCGGTCTCAGCAGCGACGAGGTCCAGGTAGGTGCTGCTCGGCGTCGTGGGGGACGCGCCGACGCTGATGCCGCGGGTGGCCCCGGATCCTCGGGGTGCGCTGCTCGGGCCTGCTGCTTCGCTCACGTGGTGTGCTCCTTGCCGCCGGGGGCCCCGATCGGGCCGTCTGCATCCATCGTGCCTCGATTCTTCGGGGCGTGCCTGACCGTGTCTTGGTTGCCGTCGTGGGCCGTAACGTGAATCTCCATTACAGTGGCTGCGTGATGTTCATCGTCGGTGCCGTGCTGCTCGGGCTCAGCCTCGCGCTCACGACCTGGGCGCACCTTCTCGTCGGCAGGGCTGGTGCCGGCCGCAGGCTCCCGATCTTCAGGGACCCGCCGGGAACTCCGAAGCTGGCGAGCTGGCTGCGGATGGGCGGGGCGCTGCTGGCCGTCGTCGCTGCAGGCCAGCTGTGGCACGTCATCGGGCTCGCCGCGCTGCTGCCGGTCGCGCTCGTGCTGTTCGTGCCCGGACTCATCGCGCATGCCCGGCATGAGCGCACGCTGCAGTCATGACCGGGCGAGCCTCACGACCATCTTGCCCGTGTTGGCTCCGCGCATCATGTCGAGGAACGCCTGCACGGTGTTGCCGAGGCCGTCGACGACCGTCTCGTCGTAGGTGATCTCGCCCGCACGCAACCACTCCGCCATGAGCGGCTGGAATTCGCCGGCGAGGTGGCCGTATCCGCCGACTGTGAACCCCTCGAGGCGGAGGGAGCGCTTGATGATGTTGGCCATGTTGTCCGGACCCGCCGGCTTGTCGTTGTCGTTGTAGGTCGAGATGGCGCCGCACAGCGCGGCTCGGCCGCCTCGGTTGAGGACACCGAGGGCCGCCTCGAGGTGGTCGCCCCCGACGTTGTCGAAGTACACGTCGATGCCATCGGGTGCAGCCTCGGCGAGCTGCTCCCGCACGGGCCGCTCCTTGTAGTCGAAGGCGGTGTCGAAGTCGTACCTCGCGGTCAGGAGCTCGACCTTCTCGGCCGACCCCGCGGATCCGATGACGCGTGCGGCACCGAGCTTCCGCGCGATCTGACCGACCGCCGTGCCGACAGCCCCGGCAGCTCCAGAGACGAAGACGGTGTCACCCTCCTGGAGTCCTGCGATCGCCGTGAGGCCGACGTAGGCGGTGAGCCCCGTCATGCCGAGCATCGACAGGTACAGCGAGAGGGGGACGCCGTCGATCTCCTCGATGATCCGGAACGACGAAGCATCCTCCTGTGCGACATCACGCCAGCCGAAGGCATGCAGGACGTGAGCGCCTACGGGTACGGCGTCGCTCGCAGAGGCGACCACGACGCCGACCGCGCCGCCGGTGAGCGTCTCGTCGAGCGCATATGGGGGCACGTAGCTCGGCGCGTCCGTCATGCGGCCGCGCATGTAGGGGTCGACCGAGAGGTACAGGTTCTCGACGCGCACCTGGCCGGGCTCAAGGGCGCCGTACTCGATCTCGACGGTGCGGAAATCCTCTTGGGTTGGCCACCCCTCGGGTCGTGCGGCGAGTTGGATCTGGGTGCTCGTGGTGCTTGACGTCATCGGGTCAGGCAATCACGGCCGGCTGATCACTATGTCCGTAGTGCTGTTACTACGCCTATAGTAGTCCGGTGTCCTCCACGCGCGATCGCTCGCTGTCTGCCGCCCTCGAGCTGCTCGCGTCCGGCGGCATGCGAGCCCTCACGCACACGCGGGTGGACGCCGAGGCGCGGCTGCCGAGGGGCTCCACCTCGAATCACTTCCGCACGCGTCAGTCGCTCATCGAGGGGGTCATCGAACGGCTCGACAGGAGCGACTACGCGGAGTGGCTCCTCACCTACGAGTGGGGCGAGCCGAGTGTCGAGCGGTTCTGCGTCGCGATGGATGCGGCCGTCGAGTCCATGACGGGGCGGGGGCGGATTCAGACGCTCGCCCGCTTCGCGCTGCTGCTTGAGGGAACTCACAATCCCTCGGTCGCCAGAGCCATCCAGGTGGGGCGCGACAGGCTGCGCGGCTGGGCGGCGGGGGCGGTGGCGAGCCTCGGCGTGAGCGAGCCTGAATCCCGTGCCTCTGCCCTGGTCGCGTTGATCGACGGCGCGGTGCTGCATGAACTCGCTCGGCCCGCTGTGGGCGACCCCAACGAGCGCCTGCCGGACGACCGCGGGATCGACGTGCGACTGGCGGTGCGGCGACTGCTCACGGAGGGCTGACTGCAACTCGGAAGCCGGGTGATCAGCTCGCGCGGGGGCTGCTGCTGGTCAGGCGTGGGTTGAGGTCAGCTCGCTGATTGCAGGTCTGCCGCCCAGTCTGACGTGGCGGTCGCGATCTGCTCGCGCCCCTCCGCGTCAGGGATGGTCGCCGTCCCGTCGCCGGACTGCGGGCCGTAGTTGCCGAACATGGCGTGGTTTGCGCCGTCGATCTCGAGGGTCTCGGCGTCCGGAGGGAGCAGTCCGCGTGCGTCGGAGGCTTTCTGCGGGGTGGTCAGTCCGTCGGCGCTCCCGGTGATGCTGAGGACGTCGAGCGAGGTGTCGGCCGTGAGGTCGTTGGCGCAGTAGCTGCCGAAGAGGAGGAGGCCGGCCACGTCGGGCGAATCAGCGAGCTGGCAGGCGCGGACGCCGCCGAGGGAGTGTCCGCCGACGGCCCAGGTCGAGATGTCGGGCGCGGCGGTCGAGTAGTCGTCGACGGTGCGGGTGTCGAAGAAGGCGAGGTTGAGGAGGGGCTGCGGGATGACGACGGTCATCTGCTCCTCGGTGACGAGGCTGGAGAGCTTCGCGGCGTAGGCCGCTGGCTCGACTTTCGCTCCGGGGATGAAGATGAGCCCGGTTGTGCTCGCGGCTTCGGTCGGGCTGAGCACCAGCGACCCATCGACTTCCGCGACGGTGATCGCCGGGTCGTCGGTGACGGACGCGAGCGGTTCGGGCTCGGCGGCCATGACGCCGACGTTCGCCCAGATGAGGAACGCGGCGATTGCGGCGACGAAGACGCCGGCGATGATGGAGAAGCTCCAGATGAGCGTGCGCCGGAGCCGGCTCCGCTTGGGTCGACGCGGCGGCTGGTTCGGGGGAGTTGCTGGCACCTTGCGAGAGTACTCCTCAGGCGCTGGTGCGGGCGTTCCTGGTGTCGCTGGTGACGGGCTTCTCGAACGCGAAGACGGGCAGGTCGAAGGCGGGGATGCGCCGCTCGCCGCCTTCGAAGCCGGAGGCGCGGTAGAGGGCGACCGCCTCGGGCTGCCGTGACCCGGTGGTGAGGAAGATGCGCGTGTAGCCGAGCTCGGCTGCGGCGATGTCGAGTTCGCGGAGCACCTGCTGGGCGAGCCCGCGGCGGCGGTGCGAGCCTCGCGTCCACATGCGCTTCACTTCGGCGGTGGTGGCGTCGTAGCGGCGGATCGCGCCGGCGGCGACGAGGAGGTCGCCGTCGAGGATGCCGATGAATGCACCGTCCGGGGCGAGGAAGTCGCTGACGGGGTAGGCGCCGATGTCGTCCTTGTAGAACTCCCCGTACCTGGTGCGGTATTCCTCGTCGAGGGCGTCGAGCACCTCGGCGACGTCGGCGGAGGTGATGTCGAGGCGGCGGGCGGTGAGCGCGGATGTCATGCGCACATGGTGCTCCGCATCGCGGCGTCTGGGCTCGCGACTGGCTGTCAGGTGACGCCGTGTTTCGTCCGGCGAAGCACGGTGTCGTCTCGTGTACTCGTCTTGCGGTGACTGCTTCCGGCCTGGTTCGTGCGTTCCTACGCTGACGCAAGAGGTTTCGTGATGGGGGCGAGGAATGGCGACGAACGAGAGGGCAGCAGATGAGCATTTCACTCCGCACCGAGGGCAGCGCCACGATCGCCGTGCGCCTGCAGAGGCTGTTCTCGCAGCTTTTCGTGTCTGAGCGGTCGGGTGTGGGCGAGCAGAGGCTCCTCCTTCGCGGCGTCGGCATCGAAGAGGTGTAGACGAGGTCGGCATGTGCGTCGGCTCGCGTCAGAACGGCGGAGGATCGTTGCTTGGGTCTCGTTCCGTGTGAAGTTCGGGTGGCACGGCGGTCGCGGTCGAGGGGTCGGTCGTGGATGCGACTTCGCTCTGCGGGGTGATTTCGGCTGTCGGCACGAACCGAACGCCCTGCCGCTCGGGCCTGTCAGCCAGGACTGTTCCGCCTGGCGTCTTCCACTCGACGACTCCGTTTTCGAGCTGGTCGATTGACCACGGTGTGGCGTGGCGCATGACGTGGTGGAAGACGCAGAGGTGTTCGAGGTTCCCGAGGCAGGTCTTCCCACTGTGCTGCCATTCCTGAGTGTGGTCGATCTGGCAGGCGCGGGCTGGGAGGCGGCAGCCCGGGAAACGGCAGTGGACGTCGCGGGCCGCCAGGAATCTGCGCATGGCCGCGGTCGGCGTGTACGCGTCGACTGCCAGTACGGTCCCCGAGATCGGGTGTGTCAGAATCCGCATGAACATCGGTGCCGTTGCCGCCATGCGCTTGGCTTCGTCGATCGGCACGGGTGAGAGGCCGTCGAGGAGCGCCGGGGGATGGCCGGGTTCGCGTTGGTCGGCGAGCAGGGTCGTTGCTGGGATGACCAGGTTCACCGTCGCCTGGACGCCGTTGGCTGCGGTTGTCGAGGTGGGGTCGCTCGTGAGGAGCTGGTCGCAGACGAGGTCGGCGCTGACTTCTCCGAGTGTCCTCTCGTCGGGTTCTGACTCTGGCGCTTCGCCGGCGGCAGCGGCGGCCTTCTCGGTCTTGACGCGTGCCCGCAGGACACGCGCCGCCTGCTTGCTGACTCTGTCGCGAACGGCGGTGAGCAGGAGGAGCGACCCTCCGACGTGCAGCACCCCGTGACCATCGCCCGCGTCGGTCACCGAGACGAATCCCTTCATGCGCGTCTTCCGTCGACGCTCCGCGAGCGGGACCTGCGTGAGTTCTTCCGCGATACGAGCGGTTATGCGCCTGAGCGCAGCCTCCGTGAGGATCTGTTCGCTCACCTGGTCGAGGGCGATCTCGACGAAGCGGGCGCGGAGCGAAGCCTGCTCGGCTTCCACCTCGTGGGAGATGAGAAGCCCTGACGAGACGATGGCGTCGAGGTGGTGGCCGGAGATGCGCCCGTCTGCCACTGCATCCACTGCGGCGGGGAACTCCCGTACGGCGTTCCACGACCCGGCGAGCTGCCGGATCACAAGGCTGTGCTTCGCCTGCACGTCGAACGAGATCTCCGCCGAGATCGAACGGACGTGCATGCCCATCTCGGGGTGGCCGTCGGCAAGGTCGAGGAGGTAGCCGAAGTTGTACGCGCGAGCCTCGAGCAGGATCCCCTCAGCGTCGATAGCGCGCCTGGCTGACTCGATGCGGGCAGTCTCGGACAGGATCGCAGCGCGTTCGGCGGCGATGGAGGCTGGGTCGTTGACGTCGAAACGCCACCGCTCCTCGAAGCTCGCTGCCGGCTGGTACATGGGTCAACCCTAGCAGTAGTAGAATCTAATTACTAGGAATAGTCAGTAACTTTCTCGCCTCACGATTCAAGGCTGCGCTGCTCCGATGACAGATAGAGGGGACTCGCGCCCGCTAGGAGAGCTGGCGCGCCACGAACCCAAGCGCGGCCGCCGTGTCGACGATCTCGGTCACGGATTCCCGCGGCACGACGACCAGCGGGTAGGCGTCACTGTCCTCCTCGAGGAACACGAGCGCGAGCCCGGCGGGCGCAAGCAGCGCGTCGGCGGCGGCGGATGCGGTTGGCACATCCCCGTCCACGTCTCCGATCTCATCAGTGTCGAGACCCAGGCGAACGACCCGCGGGACGCCGGCGAGGGCGTCCGCGAGTTCCATGGCGGTGTCGTCGGCGTGGAGGTACGCGAGGGCGCCGCAGTCATCGAGCGCGTCGATGAGGGCGCCCCAGGCCTCGTCTGCGCCGTCGTCCTCCTCGACACCGCCCTCGTCGGTGTCTGCCCGATCGTCGTCGCCGTCATCTTCTTCGCGGTCATCGTCGGCCCCGCCGCGCAGCGCCTCCTGCACGCTCGGCCAGATCTCAGGGTCGTCGTCGATGAGCGTGCAGAGGCGTTCCCAGGCGGTGGAGTCAGTCACGGCCTCGAGGGTACTCGCCCGGGTCCTACGCGCCCGCGACGGCCGCGATGAGCCCATCCACGTCGCCGTCGGTGGTGTCCCAGGAGCAGAGGAAGCGCACGAGGCCCGTGGAGGCGTCCCAGGTGTGGAACGCGTAGCGCTCGCTGACGCGCTCGGCGACCTCGCCCGGCAGGATGGCGAAGACGCCGTTTGCCTGGCGGGGGAGCGGCACCGAGCAGCCGTCGATGGCGGCGATGCCGGCGGCGAGGCGAGCGGCCATGGCGTTCGCGTGCTCGGCGTTCTCGCGCCACAGCTCGCCGCCGAACAGCGCGAGCAGCTGCGCTGAGACGAAGCGCATCTTCGATGACAGCTGCAGGTCGATCTTCCGAGCCTCTTCGACGCCGTGCACGGCCTCCGGGTTGACGACGACCACGGCCTCGGCGGCGAGCGCCCCGTTCTTGGTCCCGCCAAGGCTGATGACGTCGGCCCCCGCGGCGCTCGAGACCTCGGCGAGCGTGCAGTCGAAGTGTGCGGCGGCGTTCGAGAGGCGTGCGCCGTCGACGTGCAGCCACATGCTGTTCGCGTGGGCGGCATCGGCCAGGGTGCGGACCTCGTCCGGCGAGTATGCGGTGCCGACCTCGGTCGCCTGGCTGATGCTCACGGCGAGCGGGGTCGCGCGGTGCACGTCGCGCCGGACGCTCGCCGCTCGCTCGATGTCGGCGGGGGTGAGCTTCCCGTCCGGGGTCTCGACGGTCAGCAGCTTGACGCCGCCGACCCGCTCGGGTGCCGCGTTCTCGTCGGTGTTGATGTGCGCGGATGCTGGGCACACGACGCCGCCCCAGCGGGGGACCATCGACTGCAGCGCGACGACGTTGGCACCGGAGCCGTTGAAGACCGGCAGGCCGATGGCTGTCTCTCCGAAGAGCTCGCGACACAGGTTCTGGAACGCCGTCGAGTAGGGGTCGGCCCCGTACGCGCCGACGTGCCCGCCGTTCGCGGTGACAAGCGCATCCAGCACCTGCGGGTGGGCGCCCGCGGCGTTGTCGCTCGTGAACGTGCGGATGCTGGGATCGTGCAGCTGCGAAATCACCGATCCATTCTCGCGCACGCCACGGCTCGATGAAAACTCACGTGTCCGCGTCTACGCTCGGCTCATGAGCAACGCCGAGGCGAACCCAATCGAGGCGCGGCTGCAGGACGCCTACGAGACCGGTCAGGTCATCGCGGGCATCGAGCTGCTGCTGCCCCGCGAGGTGCCGCTCGGCGGCCCCCGCTCGCTGCCCGTCCTGCGCTCGGTCCCCAACAAGTACCGCCATTTCATCGGGGCGTGGTGCTTCATCGACCACTACGGCCCCGTCGACCTGCCGTCGGATGGCGGAATGGATGTGGCCCCTCACCCGCACACGGGCCTGCAGACGGTGAGCTGGCTGTTCTCCGGTGAAGTGCTGCACCGTGACTCGATCGGCAGCACCCACGAGGTCGCACCCGGTGGCGTCAACGTCATGACGGCGGGCGCGGGGATCGCGCACTCCGAGGTCTCGCCGACGCGTTCGAGTCGCGCACCGGTGCTCCACGGGGTGCAGCTCTGGATCGCGCTGCCCGCCGAGCAGCGAGGCATGGCACCCGCCTTCGCCGGCCTGGATCGTTGTCCCTCGATGCAACTCGAGGCGTCGACGGGGGCGGAGGGGCGCGTCGAGGCGACCGTCTTCCTGGGCGAGTACGCCGGCCTGCGCTCGGACGCCCCAAGCTTCTCCCCGCTTGTCGGCGTCGAGCTCGCGTTCCCTGGCTGCTCGGAAGCGGAGCTCGCACTGGATCCGGCCTTCGAGCACGGTGTGCTGGCGTGCTCACCTGGTATCACGGTCGATGACGTGGAACTCCCCGTGGGCGCCGTCGGCTACCTGCCCCCAGGGACCGAACGGACCATCGTGGGCGCGGCGGAAGGCGGACGCGCGCTGCTGCTCGGAGGTGTGCCCTTCGAGGAGGAGATCGTCATGTTCTGGAACTTCGTCGGGTCCTCGCACGAGGAGGTCGCGAAGGCTCGCACAGCGTGGGAAGCGACCAGGGGATCGCGGGCACCCGGTGCGCGCTTCGGCGCCGTCGACAGCCACGACGGGAAGACGCTCGCGGCCCCGGCTCTCCCGGCCGTGCGACTCAACCCCCGCGGTCGAACGCGCGACGCCTGAGACGCACGGCCCGGGGCCTCTGTCCCGGCGGAGCCTCAGCGATCGCGATCTTCCGCATCGATGATGGGGATCGCGTTCGTGAACACCGACGCCCGCTCCTGGGCCTCGACGCTTCCAGTGAAGAGCCCAGAACCTCCCGCGCTGGTGTCGTCGCTGCGGGTGTCCTCTTCCCGTGACGCACGCGTTGCTGCATCATCTTGGGCCGCAGGCTCGGTGATGAGCACCCGCTGCACGGGCAGCGCTGACGGCATGGTGCGCTGCAGCCAGGTGACCATGGCCTCGCGCACGAAGCACCGGAGGTCGAACAGGGTCGGCGCATCCACCGCGGTCACGAGGATGCGGATGCGGACGAGCCCGCCCGTGGCCTCGGTCACCTGCAGCACCTGCGCGCGGCCATCCCAGAGGTCGGTCTGCGTGAGCACCTCCGCGAGCCGCTCGCGCATGAGCGCCGGGGAGACGCGCCAGTCGACGTCGAGCTCGACCGAGCCGAGCAGCTCGCTGCCCTGCCGTGTCCAGTTCTGGAAGGGCTGCGTCGTGAAGTAGGTGCATGGCAGCACGAGGCGCCGGTCGTCCCACAAGTTCACAACCACGTAGCTCAGCGTGATCTCGCCGATCCGGCCCCACTCGTCCTCGACCACCACGACGTCGTCGACCCGCAGAGCCTCGCTGAACACGAGCTGCAGGCCAGCGAAGATGTTCGCGAGCACCGACTGTGCGGCGAGACCGGCGACCACGGACGCGATTCCGGCCGAGGCGAGGAGGCTGGCGCCGACGGTGCGGACGGCCGGGAACGTCAGCAGGATCGCACCCAACGCGATGATCACGATGACGGCGACCGCCAGCCGCCGCAGGATCAGGGTCTGGGTGCGGATGCGGCGCGCGACGCGGTTGTTGGCCACGTCGATGCGGTTTCGGCCGAGCGTGATATCGGTCGAGAAGGCGACGAGGCCGGCCATGAGCCAGGCTCCAGCAGCGATGACGCAGATCGTGAGCGCGTGGTAGATCACCTCGCGCCATGAGTCCTCGCCCGAGGCGGGGAACGCCACCGCGACGGCGATCCACAGCGCGATGATGAGCACGACGACGCGGAAGGGCCGCCGCGTGTGCCGCACAAGCGGTTCGGGCCAGCGCATTCGTTTCGCGACCAGGCGGATCACGAGGGCGACGGCGGCGGTCAGGGCGACCGCTGCGGCGACGGCGAGAGCGAGTGAGATGACAAAGGCGAGCCAGGGATCGAGCACGTTCCTCCTCGGGGGTGGAGGTCCCTCCCGGTGCGGGGAGGGCCGGAGCAGCCACGCTAGTGATGGAGTCTCCGTGCTCCCTGGCTTGTCACCAGGCGAGGAGGCGCAGCGGCGTCAGCTTCTGCGCTCGGCCTCCGAGCGCTCCCGCCATCGGATGAGGAACCTCCGGTCGAAGGAGGGCGCGCAGCGCAGGCAGGAGACGAGCCTGCCCTTGGTCGGACGACGGAAGCGCAGCACCTCGTGTCCGTTCGGGCAGACGCCCACCCACTTCGCGAACTCGGACGCGACTTCGCCGTCGTGCGTGCGCCCGCCGACGTACCCCAGCTGGTCGGCGATGCGCTTCCACTCAGGCCCGTGGCCGGCCTTATGGCCTGCGACCGCGTGGGCGACCTCGTGCAGCAGCGTCTGGTGCACGGTGTCGTCGTCGTAGCGGGCCGACAGGTACCGCGACACGGTGATGCGCCTGTCGCGGAAGTTGCAGGCTCCCGCCCGCTTCTTCGCGTGGTCGAACCCGAAGCTCCAGCTGTCGTCGAGGTGCATGCGGATGAGGGCTTCCGCCCAGACCTGCACCTTGGCCAGGTCGGCCACCGAGCCGCCTAGGAGTCGATCGAGGTGATCGGTTCGCTCAGTTCCGAGGAGGGCTCCTCGTCGCCCTCGAGGATCGCCCGGGTCACACGGATCGCGAACTTCGACGACTGCAGCTGGTCGGCAGCCACTCCGCGAGCGAGGCGCAGCTCGTGGGCCCGCTCGAAGTCGACGAGCGCCTCCGTGTACTCGCGCTGCTCGAAGCGCACCTTGCCGCGGTGCTGGAGCGCGAAGGCGGCCAGTTCATCCCATTCGTGGGTCAGCGCCTCGTCGACACAGCCGGTCAGGTCCTGGAGTGCGACGTCGTGCTTGCCCTGGAACTGCTGCACCTGCGCCTTGCGGACGCGCGCCGCGAGGGCGTCCTCGCGGGCGCCGGTGAAGCGCGACTGGCGGTACGCGGTCTGCGCCGTGTCGAACGCCTCGTCGAGGCGGCCGAGCATGCGGAGCAGCGCGACCTTCTCGTTCAGCGCGGTGAGGGATCGCAGCACAGCGATCTCCGCGAGGCGAGCCTCCGCGGCGTCGACGTCGATGCGCTCGCGGAGGGTCTCCGGGTCGTAGCCGAGGATGATGGGAGCGTCTGACACCCCAGCAGGTTAGTCGCAGCGGCGGCGGTTTGGGTGCATCCCTCGCCGGGTTGTGGACAGCGGGTCCGATCAGGCGTCGGCGGGGGTCACCAGCCGCCCTGCCTGCGCTCGCGGAAGAGGCTCTTCCCCGGCAGGGGGGACGCGGTCGCCGATGCGTCCCTGGCCGGCTCGGCACCGCGGGTGAACTCGCGCACGGCCGCGCCTCGAACGACGACGGCCGGCGGGAAGCCCGATGCAACGCGCCGCTCGAGACCAGGCAGTGCGAGCGCGTCGACGGATCGGGAGGCGACGGCCGCGATGTTGCCGAAACGCCGACCCTTCAGCATGGCGGGGTCGCCGACGAGGGCGACCTCGCCGAACACCTCGAGCAGGGTCGCGACCTCGGCTCGGGCGAACGCGAGGTCGTGGCCGTCAGCGATGTTCACGAGCACCACTCCGTCGGCGTTGAGGAACGGTTCGAGCTCGGCGAAGAACTCCACGCTCGTCACGTGAGCCGGGGTCTGCGCACCCGAGAAGATGTCGACGACGATCGCGTCGACGGAGCCGAGCAAGCCGCGGGGCAGTCTGCCGAGCTGCTCACGAGCATCCCCGTAGCGGACCCGGATGCTCGCTCCGGCCGGAAGCGGCACGACCTCGCGCACGAAGTCGACGAGTGAGCGCTCGAGCTCGACGACCTGCTGTCGTGAGCGGGGCCGGGTGGCGTCGACGTAGCGCGGGATGGTGAGCGCCCCCGCCCCGAGGTGCAGGGCGGTGATAGCCGCTGACTCTGGGAAGGCGAGGTCGAGGACGTAGCCCATGTGCCGGATGTACCCGAACGAGAGCTCGCGCGGGTCGAGTGGGTTGACGGCTGACTGCGGCGTGCCGTCGACGATCAGGGTCCACTCTTCTCCGTCGCGCGAGAAGCGGGCCTGGGCCCCTGAGTCGAGCTTCACGCTCTGCGGGCTGGAGCTGCTTGGGGTCTTCTCGCTGGCTGACGGCACCTGGCAAGTCAAGCAGAGACACGCTGGGTTCGAGCAAGGGTCACCTTGTTTGGAATCGTTCAAAAGAACGGGCACGATGGGTTGCATGACGATGAGCGCCGAGCACGACGTGGGCAAGCGACGCGACGCCGCCTTCTGGCGTTCGGCGCTGCGCGATGCCGGACTTCGCGTGACGCGCCAGCGCGTGACGGTGCTCGAGCTGCTCGACGCCGACCCGCACGCGTCGGCCGAGCGGATCTTCGCCGCCGCGACCTCGCTTCGCGCCGAACTCGGCTCGCTCACCCTGCAGGCGGTCTACGGGATCCTCGACGACCTCGGACGCACCGGCCTCGTGCGTCGATTCGACGCGCCCCGCACCGCTGCCCGCTTCGAGACACGCATCGGCGACAACCACCACCACGCGGTCTGCGACGAGTGCGGGCGCATCGAGGACATCGACTGCTCGGTCGGCGAGGCGCCGTGCCTCGTCCCGGACGCGCCGAACGGCTTCGCCGTGCACACCGCGGAGGTCGTCTACCGCGGCGTCTGCGCCGACTGCGCGCCACGCTGACCCGCGTCGGCGCACCCAGACTCACCCCCAGTTCACAGCCCAGCTGAATCCGAAGAGGAGCGTTATGACTGACTACATCGACCCGACAGTCCCATCCACCGAGACCAACGGCCGTCCCACGGAAAGCGACCGGAACTCCCTGAGCGCAGGCGCAGACGGCCCGCTCATGCTGCACGACGTTCGCCTCGTCGAGACGCTCGCGAGCTTCAACCGCGAGCGTGTGCCGGAGCGCAACCCGCACGCAAAGGGCGCAGGCGCCTTCGGCACCTTCACGGCCACGCACGACGTCTCGCAGTACACGCGCGCCGCCGTCTTCCAGCAGGGCGCCGAGAGCGAGACCCTGCTTCGCTTCTCGACCGTCGCGGGTGAGCAGGGCTCGCCCGACACCTGGCGCGACGTGCGCGGCTTCTCGCTGCGCTTCTACACGAGCGAGGGCAACCTCGACGTCGTCGGCAACAACACGCCCGTCTTCTTCCTGCGTGACCCCATGAAGTTCCCCCACTTCATCCGCTCGCAGAAGCGCCTCCCCGACTCGGGCCTGCGCGACAACACCATGCAGTGGGACTTCTGGACCCTCAACCCGGAGACCGCGCACCAGGTCACCTACCTGCTCGGCGACCGCGGCCTCCCGCAGTCGTGGCGCCACATGAACGGATACGGCTCGCACACGTACGCGTGGATCAACGCGGCCGGCGAGCGCTTCTGGGTGAAGTACCACTTCATCTCCGAGCAGGGCGTCGAGGTCCTGTCGAACGACGAGGCAGAGAAGCTCGCGGGCTCGGACGCCGAATACCACCGCCGCGACCTCTTCGAGGCCATCGGCCGGGGCGACTTCCCGCGCTGGAAGCTCAACGTGCAGGTCATGCCGTTCGAGGACGCGAAGACCTACCGCATCAACCCGTTCGACCTCACGAAGGTGTGGCCGCACGCCGACTACCCGCTCATCCCGGTCGGCGACCTTGAGCTCAACCGCAACCCGGAGAACTTCTTCGCGCAGATCGAGCAGGCGGCCTTCTCGCCCTCGAACCAGGTGCCAGGCACCGGGATCTCGCCGGACAAGATGCTGCTCGGCCGCGTCTTCGCGTACCCGGACGCCCAGCGCGCCCGCATCGGCACGAACTACCAGCAGCTCGAGGTGAACCGGCCGAAGAACCCGACCAACTCGTACACGTTCGACGGCAACATGACGGTGTCGCACTCCGGCGCCGCGCCGGTCTACGCGCCGAACTCGTTCGGGCGCCCGTACGCCGACCAGACGGGTCCGGTCGAGAACTCATGGGAGACCGACGGGGACCTGGTGCGCAGCGCCTACACGCTCCGCGCTGACGACGATGACTTCTCGCAGGCTGGCACCCTCGTCCGGGAGGTCTTCACACAGGACCAGCGCGACCGTCTCGTCGAGACCGTCGCCGGTGCGCTCGAGACCGTCATCGAACCCGTCCGCTCGAACGCGTTCCAGTACTGGGTGAACATCGACCCTGAGATCGGTGCGCGCATCCGAGCCGCGGTCGAGGCCAACGCCGTCGACAGCGACCCAGCGCCAGTGGGCGTCGGCCACTAGGAGCAGCAGCGGGGCCGCTGCCCCGCAGACGAGCGTGCCCCCCTCGAGTGCTTCACTCGAGGGGGCACGCTCGTTCGCGTTCGCGTTCGCGTTCGCGTTCGCGTTCGCGTTCGCGTTCGCGTTCGCGTTCGCGAAGGCGACAGGTGGTCAGGAGGCGCGCCAGTACCCGCAGTTGCGCGACTCGAACGTGCTGTCCTTGGCGTCGATCGTGACGACGATCTCGGCCTGGGTCTTGTCGTACGACGTCTCGATCCATTCGCCCTTGTCGTCGTAGCGGAACCAGCGGCAGTCGTCGCTCGGTGTCTCGGGCTTGTAGGTGCCAGGCTTGATCTCCTCGCCGACCTTCCAGACGCCGTCGTTGAAGCGCGTGCCGTCGTTGCCGGCGGTGACGTTGGCCTCGTAGGTGTTCAGGGAGGTCCTGGCCGACTCGGCGTCCGGGTGCTCCGGGCAGAGGATGAGGGCGGCTTCGAGCTGCGACGATTGCTCGTCCGTCGAGATGCCAGGGGAGATCGCGAAGTAGAACCCCGGGGTCGCGCAGAGCGCGTAGACATCGGCGAGGCGCACGTCGTCTGGGGCCGCATCCTTGTCGTCGTCCGTGGCGGCCTGGCCGAGGGCGTCGAGCGCCTTCTGCTCGGTCTCCGAGAACGTGGTCCCGCCGTTCGACTTGCCCGTGCAGCGAGTGACGTCGTCGCCGAGCGCCCAGATCTCGGTGAGGTCAGAGGGGGCTTCGGCGAACGTACGAGTGTCGGCCATGCGGCAGGCGTACCTGACGGCGAACGCGCCCGTGTCGGACGACTCCGAGGGGGTCGTCTCGGTGGGCGCACCGGACGTGCCCTCCGAGGTCGAGGTCGTCTCGACTTCTGGCGTCTCACCGCCGGACATCTGCCCGACGAGCGCGCATCCCGACAGCATGAACAGGGCGGTCAGCGCGACAGCTGACGTGCGCACGAGCTTCTTCACGAGGTCTCCTTCATGGCGAGGGCATGACACGGCCGAGGCTGGGGCGGCGCGCTTCCTCGCGATCCGACGAAGCCGACCGTGCTGGAAGACACGCTAACGGAACCGGGGTGCCTGGGGGTGGATGCGGGGGAGGACTCCCCGCCGGGAGTCGAGGAGATGGGGCGCCCGGGAGAAGGGGGCTAGGGAGACGGGAGCCAGGGAGACGGCTGAGGGCAGGGGCTCGAACGCCCCTGCCCTCAGCGGATGCGTCTCGGTTCGCTTACGCGTCGCGGCGGCGCGTGAGCGCGAGGCCGCCGAGCGCGAGTGCGGCGAGCGCTGCGAGCGTCACGAGGACGAGGTGTTCCGCACCGGTCGTCGCGAGGGCGCCTCCATCCGCGCCGCCGGCCGCAGAATCGGGGCCGTTCCCGTGCGCTGCCCCGTCACCCGGTACCGTGCTCGCCCCCGGTGTCGTCGTCCCGCCCGGAGCGACGGTCGCGCCGGGGGTCTCCGTGCTGCCGGGGGGTTCCGTGGTGCCGGGGGGCTGTGTGGGCGCGGGCGTCTCGATCGGGGCGCACGCGATCGAGCCCTGCTTGAGTGCGTCGGTCTGCACGCCGTCTTCGAGCCAGTAGGCGGCACGGGTGCCGTCGATGCAGGTCTCGTTCGCCGCGATCGTGAACCCCTCGTTGTTGGTGTCGGGGAGACCGGCGGGTCGGGCGACGTGCGTCACGGTGTATCCGGCTGAGCCGTCCGCAGTGCCGAAGTGGAAGAGCGCGCTCGTGCCGCCGCACCCGTTGTCGCACATGCCCCAGAGGGTTTGAGTGGATTCGTCGTAGTCGAGGGCCATGACGCCGCCGAGGCCGGACTCGAGGGTCGCCACGCGGGCCGCGCGGCCGTCGTCGAAGAGCGCATAGGCGTAGACGCCCGCGGTCTCCTCGACGGCGACGAAGAACAGGCCGTCGGCGCCCGGGTAGTTCGCCGAGTCGTAGGGGGCGCCCGTGTTCTCGTCGAGCAGCTTGCCCTCGAGCTCGCTGTCCGCGACCCACTCGATGGCCTCGATGCCCGTGTTGGCACCGACCTGCGGCAGACTCGCCGTGAGGTCCCATTCGGTTGTCGCGACGACGTCAGCGCCGGTCGCATCGCCGAGGTTGACCTTCAGGATCGTGTTCTTGTTGGTCGACTTGTCAGCGTTGTCGCGCTCTGAGCCGACGTAGACCGATTCGGGCTGGTCTGCCGATACCGTGACGCCCTCGGCGTCGGGGCCAGCGGCTGACGGGTTGTCCGCGTCCGCCTGGAATCGGACCCGCTTGGGCGCCTCCCAGCCTGCCGCGGGGGAGACGCTGCCGTCGCTCGCGACGTCGAAGCGGTACAGGTTGCCTGTGCCGTTGTCGACGGCCCACAGCGTGCTGCCTTCTGGCGAGTACTGGTAGTCCAGCCCCGACATGTCCTCGCCGAGCGTGATGCCGCCCGCGATCGGGGTGACCTCGGGTGAGCCGTTCCAGGGCTCGGCCTCCGGCGCGGTCGGCACGGGCGTCTCGACGGGTGCGTCGGAGCACGCGTTGAGCGCGCCCTTCGTCGACGCGGTCGTCGCGCGGAAGTCGCCGTCGCCGTCGGCGCAGCGCGCCCAGCTCACCTCGACGTGGTCGATCCACGTCGTCGTGTCGACGATGGTCCCTGCTGCGTCTGCGAGCGTGGCGCTGTCGCCGCTGCCGAGCCCGAAGCCGAGGAGGCTCTCCTCGTAGACGAAGAACTCGCCGGGTGCGAGCACGGTCGCGGCCGGCGCGGGCGCCGGGGTGTGACCGGCGTTGTCATCGACGACCGTCCAGCCGGAGATGTCGACGGTGTCGGCGCCGCGGTTGTAGACCTCGACCCAGTCGCCTGGCGTGCCGCCGTTCGACTCGACCTCGTTGATGACGACGGGCGAGGTCGGCGCGACGCCCGTGAAGAGGTTCTCGGCGCCCTTGGTCGGCTCGGAGGTCTCGGTGAATGCCCCGCTGCCGTTCGGGGAACGACCGTAGCTCGTGGCCGCGTGCTGAGTCCAGGAGTGCTCGTCGACGACGGTCGTCCCGTCAGCGGCGAAGAGCATGGCGCTGTCGCCGCCGCCCAGGCCGAAGGCGAAGTCCGCCTCCTCGACCACGAGATAGGCACCCGCCTGCAGCGTCGTGCCCTCGGGCAGCATGAAACGGTGCGTCTCGTCCTCCGGCGAGTTGTCGGTGAGGACGTAGCCGCTGAGGTCGATGGCGCCGGCCCCGGGATTGAACAGCTCGACCCAGTCGCCGGGCGTGCCGCCGGACGATTCGATCTCGTTGATGACGACGGTGCCGGTCGCGGCCTCGCCATCGTTGGCAGCGGCCTTGCTGCTCGTGGTCGTCTGGACGAAGTCGCCGACGCCGTCCGGGAGGCGTGCGTAGCTCACGTCGGCGTGCTGTGCCCACGAGTGGGCATCCACGGGAGCGCCCGAGGCGTCGAAGATCCGCGCCTGGTCCTCCTTGCCCAGCCCGAAGCCGAACTGCGTGTCGTCGACGACGAGGTAGGCGCCAGGCTGGATGCTCGTGCCGGCTGGGAAGCGGAAGTCGCGGGCGTCGTCGTTGTCCTTGACGGCCCAGCCCGAGAGGTCGACGGGCGCGTCACCCGTGTTGGCCAGCTCGATCCAGTCGGTCGTGTCGCCGTTGGACTCGACCTCGTTGATGACCACGCCGCTCGCGTGTGCCGTGGGGGAGGGAGCTGCGCTCGCCGACAGCGGGGCCGCGAGGGCCGCGCTTCCGCCGATGATCAAGGCGACAGCTGCCGCCAGTGGTGTTCGTTGTGCTTGCACGCACGCGCTCCTCTGCGCTCGGGGGGACGAAGCGACGTGCGCTCAGGGTGAGCACATGCGCCGCGGTCATCGAACCCGGGGCGGGTGCCTCACCGGTAGCGCGGACCTGAACGGAGCAAGAACAAGGTGCGGCCTGCGGGTCGCGGGCCGTGCGGGGGAGCGATCTGCCCTGACACGTCTGACGACGGGAGTGCGAACGCCCTGCCCTCAGACCGAGTCTGGCCTTCCCGGCGAGATCGTCATGCCCTCGGTGTCAGGACCGACGCATCAGGCTTGTCCGCGTCCGCTCGGGATTGCACTCGCTTCGGCAGCTCGAGACACCGGGTCGGCGCTCGCACCCGTGCCGGGTTCCCCTCGCGAGACGAATCGCGAATCGTCGTCCTCGTCGACGGGAAAAGCGAGGCGCCGACCTCCGGTGGAGGTCGGCGCCTGGCAGAGCAGCTGCTCCGGGGCGATCAGGCTGCCTCGTAGGTGAGGCAGTCCGCGGCGTCGTTGCCCTGGGCTCCGACGCGGATGGCCGGGGCGCTGCAGGTCAGGTCCTTGTTGAAGCGGCAGTCTGCGGCCTGGCAGGCGCCGACGCCTGCGATGACCTTGTCGAGGCCGCCCTTGCGGTCGAGGGGGATGAACGTGGCGCAGCCCTCGTCACCGTCGATCGTCACAGCGGGCGCGTGGCAGCCGTCGTGGTTGAACGAGCATCCGGCGACAGAACAGGTGCTGACGTTGGGGAGATCGAGCAGTGTCATGATGTGCCTCCGTAGGTGGGTTGCCTCAACGGTAGGAGCACGCAGGCCCGGTATTCAAGCCGACACTGGACTCGGTCGTGTCTTTCTGATAAGGGGAGGTTCGCCTTGCTGAGTGGAGCCTTGCCTGCCTCCACGCGCACCCGGCGAGGCCCAGCCGAGCCGCGTTATACCTGAGATTTCAGATTGAGGCAAGGTCGGGGTAGACATACCACCAATCGGCGCATACACTCGATGTTTGCGCTTCGTCTCACCATGCCTTCATATTGCGGTCGGCCTGGCAGTGCTTCTCTCACCAACATCTTCGCGGGTCGTCATCGACCGCGTCCGTTGATGATGGGCACGCCTTGTACATCGTGAAACGTGGCGGAACCTCACCGACGACACTACTGGCATCTCGCGGAATCCGCGGGATCGTGGAGGGAACTTCCTTGGCTGCTGCGCGCAACGCATCTCCGACGCCTACGACCGGTCGGAATGCACGCCGACTCTCATTCGCGAAGATCAGCGACACACTCGATGTGCCAGATCTCCTCGCTCTGCAAACCGAATCCTTCGACTGGCTCGTCGGCAACGACGCCTGGAAGCAGCGCCTCGCTCAGGCGCAGGCTGAAGGCCGCACCGACGTCGCTCTCCGCTCCGGCCTCGACGAGATCTTCGAGGAGATCTCTCCGATCGAGGACCTCGGCGAGACGATGCAGCTGAGCTTCACCAACCCGTACCTCGAGCCCGAGAAGTACTCCCTCGAGGAGTGCAAGGAGCGCGGCAAGACGTACTCCGCGCCTCTCTACGTCGAGGCCGAGTTCATGAACCACCAGACGCTCGAGATCAAGACGCAGACCGTCTTCATGGGCGACTTCCCGCTCATGACGAGCAAGGGCACGTTCATCATCAACGGCACCGAGCGTGTCGTCGTCTCGCAGCTCGTCCGCAGCCCGGGCGTCTACTTCGAGCGCACCCCCGAGAAGACCAGCGACAAGGACGTCTTCTCGGCCCGCATCATCCCGAGCCGTGGCGCATGGCTCGAGTTCGAGATCGACAAGCGCGACCAGGTCGCCGTTCGCATCGACCGCAAGCGCAAGCAGTCCGTCACGGTCTTCATGAAGGCCCTCGGCCTGACGACCGAGGAGATCCGCGAGCAGTTCGCCGGGTACGAGTCCATCGAGCTCACGCTCGAGAAGGACGACATCCGCACGAAGGAAGATGCCCTCAAGGACATCTACCGCAAGCTCCGTCCGGGCGAGCAGGTCGCCACGGAGGCCGCGCGCGCGCTCCTCGACAACTTCTACTTCAACTCGAAGCGCTACGACCTCGCCAAGGTTGGTCGCTACAAGATCAACCGCAAGCTCGGCATCGAGTCCGCGATCAGCGAGTCGGTTCTGACCGTCGAGGACATCGTCTCGACGATCAAGTACCTCGTCGCGCTGCACGCCGGCGACGAGAAGTTCGATGGCAAGCGGAACGGCGAGCCCGCCGACATCCGTCTCGACGTCGACGACATCGACCACTTCGGCAACCGCCGCATCCGTGCGGTCGGCGAGCTCATCCAGTCGCAGGTCCGCACCGGACTCAGCCGCATGGAGCGAGTCGTGCGCGAGCGCATGACCACGCAGGAGATCGAGGCGATCACCCCGCAGACCCTGATCAACGTGCGACCAGTCGTCGCCGCGATCAAGGAGTTCTTCGGAACGTCGCAGCTCTCGCAGTTCATGGACCAGAACAACCCGCTCGCGGGACTCACGCACAAGCGTCGCCTCTCGGCCCTCGGGCCCGGCGGGCTCTCGCGTGAGCGCGCAGGCGTCGAGGTCCGTGACGTCCACCCGTCGCACTACGGCCGCATGTGCCCGATCGAGACGCCTGAAGGCCCGAACATCGGTCTGATCGGCTCGCTCGCGACGTTCGCCCGCATCAACGCCTTCGGCTTCATCGAGACGCCGTACCGCCGCGTCGTCGACACCAAGGTCACGGAGCAGGTCGACTACCTGACCGCGTCCGAGGAAGACGAGTTCGTCGTCGCACAGGCAAACGCGCCCATCGGCGCCGACGGTCACTTCGTCGAAGACGAGGTCCTCGTGCGTCGTAAGGGCGGCGAGGTCGAGCTCGTCCCCGCCGGCGAGGTCAACTACATGGACGTCTCCCCGCGCCAGATGGTGTCGGTCGCGACGAGCCTCATCCCGTTCCTCGAGCACGACGATGCGAACCGCGCGCTCATGGGCGCCAACATGCAGCGTCAGGCCGTCCCGCTCGTGCGCAGCGAGAGCCCCGTCGTCGGAACCGGTATGGAGGGCTTCGCAGCCATCGACGCCGGTGACGTCATCACGGCGAACCGCGCGGGCGTCGTGCAGTCGGTCTCGGCCGACCACGTCGTCCTGCAGCTCGACGAGGGCGGAACCGAGTCCTACTTCCTCCGCAAGTTCGACCGCTCGAACCACGGCACGTGCTACAACCACCGCGTTGTCGTCTCGGCCGGCGAGCGCGTCGAAGAGGGAATGGTCATCGCGGATGGTCCTGCGACGGAGAACGGCGAGCTCGCGCTCGGCAAGAACCTCCTCGTCGGCTTCATGCCGTGGGAAGGCCACAACTTCGAGGACGCCATGATCCTCAGCCAGAACCTGGTGAAGAACGACACCCTCTCCTCGATCCACATCGAGGAGTACGAGGTCGACGCTCGCGACACCAAGCTCGGCAAGGAAGAGATCACCCGCGACCTGCCCAACGTCTCGCCCGAGCTCCTCAAGGACCTCGACGAGCGCGGCATCATCCGCATCGGTGCAGAGGTCCAGCCGGGCGACATCCTCGTCGGCAAGGTCACGCCGAAGGGCGAGACCGAGCTCAGCGCGGAAGAGCGCCTGCTGCGTGCGATCTTCAACGAGAAGAGCCGCGAGGTGCGCGACACCTCGCTCAAGGTTCCTCACGGTGAGGCCGGCACGATCATCCAGGTCAAGGTCTTCGACTCCGAGGAGGGCGACGACGAGCTCGGCTCCGGCGTCAACCAGCGCGTTGTCGTGTACATCGCGCAGGAGCGCAAGATCACCGAGGGCGACAAGCTCGCTGGCCGTCACGGCAACAAGGGCGTCATCGCGAAGATCCTGCCGGAAGAGGACATGCCGTTCCTCGCCGACGGAACGCCGCTCGACATCGTGCTCAACCCGCTGGGCATCCCGAAGCGCATGAACTTCGGCCAGGTGCTCGAGACGCACCTCGGCTGGGTCGCGAAGACCGGCTGGAAGATCGAGGGCGAGCCCGAGTGGGCGAAGAACCTCGTTCCCGAGGCCTACGAGGGAACCCCGGGCGTCAAGCTCGCGACCCCCGTCTTCGACGGCGCGACCGAGGAAGAGCTCACGGGCCTCCTCGACTCGACGCTCAAGACCCGCGACGGCGACCGCCTCATCAACTCGACCGGAAAGACCGTCCTGTTCGACGGCCGCTCCGGCGAGCCGTTCCCTGACCCGATCTCCGTCGGCTACATGTACATCCTGAAGCTGCACCACCTCGTGGATGACAAGATCCACGCGCGTTCGACGGGTCCGTACTCGATGATCACGCAGCAGCCACTCGGTGGTAAGGCGCAGTTCGGTGGACAGCGCTTCGGTGAGATGGAGGTGTGGGCGCTCTACGCGTACGGCGCCGCATACACGCTCCAGGAGCTCCTCACCATCAAGTCCGACGACATCGTCGGACGCGTCAAGGCCTACGAGGCCATCGTCAAGGGCGAGAACATCCAGGAGCCGGGTATCCCCGAGTCCTTCAAGGTTCTCCTCAAGGAGATGCAGTCGCTCTGCCTGAACGTCGAGGTCCTCTCGGCTGACGGCACCGCGCTGAGCCTCCGCGACAACGACGACGAGGCCTACCGGGCCGCCGAAGAACTCGGCATCAACATCTCCAGCCGCTTCGAGTCCTCGTCCGTCGACGAGATCTAAGCCTCCCCGACACGACGAAGACTCATTCTTCACAAGGAGACAACAGCATTGTTGGATGCAACCAAGTTTGATGAACTGCGCATCGGCCTAGCCACGGCAGATGACATTCGCAAGTGGTCGTACGGCGAGGTCAAGAAGCCCGAGACCATCAACTACCGCACGCTCAAGCCCGAGAAGGACGGTCTGTTCGGCGAGCAGATCTTCGGCCCTTCCCGTGACTGGGAGTGCGCCTGCGGCAAGTACAAGCGTGTCCGCTTCAAGGGCATCGTGTGCGAGCGCTGCGGCGTCGAGGTCACGAAGTCGGCTGTGCGCCGTGAGCGCATGGGCCACATCGAGCTCGCGGCTCCCGTCACGCACATCTGGTACTTCAAGGGCGTTCCGAGCCGTCTCGGCTACCTGCTCGACATGGCGCCGAAGGACCTCGAGAAGGTCATCTACTTCGCCGCGTACATGGTCATCTCGGTGGACGAGGAGGGTCGTCGCGACGACCTCAGCGGTCTCGAGAGCGAGATGCGTCTCGAGCTCAAGAGCCTGAACGACCAGAAGGATGCGGCCATCGCGGCTCGCATGCTCCGCCTCGAAGAGGAGCTCGGCGCTCTCGAGACCGAGGGCGCCAAGGCGGACCAGCTTCGCAAGACGAAGGACGCCGGCGAGAAGGAGATGGGTCAGCTCCGCAAGGGGTTCGACGAGGACATCACCCGCGTCGAGCGCGTCTTCGAGTCGTTCAAGAACCTGAAGGTCGGTGAGCTCAAGCCGGAGGACACCGACTTCCACGAGCTCGTCGACCGCTACGGCGACTACTTCGAAGCCCACATGGGTGCCGAGTCGATCCAGAAGCGTCTGCAGAACTTCGACCTCAAGGCCGAAGGCGAGCTGCTGCGCACCCAGATCGCGGAGGGCAAGGGTCAGAAGAAGATCCGCGCCATCAAGCGCCTCAAGGTCGTCTCGTCGTTCCTCGCGACGGGCAACAGCCCCGCCGCGATGGTCCTCGACGTCGTCCCGGTCATCCCGCCGGAGCTTCGCCCCATGGTGCAGCTCGACGGTGGCCGCTTCGCGACGAGCGACCTCAACGACCTCTACCGTCGTGTGATCAACCGCAACAACCGCCTCCGTCGCCTGCTCGACCTCGGTGCTCCCGAGATCATCGTGAACAACGAGAAGCGCATGCTTCAGGAGTCGGTCGACGCCCTCTTCGACAACGGTCGCCGCGGCCGCCCGGTCACGGGTACCGGCAACCGCGCTCTCAAGTCCCTCAGCGACATGCTGAAGGGCAAGCAGGGCCGCTTCCGTCAGAACCTCCTCGGAAAGCGCGTCGACTACTCGGGCCGTTCCGTCATCATCGTGGGACCGCAGCTGCGCATGCACCAGTGCGGCCTCCCGAAGCAGATGGCGCTCGAGCTGTTCAAGCCGTACGTCATCAAGCGACTGATCGACCTGCAGCACGCGTCGAACATCAAGGCCGCCAAGCGCGCCGTCGAGCGCGCGAAGCCCGAGGTGTGGGACGTCCTCGAAGAGGTCATCCGCGAGCGTCCGGTGCTGCTCAACCGTGCACCCACGCTCCACCGCCTGGGCATCCAGGCGTTCGAGCCGCTCCTCGTCGAGGGCAAGGCGATCCAGCTGCACCCGCTCGTCTGCGCGGCGTTCAACGCCGACTTCGACGGCGACCAGATGGCCGTCCACCTGCCGCTCTCGGTCGAGGCCCAGGCCGAGGCCCGCGTGCTCATGCTCGCGTCGAACAACATCCTCAAGCCGTCGGATGGCCGCCCCGTCACCCTGCCTTCGCAGGACATGGTCGCGGGTCTGTACCACCTGACGACGCTGCAGGACGACGTCGAGGGCGCCGGACGAGTCTTCTCGTCCACGGCCGAGGCGATCATGGCGTTCGACCAGGGCTCGCTGGACCTCAACGCTCCGATCAGGCTGCGCCTCACGGGCATCACGTTCGAAGAGGGCAAGGCTCCTGAGGGCTACGTCCAGGGAGAGACCGTGCTCGTCGAGACGACGCTCGGCCGTGCTCGCTTCAACGAGCTGCTCCCGTCCGACTACCCCTACGTCGAGGACACGATGACCAAGGGACGTCTGTCCGGTGTCGTCAACTACCTCGCGGAGCGGTACTCGAAGGACGAGGTCGCCGAGACGCTCGACCGCATCAAGGACTCCGGCTTCTACTGGGCTACCCGCTCGGGCATCTCGATCGCGCTGAGCGACCTCGTGACGCCCGACTCGAAGCGCGAGATCGTCGAGCGCACCGAGGCCGAGGTGGCCGAGCTGCGCAACGAGTGGCAGGTCATGGGCGCGATCTCCGAGCAGGAGTACCGCGAAGAGGTCATCAAGAAGTGGGAAGCCGCAACCGCGCTCGTCGCCGACGAGATGCAGGCGGCCTTCCCGTCGACCAACTCCATCCACCGCATGGTCACGGCAGGCGCAAACGGCAACTGGCTGCAGGTTCGCCAGATCGCCGGCATGCGTGGCCTGGTCGCCAACCCGAAGGGTGAGACCATTCCTCGCCCGATCGTGCACTCGTACCGCGAGGGCCTGACGGTTGCCGAGTACTTCATCTCGACCCACGGTGCGCGCAAGGGTCTGGCCGACACGGCTCTCCGTACGGCCGACTCCGGCTACCTGACGCGTCGACTCGTCGACGTCTCGCAGGACGTCATCATCCGTGAGGACGACTGCGGCACCGCTCGCGGCCTCGACATCCAGATCGCCCACATCACCGATGGTGGCGAGATCGTCGTCGACGACAACGTGGAGAACGCGGTCTACGCCCGCAGCATCTCGGTCGACGCAGTGGACGCCGACGGCAACGTCGTCGCCGCTGCCGGCACCGACATGGGTGACGTCGTCATCGACCAGCTCATGGATGCAGGCATCACCGAGGTCAAGATCCGTTCGGTCCTCACGTGCGAGTCCAGCGTCGGCGTCTGCGCGGCGTGCTACGGCCGCTCGCTCGCCACGGGCAACCTCGTCGACATCGGCGAGGCCGTCGGCATCATCGCGGCACAGTCCATCGGCGAGCCGGGTACCCAGCTCACGATGCGCACGTTCCACTCCGGTGGTGTGTCGAGCGCTGGTGACATCACGCAGGGTCTGCCGCGTGTCCAGGAGCTCTTCGAGGCCCGCACCCCGAAGGGCGCATCGCCGCTCGCCGAGGCCGCTGGTCGCATCGAGATCCAGGACACCGACAAGTCGCGCAAGATCGTCCTCATCCCGGACAACGGCGACGAGCCGCACATCTACCCGGTGCTGAAGCGCGCTGAGCTTCTCGTCGAGGACGGCCAGCACGTCGAGCACGGCCAGCAGCTGCACGAGGGTCCCATCGACCCGAAGGACGTGCTGCGGGTCAAGGGCGCTCGCGAGGTGCAGAAGTACCTCGTCAGCGGTGTGCAGGGCGTCTACCGTTCGCAGGGTGTGCCGATCCACGACAAGCACATCGAGGTCATCGTCCGCCAGATGCTCCGCAAGATCACGGTCATCGACCACGGCGAGACCGACATGCTGCCGGGTGAGCTGGCTGATGGACAGCGCTTCGCGTCCATCAACCGCGCAGCCGTCATGTCGGGCCGCAAGCCCGCGACCGGCCGTCAGGAAGTCATGGGAATCACGAAGGCGTCGCTTGCGACCGAGTCGTGGCTCTCGGCCGCTTCGTTCCAGGAGACGACCCGCGTGCTCACGCAGGCCGCCATGGAAGCGACGACCGACCCGCTGGTCGGCCTCAAGGAGAACGTCATCATCGGTCGCCTCATCCCGGCTGGTACTGGTCTCACCAAGTACCGCGAGATGTCGGTCGAGCCGACCGACGAGGCCCGCGCAGAGCGGTACCCGTTCGGTGCAGACGAGGGCAGCTTCGACGAGAACGACCTCACGTTCGTCGACTTCGAGGCCTTCTCGAGCGATGACTTCGGCGGTTCCAACTTCAGCTAGCCCTGAAGTCGCGTCGGCCCGCCGACGCGCCAGTGCGAACGCCCCCACCCGTCACGGGTGGGGGCGTTCGCGCGTCTGCGGCTTGTCACCGGGAAGAAGCGAGCCTGCGGCCCTAACGTGGGCTCCATGAGTGACGACACGCGCGCGCCTCGCCAGCCCTCGGATGACGGCCACGAGCCGGAAGCTGGCGGCGGAGCCGGCGAGAACCGAGAGCTTCCCGACCCCCAGGATCGGCTGGAGGCCGCGCTCGCTCGCAGTCGCGGCATCGGCGAGGACGGCGAGGTGCCGCCCGGTGAGGTGCTTGCGGGGGATGACCTCGCGTTCGACGGCCGAGCAGAAGCGCCGACGGACCCGGCGCTGGCGCCTCAGGAAGACGTCAGGGTCGCCTTCGCTGACCCCCTCGCGACCGACGGCACCGACCCGAACGCCACGGTGGGCCTGGATCGGGATGAGCTCGCGGCCGTACTCGCTGACGGACCGCGTCCAGACGCGCCCGCAGCTGTAGCCGGTGATCTCGAGCGGAGCACGGATCTCGAGCAGGGCACGGAGGCCGACAGCCAGCCCGAACCGATGTCTGACACAGGTCCAGCAGCGCCGGAGGCCGACGCTCATGGCCAGGCCGGACCAGAGGCTGCTTCTGCGTCGGCGGGCGTGCCGGTCGTGGAACGTGAGAGCGCCGAGGAGGACGACGTCGCGGACTTCCCGGTGACCGAACCGGTTCCCGCCCAGGATCTCGCAGCCGACGCGCTCGGCGCCGCTTCGGTCTCGGCCATCACCGTGGACGCCACCGGATCTGCCACCGCTCCGGACGAGGAGCGGGAGTCCCCGCGTCGCACCCTCGAGATCGACCGCACAGCCGCCCGCGTCGCCGCGACAAGCGCAGTGCAGGCATCGATCCAGGCGCCGGCCGATCCGGACCCGTCAGACGACCATCAGGACCTCGACGGGACCACGCCGGTCGCCGGGGAGGTCACACGTGCGGACGTCGTCGTCACGGAGACCGTCACGGAGCAGCTCGCCGAGGACGGGGAGACCGTGGAAGCGGTCACCGTGACGGAGCGCGTGGACGTCCTCGACGATGCAGACGCCGCAGCCGTCACCCACGCGTCGACCGATGGCGCCGCTGACGCTGACGCTGACGCCGACGCTGACGCAGGCGCTGACACTGACGCCCGGACGGACGCAGCGGAACATCCTGAAGCCGCAGGGGCGCTCACGACGACGCACGCGGGCGACGAGCCCGGAGAGACCGACTCCGTCAGGCCAGACGCCGACGCGCCCTCCACGCAGGCAGGCGATGACTCGACGTTCGCGCCACTCCGACTCTCCGCACCGACGGACAGCGACGATCTGGCCCCGGTGAAGCCGAAGAAGCGCGGGAACCGGATGTTCGCGGTGTTCGTCGCCCTGGTCGCCTCGGTGGTCTTCGCGGCCCTGTACCTGCTGGCCTTCGCTCTTTTGCGGACCGCGTTCAACACGGGACTCGACCCCATCGGCGAGGCCTCCGAGTTCGCGATCACCGCGGCCTTCACGGTCCCCGTCACGGTCTTCGCCGCATTCGGCGTGCTGTGGGCACTGATCGTGAACCGAGCCGGCTGGTGGGCCTACGTCCTCGGCGGGTTCCTGGCAGCGGTGCTCGTCGCAGCCGGCTACTACTTCGGAGCGGCGCTCCAGCAGCACCTCGCCGACGGGCTCCCCATCACGAGCATCCAGCTCGACGAGGTGCTCGCGAAGTTCAGGGCCTCCGAGCACCTGCTGTCCGCGCTGGTGGCTGCGATCGCGGCGAGGGAGGCCTTCACCTGGGTGGGCGGTATCGCCGCGGCTCGGGGACGACGGGTGTCGCGAGCGAACCGGAGGGCGAAGCTCGCCTATGAGAAGCGCATGGCTGAGCGCTCCGCAGAGACGGCGGACGCGAACGGGGTGGCCAAGTGAGTGAAGCCGAGCTGCGCAGGCTCACGCTGCCGAGCGACGAGTTCCCGGCATTCCCCGAGGTGGCGATCGACGTGCCCGCTGGCTGGGAGCCGCTGCAGTGGGCTGGCGCAGTGCTCGGTGCGCGGCACCTCGTCGCGACGAACGGCTTCAACCCGAATGTGCTCGTCACGATCGAACGGTGGCCCGGCACCATCTCGCACGAGGATGCGCTGACGGTGCTGCGACAGCGCATCGCGCAGGGTGGCGGTAAGGAGCGCGTCGCCGAGTCCGCCGCGGAACCCGAGCTCATGCACTACGTCGAGTCGACGCAGCGGGATCCGAGGCTGGGCGGGCTCGAGGTCCGCTCGAAGATGGTCGTGCTGCACCGCGGGCCTCTCACGGAGATCGTCACTGCGGTCGGGACGAGCACGGCCGCCCAATCGGCGCATGTCGGCAAGGACATCGCGGCGATCGTCCGCGGACTCCGGGTCGAGCTCACGGCCTGACCTGGACGGCAGCGGTCCCATGATCGAAGGCTACGACGCCGAGCTCCCTCCCGACCCGGGTTCGTCCTGGGGGAGAGCCGTCACGTGGGGAGCCGTCAGCAGTCTCGTCTTCGCCTCGCTGGTCATCGCGGCCTGGGGGTTCGTGTCGCTCGGCCTGGACCGTGACGTCATCGACCTGCCCGACGTGAGCGTCCTCGTGGCTCCGCTCGCCGTGGCGGCTGCAACGGTCGTGGTCGCCGCCACCGTGGCGCTGGCGCTCCGCAGGCGGCACCAGGGCAGGCAGGGGGCGCTCTGGCTCGCCGCCCCCGGCAGCATCCTGGCCTGGCTCGCCTTCGCGATCGTGGCCGGCATCGTGGCCACGGGGTCACGACCGGAGGCTGGGAACCCGGACGCCCTCTCACCGTTGCCGAGTCAGGTCGCCATCGGGCTTTCCGTGGGTCCATTCGGGCTCGTGATCGTCCCCCTGGCGGTGCTCGTGGTGGTCGCGGCGGTGCTCTCGACGTCACGCCCGACGCGGCCCGGTCGGGGTCCCGCTTGACCCTGCAAAACTGACGGGGTAGGATTTTTCGGTGCGCGCGCCCTGTCGCGCCCAAAACCGTGCGAACGCTGAAACTGCGAAGAATCTGCAGCGAAGCGCGCAACTGTAAGCAACGCCAGTCGCCTCGGCTGCCACCGCTTCACCAACCAGCGATACCAGAGATTTTGTACCGCCGGTCGGTTATCAAGAGGCAAACAGTGCCTCGTAGGCACAGGAATCGTGCTTACCACGATCACGCAGTACAAAACCAAGGAGATTATTCGTGCCAACAATTCAGCAGTTGGTCCGCAAGGGCCGCCGCCCCAAGGCGTCGGCGTCCAAGACGCCAGCCCTGAAGGCCAACCCTCAGCAGCGCGGGGTTTGCACCCGCGTCTACACCACGACGCCCAAGAAGCCGAACTCGGCGCTCCGTAAGGTCGCTCGTGTCAAGCTGTCGAACGGCACCGAGGTGACCGCCTACATCCCAGGTGAGGGCCACAACCTCCAGGAGCACTCGATGGTGCTCGTCCGCGGCGGTCGTGTGAAGGACCTCCCGGGTGTGCGGTACAAGATCGTCCGCGGTGCACTCGACACCCAGGCAGTGAAGAACCGCAAGCAGGCTCGCAGCCGTTACGGCGCGAAGATGGAGAAGAAGTAATGCCACGTAAGGGTCCAGCCCCCAAGCGCCCCGTGGTCGCCGACCCCGTGTACGGCGCCCCCATCGTCAGCCAGCTCGTCAACAAGATCCTGCTTGACGGCAAGAAGGGCCTCGCAGAGCGCATCGTGTACGACGCGCTCGAGGGCGTTGCCGCCAAGTCGGACCAGGACGCAGTCGCGACCCTGAAGAAGGCGCTCGACAACGTGCGCCCCACGCTCGAGGTCCGCTCGCGTCGCGTCGGTGGCTCGACGTACCAGGTGCCGGTCGAGGTCAAGCCTCACCGTGCCAACACGCTCGCACTGCGCTGGCTCACGAGCTACGCGAAGAACCGTCGCGAGAAGTCGATGACCGAGCGCCTCACGAACGAGATCCTCGACGCATCCAACGGCCTCGGTGCCGCGGTGAAGCGCCGTGAAGACACGCACAAGATGGCCGAGTCCAACAAGGCCTTCGCGCACTACCGCTGGTAATCCAGCAGCTGGTAGCCCTCACCACTCTCGCTTCAATCCTTTCGGAGGACACCCGTGGCACAGGACGTGCTTACTGACCTGAACAAGGTCCGCAACATCGGCATCATGGCGCACATCGATGCCGGCAAGACGACAACCACCGAGCGCATCCTGTTCTACACCGGTGTCAACCACAAGCTCGGCGAGACGCACGATGGCGCCTCGACGACCGACTGGATGGAGCAGGAGCAGGAGCGTGGCATCACGATCACCTCGGCTGCCGTGACGTCGTTCTGGAAGAAGAACCAGATCAACATCATCGACACGCCCGGTCACGTCGACTTCACCGTCGAGGTGGAGCGCTCGCTCCGCGTCCTCGACGGTGCCGTCGCCGTGTTCGATGGCAAGGAGGGCGTCGAGCCCCAGTCGGAGACCGTCTGGCGCCAGGCCGACAAGTACGACGTTCCGCGCATCTGCTTCGTCAACAAGATGGACAAGCTCGGAGCCGACTTCTACTTCACCGTCGACACGATCGTCAACCGCCTGGGCGCGAAGCCGCTCGTCATCCAGCTCCCCATCGGCGCTGAGAACGACTTCATCGGCATCGTCGACCTCGTCGAGATGAACGCCAAGGTCTGGCCGAGCGACTCCAAGGGTGACACCACCCTCGGTGCCGCTTACGAGACCCAGGAGATCCCGGAAGACCTCAAGGAGCGCGCGGAAGAGTACCGCACGAAGCTCCTCGAGGCCGTCGCCGAGACCGACGACGAGCTCATGGAGCGCTTCTTCGCTGGCGAGGAGATCTCGATCGCCGAGATCAAGGCCGCCATCCGCAAGCTCACCGTCACGAGCGAGATGTACCCCGTGCTCTGCGGCTCCGCATTCAAGAACCGCGGCGTCCAGCCGATGCTCGATGCGGTCGTGGACTACCTCCCGTCGCCGCTCGACGTTCCTGCCGTCATCGGCATGAACCCGCGCGACGAGTCGGAGGAGCTCACGCGTCGTCCGAGCGCCGACGAGCCGTTCGCTGCTCTGGCCTTCAAGATCGCCGTGCACCCGTTCTTCGGTCGCCTGATCTACACGCGCGTCTACTCGGGACACGTCCCGTCGGGTGCACAGGTCGTCAACTCCTCGAAGGGCAAGAAGGAGCGCATCGGGAAGATCTTCCAGATGCACGCCAACAAGGAGAACCCGGTCGAGTCGATGACCGCGGGACACATCTACGCCGTCATCGGCCTCAAGGACACCATGACCGGTGACACCCTGAGCGACCCTGACAAGCAGATCGTCCTCGAGTCGATGACCTTCCCGGAGCCCGTCATCGAGGTCGCCATCGAGCCGAAGACCAAGGCCGACCAGGAGAAGCTCGGAACGGCTATCCAGAAGCTCGCCGAGGAAGACCCGACGTTCCGGGTCATGCTCGACCAGGAGACCGGTCAGACGGTCATCAAGGGCATGGGCGAGCTCCACCTCGACATCCTCGTCGACCGCATGAAGCGCGAATTCAAGGTCGAGGCGAACGTGGGCAAGCCCCAGGTCGCCTACCGCGAGACGCTCACGAAGGTCGTCGAGAAGTTCGACTACACCCACAAGAAGCAGACGGGTGGCTCCGGTCAGTTCGCAAAGATCCAGATCAAGCTCGAGCCGCTTGAGATGGACGCGGACAAGACCTACGAGTTCGTGAACGCCGTCACCGGTGGTCGCGTTCCTCGTGAGTACATCCCATCCGTGGATGCTGGCATCCAGGATGCGATGCAGGTCGGCGTCCTCGCCGGCTACCCGATGGTCGGCGTCAAGGCGTCGCTCCTCGATGGTGCTGCGCACGACGTCGACTCCTCGGAGATGGCGTTCAAGATCGCGGGCTCGATCGCGTTCAAGGAAGCAGCTCCCAAGGCCGGTCCCGTCATCCTCGAGCCGCTCATGGCGGTCGAGGTCCGTACTCCTGAGGAGTACATGGGCGACGTGATCGGCGACCTCAACTCGCGCCGCGGCCAGATCCAGTCGATGGAAGATGCCAGTGGTGTGAAGGTGGTGCGTGCACTCGTGCCGCTGTCGGAGATGTTCGGATACATCGGAGACCTGCGCAGCAAGACCTCTGGTCGCGCCGTGTACTCGATGACGTTCGAAACGTACGCCGAGGTCCCCAAGGCTGTTGCCGAGGAGATCATCCAGAAGAACCGGGGCGAGTAGCCCGAACCTGTTCGGGTGACGCAGCGCGTCGCCCGAGCGGGTAACATTCATCACTGAAAACCCGGAAGTCATTCTGCGTCATTCGCGGACTGGCACCAACGACGTCCTAGGAGGACCACAGTGGCTAAGGCCAAGTTCGAGCGGACCAAGCCGCACGTAAACATCGGAACGATCGGTCACGTCGACCACGGCAAGACCACGCTCACCGCAGCGATCTCGAAGGTGCTTGCTGACAAGTACCCTTCGGCGACCAACGTGCAGCGTGACTTCGCGTCGATCGACTCCGCTCCGGAAGAGCGTCAGCGCGGTATCACGATCAACATCTCCCACGTCGAGTACGAGACGCCCAAGCGTCACTACGCTCACGTCGATGCTCCGGGTCACGCCGACTACATCAAGAACATGATCACGGGTGCTGCGCAGATGGATGGCGCAATCCTCGTGGTCGCCGCAACCGACGGCCCCATGGCTCAGACGCGTGAGCACGTGCTGCTCGCGAAGCAGGTCGGCGTGCCGTACCTGGTCGTCGCGCTGAACAAGGCCGACATGGTTGACGACGAGGAGATCCTGGAGCTCGTCGAGCTCGAGGTTCGCGAGCTCCTCTCGAGCCAGGACTACCCCGGCGACGACGCACCTGTCGTTCAGGTCTCGGGCCTCAAGGCGCTCGAGGGCGACGAGAAGTGGGCCGAGAAGATCGTCGAGCTCATGCAGGCTGTCGACGACAACGTGCCGGAGCCCGTCCGCGACAAGGACAAGCCGTTCCTCATGCCCGTCGAGGACGTCTTCACGATCACCGGTCGTGGAACCGTCGTCACGGGTCGCGCCGAGCGTGGCACGCTCTCGATCAACTCCGACGTCGAGATCGTCGGCCTCCGCCCGACCGTCAAGACGACGGTCACGGGTATCGAGATGTTCCACAAGCAGCTCGACGAGGCGTGGGCCGGTGAGAACTGTGGTCTGCTCCTTCGTGGCACCAAGCGTGAGGACGTCGAGCGCGGTCAGGTCATCGTCGCTCCCGGTTCCGTCACGCCGCACACGAACTTCGAGGGAACCGCATACATCCTCTCGAAGGACGAGGGTGGCCGTCACAACCCGTTCTTCACGAACTACCGCCCGCAGTTCTACTTCCGTACCACGGACGTGACCGGCGTCATCACCCTGCCCGAGGGCAAGGAAATGATCATGCCTGGTGACACCACGGACATGACCGTCGAGCTCATCCAGCCGATCGCCATGGAAGAGGGCCTCGGCTTCGCAATCCGTGAGGGTGGCCGCACCGTCGGCGCCGGCACGGTGACGAAGATCAACAAGTAAGCTTCCAGCTCACTGCAGAATGGGGTCGGACCTTCGGGTCCGGCCCCATTCTTGTTTTCTCGGCGTCCGAGCGGATCGCGAGTGCCCGCGGGTCGACTCGGCGGCTCACCGATTCGGGAACCGGGTTAGAATCAGACGCCGTGTGACGAGCGAAGCTCCGCAGCCTCTCGATTCCCTCCGATGAGCTCCTCGACGCACCGAGCGGAGGAACGCCCACCGCCTCAGCGCAGCCCCAGGAGCTCGACGAATGTCCGTACGCGCAGAACGCCCCACGAGCGCGAGCGCTCGGCCTGCGCCGAACCGCTACCGGACCGACATCCAGGGCCTGCGGGCGATCGCATCCCTCCTCGTCGCGTCGTTCCACATCTGGTTCGGCACCGTCTCCGGCGGCGTCGACCTGTTCTTCGTCCTCGGCGGGTTCCTGCTCGCCACGACGCTTGTCGGGGAACTCGAGCGGCGGGGGAGCATCCGAGCCTGGCAGTACGTGAAACGCACGGCGACGCGCCTGTTCCCGATGGCGGGGCTCGTCCTCATCGTCGTCGCTGTCGTCCTCCTCCTCACTGCCCCGGCGCTCTCCTTCCAGCGGAACGTCACCGACCTCTTCGCCGCCGCCACCTACTGGGAGAACTGGCGACTCGCCGGGGACGCGACCGACTACATCGCGGCTGGCCACGACAAGTCAGCGGTCCAGCATTTCTGGGCCATGTCGGTGCAGGGCCAGGCCACGCTGATCCTGCTCGGGTTCGTCCTCGTGCTCGGCGCCGTCGCGAAGCTGGCGAAGTGGCCTGTGCGGCGCGTGGCCGTAGCGGGGTTCGCGCTGCTCACCGCCGCCTCCCTCGCCTACGCCCTCAACGGGGTGGCGGTCGACCCCGTCCCTACCTACTACAGCACGTGGGCTCGCCTGTGGGAGTTCGGGATCGGGGCCGTCGCGGCGCTGGTCGTCACGCGGATCCACGTGCCGAAGGTGCTCAGGGCGATCCTCGGCAGCCTGGGGCTCGCCCTCGTGCTCAGCGCAGGTCTCCTGCCGAGCTCCTGGCCGTATCCGGGACTCATCGCGCTCTACCCGGTCGGCGGGGCGCTGCTCGTCCTCGTCGCCGGCGCATCGGGCGAACCCGCCGGGGGCAACCGGCTCCTCACCTGGAGGCCATTGGTCTGGCTCGGCGGCTTCTCCTACGGCCTGTACCTCTGGAGCTGGCCGATCCTCAAGCTGTTCGTCGAGGTCTTCCCGGACCGGGCCGAGCCGGTCTCGTTCTTCGACGGGCTCCTCCTCCTCGCGGTCTCGATCGCCATCGCGTGGGCGACCTCCCGCGGCCTCAAGCTCCTGGGGAGGATCAGGAACCCGCTCGCGCAGATCGATGCGACTGCCCCGAAGTGGAAGCCGAATCCGAGGCTCATCACCTCCGTCACCGTTCCCCTGGTCGCACTTGTCGCCTTCGTCGGCGTCCAGATCGCTCCCCAGGTCCACGAGGACGCCATCGAGGCGATCGAACTCGCGCCGGCCGTCGACAACCTCGACGAGCTCTCGGCGGTCATCGCGGACGCGATCGCAGATCCCACCGTCCCGGACGGGAGACTGCTCACCGGGGCTGAAGCGCGCAGCGAGGAGTGGGAACTCGACGACTGCGTGTCGGTCGCGTCGGATGAGGCGGTCGATCGCTGCGCGTACGGAAGCCCGGATGCAGAGCGCGAGGTGTGGATCGTCGGGGATTCCCAGGCCGTGACGTGGGCGCCAGGGTTCCGAGAAGCACTCGGCGAGGACACGAAGTTGCAGCTCATGGGGCTGTCGATGTGCCCGTTCACCTCCGGAGCGGGACTGGACAGCATCGACCACTACCGGGAGACGTGCGAGGGACACAACTCCTGGGTCGTCGAACAGGCGGCCGAGCGACTCCCGGACGTCGTCGTGGTCACGTACGGCGCCTGGTGGGTCGGTGACGGATACGAGGACCTCGGTGATGGCGTCGGAGCCGACCTCGGACGGGGCAGCAGCGACTACGTCCGAGCCCTCACCGATCTCGGCATCGAGGTCGTGTGGCTCGATTCGGTGCCGCCGACGCAGGCCCTCGACGAGTGCATGGAGGCGTCGACGGTCTCGGAGGCAGCGCGTGCGTGCGAGACGCCGTTCGGCGAGGAGCGCCAGCAGCGCGTCGACGAGCTGGCGACCGTGATGGGGGAGTCCGGTGCCGATGTGGTTCCCACGACCGCCTGGTTCTGCGACCTCGACCTGGCGTCGTGCCCGAGCGTGGTTTCCGGGACGCCTGTCCACAGCGATCCGACGCACATCGGCAGGCAGTACTCGCTGTACCTCTCGAAGGTCATCGCTGACCGAGTTCTGGCCCCGCACGGCTTCTGAGCCAGCGATCTCGAGGTCGCGACACGCCCGGGTTGCAAGAACAGGTCCGTCCGGTCTAAACTCGGTGAGTTCAGTATTTCGGGGCCCGGCGCTAGTCGTGTGTTCGAATCACTGCCCGGAGAGTGCATAAGCGCCCAATGTCTTCAGACAGCAGTCGGAAGACAGACGGAGTGTCGCAAGACGCCCAGCGCGCAGCTTAGGCCACCGGCAGCAGAGCAAAGCTCCGGCCAACGGACAACACCTCACCGAGGTCGAGTCCGGAAGGCCGTCCATCAGCTTGAGTACACTCCTGTGCTCCGAGCAGGTGAACTTGACAGAAAAACAGTGGTGCGAATCCCGGCGTGAAGACGCCACGGGGTTGCATGCGAAGCCGCAATGGCGGCACGTCATTGAGAGAGAGAGTCAACCATGGCGGGACAGAAGATCCGCATTCGACTGAAGTCGTATGACCACGAGGTCATCGACAGCTCGGCGCGCAAGATCGTCGACACCGTAACCCGTGCTGGCGCCTCCGTCATCGGTCCGGTGCCCCTGCCTACCGAGAAGAACGTGATCGCCGTGATCCGTAGCCCTCACAAGTACAAGGACAGCCGCGAGCACTTCGAGATGCGCACCCACAAGCGTCTGATCGACATCGTCGACCCGACGCCGAAGGCCGTCGACTCGCTCATGCGTCTCGACCTTCCGGCCGACGTCAACATCGAGATCAAGCTCTAGGGAAACACATGTCTACCGCTACCAAGACGTTCAAGGGACTGCTGGGCACGAAGCTCGGCATGACCCAGGTCTGGGACGCTGACAACCGTCTCGTCCCCGTCACGGTCATCCAGGTGAGCACCAACGTCGTCACCGAGATCATGACCGTCGAAAAGAACGGCTACGAAGCCGTCCAGATCGCCGCAGGCGCTATCGACCCGCGCAAGGTGAACAAGCCGGCCGCCGGCAAGTTCGCAGCAGCGGGCGTCACGCCGCGCCGTCACATCACCGAACTCCGCACCGCTGACGCAGCGACGTACACGATCGGTCAGGAGCTCGGCGCAGACACGTTCGAGCCCGGCACGAAGATCGACGTCGTCGGCACCAGCAAGGGCAAGGGCTTCGCCGGTGTCATGAAGCGTCACAACTTCTCCGGCGTCGGCGCATCCCACGGTGCCCACAAGAACCACCGTCGCCCCGGCTCCATCGGTGCCTCCGCGACCCCCAGCCGTGTCTTCAAGGGCACGCGCATGGCTGGCCGGATGGGTGGCGACCGCGTCACCGTCCAGAACCTCACGGTTCACGCAGCCGACGCCGAGAAGGGCATCCTCCTCGTCAAGGGTGCTGTCCCCGGCCCCAAGGGTCGTCTCGTTTTCGTTCGCAACGCAGTGAAGGGGGCCTAGTTTCCTATGGCAACCAAGATTGACGTCACCGACGCAGCCGGCAAGAAGTCCGGCACGGTCGAACTGCCTGCCGCCATCTTCGACGCGCAGACCAACGTCCCGCTGATCCACCAGGTTGTCGTCGCACAGCGTGCAGCTGCTCGTCAGGGCACGCACAAGACGAAGAACCGTGGAGAGGTTTCCGGTTCAGGCCGCAAGCCGTTCAAGCAGAAGGGCACCGGCCGCGCCCGTCAGGGTTCGGTCCGCATGCCGCAGCACAAGGGCGGTGGCATCGTCCACGGGCCGACGCCGCGCGACTACTCGCAGCGCACCCCCAAGAAGATGATCGCAGCAGCCCTCATCGGCGCACTGAGCGACCGCGCACGCGGTGGCCACCTGCACATCGTCGACTCCCTCGTCACGGGTGAGAAGGCTTCGACCAAGGTCGCGGCAGCAGCAATCGCGAAGGTCGCGGCGGGACGCAACATCCTCGTCGTCCTCGACCGCAGCGACGAGCTCAGCCTCCTGAGCGTGCGCAACCTCCCGGCGCTCCACGTCCTGTTCGTTGACCAGCTCAACGCCTACGACGTGCTCGTCTCGGACGACATCCTCTTCACGAAGGCTGCCTACGACGCGTTCGTCGAGAGCAAGACCAGCAAGGAGCAGGGCGCATGAGCGCAAACAACAAGGACCCGCGCGACATCATCTTCGCGCCGGTGATCTCCGAGAAGAGCTACAGCCTGATCGACCAGGGCAAGTACACCTTCGAGGTCGACCCTCGTTCGAACAAGACCGAGATCAAGCTCGCCATCGAGCAGATCTTCGACGTCAAGGTCGACAAGGTCAACACCTTGAACCGCACGGGCAAGACGCGCCGCACCCGCTTCGGGCTCGGCAAGCGCAAGGACACCAAGCGCGCCATCGTCTCGCTCAAGTCCGGCACCATCGACATCTTCTCGAACGCCGGTTAATCGAGAGCACAGAGGACGAATTCACATGGCTATTCGCAATTACAAGCCCACGACGCCTGGCCGTCGTGGAGCCTCGGTGTCCGAGTTCACCGAGATCACGCGCTCGACTCCTGAGAAGTCGCTGCTCCGCCCCCTGACCAAGTCGGGTGGCCGCAACAACCAGGGACGCATCACGACTCGTCACATCGGTGGTGGCCACAAGCGCCAGTACCGCGTCATCGACTTCCGTCGCAATGACAAGGACGGCGTGAACGCCAAGGTCGCTCACATCGAGTACGACCCCAACCGCACCGCTCGCATCGCGCTGCTGCACTTCTTCGACGGAACGAAGCGCTACATCCTGGCTCCGAACAAGCTCAAGCAGGGCGACATCATCGAGTCGGGCGCTGGCGCCGACATCAAGCCGGGCAACAACCTCCCGCTGAAGAACATCCCGACCGGTACGGTCATCCACGCCATCGAGCTCCGCCCAGGCGGCGGCGCGAAGATGGCCCGTTCGGCCGGAGCTTCCGTTCGCCTCGTCGCGAAGGACGGCCCCTACGCCCAGCTGCGTCTGCCGAGCGGCGAAGTCCGCAACGTCGACGTGCGCTGCCGCGCGACGATCGGCGAGGTCGGCAACGCCGAGCAGTCGAACATCAACCTGGGCAAGGCCGGCCGCAAGCGCTGGCTCGGCGTTCGTCCCACGGTCCGTGGTGTCGTCATGAACCCGGTCGACCACCCGCACGGTGGTGGTGAAGGTCGCACCTCCGGTGGACGTCACCCGGTGAGCCCCTGGGGTAAGCCAGAAGGCCGCACCCGTCGCCCCAACAAGGAGAGCGACAAGCTCATCGTCCGCCGTCGCCCTGCCGGCAAGAAGCGTAAGTAGGAGATCAGAAGATGCCTCGCAGTCTCAAGAAGGGCCCCTTCGTCGACGAACACCTCTTCCAGAAGGTGGTCAAGCAGAACGAAGCTGGCTCGAAGAACGTCATCAAGACCTGGTCGCGCCGATCGATGATCGTGCCGGACATGCTCGGACACACCATCGCCGTGCACGACGGTCGCAAGCACATCCCCGTGTTTGTCACCGAAACCATGGTCGGCCACAAGCTCGGCGAGTTTGCACCGACCCGCACCTTCCGTGGACACGAGAAGGACGACAAGAAGGGTCGTCGCCGCTAACGCGGCGACGTGAAGGAGGAAAATATGGTGGAGTCAACCGCACGCGTGCGGCACATCCGCGTCACCCCTCAGAAGGCTCGTCGCGTCGTCAACTTGATCCGCGGCAAGCAGGCGCTCGAAGCGCTCGCAATTCTGAAGTTCGCACCTCAGGGTGCCTCTGAGCCGGTCTACAAGGTCGTTGCATCAGCAATCGCCAACGCACGAGTCAAGGCAGACAAGGACAGCGAGTTCCTTGACGAGCGCGACCTCTACATCGCCAAGGCGTTCGTAGACGAGGGTGCAACCCTCAAGCGCTTCCGTCCGCGTGCACAGGGACGAGCATTCCGCATCAACAAGCGCACAAGCCACATCACGGTTGTGCTGGCGACGCCGGAGCTCGCCGAGGCCGAGAAGGGGAGCAGCAAGTAATGGGCCAGAAGATCAATCCGTACGGCTTCCGTCTCGGAATCACGACCGACCACGTCAGCCGCTGGTACGCAGACTCGACCAAGCCGGGTCAGCGCTACAGCGACTACGTCAAGGAAGACATTCGCATCCGCGAGTACCTCCAGAAGTCGCTCGACCGTGCAGGCGTCTCGCGTATCGAGATCGAGCGCACACGTGACCGCGTTCGCGTCGACATCTACACGGCTCGCCCCGGCATCGTCATCGGACGACGCGGAGCAGAGGCCGAGCGCATCCGCGCCGACCTCGAGAAGCTCACGGGCAAGCAGATCCAGCTGAACATCCTCGAGGTCAAGAACCCCGAGGCTGACGCCCAGCTGGTCGCGCAGGGCATCGCCGAGCAGCTCTCTGCTCGCGTCGCCTTCCGCCGTGCAATGCGCAAGGGCCTCCAGGGCGCTCAGCGTGCAGGTGCCAAGGGCATCCGCATCCAGGTCTCTGGCCGCCTCGGCGGCGCGGAGATGAGCCGCTCGGAGTTCTACCGTGAAGGACGCGTTCCGCTGCACACGCTCCGCGCCAACATCGACTACGGCTTCTACGAGGCCAAGACCACCTACGGTCGCATCGGTGTCAAGGTGTGGATCTACAAGGGCGACATGACCAACAAGGAACTCGCCCGCGAACAGGCCAACCAGAAGTCGTCCCGTGGGGACCGTAACGACCGCTCCCGCCGTGGCCCGCGCCGCGACAACGAGAAGCAGGTCGCCGCAGGAGTTGAGGCGTAACCATGTTGATTCCACGTCGAGTCAAGCACCGTAAGCAGCACCGCCCGGACCGCAGCGGCATGTCGAAGGGTGGCAACACCGTCTCGTTCGGCGAGTTCGGCATCCAGGCGCTCACGCCGTCCTACGTCACGAACCGTCAGATCGAGGCAGCTCGTATCGCGATGACCCGCCACATCAAGCGTGGCGGCAAGGTCTGGATCAACATCTACCCGGACCGCCCGATGACCGCTCGCCCCGCCGAGACCCGCATGGGTTCCGGTAAGGGTGCAGTCGACTCCTGGGTCGCGAACGTCAAGCCCGGCCGCGTCCTCTTCGAGGTCGCCGGCGTCAGCGAGGAGCTCGCTCGCGAGGCCCTCACGCGCGCCATCCACAAGCTGCCGCTCAAGGCACGCATCATTTCGCGCGAGGAAGGCGAGTAATCATGGCGATTGGTACCAAGGAGCTCGCCACCACCGAGCTCGACAACTTCGAAGACGGACGTCTCGTCGAAGAGCTCAAGAAGGCGAAGGAAGAGCTGTTCAACCTGCGCTTCCAGGCCGTGACCAACCAGGTCGAAGAGCGTGGACGCATCCGTCAGGTCAAGCGCGACATCGCGCGCATCTACACGGTGATCCGCGAGCGTGAGCTCGGGATCCGCGCAACCCCGGCCCCGGTCGAGAAGCCGGCCAAGAAGTCGAAGGCCACGAAGGCTTCGAAGAAGGCCGAAGCCCCTGAGGCTGCGCCCGAGGCTGAGAACGAGGAGACCAAGTAATGGCTGAAAGCACGACACAGCCCGAGGCAACGGAAGAGGCGCACGAGCGCAACTACCGCAAGACCCGGCGCGGCTACGTCACGAGCGACAAGATGGACAAGACCATCACCGTCTCGGTCGAAGAGCGCGTCAAGCACCCCCTCTACGGCAAGGTGCTCCGCCGCTCGAGCAAGGTCAAGGCGCACGACGCCGACAACCAGGCCGGCATCGGCGACCTCGTCCTGATTGCAGAGACCCGTCCCCTCAGCGCTACCAAGCGCTGGCGCCTGGTCGAGATCCTGGAGAAGGCGAAGTAGGCCTCGCCTCTTCGACCGCTCAGCGAAGGAATTTGACAGATGCTTCAGCAAGAATCCCGAGTCCGCGTCGCCGACAACACCGGCGCCAAGGAACTCCTCACGATCCGCGTACTCGGTGGCTCCGGCCGCCGCTACGCGGGAATCGGTGACGTCATCGTCGCGACCGTCAAGGACGCGATCCCCGGCGGAAACCTCAAGAAGGGTGAGGTCGTCAAGGCCGTCATCGTTCGCACGATCAAGTCGACCCGTCGTCCCGACGGCTCGTACATCAAGTTCGACGAGAACGCAGCGGTCATCCTCAAGGGTGACAACGAGCCGCGTGGCACTCGAATCTTCGGACCGGTCGGTCGCGAGCTCCGCGACAAGAAGTTCATGAAGATCGTGTCGCTCGCGCCGGAGGTGATTTAACCCATGGCAACGATCCGCAAGGGAGACCTGGTCCAGGTCATCTCAGGCACGAGCCAGGCCCGCGGTGGAGACCGCGGCAAGCAGGGCGAAGTGCTCGAGGTGCTCCGCGACGAGAACCGCATTCTCGTCCAGGGCATCAACTTCGTGACCAAGCACGTTCGCGTCGGACAGACGCAGCGTGGCACGAAGACGGGTGGCATCGAGACCGTCGAGGCCCCCATCCACATCTCGAACGTCGCACTCGTCGACCCCGAGACCAAGCAGCCGGCTCGCACCGGTGTGCAGGTCGAAGAGGTCACGAAGGACGGCGTCACCAAGACGGTGCGCACGCGCGTCTTCAAGCCCTCGCGTCGCGCAGCCAAGCCTGCCAAGGCAGAGAAGGCCCCCAAGGCTGACAAGGCCGAGAAGTCCGAGAAGAAGCCCGCGACGAAGGCCAAGGCTGCCGCACCGAAGAAGAAGGACGACGAGTAGATATGACTGACATCGCCACGGAGGCTGGCAAAATCCAGCCCCGTCTCAAGCTGAAGTACCGCGAAGAGCTCAAGGCTCAGCTGCAGGCAGACCTCGGCGTGAGCAACGTCCACCAGGTTCCGGGTCTCGTGAAGATCGTCGTGAACATGGGTGTTGGCGAGGCAGCTCGCGACGGCAAGATCATCGAAGGTGCCATCACGGACCTCACGGCGATCACGGGTCAGAAGCCCAAGGTCACGAAGGCCACGAAGTCCATCGCACAGTTCAAGCTGCGCGAAGGCCAGCCGATCGGCGCGCACGTCACGCTGCGCGGCGACCGCATGTGGGAGTTCCTCGACCGCCTGCTCTCGCTCGCTCTTCCCCGTATCCGCGACTTCCGTGGTCTCAGCGACCGCCAGTTCGACGGCAACGGAAACTACACCTTCGGCCTCACGGAGCAGGTAATGTTCCATGAGATCGATCCAGACAAGATCGACCGCACACGCGGTATGGACATCACCGTCGTCACGACGGCGAAGAACGACGAAGAAGGACGTGCCCTCCTGGGCAAGCTCGGCTTCCCGTTCCAGGCCGGTCTCCAGCAGAACTAGTCTGAACACCCGAGGGTCACGGCAGCAGCCGTGACCCCATCGGGCTGTTGCAACCGCAACCGCCCGTCCACCACAGGTCGCGGGGCCGTGTACGGCCCCGCGAAACCAGGCGAAAGGCACTCATCATGACGATGACAGATCCCGTCGCAGATATGCTGACGCGACTGCGCAACGCGAACTCGGCGCACCACGACTCCGTGTCGATGCCGAGCTCGAAGCTCAAGTCCCACATTGCCGACATCCTCAAGCGCGAGGGCTACATCACCGACTGGACAGTCGAAGATGCACGAGTGGGCCAGACCCTCACTCTCTCGCTCAAGTTCGGTCCGAACCGCGAGAGGTCGATCGTCGGCATCAAGCGCGTCTCCAAGCCAGGTCTTCGCGTCTACGCGCGCTCGACCGAGCTGCCAAGCGTCCTCGGCGGCCTCGGCATTGCCATCCTGTCCACCTCCTCCGGTCTCCTCACGGACCGTCAGGCCGAGCAGAAGGGCGTAGGCGGAGAAGTCCTCGCCTACGTGTGGTAATCCGTCATGTCACGAATTGGTCGTCTCCCGATCAGCGTCCCAGCTGGCGTTGACATCAAGATCGACGCGCAGAACGTCACCGTCAAGGGCCCGAAGGGCGAGCTCGCGCTCGTCGTCGCCAACCCCATCGAGGTCAAGCTCGAAGACGGTCAGGTTCTCGTCACGCGTCCGAACGACGAGCGTGAGTCCCGTGCACTGCACGGCCTGACCCGCACGCTCATCAACAACAACATCATCGGCGTCACCGAGGGCTACACCAAGAAGCTCGAGGTCGTTGGAACCGGTTACCGCATCGTTTCCAAGGGCACGGGCGTCGAGTTCGCACTCGGCTACTCGCACCCGATCAACGTCGAGCCCCCGGCGGGCATCACGTTCCAGGTCGAGGGCAACAACAAGCTCACGGTCGTCGGAATCGACAAGCAGGCTGTCGGCGAGGTCGCAGCGAACATCCGCAAGCTCCGCCTCCCCGAGCCCTACAAGGGCAAGGGCGTGCGTTACGAGGGCGAGCAGATCCGCCGCAAGGCCGGAAAGTCAGGTAAGTAACCATGGGACTCGGAACTCGAGGAAAGAGCAAGCAGGCAGCGACCCGTCGCCGCCACGTCCGCCTTCGCAAGAAGGTCTCCGGCGACGCGCAGCGTCCCCGTCTCGTCGTCACGCGCTCCGCGCGTCACGTCTTCGTCCAGGTTGTCGACGACACCAAGGGCATCACGCTCGCATCCGCATCCACCATGGAAGCTGAGCTGCGTGCGTTCGAGGGCGACAAGTCCGCAAAGGCGAAGCGAGTCGGCGAGCTCGTCGGCGCACGCGCCAAGGACGCCGGCATCGAGAGCGTGGTCTTCGACCGCGGCGGCAACAAGTACGCCGGTCGCGTCGCGGCCATCGCTGATGGAGCACGAGAGGCAGGGCTGAACCTGTGACCGAGAAAATCGACACCAACACGCCCGACAACATGACCGACACGCCCGTTGAGACGGCCGCGTCGAGTGAGTCGGCACAGCGCGAGGGCGGCAGCGGACGCGACAGCAACCGTCGCGGCGGCGGTCGCGGCGAGCGCGGACAGGGTGGCGGTCGTGACCGCAACTCCCGCGACGACAAGAGCCAGTTCCTTGAGCGCGTCGTCACTATCAACCGCGTCTCCAAGGTCGTCAAGGGTGGTCGACGCTTCGCGTTCACCGCGCTCGTCGTCGTCGGAGACGGCAACGGACTCGTGGGCGTCGGCTACGGCAAGGCCCGTGAGGTCCCCCTGGCCATCTCCAAGGGCGTCGAAGAGGCGAAGAAGAACTTCTTCCGCGTCCCGCGCGTCCTGAAGACGATCCCGCACCCCGTGCAGGGCGAGGCAGCAGCAGGCGTCGTCCTGCTCCGTCCCGCCGCTGCAGGTACCGGTGTTATCGCCGGTGGCCCCGTCCGCGCCGTACTCGAGTGCGCGGGCATCCATGACGTCCTGTCGAAGTCGCTCGGCTCGTCGAACACGATCAACATCGTGCACGCGACCGTCGCGGCCCTCAAGCAGCTCGAGGAGCCGCGCGCCGTCGCAGCTCGTCGTGGCCTGCCTGTCGACCAGGTCGTCCCGCAGCGCATCCTGCGTGCCGAGGCCAACGCGGCCAAGGCAGCAGCCGAAGCACAGAAGGTTGGTGCCTGATGGCCGCGAGTCTCAAGGTGACCCAGATCAAGTCCAAGATCAGCGAGAAGCAGAACCAGCGCGACACCCTGCGCTCGCTCGGCCTCAAGCGCATCGGCGACACCGTCGTGAAGCCGGACAACTCGGTGAACCGCGGCTACGTCAAGACTGTCGCTCACCTGGTCTCAGTTGAGGAGATTTCCGAATGAGCAAGAACGAGAACGAGAAGGACGTGACCTCCGAGCCGCAGCTCAAGGTCCACCACCTCCGCCCCGCTCCCGGCGCCAAGAAGTCCAAGACGCGCGTCGGTCGCGGTGAGGGCTCCAAGGGCAAGACCGCTGGTCGCGGCACCAAGGGGTCGAAGGCACGTACCACCGTGCGCATCGGCTTCGAAGGTGGCCAGATGCCACTGCACATGCGTACGCCGAAGCTGCGCGGGTTCAAGAACCCGTTCCGCGTCGAGTACCAGGTCGTCAACCTCTCCAAGCTGGCTGAGCTCTTCCCCGAGGGCGGCGATGTCACCATCGCGAACCTCGTGGCAAAGGGCGCGGTTCGCAAGAACGAGCCCGTCAAGGTGCTCGGCAATGGCGAGATTGCGGTTAAGCTGAACGTCGCGGTCGACAAGGTCTCCAGCTCAGCAGAGCAGAAGATCGTTGCTGCCGGCGGTTCCGTCAAGTAGTAACTCCAAGCGGGGGTCGGCGGTTGCCGACCCCCGCTTGTCTCTTTCACGAGAAATGAAAGCAGGAACGTAGTGTTCAGTGCCGTCGCACGAGTGTTCAAGACTCCGGATCTTCGTCGCAAGATCCTCTTCACGCTCGCTATGGTCGCCATCTACCGGATCGGCACCACGGTTCCTGGCCCCTTTGTGAACTACGTCAACGTGCAGCAGTGCCTCGACACTGGGACGCAGATGGCCGGTCTCTACGACATGGTCAACCTGTTCTCCGGTGGTGCGCTGCTCCAGTTGTCGATCTTCGCGCTGGGCATCATGCCGTACATCACGGCATCGATCATCACGCAGCTGCTGCGTGTGGTCATCCCACACTTCGAGGCACTCCACAAGGAGGGTCAGGCTGGCCAGTCGAAGCTCACGCAGTACACGCGCTACCTGACGATCGCCCTCGCGATCCTGCAGGCCACGACGCTCGCCACAGTCGCGAAGTCGGGGACGCTCTTCGGCACAGGCAACGCAGCCTGCGAGAACGTGCTCAACATGCTCAACGAGTCGGCTGCGACGCCCGAGAACGCCGTGATCAACATGGTCCGCATCGTGCTCATGGTCGCTGCCATGACCGCCGGCACCGCAGTCATCATGTGGATGGCGGAGCTCATCACGGAGCGCGGCGTCGGCAACGGCATGTCGCTCCTGATCTTCACCTCGATCGCCGCGTCGTTCCCCTCCGCGTTCGGCGCCATCGCGGCGGGAACCGGTGGCATGACGACGCTCGTCATCGTCATCGCGATCGGGCTCCTGATCATGATGGCCGTCGTGTTCGTCGAGCAGTCGCAGCGTCGCATCCCGGTGCAGTACGCCAAGCGCATGGTCGGGCGCCGCACCTACGGTGGCAACAGCACGTACATCCCCATCAAGGTGAACCAGGCAGGCGTGATCCCCGTGATCTTCGCCTCGTCGCTGCTGTACCTGCCCGCGCTCGTCGCGCAGTTCAACCAGCCGGCGGCGGGGGAGACCCCGCCCGAGTGGGTCACCTGGGTCATGAACAACTTCACGACCGGAGACCACCCGCTCTACATGGCGGTGTACTTCCTCCTCATCATCGGCTTCACGTACTTCTACGTCGCGATCGCCTTCAACCCGGAGGAAGTCGCAGAGAACATGCGCAAGCACGGAGGCTTCGTGCCCGGTATCCGCGCCGGTCGACCCACCGCCGAGTACCTCAACTTCGTGCTGACGCGCATCACGTTCCCCGGCTCCCTGTACCTGGGTGTGCTCGCGCTCATCCCGCTCATCGCGCTCTCCACCGTCAACGCGAACGCGAACTTCCCATTCGGTGGCGCCTCGATCCTCATCGTCGTCGGTGTCGGGCTGGAGACGGTGAAGCAGATCGATGCTCAACTCCAACAACGCAACTACGAGGGGCTTCTCCGATGACACATCACGACCAGACCTTCCGCCTGCTCATCGTCGGACCTCCGGGGGCTGGCAAGGGAACCCAGGCCGTCGGCATCGCTGAGGCCTTCGGCATCCCCGCCATCTCCACGGGCGACATCTTCCGTGCCAACATCAAGAACGGCACGAACCTCGGCATCCAGGTTCGGGAGATCATCGAGAGCGGCAACCTCGTTCCCGATTCCCTCACGAACGAGCTCGTGCGCGACCGCCTGACCGAGGCAGACGCCGCGGCCGGCTTCCTGCTCGACGGCTACCCCCGCACCCTGGAGCAGGTCGCCTTCCTGACGCAGCTGCTCGCGGAGCAGGGCACCGCGATCGACGCGGTCATCGAGCTCAAGGTCGAGGTGGACAGCGTCGTCGAGCGTCTCCGCCGTCGTTCGCTCGAGCAGGGTCGCGCGGATGACACGGAAGAGGCCATCCGCCACCGTCAGAACGTGTACCTGCAGGAGACGGCGCCTCTTCTCGAGACGTACGCAGCGCGCGGCGTGCTCGTGAGCGTCAACGGCTTCGGCACGGTCGAAGAAGTTCGCAACCGGATCTTCGCCGCCCTCGAGCAGCGTGGCCTGCGTCACCCGCTGCACCGCTTGAGCGGCAAGTAGGCACGACACCGCACCGCAACGTAGGACCCGCCGGGAGGAAACTCCGGCGGGTCCTTCGTGCTGGGGGCCGATCGCCCACGGCGGCCCTCGTCCCGGGCTTTTCGTCCCTGGTTCACCGCTGATCTTCTCGGCTAGCGTTGCGCTGTACGCCTCCCAGTCGGGAGGCGCTGCATGAACCCTGCAGACAAGGTTGTCCAGGAATGGAGACGCGTATGCCCTCGCCGTCAGCTGAGCCACATGACCTCGTCGATTTCGACGTGCTGCTGAATGAAGAGGAATTGGCGTTGCGTCGACGGGTGCGATTCCTCGTGGACGAGCACGTGCGGCCGCGCATCGCCTCCTGGTACGAGGATGCTGAGTTCCCGATCGACCTCGTGCCGGTGCTTGCGAGCGAGGGACTGCTCGGCATGCACCTGAGCGGGTACGGATGCGCCGGACGCAGCGCCGTCGAGTACGGGATCGCGGCCGCCGAGCTGGAGGCTGGCGACTCGGGGATCCGCACGTTCGTCTCCGTGCAGGGCTCTCTCGCGATGAGCGCGATCTGGAAGCACGGCAGCGAGGACCAGAAGAACGAGTGGCTTCCGCGCATGGCGGCGGGCGAGGTCATCGGATGCTTCGGTCTGACCGAGCCCGAGGCTGGATCTGACCCGGGGACCATGCGCACCTTCGCCCGGCGGGACGGCGACGACTGGGTTCTCAGCGGGGCGAAGAGATGGATCGGCCTGGCGTCGCTTGCGCAGATCGCAGTCATCTGGGCGCAGACCGACGACGGCGTCCGCGGCTTCCTCGTGCCGACCGCATCCGCCGGCTTCTCGGCGACGCCAATCGGCCCGAAGCTCTCGATGCGCGCCTCCGTGCAGTGCGACATCGTCCTCGACGAGGTCAGGGTGCCTGCCGATGCCATGCTCCCGGGAGCACGCGGGCTGCGCGGGCCGTTCGAGTGCCTCAACGAAGCCCGGTACGGCATCGCGTGGGGCGTCATGGGGGCGGCTAGGGACAGCTTCGAGGCGGCACTCGCCTACGCGGGGGAGCGGCACCCGTTCAACCGTCCGCTGTCCGGCTTCCAGCTGACCCAGCAGAAGCTCGTCGACATGGCTCTCGAGATCAACAAGGGCTTCCTCCTCGCGCTCCAGCTGGGACGCCTCAAGGATGCCGGGCGCATCCAGCCGCATCACATCTCCGCTGGCAAGCTCAACAACACGCGTGAGGCGATCGCCATCGCACGTGAGGCACGGACTGTACTCGGCGGCAACGGCATCACCCTCGACTACTCTCCGCTGCGTCATGCGAACAACCTCGAGTCGGTGCGCACCTACGAGGGGACGGACGAGATCCACACCCTCGTGCTCGGCAACAAGCTGACCGGCATCCCGGCCTTCAGGTAGGAACGACCGATGCTTCCGGATCCCGAACATGACGGTGTGCTGAGCGGGGTGCGGGTCGCGGACTTCTCGCGGGTGCTCGCGGGCCCGTACGCGACGATGATGCTGGCCGACTTCGGCGCGGACGTCATCAAGATCGAGCCACCGGGCGGTGATGAGACGCGCGCCTGGACGCCGCCGGTCGATGCGCGTGGGCAGTCGACGTACTTCGGGGGAGTGAACAGGGGCAAGCGGTCGCTGCTGCTCGACCTGACCGACGCCGCTGACCTCGCGACGGCGAAGCGCCTCGCCCTCGAGGCTGATGTCGTGGTCGAGAACTTCCGGCCCGGAGTCATGGCGCGCTTCGGTCTGGACTACGAGACCGTGCGCGGTGAGAACCCGTCCGCCGTGTACTGCTCTGTCACGGGATTCGGCACCGTTGGCGGTGCAGCGATGCCCGGCTACGACCTGCTGGTGCAGGCCGTCGGCGGCCTCATGAGCATCACGGGGCCGGTGGACGGAGAGCCGAGCAAGGTCGGCGTCGCCCTCGTCGACGTGCTGACCGGGTTGAACGCCGTGACCGGGATACTCCTTGCGCTCCGCGAGCGGGAAAGAAGCGGCGTCGGGCAGCGGGTCGAGGTCGATCTCATGACGAGTCTGCTGTCGGCGCTCGCAAATCAGGCGTCGAGCACGCTGGCGACGGGTGAGGCTCCTGCGCGGCTCGGCAACGCGCACCCGAGCATCGCGCCGTACGAGCTGTTCGACGCTCGGGACCGGCCACTCGTGATCGCCGTCGGCAACGATCGTCAGTTCGCGTCCCTCGTCGAGACCTTGGGCTGCTCGGAGCTGGCCACCGACGCCCGCTTCTCTTCGAATCAGCTCCGCGTGCACCACCGGTCGGAGCTCAGAGAGCTGCTGGGCGCCCGACTTGGCGAAGATGATGCCCGCGACTGGGTGCGGCGTCTGACCGACGCTCGGGTTCCAGCCGGTCTGGTGAACGACGTCGCGGAGGCGTTCGCCTTCGCGGAGTCGCTCGGGCTCGAGGCGGTCCTCGAGCTGACGGACGAGGAAGGAGAGCGTGTGCGGTCGGTGGCGAACCCCATCCACCTCTCGTCGACACCCGCGCGCTCCGCCGGGCCGCCGCCCGATCTCCCAGCGGAGGGGGAGAGGACCGTCTGGCACCAGGAGCGCGTTACTGAACCGTGACGTGCGGACGCGCAGCCTTGCCGAAGCGTTGTCGTCTGGTGACCGGAGAAGCCCGGGCCGCCCACTAGCGTCGTTCTGGTGCGCCACATCAGGGGCACCGGGAGGTCGAGGTGCATGCATGACAAACGGTTCTGCACCGCAGCGGAGCAGCGCTGAGGACGCGGCGATCCTTGCCGCAGCTGGCGTCGTGGCCGTCGTGGGCGTGCTGACCGCGGTCGCGCTGTCAGAGGCGTCCCCGCTCACGGCGGTGCGTGACGCGCTCGTTTCCGACAGAGCGGTATCCGGCGCGCTCTTCGCCTTTGCCCTGGTGACGGCGGCGTGCATCGCCGCCCTCTCGCTCCGCCGGCGACGTGTGAGGGACGCGCGACGCCGAACGTGGATCACAGCCGCTCTGTGCCTCGTCGCGGTCGCGGGAAGCACCACGCTTCTTGTTGCCCCCGCACGCCACGCCGGTGAGATGGCGGCGTCGGCTCAGCGGGTCGACAACGAGCGCGCGGTAGCCAGCTGGGAGCAGTGGGGGATCGGCGGCGAAGAGACGACGACGGTCCTGACCCAGAACGAGCTGGAAGCGGACTACAGCGCTCTTGTCGATGCGCTCGTCGATGTGCTTGCCGACCCGGTCACCGAGGACTCGCAGTTCCCGCTGCGCGCGCAGCCCAACCCGCAGGGCTGCGGGGACTACGCGCATCCGGGGGTCAGGTACGAGAACGTCTTCAGCTTCAGGACAGCTGACGACGCCGCGAGCTGGGCGGCCGTCGAAGCGCTCGTGCGCAGCGAAGGCTTCTTCGTCGAGGCGACCGTGGACACGCTGGTGGCCAGCGGCACCTACCATCCCTCGGTGTCGTTCGTATCGCTGATGGGGCCGGATGAGACCCTGCCGGGCGAACCGTGGCTGACCCTCACCATCTCGGGGAAGTGCGGCGTGGCCGATGACTGAGCTGCACGCGCCACCGAGCGCCCCTGCTTGCTCGCTCGCAGAGAAGCCGCAACCGTGGCCGCTGGCCACCGTCGTCCTGGTCTGCGCCGCGATCAGCTCGCTCGCGCCGCTCGTCGCGATCACGTTCCCGTTCGCGACAGCGACCGGCGACCTGCCGGCCGCGTGGCTCTGGATCCGCGGAGGGCTGCTCGCCGCCTTCCCTGCCCTCATCTTCGCCGTGGCCGTCGGCGGCTCGGTCCGGCTCGCGAGGATCCGGACGCGCGGGGCACTCGCCGCCGTCGTGGCCGCCGGTCTGCTGGCAGCGGCGAACGCTGCCTTCACAATCATCTGGTGTGCCGTCGCGGCGAGCCGGGCTGCTGGTGCATGACGTGCAGGAGGACAACACGATGGAGAGCTCAGACGAGCGCGCGGCCGAGGTTGGCGTGGACTCGGCGCGACCGGAGCCGCAACGTCAGCAGGGCGCCGGCGGCCGTGCGCCCAGTACGCCAGACCGCGCGCTGATCATCGGCCTGTACGCGCTTGCCGTTGCCGTCGTGCAGGTTCCCGTCTTCGCGGCTGTGATAGCGCTGAGCCCGTTCTCCTCCGTCGGCATGGCAATTCTCTCGCCCACGTACTTCCTCGACGGGATGGCCACGGCGGGGAGCTACGTGTGGGGAGCGATTCTGCAGGCGGTCCTGATCGTGCTCCTCGCTCTGATCCCCGCGCTGGTCGCCGTGGTGGTCTGGCTGCTGGTGGGCCGGATGCGCCGCGAGGGGAAGGCCGAGCAGGCTGGCCCTCTCTATGGGCCCCTGGCGATCTCGGCTCTATCGACGCTCGCCATGCTCCTGATCGCCGCCACTGTCGTGGTGAACGGTGTTGTGACCGCGTCCTCCAGCCTCTCCACCAGCTACGAGGGAACCTACGACGAGGCGGAGTTCGGGTACGGCTACGACGACACGTACGTCGAGCCGTCGCCCGCTGCTCCCGTAGTCCCGACGTTCTCGTCCTTGAGTGCCGACGAGGTGAAGGCGGCTGTCACAGCCCTTGCAGATGAGACCAGAGCGCTCGTGCCTGAACCCCTCGAGGACAACCCCGACTACGCGCAGTACGTGGGCGTCAATGAGGTCGCATGCGGCGATGAGGAGCATCCCGGGGTCCAGGCATGGGTCTCGGCGAGCTTCAGGAGCCCCACCGCCGACATCGACATGACCGCGGTCGAGGAACTCTGGACGCAGCACGGGCTGGTTGTCTCCAGGGACACCGAGTTCATCGCGGACAGCACCTCGGTGACGGGAGACGGTCTCGGCAGCGACGCGCTGGCCCTCGCAACCCTGGAGACGAACGATGGATGGCTGTACCTGTGGATCGACGGCGACTGCGTCGCCACCGGCTGAGGGTGGACACGGTCGCCGCCTTCACCAGGGTCGTAGACTCTCCTGATGCGCAAGAGCATCTACAAGACCCCTGCCGAGCTCGCAGCGATGGTCCCAGCCGGGCTGATCACGGCTCTCGCCCTCGACGCCGTCGCAGAGGCGATCCGGCCGGGAGTGACCACGCTGGAGCTGGACGCCATCGCGGAGAGGGTCGTGCGCGACAAGGGCGCGGTCCCGAACTTCGCGCTCGTCCCCGGGTACCGCCACACGATCTGCGCCTCCGTCGACGATGCGGTGGTGCACGGCATTCCGAACGCCGAGCCGCTCAGGGCAGGGCAGCTGGTCTCGATCGACGCCGGTGCCATGTTCGAAGGCTGGAACGGGGACTCCGCACGCACCTTCGTCGTTCCGGGCGACGGCGCGGACACGGCCGCGGTGGCGGATGGGGCGCGCCTCAGCGAGGCCTGCGAACGCTCGCTCTGGGCAGGTATCGCGAAGCTCGCGACGGCGAAGCACCTCGCCGAGGTCGGCGCGGCGGTCGAGGAATCCATCGAGCAGTCCGGCGACTTCGGGATCCTCGAGGACTTCGCGGGACATGGCATCGGGCGCAGCATGCACGAGGAGCCGACCGTGCACAACATCCGCGTGTTCGGCCGAGGGCCCGTCGTCAAGCCGGGACTCGCCATCTGCATCGAGCCGATGCTCACGCTCGGCGGGCCGGATGTGGTCATCGACGATGACGAGTGGACCGTGCGCTCAGCCGACGGAACGCTCGGCGCGCACTGGGAGCACACCATCCTCGTCCATGCCGGCGGCATCTGGGTCTCGACCGCCCACGACGGGGGAGCGGCGGGACTCGCGCCATTCGGCGTGGTGCCGGCTCTGCCAGCTGGCGCAGGAGTATAGACCGCACTTGCACTCCGCGGGAAGACCACCTAGAGTTGACGCTTGGTGTCTTTTGCGTTGCGATTTCGCGCGCGTCGTCACCGTCCATCCGCACGACCAGCGTGCATTCAATAGCAAACGACAGTGAGGCTATGGCCAAGAAAGACGGCGTCATCGAGATCGAGGGTTCGGTTGTCGAGGCATTGCCAAACGCAATGTTCCGCGTAGAGCTCTCGAACGGACACAAGGTTCTTGCTCACATCTCGGGCAAGATGCGTCAGCACTACATCCGCATCCTTCCTGAGGACCGCGTGATCGTGGAGTTGAGCCCGTACGACTTGACCCGCGGCCGCATCGTCTACCGCTACAAGTAGGCACGCTGTAAGGAACGGCTGGGCATGCGTATGCCCAGCACGAGGCCAGCGATCACAGAAGGAACTTCAATGAAGGTCAACCCCAGCGTCAAGAAGATCTGCGACAAGTGCAAGGTTATCCGCCGTCACGGTCGCGTCATGGTCATCTGCGAGAACCCGCGCCACAAGCAGCGCCAGGGCTAATCGCTCGGGGCTCCTCTCTCACGTGCGAGTCGCGCGTGAGAGATGCCCCTGAGTGCATCAGCACTCGACGTCACAACTGAATACGAAACAGCACCAGTAAGAACCGAAGGGCGTCGAGCCCGACGGGGACACCTTCGGACCGAGGCCGGGGCCCATCCGGTGCATCACACCTCAACCCACAGGAGAAATCCCATGGCACGTCTCGCAGGCGTCGACCTCCCGCGCGAAAAGCGCGTCGAGATCGCACTCACCTACATCTACGGCGTCGGCCGCACGAGCGCACTCAAGGCGCTCGAGGACACCGGCATCGACGGCAACATCCGCGTCAAGAACCTCGACGACGAGCAGCTCGTCCAGCTCCGCGACTACATCGAAGGCAACTTCAAGGTAGAAGGTGACCTCCGACGCGAGGTCGCAGCTGACATCCGCCGCAAGGTCGAAATCGGCAGCTACGAGGGTCTCCGCCACCGCCGCGGTCTCCCCGTGCGCGGCCAGCGCACGAAGACCAACGCGCGTACCCGCAAGGGTCCGAAGCGCACGGTCGCCGGCAAGAAGAAGGCACGCTAGTCGCCGCCGCGACAGCGCCCGCAGATTTCGTAGGAGAGAACATTGGCTACCCCAAAGAGCGCCGCTCGTAAGCCGCGCAAGAAGGACAAGAAGAACGTCGCAGTGGGCCAGGCTCACATCAAGTCGACCTTCAACAACACGATCGTGTCGATCACCGACCCGTCCGGAGCTGTCATCAGCTGGGCGTCCTCCGGTGGAGTCGGCTTCAAGGGCTCGCGCAAGTCGACCCCGTTCGCCGCTCAGCTCGCCGCCGAGGCAGCAGCTCGTCAGGCGCAGGAGCACGGCATGAAGAAGGTCGACGTCTTCGTCAAGGGACCGGGCTCCGGTCGCGAGACCGCGATCCGCTCGCTTCAGGCCGCTGGCCTCGAGGTCGGCTCGATCAACGACGTCACCCCCCAGGCACACAACGGCTGCCGCCCCCCGAAGCGTCGCCGCGTCTAGCCTCTCGTCCGCTGCGAGGCTCTCCCGCAAGGGAGAGCCTTGTGGCGGATGTTCGGCGTCCCCGCTCGAACTCCACACCCGGTCGACGACGTGCGTCGGCTGAATCGCCAAGTGTCATATAGCGGACACTTTGCCGAAAGGAACCCATAGTGCTTATCGCACAGCGTCCAACGCTCACCGAGGAAAGCCTCTCCGAGAACCGCTCGAAGTTCACGATCGGACCGCTCGAGCCCGGCTTCGGCTACACCCTCGGCAACTCACTGCGTCGCACCCTGTTGTCCTCCATCCCGGGGGCTGCAGTCACGAGCATCCGTCTCGACGGTGTCCTCCACAAGTTCACGACCATCCCTGGTGTGAAGGAAGACGTCACCGAGATCATCCTCAACATCAAGCAGCTGGTCGTCTCCAGCGAGCACGATGAGCCGATCACGGCCTACCTCCGCAAGACGGGGGCTGGCGAGGTCACGGCTGCTGACATCTCCGCACCGGCCGGTGTCGAGGTGCACAACCCGGACCTCGTCATCGCGACGCTGAACGACGACGCGAAGTTCGAGCTCGAGCTCACCATCGAGCGCGGCCGCGGCTACGTGTCGGCGACGCAGAACCGCAACGAGTTCTCCGAGGCCGGCCAGGTCCCGATTGACTCGATCTACTCGCCCGTCCTCAAGGTCACCTACCGTGTAGACGCGACGCGTGCCGGTGAGCGCACCGACTTCGACAACCTCGTCGTCGACGTCGAGACGAAGCCGGCCATCTCGCCGCGCGACGCCATCGCCTCGGCCGGTCGTACGCTCGTCGAGCTCTTCAGCCTCGCCCGCGAGCTGAACGAGCAGGCAGAGGGCATCGAGATCGGCCCAGCGCCGGTCGACGCGGTCCTCACCAACGAGCTGTCGATGCCGATCGAAGACCTCGACCTCTCCGTGCGCTCGTACAACTGCCTCAAGCGCGAGGGCATCAACACCGTTTCCGAGCTCGTCGCGCTCAGCGAGACCCAGCTCATGAACATCCGCAACTTCGGTCAGAAGTCGGTCGACGAGGTGCGCGACAAGCTCACCGAGCTCGGCCTCTCGCTCAAGGACTCGGTTCCCGGGTTCGAGGGCGCTCACTTCTACGGTGCCGGCGACGACACCGGCGAGTACGTCTAAACAGACCTGCCCGCCAGACCGACTTCACACGAAAGAGAATGACGAATGCCTAAGCCCAACAAGGGTCCTCGCCTCGGAGGCGGCCCCGCACACGAGCGCCTCATGCTCGCGACGCTCGCGGCCCAGCTGTACACGCACAAGCGCATCCAGACGACCGAGACGAAGGCCAAGCGCCTCCGCCCGCTCGCTGAGCGCCTGATCACCTTCGCGAAGCGCGGCGACATCCACGCACGCCGTCGCGTGCTGCAGGTCGTCACCGACAAGACCGTCGTGCACGAGCTCTTCACGGAGATCGCACCGCAGATGGCAGGTCGCGACGGCGGATACACCCGCATCATCAAGACCGGCTACCGCAAGGGCGACAACGCCCCCATGGCAGTCATCGAGCTCGTGCTCGAGCCCGTCACCCCGAAGGCCTCCGCAGTGAAGACCGCCCCAGCCGCGGCACCTGCTGAGCCCGAGGTCGAAGCGGACGAGGTCGAGACGGCCGCGGGTGACACCGAGGCGTCCGAGCCCACGGCCGATGGCGGCACGCAGCCGACGGAAGCCAACGACGCGGCAGCAGACGCCGCCGAGTCGGACACCGACGAGAAGGCCGACGACGCCAAGTAGTCGAACCTGACACCGAAGCCCTCGAGCATCCAGACGGAATGCTCGGGGGCTTCGTCGTGTCGCAGAGAATCGTGATCGAGTAAGGGAAGATGAGTTCATGGCGCACGGGCGAGACACGGCACGGTTCCGTCTGGACATCGCCTACGACGGAACAGCCTTCAGCGGTTGGGCCGCGCAGCCCGAGCTGCGCACCGTCCAAGGCGCGCTCGAGGACGCGCTCCGCCTCGTTGCCCGCGAACTGCCGCCCGGCCCGCTCCTCACCGTCGCGGGCAGAACCGACGCCGGCGTCCACGCCACGGCTCAGGTCGCGCACCTCGATCTCGATGAGCGTGCGATCGACAACGTCCGACGGCGGTCAGACGACGACATCGCCGAGATCCTCCTCCGCCGCACCAACGGTGTGCTCGGGCGTGACAGCGACGTCGTCGTCGCCCGCGTCTCACCGGCGCCGGACGGCTTCGACGCGCGCTTCTCGGCGATCTCACGCAGCTACGAGTTCCGCATCGCAGACCGACTCACGCCCCCGAATCCCATCGAACGGCACCGGACCGCCGTCGTCACCCGCGCGCTGGACGCTGGCCTCATGCAGGCGGCGGCGGACACCCTCGTGGGCCTCCACGACTTCGCCGGCTTCTGCAGGCCCCGTCCGAATGCGACGACGATCCGCACGCTGCAGCGGTTCGACTGGACGCGCGATGAGCACGGCGTGCTCCTCGCGCACCTCGAAGCTGATGCGTTCTGCCACTCGATGGTGCGCTCTCTCGTGGGCATGTGCGCTGAGGTGGGGGCCGGGCGCATCCGCATAAAGGACGTACCGGCGCTGCTCGAGGCGACTGAGCGAAGCAGCGCGTTCCCCGTCCTCTCCGCAAAAGGCCTGACCTTGACGGGGGTCGGCTACCCGCCCGAGCACCAGCTGCTCGAACGGCAGCAGGTGACGAGGGCGCAGCGCCCGGCGCTGCATCTGGTCGAGCCGCTGGGCGAGTCCACGAGCGTCGATGCGGGATCTACATCTCCCGACTGATTCCCAGGGTCTCGCGAGCGTTCAGACTGGATGCATGGTCGATCTCATCAGCTACGCGGCGCTGGCTCTGCCCGTCGCCGTCTTCATCCTGCTGAGCCTGACCTCGAAGCTCTGGCCCAGGGCCACTGCGGCCGGGGCCTGGACCGCGCTCGGAGTCGGCATCAGCGTCTCCGCATACGGCATCGTGAGCATGGCGATTCCCTCGCTCGACCCGACCGACCCCGACTTCTTCCTCGGATCCTTCCTCTTCGCTGCATCCCTGATCGCCGGGGGAGTCGGGACCATGCTGATCGTCGGCGTGTTCGGCGCGGCGGCGAGGTTCCGGACGATCCGCGCGCGCCGCCTCGCGCATGTGCCCGCATGAGATTGCCATCGGACGTTCGCTGACGTAAGCTACTCAAGTTGTCTGCACTCCGGTGTCGGCTTCGAAGTTGAGCCCTCGACTGTGACGTTCGCGGCTGAGCGTCCCTGGGACACGGTTCCCGGCACCTCATCCGCAACCATCACGACAGAGCGGGATTCACGACCTCCTCATTTCGACGAAAGGTGCACATTCATGCGCACGTACACACCAAAGGGCGGTGACATCACCCATGACTGGGTGGTCATCGACGCGACTGATGTCGTTCTCGGCCGTCTCGCAACCCACGCGGCAGCACTGCTCCGCGGCAAGCACAAGGCAACCTTCGCTCAGCACGTTGACATGGGCGACTTCGTCATCGTCATCAACGCTGAGAAGGTCGCGCTGACGGGCTCCAAGCTCCAGAAGAAGCTCGCCTACCGCCACTCGGGCTACCCGGGCGGCCTCACGGCGACCTCCTACACGGAGATGCTCGAGAAGCACCCAACGCGCGCCGTCGAGAAGGCGATCCGCGGCATGCTCCCCAAGAACACGCTCGGACGCGACCAGCTCAAGAAGCTCAAGGTCTACGCAGGTGCTGAGCACCCGCACGCAGCCCAGCAGCCGAAGCCGTACGTCTTCGACCAGGTTGCCCAGTAGCGGCCCGAGCTAGGAAAGAGAACACAGTGGCAACCATTGCAGAGTCCATCGAGCAGCCGCAGAGCTACTCGACCGAAACCCCAGAGGCAGAGGCGGCCGTTCAGGCTCCTCGTCCGGCGCTCACCGTTCCCGGTGCGGCTGTCGGTCGCCGCAAGCAGGCAATCGCCCGCGTGCGCCTCATCCCGGGAACCGGCACCATCACGGTCAACGACCGCGACATCGCCGACTACTTCCCGAACAAGCTGCACCAGCAGCTGATCAACGACCCGTTCACGATCCTGAGCCTCGGTGGCGCGTACGACGTCATCGCGCGCATCTCGGGTGGCGGACCTTCCGGTCAGGCCGGCGCCCTTCGCCTCGGCATCGCGCGCGCTCTGAACGAGATCGACCGCGAGAACAACCGCCCGGAGCTCAAGAAGGCCGGCTTCCTCTCTCGTGACGCTCGCGTCAAGGAGCGCAAGAAGGCCGGACTCAAGAAGGCCCGTAAGGCGCCTCAGTACTCGAAGCGCTAAGTCCAGACATTTCGAATGCCTAGGCTTTTCGGAACGGACGGGGTTCGTGGGCTTGCGAACGACCACCTCACGGTCGAGCTCGCCCTCAGCCTCGCCCAGGCCGCTGCCATCGTGCTCGCGACATCTGCTCGCGAGCACGGGCGGCGGCCTCGTGCTGTTTTGGCCCGCGATCCGCGGGTCTCAGGCGAATTCATCTCAGCTGCCGTCGCGGCTGGGCTCGCCTCCTCCGGGGTCGACGTGCTCGACGCCGGAGTCATCCCCACGCCTGCCGCCGCATTCCTGACAGCGGAGATCGGCGCCGACTTCGGCGTCATGATCTCCGCGTCGCACAACCCTGCGCCCGACAACGGGATCAAGTTCTTCGCGCGCGGCGGACGCAAGCTGGCCGACGACCTGGAGAATCAGATCGAGGCGCTGCTCGGCCGAGAGAAGCTCACGCCGACTGGTGCTGGTGTCGGGAGCATCGAGCGGTTCGCCGACGCGGAGGACCGCTACGCGCTCCACCTGCTGCGCAGCCTGCCGCTCCGCGAGGACGGCACTTCGCCGCTGCGGGGACTGCATGTCGTGCTCGACTGCGCCCACGGTGCGGCCGCGGGGGTCTCTCCCGAGGTCTTCACCGATGCTGGCGCGCAGGTGACGGTCATCGGCAACGCGCCCAACGGCCTCAACATCAACGAGGGCGTCGGGTCGACCCACCTCGGTGAGCTGGCGCGCACCGTGACCGAGCTCGGGGCAGACCTCGGCATCGCCCACGACGGCGACGCCGACCGCTGCCTCGCCATCGACGCTGACGGGAACGTCGTCGACGGCGACCAGATCATGGCGATCCTGGCCGTCTCGATGCGGCGACGCGGCGCCCTGCGTGAGGACACGCTCGTGGCGACCGTCATGTCGAACCTCGGCCTCAAGATCGCGATGCGAGAAGCGGGCATCCGCATGATCGAGACGAAGGTCGGCGACCGGTACGTGCTAGAAGAGCTCAACGAGCGGGGCCTGGCCCTCGGCGGAGAGCAGTCGGGGCACGTGATCCTCACCGACTACGCGACGACCGGCGACGGAATTCTCACCGGACTCCACATCGCGGCGGAGATGCGGCGCACGGGCAAGACCCTCGCCGAACTCGCATCCGTGATGCGCGTCTACCCGCAGGTGCTCATCAACGTGCCAGGGGTGAGGAAAGAAGACTGCGCCACCGACGAACCGCTGCAGGCCGCGGTCGCCCAGGTCGCCAGCGAGCTCGGCGAGACGGGACGGGTGCTGCTGCGCCCGTCCGGAACCGAGCCGCTCGTGCGCGTCATGATCGAAGCCGGGGAGCAGGAGACCGCGCAACGTCATGCAGAGGCGCTTGCCGCCGTCGTCCGCGAACGCCTGGCCCTCTGAGCCGGGCTCGCGAGGCACGCTACCCGCGGACATCAGTCAAGAACGGGGTTCCACTGCACCGAGACACGGTGCAGCGGAACCCCGTTCTCGTTCTGCGGGATTCCACTTGAATCTCCAGCCTTGCCCCTGGCACCCTCAGTGAGCCCTCCGCGAGGGGAGCCCACCTCGGTGTGCGAACAAAACAAAGCCCGAGGCAAAGTTTTGGTGACAATCTCGCATCTCGGGCTTCGCGCGTGGATAAGCTCAACACGCGGAAATCCCGCCAATCGTAAGGAGCTCTCCATGATCGAACGCAAGATCACCGTCGCCTCGGAACACGGCCTTCACGCACGTCCCGCAGCGCTCTTCGTGCAGGCAGCGACCGAGGCCGGCGTCCCGGTGACGATCGCGAAGGGCGACAAGAGCGTCAACGCGGCCAGCATCCTCGGTGTCCTCTCGCTTGGCGTCTCCAAGGGTGACGAGATCACCCTCTCCGTCGATGGTGACGAAGCCGTCGCCGACCAGCTCGTGGCTCTCCTGGAGACCAACCACGACGCTTGAGCCGCCGCGCGCGCTCCGGCCACTCGGCCAATTCTTGAAATCCGGGAACAGTCGCACTGACTTCTCCCCTCCGATCCCCGCGCATGGGGACTGCTTGGAGCAACAATGACTGCAGAAGCCACAACGACCGAACGCAAGGGCGCCCGGGTCGGCGTCCAGAAGTTCGGTGCGTTCCTCTCCGGCATGGTCATGCCGAACATCCCGGCGTTCATCGCCTGGGGCCTCATCACCACGCTCTTCATCGAGACGGGCTGGCTGAACGAGCTGTTCCCCGGCAACGGCCAGCTCTGGGGCACCCTGGGTGGCTGGGCGATCGACCCGGGCACCATCAGCGACGAGAACCCAGAGGGCACGGCCTTCCCCGGCCTCGTCGGCCCGATGATCACCTACCTGCTGCCCCTCCTCATCGCCTACCAGGGCGGCAAGATGGTCTACGACACGCGTGGTGGCGTCGTCGGCGCGATCGCGACGATGGGTGTCATCGTCGGCGCGGGAATCCCGATGTTCATCGGTGCCATGATCATGGGCCCGCTCGCGGCATGGATCATGAAGAAGGTCGACAGCATCTGGGACGGCAAGATTCGCGCCGGCTTCGAGATGCTCGTCAACAACTTCTCGGCCGGCATCCTCGCGATGCTTCTGGCTCTCGCCGGGTTCTTCGCGATCGCTCCGGTCATCACGTGGCTCACCGAACGCCTCGGCGAGGGAGTCGACGCACTCGTCAACGCCGGGCTGCTGCCGCTCGCGAGCATCCTCATCGAGCCCGCGAAGATCCTGTTCCTCAACAACGCGATCAACCAGGGAGTCCTCACGCCCCTGGGAGTCGCACAGTCGGAAGAGGCGGGCAAGAGCATCCTGTTCCTGCTCGAGGCGAACCCCGGCCCCGGTCTGGGACTCCTCCTCGCGTTCTGCTTCTTCGGTGTCGGGGTTGCACGCGCGAGTGCACCTGGCGCGGTCATCATCCAGTTCCTCGGTGGCATCCACGAGATCTACTTCCCGTACGTGCTCGCGAAGCCCGCTCTGATCCTCGCGGTCATCGGCGGTGGCGCGACCGGCGTCCTCACGAACGTCATCTTCGACTCGGGTCTCGTCGCTCCGGCTTCTCCCGGGTCGATCTTCGCGATCATGATCATGACGGCGCAGGGGAGCCACCTCGGCGTCATCCTGTCGGTCGTGTTCTCGGCTGGAGTCACCTTCGCGATCGCGGCTGCCATCCTGCTGAGCTCGCGCAAGAAGGACCTGGCCGCAGAAGCTGCCGGGGGCAACAGCTTCGCGGATGCTGTCGCGCAGACCGAGGCGAACAAGGGCAAGAAGTCCGACGCGCTGTCTGGTCTGGCCACGCAGGCCGGTGGTGACGCGGTCGACACCAGGGTGATCACCAATGTCGTCTTCGCGTGCGATGCCGGCATGGGCTCGAGCGCCATGGGCGCATCCGTGCTCAGGAACAAGATCAAGAAGGCCGGAATCGAGGGGATCAACGTGAAGAACGTCTCGATCGCGAACCTCGACGCAACTCCGGACCTCATCGTCACGCACCAGGACCTCACGGACCGGGCGAAGCAGAAGTCCCCAGACGCGATCCACGTGTCCGTGGAAAACTTCATGAACAGCCCCAGGTATGACGAGGTCGTGGCAAGGCTCGCCAACCAGTGAGCCACGCCATCGATTGACCCTCGGCCCCGAGCTGGAACACTCCAGCTCGGGGCCTCCTATCGAAAGGAACCGAAAAAATGGCAGAAGTACTGAGCCTCGACAGCATTCGTCTCGGCGGAACCGCACGAACGCGCGAGGAAGCCATCACGGAAGCGGGTGAGCTGCTCGTCGCAGCCGGTGCCGTGACGCAGGACTACATCCAGGCGATGCACGATCGCGAGCAGAGCGTCTCGACGTTCATGGGCAACTACCTCGCGATCCCGCACGGCACGAACGAGGCCAAGGACTCGATCCTCGGTTCCGCCCTGTCCGTGATCCGCTACGACGAGCCCATCGACTGGGGCGGAAACGAGACCCGTTTCGTCATCGGCATCGCAGGCAAGGACGGCGGCCACCTCGAGATCCTCTCCAGCGTCGCGATCGTCTTCAGCGACGAGGACAACGTGGACGCCCTCCTGAAGGCGGAGACGCCGGAAGAGCTCGCACGGCTCCTCGGGGACGTGAACGAGTAATGAAGGCAGTCCACATCGGTGCCGGCAACATCGGGCGCGGCTTCATCGGGCTCGTCCTGCATGAAGCCGGGTACGAGGTCGTCTACGCCGACGTCAACGCCGACCTCATCGGGGCGCTCCAGGCGGTCGACACCTACACGGTGCACGAAGTCGGTCCGTCCGCCAAGAGCCACGTCGTCGACCGCTTCCGGGCGATCAACTCGGCCACGCACGAGGACGAGGTCGTGCAGGAGATCGCGACGGCCGACGTCGTCACGTGCGCCGTCGGTCCGAACGTGCTCCGCTTCATCGCGCCCGTCATCCGCAAGGGCCTCGCAGCCCGCCCGGCCGACGCGCCGAAGCTCGCCGTCATGGCGTGCGAGAACGCGATCGGCGCATCCGACACGCTCAAGGGGCTTGTCCTCGACGGCGCCGAGGAGCTGGCCGACCGAGCCGTCTTCGCCAACACGGCGGTCGACCGCATCGTTCCCGAGCAGGCTGTCGAGGGGGTCGATGTCACCGTCGAGGACTTCTTCGAGTGGACGATCGACCGGACGCCGTTCGACGGTGCCGAGCCGAGAATCCCGGCCGCGCACTTCGTGGACGACCTCGAGCCGTACATCGAGCGCAAGCTCTTCACGGTGAACACGGGTCACGCGACGATCGCCTACCACGGCTTCGTCGCGGGCGCCACGAACATGCAGGATGCGCTCGCGCTTCCCGCGGTCGCGGCAGAGGTCGAAGCGGTGCTGGGCGAGACGAGCCGAGTGCTCGTCTCGCAGTTCGGGTTCTCGGAGGGCGACCACGCCGAGTACGTCGCGACGACGCTCTCGAGGTTCGCGAACCGTGATCTGCCCGACCAGCCCGCTCGCGTCGGCCGTCAGCCGCTGCGCAAGCTCTCGGCGAAGGAGCGCTTCGTGCGCCCGGCGTCTGAGGCTGCCGCGGCGGGGCTGTCGTACGACGCGCTCGTTCGCGCGATCGGGGCGGCTCTGCGGTTCGACTTCGAAGCCGACCAGGAGAGCGTCGAGCTGCAGCAGAAGCTCGCCACGCTCGACGCGGAGACGTTCACCCGCGAGGTCACCGGCCTCGACGGCGGCGCGCTCTTCGCGGCGGTGGTCGCAGAGGTCGAGCAGGCGCAGGCGGCACGCACCGCCTAGCGTCCGCACCACGCAGTCACGAAGCCCCTTCCGAGTTCGCTCGGGAGGGGCTTCGCGCTGTCCCATCGCCCAGCCATCCCCAGACTGCGACCAGGCGCCCCTGGGCTCGAGAACGAGGCGCCGGGCTCAGACCTTGCGGAGGAGGACGCTGCGCACGGTGTGGTCGCTCGCCTTGCGAAGCACCAGTTGCGCGCGGGAGCGGGTCGGCATGACGTTCTCGCGCAGGTTCGGGCCGTTGATGCGCGACCAGATGCTGCGGGCGTGCTCGAGGGCCTCATCGGTGCTGAGGTCGGCGAAGCGCCGGAAGTACGACCTCGGATTCGTGAACGCGCCGCGCTGCAACGACAGGAAACGCTGCTCGTACCACCGGGCGATGTCCTCAGAGCGCGCGTCGACGTAGATGGAGAAGTCGAACATGTCGCTCACGGCGAGCGAATGAGCACGAGGGGGCTGGAGCACGTTGAGGCCCTCGACGATGAGGACATCCGGTTGGTTCACGACGATCTCGGCGTCGGGGACGATGTCGTAGCTGAGGTGCGAGTAGAACGGCGCGCGGGCCTCCGCTGCGCCGCTCTTCACTTTCGTGATGAACCGCAGCAGCGCCCGCTGGTCGTACGACTCCGGGAAGCCCTTGCGTTCCATGAGGCCGCGGCGCTCGAGCTCCGCGTTCGGGTAGAGGAAGCCATCCGTGGTGACCAGCTCCACGCGAGGCGTGTCCTCCCAGCGGCGCAGCAACTCCCTGAGGAGGCGCGACACCGTCGACTTCCCGACGGCCACCGACCCGGCGACGCCGATGACGAACGGCGTGGATGCGCTGCGCTCGCCGAGGAAACCGCTGGTCGCGCGGTGCAGAGAGCGGGCGTTCGAGACGTAGAGGTTGATGAGGCGGGACAGCGGCACGTAGACGTCCCGAACCTCGTCCAGATCGAGGTGATCCCCGAGGCCTCGGAGGCGGATGAGGTCGGATTCGTCGAGCGTCATCGGGGTCGATGGTGCCAGGTCGGCCCAGTCCTGGCGGAGGATCTCGACGAAGGGCGAGTCTCCTCCGCTGCGCGGAATCTGACCAGTTGCGGACATAGAACGCGAGTCTAGTGCGGTGTCCGGCCCCGCATGAGCGGTGCCCCTAAGATGGCCCCTATGTGCGGAATTGTTGGTTACGTTGGTCCACGAGAGAGCCTTGACATCCTGATGGGCGGCCTCGCAAGACTCGAGTACCGGGGGTACGACTCCGCGGGTGTCGCGGTCATCGATGACGAGGGGCAGATCGAGACCCGCAAGCGCGCGGGCAAGCTGAAGGTGCTGCGCGAGGACCTCGAGCGCCACCCGCTTTCCGATGGCCACACGGGTATCGGCCACACCAGGTGGGCGACGCACGGCGGTCCGACGGACGCGAACGCGCATCCGCACCTCGCCGATGACGGCAAGCTGGCTGTCATCCACAACGGGATCATCGAGAACTTCGCCGAGCTCAAGGCTGAGCTCGTCGAGCTGGGCTACACGTTCAAGTCGGAGACGGACACCGAGGTCGCAGCCGTCATGATCGGCCACGTCTACCGCGAGGTCGGCAGCCTCGAGCAGGCCTTCCGCGCCGTGGTCCGGCGCCTCGACGGGGCGTTCACGCTTCTCGCGGTGCACGCGAACGAGCCCGGACTCGTCGTCGGCGCGCGTCTCAACTCGCCGCTGGTCATCGGCCTCGGCGATGGAGAGAACTTCCTCGGCTCCGACGTCGCCGCGTTCGTCGAGTACACGCCGCGTGCGCTGGCCGTGGGTCAGGAGCAGATCGTGCTCGTGCGTCCGGACTCGGTCGAGATCACGACGTTCGACGGCGAGCCCGCCACGGCAGAGGCCTTCGAGGTGTCGTGGGACGCGTCAGCCGCCGAGAAGGGCGGCTGGCCGAGCTTCATGGCCAAGGAGATCGACGAGGACCCGGAAGCCGTTGCGAACACGCTGCGCGGTCGCATCGTCGAGGGGCGTGTCGCAATGCCAGACCTCGACGCGCTCGGGGACGACTTCTTCAACGACATCCACCGCATCATCATCGTCGCCTGCGGAACGGCCGCATACTCGGCGCAGGTCGGCGCGTACGCCATGGAGAAGTGGGCCCGCGTGCCCGTGCAGGTCGAGCTCGCCCACGAGTTCCGCTACCGCGACCCCGTCCTCGACTCCCGCACGCTCATCGTCTCGATGAGCCAGTCTGGCGAGACGATGGATACCCTCATGGCGGTCCGCTACGCCATGTCCCGAGGCGCGAAGACGCTCTCGATCTGCAACACGCAGGGTGCGACGATCCCACGCGAGTCCGACGCGGTCGTCTACACGCACGCGGGACCCGAGGTCGCCGTCGCATCGACGAAGGCGTTCCTCGCCCAGATCACCGCGCTCTACCTGCTCGGCATCTACACGGCCACCGTGCGCGGCACGATGACCGACGAGCGCCGCGAGGAGCTCCTCACGGAATTTCAGACGATCCCAGAGAAGGTGCGCACCGTCCTCGGCGTCCGGGAGCGCATCCACGAGCTCGCGAACTGGATGGCCGACACCCGCTCGGTGCTGTACCTGGGCCGCAACGTTGGCTACCCCATCGCTCTCGAGGGCGCGCTGAAGCTCAAGGAGATCGCGTACATCCACGCGGAGGGCTTCGCGGCGGGCGAGCTCAAGCACGGCCCGATCGCGCTCATCGAACCTGGACAGCCCGTCTTCGTCATCGTGCCGAGCCCTCGCCACGACGACACGCTGCACCCGAAGATCGTCTCGAACATCCAGGAGATCCGCGCACGCGGTGCCCGGGTGCTCGCGATCTGCGAGGTCGGTGACGCGGCCGTGCTGCCGTACGCCGACGAGGTCATCGCGGTTCCGCCGACCGAGCCCTTCTTCGAGCCGCTCCTCGCAGTCGTGCCGCTGCAGATCTTCGCGATCGAGCTGGCGACGGCGAAGGGCCTCGACGTCGACCAGCCTCGCAACCTGGCGAAGTCCGTCACCGTCGAGTAGTCGAGCGTGATCGTCGGTATCGGAGTGGACACTGTGGAGCTCGCGCGGTTCGCGCGGGCCCTCCAGCGGGCGCCGCGCCTGCGTGAACGCCTGTTCACTCCCGCTGAACGGCAGCGGTCTGTGGCGTCCCTCGGTGCACGGTTCGCGGCTCGCGAGGCGGCGGTGAAGGCGCTCGGCGGGATCGGGTCGCTCAGCTTCCTCGATTTCGAGGTGGAGAGCGGCCCCGCGGGTCGCCCGGAATTCGCGGTGACTCCCGCGCTCCGTGCGCACCTCGACGCCGTTGGTGTCGACCACCTGCATCTCTCGCTCACCCACGAGCGCACGACTGCGACGGCGTTCGTCATCGCCGAGCGGGCTGCTGGCGCCGGAGTCGGCGCGTGACCGGCCCTCGTATCGACGTCGACCTCGATGCCATCCGGGCGAACGTGCGCGCGGTCGCCGAGCTCACCGGCACGCCCCTGCTCGCCGTCGTCAAGGCGAATGCCTACGGGCACGGGGCATCCGACGTCGCGCGGGCCGCGCTCGAGGGCGGAGCCGAGCGCCTCGGCGTCGTCGACCTCGCCGAGGCGTTCGCGCTCCGAGCGGCCGGCATCACGGCGCCCATCCTCGCTTGGATGCACGGGGCACGCACCGATTGGCTCGCGGCGCTCGGCGCCGAGATCGAGCTGGGCATCTCGTCGCTCGCGCAGCTTGAACTCCTGGATATCGGCCTTGGTCGCCTCGAGCATTCGGATCGCTCCGTGGTGGTGCATCTCAAGCTCGACACCGGCCTTGGGCGCAACGGCATCAGTGCGCTCGAGTGGGAAGCCGCGTTCACGAAGGCGGCCGAGCTCGAGCGGCGGGGCATCATCCGGCTCGACGGGCTGTTCAGCCACCTCGCGGGGGCGGGCCATGAGGCGGACGCCGCCCAGCTCACCTCGTTCGAGCGCGCGCTTGCGCTCGCTGGACGCTGCGGGCTGACGCCCTCCGTCCGGCATCTTGCCGCGACGGCGGGCTCGATGACGTTGCCGGAGGCGCGCTTGGATCTCGTGCGACTGGGCGTCTCTCTGTACGGGCTCTCGCCGTTCTCCGCGGGCGCCGACTGTCCCGTCGCCCTGCGGCCGGCGCTCGCGCTGAGCGCTCCCATCCGTGAAGACCAGCGGGGGTATCGGGTCGACGTCGGGCACGCCGTCGGGCTGCCGCCGGTTGCACCGGGTTCGCTGCTCTTCACCGACGATGCCGGCGTCGACTGGCGCCTGGTATCTGTGGATGCCCTGGAGCTGCGCATCGAGCCGGTCGACGCTGACGTCGCCGCCTCCGAGAACCCAGCCGAGCGTGACGAGGAGCGGCGCTTGCTGGTCATCGACGCGGATCGCTCTACGAGCGCCGACGACTGGGCGGCGGCGGCGGGCACCATCAACTACGAGGTCGTCACGCGGCTCAGTGCGCGCATCCCGCGACGTCCTTCCTCACTGGGAGGGGCGACGTCGGCAGGGGGTGCGGGCATCCCAGTCCGGACGGACGGTCTCGCGCCACGGCGGGAGCTCACGGTCGACGTCGAGCTACTGCGCACCCGCATGAGCGAGCGAGCGCGCGGCCTCTCGGAGGCGCTCGCCGAGGGGGCGGGGGCGCGTCAGGCGGCTCGGATGTTCAGCGTCGACGTCTCGGCGGATGCCTACGGTCTCGGTGCGCGACTCGTCGCCGATCTGACCCTCGAACACGGCCTCCTCCCGCTCGTCGCGACCTCGACGGAGCTCGCGCACGTGGGGGCGGCGGCACGAAGCAGCACGCTCGTCGACCACGAGCGCACGAGGGACGCCGGCACCCGCGCGGTCTACGGGTTCGACGGGCCGGGAGCGCACGCGGCGGTCTCCCTCGCGAGCGAACTGGTGCACGTCAAGCGCGTCGCAGCCGGGCATGGCGTCTCCTACGGCTACGACTGGGTGGCCGAGGAATCCACGATCCTGGGTCTTGTCCCGCTCGGTTACGCCGACGCCATTCCCCGCCGCGTCGCAGGCCGCGCCGAGGTCGTCGTCGGTGGCAGGAGGAGGCCGATCGTCGGACGAGTTGCCATGGACCAGGTGGTCGTCGACCTCCAGGATCAGGAGGCGTGGATCGGCATGCCCATCTCCGTCTTCGGTTCGGGCCCTCAGGACATCCACCTCGACGAGTGGGCCGCATGGTCCGGCGTCGAACCCCGGGCCTTCGTGGCGGCGCTGGGCACCCGCGTCGTGCGGCGAGCAGTCCAGGGGGACGGGAAGGTGGAAGCAGTTGGAAGATGACACGAGCGTGAGCGCCATCGTCGGCCTCGCCACGGCTGATGACATGGTTCGGGCTGGCGAGATCGTCGGCGGTCAGCTGGTGGCAGGCGACGTGCTGGTGCTCACCGGCCCACTGGGCGCAGGCAAGACGACGTTCGCTCGCGGACTCGGCGCAGCACTCGGCGTCCGCGGGCCGGTCACGAGTCCGACGTTCGTGCTCGCGCGCACCCATCCATCGCTCGCGGGCGGGCCCGACCTCGTCCACGTCGACGCCTACCGCCTCGGCCACCCTGCTGAGCTCGACGACCTCGGTCTCGATCTGGCTGCGAGCGTGACCGTCGTCGAGTGGGGGCGGGATGCGGTGCCGCTGGTGACCGATCGCTGGCTGGAGATCACCATCGACCGTTCGACGGCGTCGTTCCCAGCGGCACCTGCGGCCGAACGGCCTCGTTCGGAGGGGCCTCCCGACGATGACGCGGACGACGAGCCGCTCGACCCGCGCCGGCTGACCCTGGGCGTCCACGGGGCATGGGACCGACCCGTCGGTGAGTCGCTCGGGAGCGCGCTGCGCACCGAGTTCGGCGCGCCCGCCGCGTAGAATCGATCACATGCTCTTAGCGATCGACACGTCAGCGGGCACGGATGTCGCGATCGTCACCCCGCACGGTCGCGTGCTCGGTGAGCTTCGCAGCGCCGACACCCGTCACCACGCCGAGGCGGTCGGCGACGCCATCGAGACGGTGCTCGCCGAGGCGGGGCTCTCGCCCCAGCACATCACGCAGGTGATCGGGGGGATGGGCCCCGGCCCGTTCACGGGACTCCGTGTGGGTGTCGCCGCGGCACGCACGTTCGCGTTCGCTCGCGGGGCGCGCTTCATCCCGATGCCAAGCCACGATGCGGCGGCCCATGAGTGGCGTGCCGCGCATCCCGAGGCGAACGGCGACCTCCTCGTGTCGACGGATGCACGGCGCGGTGAGCTCGCCTGCTCCCGCTACGAGCGGGGCCTCCTCGTGGCGAGCTCGTGCGAGCTGCACAGGCCCGACGCCGTTCCCGGTGCCGCGCACCACTTCGACACGCGCACGATCTCGGCCGCTCACCTCGCCCTCGCGTGGCTCGATCGCGAGGCGCAGGGCCTCGAGGCCGAGCTGAACTCGATCGTCTACCTGCGTGGCGCCGACGCCGTTCCATCGAACGGTCCGAAGCGGGTGACCGGATGATGCGGGTCGCACTTCGCGAGGCATCCAACGACGACATTCCTGCCATGGTGAGGCTCGACGAGGCGGCGTTCCCGCTGGACCCGTGGTCGCCGTCCATGCTCGCTGGCGAGGTCAAGAGCCAGCACACGAGGTATGTCGTCGTCGAGGACGCGGCTTCGGGCGAGATCCTCGCGGCTGCGGGGGTCATGGCCCTGCAGGGTGGTGGGGAGGCGGATGTGCAGACGATCGCCGTGGACGAGCGTCTGCGGCGCGGCGGGTGGGCGACGCGAATGCTGGCGGAGCTGTTCGCCTGGGCCGAGGGGCGCGGCGCGAAGCAGGTGTTCCTCGAGGTGCGGGAGAACGGTGAGGCGGCCAGGTCCCTGTACTCGGGGCTCGGCTTCGAGGAGATCGGCCGGAGGCCGAAGTACTACCCAAGAGAGGGTGTGGATGCGATCGTGATGCGCGGCCAGCTTCCAGCGGTTCGGGTGTCTGCGGAGACGCGCGTCGCGGCGGGTTCGCGACGGGAGCCGCTTGTGCTCGGCATCGAGTCGTCGTGCGACGAGACGGGCGTCGGCATCGTCCGCGGTCGCGAACTGCTTGCCAACGAGGTGGCTTCGTCCATGGACGAGCACGCCATCTTCGGTGGCGTCGTGCCGGAGATCGCGGCACGCGCCCACGCAGACGCCATCGTGCCGACGATCGCTGCGGCCCTCGAGACAGCGGGGGTGGCGCTCGACGAACTGGATGCCATCGCCGTGACGCAGGGGCCCGGCCTCGCGGGGGCGCTCATGGTCGGGACGGCGGCGGCCAAGGCGCTGCACGTCGCCACGGGCATCCCGCTCTACGCGGTGAACCACCTCGTCGGCCATGTCGCGGCCGACGTGCTCCGCGACGATGTCGGCCAGCTCGAGCTGCCCGCCGTCGCGCTGCTCGTCTCTGGCGGGCACACCTCGCTCCTGCACGTTCGCGACCTCGTCGATGACGTCGAGCTGCTCGGTGAGACGATCGACGACGCGGCGGGTGAGGCGTTCGACAAGGTCGCGCGCCTGCTCCGCCTGCCCTACCCGGGCGGTCCGGAAATCGACAAGGCTGCCGCCAGCGGTGACCCGAGGGCGATCCGTTTCCCGCGGGGGCTGACCAAGCCGAAGGACCTCGAGAGGCATCGCTACGACTTCTCGTTCTCGGGCCTCAAGACCGCCGTCGCCCGGTGGGTGGAGGCACGGGAGGATGCAGGCGAGCCCGTGCCGGTCGCCGACGTCGCCGCGAGCTTCCGTGAGGCGGTCGCCGATGTGCTCACCGCCAAGGCGGTCGCCGCCTGCACCGAGCTCGGCGTGCCCCGTCTTGTCCTCGGCGGGGGAGTGGCTGCCAACGCGCGTGTGCGCGAGCTGGCCGTGGAGCGCTGCGCGGCAGCGGGGATCGAGCTGCGCATCCCGCCCCTCCGGCTCTGCACGGACAACGGGGCGATGATCGCCGCGGTCGGTGCGATGCTCTTCGCCGCCGGCAAGCCGCCGGCGCGGCTCGACTTCGCCGCGGATTCGACCCTGCCCGTGGCGACGTCCCGCGGGGTGCAGGTGGGGTCAGCAGTGGGGGATTCAGCAGGAGGGGGAATCGCGTGACGACACCTGAGCAGCCGAAGCTGCCGCCGCGAAAGCCGGTGGAGCTGCCGCCGATCGACCGCACGCCGGTCGAGGACACCAGCAACGCCGCCTACTCGGCGCTCACCCCGCGGACGACCGCAGACGGTCGCCCGTCGGAGGACGCAGACGTCGACACCCCCGCGGTCGCTGCGCCTGCCGCGCGCGCTCGGCGGATCGAGGTCGACCCGGCCGTCGCGCATGTCCAGGCCAACGCGACCGCGTCGGCATCCGCCCCCAGGCCGCAGACGTCAGAGCCCGCAGGTCTGGGCCTGAGCCGGATCGCGCTCGTCGCCTCCGTGCTGCTCTCGCTCACGGGCGGGATCCTCGCAGCTGCGCTCTCGGTCGCGGTGACGCCGTCTCCGCTCTGGCCCCTGTACATCGGTGCGAGCATCGGCGCGGTCGCCGTGCTGCTGGCTGTGCTCGCGCGTCGGCACCGCGGTTGGATCGTGGCCCTCGTGCTCGCGGCGGTGGTCGCCGTCGGCTCCGTCGGCTTCGCGTTCGTCGTCGCCTGAGGCAAGCCGAGAGCAGCGGATCGTCCTGCCGGCTGTGAAGTCATCCTGCGGGATGACGGCGCTCTGACCGCGGGGATGACGCTCCGCCAAGCCCGCGGCCGTACCGTTGGAGCATCCAAGACGCTTTGAGAGGAGCGGACATGACCTGGTCAACACCAGAAGGCCCCGGTGAGCGGATCCCCGCCCCGAACCTCGACGAACGTCCTGAAGACCGAGCCCAGGAGGTGCGCCAGGATCCGCTCGATCAGCGGGGTGCCGGCGCGTCCGTCCCACTGTTCTCGACCCCGGACGTCGCCTCGTCAGGCTACGATCCTCGGTTCCCGGCAGGCGGTACCAGTTCGGCGGGGTACGGCCAGGGGTACGCGGGTCCTGGGCAGGGGTACCCCGGCGACGGGCACCCCATCCCCGCACAGCACCCCGCCTATCCGGTCGCCCCGTACACGCAGGCCCCATACACGCAGGCCCCGTACGCCGGTCCGCGGACACCCGCGGCCAGCACGCTCACCCTCAGCATCGTCGCGCTCTGCCTCAGCGGCGGCTCGTTCCTGGTCGCGCTGATCCCGGTGCTCCAGTTCGTGTGGTGGATGGTCGGCATCGCCGGCATCGTGTGCGGTTTCATCGCGCTGCGCCGCGAGCCTCGCGGCCGCGCCCTCGCCATCACCTCCATCGTGCTCGGCTTCATCTCGGTCTTCGGGCTGCTCCTCCTCATCGTCCTCGCTCTGCTCTTCTTCGGCGGTATCGGACTCCTCGGCGGCCTCAGCTCCTACTGAGGTCCACACTCGACCCAACCTTGTGTGACGGTTCCCAGTCAAACCCTGGGAACCTAGGGTTTGACGGACGCCCGAAAGAGCACCCTCGCCTGCTCCACGCACGTGAACACCAGCCAACAACACCGCGAGATCGGTGAACCGGAAGGAGCTCCGCAATGAGCGACAGCAACCAGGTCCCAGGAGACAAGCCCAAGCTTCCCGACGACGGGAACACGCCTCCCCAGTACGAGGCGCCCGCCGCCTACACGCCTCCCGCGGAATCCGTGGACTACTCGGCGCCCTCCTCATCGGGCACGGACTACACGCCGCCTGCATCTTCGGGCACCGACTACTCGGCTCCCTCGTCTTCGGGCACGGACTACACGCCGCCTGCATCCTCGGGCACGGACTACACGCCGCCTGCATCTTCGGGCACCGACTACTCGGCTCCCTCGGCCGCGGGCAGCCAGTACACGCCGCCCGCCGCTTCCGGGTCGGTGAGCTACACGCCGCCGAGTGAGCCAGCTGCCGCGCCCAGCTCCGCTCCGTACTCCCAGGCGCCCTCAGCAGGGCAGGCGCCCGCGTACGGGGCCGCGCAGGGGCAGTCGCAGGGCCACAGTGCCACGCAGGGCTACGCGACTCCCGGCTACCCGACGCAGTCGGCGACGCCGAAGCGCACGCTCAGCATCGTCGGCCTCTCGCTCGGTGGAGTCGGCGTCCTGCTCGGACTCCTCGGCCAGTTCTACCTCGGCCTCCCGCTCGGTGTCGCTGGCCTCATCTGCGCGATCATGGCGAAGAAGCGCGAACCGCAGGCCGGAGCGATCCGCACCTGGGGTTTCTGGGTCTCGATCGCCTCGATCGTCATCTCGGCCATCGTCGGCATCATTTTTATTGCCGGCGCTGCGCTGTTCCTGAACGAGATGTCGGGATACGGATACTGATCACCAGCTGACAGAACCGGCCGGAGTGCGGGCGGAAGTCTCCGCCCGCACTCTAAGCTTGAGCAGCACCTGCAGCCTTGTCGACGACTGAGAAGGACACCATGTCTGACCCGAACGGCCCCCAGTACCCTCAGCAGCCTCACCAGGGTGGGCAGCCCCACAATGGTCAGCCCCAGAACGGGCAGGCGCCCTACGGGCAGCAGCCATACGACCAGTCCCAACAGTATGGGCAGGCGCAGCCGGGAGGGCAGCAGTTCGGTCAGCAGCCTGGCGGCTACGGTCAGCAGCCAGGCTATGGCCAAGGCGACGGCGGCTACGGTCAGCAGCAGCCCGGGTACTCGGGCTACGAGCAGCAGGCGCCGTCTGCCCAGCAGGCTCCCGCGCAGCAGGCCTACGGTGCACCTCAGCAGGACCAGTACGGGCAGTCGCAGTTCGGCGCACCGCCCCAGCAGGGACAATACGGCCAGCCACAGTACGGCGCGCCGCAGCAGGGGCAGTTCGGTTCCGCTCAGCAGGCGCCGTACGGCCAGCAGCCCGGTCAGCACTTCGGCGGGCAGGGCTACGGGCAGCAGCCGAAGGCGCCGGCGCCCGTGCTCGGCATCATCGCTGTCGCGCTCGGCGCGCTCTCGCTTCTTCTTCTCCTGCTCCCCGGGTGGGCCTACATCGTCTCGCTCGTCTTCGGCCTCGGAGCGGTCGGGCTCGGTATCGCCGGGCTCCGAGCCCCCAAGGGACTCGGGCGCACGCTTGCGGTCGTCGGGCTCGTCACCGGTGGCCTGGCCGTGCTGATCGCCCTCGCGACGCTCATCGTCGTCCTGACCGTCTGAGGCTCTGCCCGTCAGCTCAGACGATCAGCGAGGATGGCGACTCGCCTGTCGCCGATCCTCGTGAGGATCAGCACAGCGGAGCTGGCTCCCTTGAGCGCCAGCTTGCGCCGGAACTCTGCCGGGTCGATGTCGACGCCGCGCTTCTTGATCTCGAGCACGCCGATGTCTCGCTTGCGCAGCTCGCTCTTCAGCGATGACGCGTGCAGGGGAAGCACCTCGCGGACCGAGAAGGCGCTCGCGAACGGCGAGGGTGCGAAGGCGTCCGCCGTCATCCACGCGATGGTCTCGGAGATCATCGTTGCGTTGAGCGAACGCGCGAGGTCGCCGATGAGGCGAGCGCGGATGATCGCCGGGTCGGGCTCGTAGAGCACGGTTCCGAGCTCGCCGACCTCGGCATCCTGCACGTCCTCGCTGCTCGTGAGCTCGGACGCTCCCTGCTTGCCGATGACCAGCGCCGACCGGCGGATGCCCGCGCGCGCCGCGTCGTGCATCCACACCGTCGCCTCGACGAGGTCGCCGCCAGATGACACCCACTGCGTCTCGGCATCCTCTGGCAGGTACGCGTGGTCGATGCCGGGACCGAGCTTGATGCCGGTCGGGCGTTCGCGGCCGGCCTCGAACACGAAGTCGAGGGCTGGGCTCCAATCCGAGGGGTCGAAGTGCCGAGCGGTGCTTCCGCCGCTGGTCGTTCGCCGAGCCGGGTCGAACCAGAGGGCATCGAAATCTGCGAGGTCGACCTGCTCCGCCCGGCCGTGCTCGACCCGCGCGTTGGGGAACGGTGCGAGGTTGTGCGCGGCGATCGCCGCCGTCACCTCGTCGAGGTCGTAGGCCGTCACTTCGAGCCCGAGCGAGGCGAACGCCATCGAGTCGGCGCCGATGCCGCAGCCCAGGTCGGCGACGCTGACCGCGCCCGCCTGGCGGAACCGGTCAGCATGGTGGGCCGCGACCTGCAGCCGGGTCGCCTGCTGCAGGCCGGCGTCGGTGAAGAGCATCCGCTCGGCGAACGGCCCGAACTTGGCGAGCGCGCGACGCCGCAGCTTCGCCTGCGTTACCACGGCGGCGACGGTCGCGGGTGAGCCGCCGGCGGCACGGAGTCGCGTCACGAGCGCGAGCGCCTCTGCGGACGACGCGACGGCTGGCGCGTCGTCGAGCAGCGTCATCGCCTCGGGCGTGAGGAGGGCCAGGAGTTCGTCGCGCTGCACGTTCACTACGCTACCGGCGTACGCCCGGAGACGGTGCCGCGTTGCAGTCCTCGCCGGATCGCCCCTACACTCGGAGTTAGCACTCTCATGGGGAGGGTGCTAATTCTGAACTTCCTATCGCTGAGAAAGAGGTCAACCGTGTCGGTGAACATTCAGCCGCTCGAGGATCGCATCGTCATCAAGCAGGTCGAAGCCGAGCAGACCACGGCTTCGGGTCTTGTGATTCCGGACACCGCCAAGGAGAAGCCCCAGGAGGGCGAAGTCGTTGCAGTCGGCCCCGGCCGCATCGACGACAACGGCAACCGCGTGCCGCTCGACCTGGTGGTCGGCGACAAGGTCATCTACTCCAAGTACGGCGGAACCGAGGTCAAGTACGGCGGCGAAGAGCTGCTCGTGCTCTCGGCTCGCGACATCCTCGCGAAGATCGTCTAGTCTCCAGCTCCACAGAGACTGCCAGGTCCTTCTGGACTGACTGGCTCGCAATGGCGTCCACCTCCGGGTGGGCGCCATTCGTGCATCCGGCGGTCGGCGCGGGCGTACGATCGCGAGGTGACGGAATCTCCTCGGTCCGGCCTCTGGCTGGCGTTCAGCGCGTACGCGCTCTGGGGGTTCATGCCCCTCTACGTCGTGGCGACCGCTCCGACGACACCTGTCGAGCTCATCGCGTGGCGCATCATCCTGAGCGTCGTGTTCTGTCTGCTCGGCGTGCTCGTCATGCGCGCGTGGCGCCCCTTCCGGGAACTCATCTCGAAGAAGCGGGTCGTGCTCGGCCTCGGCGTGGCGGGGGTCCTGGTCTCCGCGAACTGGCTCTTCTACGTGCAGGCCGTCGCCACGGGGCACACGCTCGATGCCGCGCTCGGCTACTTCCTGAACCCGATCGTGTCGGTTGCGCTTGGGCTCGTCTTCCTCCGCGAGAAGCTGCGCCCGCTGCAGTGGGTTGCGGTTGGCCTGTCACTCGTCGCCGTCCTGGTCATCTCGCTCGGCTACGGTCGCATCCCCTGGCTCGGCCTCGGCGTCGCGCTGACGTTCGGGCTGTACGGGCTGGTGAAGAAGCGGGTCGGTGTGCAGGCGGATGCGCTGAGCGGGCTGGCCGTCGAAACCACCCTGATCCTCCCCATCGGAGCGATCTGTCTCGTCTGGACGGTCCTGTTCGGCGGCGGGATCACCTTCGGCACGGTGTCGGCGGTGAACACGGGCGTGCTCCTCTTCGCCGGGGTGGTGACGAGCGTGCCGCTGCTCCTCTTCGCCGCGGCGGCGCGACGCCTTCGCCTCATCGAGCTCGGGCTGATGCAGTACATCGCGCCGATCCTCCAGTTCGTGCTCGCCGTAGCGGTGTTCTCGGAGCCCATGCCGCTGGAGCGGTGGATCGGGTTCGCGATCGTCTGGGTCGCGCTCATCCTCTTCACGGTCGACCTCGTCCGGACGGCTAGACTTGGCGCCAAGATTCCCTCGGTGGCTGACCAGCTCGGTCCGCCGACACGGGGCTGAGGCCCGAAGGCCGCGGAGCGGGACGTCCCGGGAATGCGTCCGGTGCTCGCGCTGTTCCACCACCACTGAGCTGTTTCCCCACACACGCGGATGCCGCCGAACGGCGCATCCCAGATACCTCCTGGAGCGTAATGACCGAGTCGGACCCCTTTGGCTTCACCGGATTGACCTACGACGATGTGCTGCTGCTCCCGGGGCACACCGACGTCATCCCGTCTGAGGTCGATACGACGACGCAGCTCACTCGCGGCATCACCCTGCGCGTGCCGCTCGTCTCGGCGGCGATGGACACGGTCACGGAGGCTCGCATGGCGATCGCCATGGCGCGCCAGGGCGGCATGGGCATCCTGCACCGCAACCTGTCGATCGACGACCAGGTCGAGATGGTCGACCGAGTCAAGCGGTCCGAGTCCGGAATGGTGACGAACCCGGTCACGACGACGCCGAACGCCACCGTCGCGGAGGTCGACGAGATCTGCGGGCAGTACCGGGTCTCCGGCCTCCCCGTGGTCGACGAGGTCACCGGCAAGCTCGTCGGCATCATCTCGAACCGCGACATGCGCTTCGTCCCGGAGTCCGAGAAGCGGTCGACTCGCGTGCACGAGGTCATGACCGGTGAGGGCCTCGTGACGGCACCCGTCGGCATCTCCGGCGACGACGCCTACAAGCTGCTCGGCAAGCACCGTATCGAGAAGCTCCCGCTCATCGACGGAGAGGGCAAGCTCGCCGGCCTCATCACGGTGAAGGACTTCGACAAGAGCGACAAGTACCCGAACGCGACGAAGGACGACGCCGGGCGACTGCGCGTCGGAGCGGCCATCGGATTCTTCGGAGATGGCTGGGAGCGCGCCGAGCGCCTCGTGGCCGCCGGGGTCGACGTGCTCGTCGTCGACACGGCCAACGGCCAGTCCGCCGGCGTGCTCGACATGATCCGCCGCCTCAAGAGCGACCCGGTCCTCGGGCACGTGCAGGTCGTGGGCGGCAACGTCGCGACCCGCGAGGGAGCTCAGGCGCTCGTGGATGCTGGTGCCGACGCGGTCAAGGTCGGCGTCGGTCCCGGCTCCATCTGCACCACGCGCATCGTGGCCGGCGTCGGCGTGCCGCAGGTCACGGCCGTCTACGAGGCCTCGCTCGCGGCGACTCCCGCAGGCGTTCCGGTCATCGCGGACGGCGGCCTGCAGTACTCCGGTGAGATCGCGAAGGCGCTTGTCGCGGGCGCGTCGGCTGTCATGGTGGGCTCGCTGCTGGCCGGCACGGACGAGTCGCCAGGCGACCTCATCTTCGTCAACGGCAAGCAGTTCAAGAGCTACCGCGGCATGGGCTCGCTCGGTGCCCTGCAGTCGCGCGGCGAGCGCACGTCGTACTCGAAGGACCGCTACTTCCAGGCGGATGTCCCGAGCGACGACGAGCTCATCGCGGAGGGCATCGAGGGCAAGGTCGCGTACCGCGGCTCCATCCGCCAGTCGGTGTTCCAGCTCACGGGTGGCCTGCGCCAGTCGATGTTCTACGTCGGCGCTCGCACGGTGGCCGAGCTCAAGGCGAAGGGGCGCTTCGTGCGCATCACGCCTGCTGGACTGAAGGAGTCCCACCCGCACGACGTGCAGATGGTGTCGGAAGCGCCGAACTACCGTCGCTAGCTGTCGCAGTGGCGCGGTGCGTCGGGGGCTCCCCGCCGCCGCGCCGCAGCAGCGGGCACGGGGGAGGGCTAGGCTAGGCAGGTGACTGAGATCGAGATCGGCCGCGCAAAGCGAGCCCGCCGCGTGTACTCCTTCGACGATGTGGCGATCGTGCCATCCCGGCGAACCCGTGACCCGGAGGATGTCTCCATCACGTGGAAGATCGATGCGTTCACGTTCGACATCCCGCTCATCGCAGCCCCCATGGACTCGGTCATGTCGCCAGAGACGGCGATCGGCTTCGGCAAGCTCGGCGGCCTCGGCGTGCTCGACCTCGAGGGCCTGTGGACTCGCTACGACGACCCAGCCCCACTGCTCGCGCAGATCGCGGACCTGCCTGCGAAGCAGGCGACCGCCAAGCTCCAGGAGATCTACCGCGAGCCCGTCAAGGGCACGCTCATCAAGGAGCGCCTGCAGCAGATCCGCGAGGCCGGTGTGCCCGCGGCAGGTGCGCTGTCCCCGCAGCGGACGCAGCAGTTCATGAACGACGTCCTCGAGGCCGGCACCGACCTCTTCGTCATCCGCGGCACCACGGTGTCGGCCGAGCACGTCTCGCACAACCAGGAGCCCCTGAACCTCAAGCAGTTCATCTACGAGCTCGACGTGCCCGTCATCGTCGGCGGAGCCGCCACGTACACGGCTGCCCTGCACCTCATGCGCACGGGCGCCGCCGGCGTGCTCGTCGGCTTCGGCGGGGGGGCGGCGTCGACCACGCGTCGCGTGCTCGGCATCCACGCCCCGATGGCGACGGCCATCGCCGACGTCGCGGGTGCTCGACGCGACTACCTCGACGAGTCGGGTGGACGCTACGTGCACGTCATCGCGGATGGCGGCATCGGCACGTCCGGCGACCTCGTCAAGGCGATCGCCTCCGGCGCCGACGCGGTCATGATCGGCGCGGCCCTCGCCCGTGCGACGGATGCGCCAGGCCGCGGCTGGCACTGGGGTGCCGAGGCGCGCCACGAGAAGCTCCCGCGCGGAAACCGCGTGCAGGTCGGGCAGGTGGCACCCATGGCAGAGATCGTCGCGGGCCCCGCCGACAGCGCCGACGGCATCTCGAACCTCACCGGCGCCCTCCGCCACTCGATGGCGACGACCGGCTACTCGGGGCTCAAGGAGTTCCAGCGGGCAGAGATGGTCGTCGCCCCCTACACGCCGACGGCGTAGCCGGAGCCGCGGTCGGGCCGGCTGACGGCTCGGTCAAAGGTTGAGCGTTCAGACTTCCCCTACAAGCAGCAACTGAGAACGAGGAGCAGGTTATGGCGAACAGCGTCTCTCGAAGCGACAAGCTCGGCCCACAGGAACGTGCTGCGGCGATCGAGTCCCTCAAGACCAAGAACCTCGACGTGCTCGTCGTCGGCGGCGGCGTCGTCGGTGCGGGTGCCGCTCTCGATGCCGTCACCCGAGGCCTCAGCGTCGGCATGGTCGAGGCGCGCGACTTCGCCTCCGGCACGTCGAGCCGTTCGTCGAAGCTCATCCACGGCGGCATCCGGTACCTCGAGCAGATGAACTTCAGCCTCGTGCGGGAAGCGCTGCTCGAGCGCGGCCTCCTCCTGCAGCGCCTCGCCCCTCACCTCGTGAAGCCCATCCGCTTCCTCTACCCGCTGAAGAACCCGCTCGAGCGGTTCTACATCGGCGCCGGCATGCTCATGTACGACCTCTTCGCGAAGACCGGAGAGGTCAAGCCGGGCGTGCCCATGCACCGCCACTACACGCGCAGCCAGGTCGCGAAGATGTCTCCCGGTCTGTCCAAGAACTCGTTCTCGGGCGGGCTCACCTACTACGACGCTGGCGTCGACGACGCGCGGTTCGTCGCGGTCCTCGCCCGCACCGCATCCTTCTACGGCGCCCACGTCGCGCCGCGCGTGCGAGTCGAGGGCTTCCTCAAGGTCGGCCAGCGCGTCGTCGGCGCCCAGGTCGTCGACCTCGAGACCGGCGAGCGCTTCGAGATCCGCGCGAAGCAGGTCGTGAACGCCACCGGAGTCTGGACCGACGACACCAACAAGATGGTCGGCGAGCGTGCCTCCTTCCGGGTCCGCGCCTCCAAGGGCGTCCACCTCGTCGTGCCCCGCGACCGCTTCCAGTCGGCGTCCGGCCTCCTCCTCCGCACGGAGAAGAGCGTCCTGTTCGTCATCCCGAACGGCCGCCACTGGATCATCGGCACGACAGACACCGACTGGAAGCTCGACAAGGCGCACCCCGCCGCGACGGCCGCCGACATCGACTACATCCTGAAGCACGTCAACGAGGTCCTCGCCGTGAAGCTCACGCGAGCCGACGTCGAGGGCGTCTACGCGGGCCTTCGACCGCTGCTCTCCGGCGAGTCGGATGAGACCTCGAAGCTCTCCCGCGAGCACCTGGTGGCGCACTCCGTGCCCGGCCTCGTGCTCATCGCCGGCGGCAAGTACACGACCTACCGCATCATGGCGAAGGACGCGATCGACGCGGCAGCGGATGCGCTCGACGGCAAGATCCCCGCCTCGACCACCAAGGACATCCCGCTGCTCGGCGCCGTCGGCTACAAGGCCGCCTGGAACCGTCGCGGCAAGATCGCCCGCGCCTTCGGACTGCACCGCGTGCGCATCGAGCACCTCCTCAACCGCTACGGAACGCTGACGGACGAGATCCTCGACCTCATCCGCCAGAACCCGAAGCTGGCGGAGCCCATGCCAGGCGCCGACGACTACCTGCAGGCGGAGGTCACGTACGCGGCAACTCACGAGGGTGCCCTGCACCTCGACGACGTGCTCGCACGCCGCACCCGCATCTCCATCGAAGCGTGGGACCGCGGCATCTCCGCAGCTCCGGTCGCCGCGCGCCTCATGGCGGACGCACTCGGCTGGGACGAGGAGCGCACGCAGCGCGAGATCGACACCTACGTCGAGCGAGTGGCCGCCGAGATCGCGAGCCAGGAGCAGCCCGACGACGAGTCCGCCGACCGCATCCGCCTCGAAGCTCCCGACATCGATTCCGTCCTCGGCCACGCCGGCGACAACACGCCGTTCGGAACCGCCCCGGCCCTGCCGATGATCGAGGTCGACGAGACCGCGGACGTCGAGGCCGCGACGGTCAAGGCCGAGTCGAAGGACGCCCAGAAGTCCTGATGTACGAAGCTGCCCGCGCTCATCCCGCGCCGCCGTCGATGGGTCGAGTGCTCGTTCGCCCGAAGTGGTTGGGCGTGCTTGCCCTCGCACTCGTCGTCGCGTCGGTCTTCGCGTGGCTCGGGCGCTGGCAGCTTGAATCCGCGTTCCTCTCGCTCGAGCACGGCAGGACCGTCGCCCAGGAGGCGACGCAGCCGCCCGTGGGTCTCGGGGAGCTGGCGCAACCGCAGGAGCGGGTCGCAGATGCGGCCGTCGGCCGGCAGGTCACCTTCGCCGGCGTCGTGGACGCGCGGGATTTCGATGTCGTCGCCGAACGCCTCCAGGGGGAGCGGCTCGGCTACTGGGTGATCGGGCACGTGGCGGTCACGGACGATGGGGCCGGCGGGTCCGGCGCGGCTGACGAGGACCCAGGGCTTGCCGTCGCTGTCGGGTGGACGGACGACGAGGGGTCGGCGCGCGACCTCGCGACGAGGCTGCAGTCAGCGGCCGGCGACGGGGAGCTGGCGCTGTCCGGGCGGCTCGAGTACGGGCAGGCGCCGCAGGTCAATCGCGGCGACGACGCGCAGGCCCTCACGGCCATGGCGCCCACGCACCTCATCAATCGCTGGGCAGAGCCGGCCGCGCAGAACTACGGCGTCTACGTGAGCCTCGACGAGTCCTCGATGCTGGCCGTCCTCGGTTCAGCTGCTGGCGCCGGTGAGCTCGAGGCCATCACGCCGCAGGCTCTCGAGGCCCCGCAGCTCAACTGGCTGAACATCTTCTACGCCATCGAGTGGGCGCTCTTCGCCGGGTTCGCGATCTTCATGTGGTGGCGGCTCGCTCGCGACGAATACGAGAAGGAGCGCCAGGAGGCGGCTGAAGCGCCGAGCGTGCTCGCCGAGCAGCTCAAGCGCGACCGACTGAAGGCCATGCTCGACGAGCGAACGAAGGGCGAGGCCCTTCGCCTAGACTAGAGGCCATGCCTCACGACGCCCTCTTGAACGCCAACCCCGGTTTCCGCCGGGCGCTCCGCTTCTACCAGGTGACGGCGTACGTGACCGGCATCCTCCTGCTCCTGCTGTGCATCGAGATGTTCCTCAAGTACGCCTTCCACCTCGAGGTCGAGGCGTTCGGCCCGTTCGGGATCATCGCGCTCGTCCAGGAGGGCACGACGACCGCGCTCAACCTGAGCCTGTGGGTGCTCATCGTGCACGGCTGGTTCTACGTCGTCTACCTCGTCGCCTCCTACGTGCTCTGGCAGCAGATGCGCTGGCCCATCGTCTGGCTCCTCGCCATGGCGGCCGGGGGCGTCGTGCCGTTCCTGTCGTTCGTCACCGAATGGTTCATGTCGCGTCGAGCGAAGCGCGACCTCGTGCTGCGAGAAGAACAGCGACTCACCGCCGCCGGTGAGGAGCAGAAGCTCCGCGACTTCGAGGCGAGCCTGAGCGAGTCGGAGCGCGAGCAGCTCGAGAGCGACGTGCAGCAGTCACTCGCTGAACACCAGCGCCGCGCGAACTAGCGCGCCAACTTTCCCAGCCGCACTCTCCGCACCACCCGAAAGGTGTCCATGGCAACCACCGACCCGCAGGCCACAGCTCCGCAGCAGTCGACAGATCAGCGCCCAGTGCTCGTCGTCGACTTCGGCGCGCAGTACGCGCAGCTCATCGCTCGGCGCGTCCGCGAAGCGAGCGTCTACTCCGAGATCGTGCCGCACACCATCTCGGCCGAGGAGGTGGCCGCGAAGAACCCCGTCGGCATCATCCTCTCGGGCGGTCCCTCCAGCGTGTACGCCGAGGCGGCTCCGTCGCTCGACTCGGGCATCCTCGACCTCGGAGTGCCGACGCTCGGTATCTGCTACGGCTTCCAGGTCATGGCGACGCAGCTCGGTGGCGAGGTCGCGAAGACCGGTCGTCGCGAGTACGGCTCCACCGCGGTGAAACTCGAGGGTGGCGAGTCGAGCCTGCTCGACGGCCAGCCGGATGAGCAGACCGTGTGGATGAGCCACGGCGACTCCGTCGCCCGCGCGCCAGAGGGCTTCACGGTGCTCGCCACGACGGAGGACACCCCCGTGGCGGCGTTCCAGAACACCGAGCGCGCCCTCTACGGGGTGCAGTGGCACCCCGAGGTGCTGCACTCGGAGCACGGCCAGGCGCTCCTCGAGGGCTTCCTGCACCGGGCCGCTGGCATTCCAAGCGACTGGACCCCCGCATCGGTCATCGATGAGCAGGTCGCTCGCATCCGCGAGCAGATCGGCGACGCCAAGGTCATCTGCGGCCTCTCCGGCGGCGTCGACTCCGCAGTGGCTGCCGCCCTCGTCTACAAGGCCGTCGGCGACCAGCTCACGTGCGTGTTCGTCGACCACGGCCTGCTGCGTCAGGACGAGCGCCGTCAGGTCGAGGAGGACTTCGTCGACGCTATCGGCGTGCGCCTCGTGACGGTGGATGCACGCGAGCAGTTCCTCACGGCTCTCGCGGGCATCACCGATCCGGAGGACAAGCGCAAGACGATCGGCCGCGAGTTCATCCGCAGCTTCGAGCAGGCCGAGGTCGACCTCATCAAGGAAGCGCAGGAGTCGGGGGAGCGCATCCGCTTCCTCGTCCAGGGCACGCTCTATCCTGACGTCGTCGAGTCCGGCGGCGGCACCGGCACGGCCAACATCAAGAGCCACCACAACGTGGGCGGCCTGCCGGAAGACATGCAGTTCGAGCTCGTCGAGCCGCTCCGGACGCTCTTCAAGGATGAGGTACGCGCCGTTGGCCGCGAGCTCGGAGTTCCCGAGCCCATCGTCGCTCGCCAGCCGTTCCCCGGTCCGGGGCTCGGCATTCGCATCATCGGCGAGGTCACGCAGGAGCGGCTCGACCTGCTGCGCGAGGCAGACGCGATCGTGCGTCAGGAGCTGACCGCAGCTGGGCTCGACACGGAGATCTGGCAGTGCCCGGTGGTGCTGCTCGCCGACGTCCGCTCCGTGGGCGTGCAGGGTGACGGTCGCACGTACGGGCACCCCATCGTGCTGCGTCCCGTCTCCAGCGAGGACGCCATGACGGCCGACTGGACGCGCCTGCCCTACGACCTGCTCGCCCGCATCTCGAACCGCATCACGAACGAGGTCGACGACGTGAACCGGGTGGTGCTCGATGTCACGTCGAAGCCGCCGGGAACCATCGAGTGGGAGTAGTCCGCAGCGAGGGCTGACACGAGCGGGGATGCACACTGTGCATCCCCGCTCGTGCATTCTGTGCCAGATCAGCTGAAATCTGAGCAAGGTCGCGATGGCAGCGTTTCGGGGTCACCGCACGGAGGCGGTCGGCCCCTGTGGGGGTGCAAAGCACCGGGCAAATGTGCCCGGACACAAATGCCTGGTAGGGGTGATCAAAACCGAGGAGACGAAAGGTTTTCGGTTTCCGCGCCGGGGATTCCGGATTTCCGAATCGAGATTCCCTGGTGCCCGGACGGGGGAAAATGCCTGTTTGGTAGTCGAATCGAGGCTAGTGCCGCTCGTTGGGTGGTGGCATGGTTGTGGGGTTCCCAGATGTGCAACTTCACCTCCCCGCTCAGAGAGTTCGCGACATGGCACCACGTTTCCCAGCCGACCCGCTTCCCCAGGTACCCGCCGACACCGGGCTGATCTCGACGCCCCAGCGCGAGGACACGACCTCGGGCCACCTCGTCGACCATGAGCTGCTGCAGGACGCCGCAGGTCAGCTCCTCGAGACCGACCCCGAACACGGCCTCTCCGTCGAGTACCAGGGCCAATGGGCATCGGTGCGGCCAGGCGAGCGCATCGAGATCGGACGCGACGCGGACATCCGCCTCGACGCGAACCCGTTCCTGCACCGCAAGCTGCTTCGCATCGCCGCGAAGGACGGGCTCTGGTTCGTGTCGAACATCGGGACCCGGATGACGCTCAGCGTCGTCGACGGCTCGGGGCGCGTCCAAGGGCGACTGCTGCCCGGCGCGCACCTCCCGATCGTCTTCGAACGCACGAGCATCCACTTCTCCGCCGGCGAGCGCCACTACGAGGTCAAGGTGCACGCCGCCTCACCGGTGTACATGGATCTGCCGGGCGGACCCGGCTCAGTTCCGGAGGCCGCCGGGCGCGAGCTGACGCACCTCGCGTTGACCCCCGCACAGCGCCTCCTGCTGCTCGCGCTCTGCGAATCGGTGCTGCTGCGAGGCGAACACGGGCTCGGAGACATCCCCACGAGCGCTCGCGCCGCTGAACGCCTCGGCTGGACCGTCACCGCCTTCAACCGCAAGCTCGACAACGTGTGCGAGAAGCTCGACCGTATCGGCGTGGAAGGCCTCCGCGGCGGTGCTCGCTCGTACGCGACCAACCGGCGCGCGCGCCTCGTGGACTACGCGGTGCGCAACAAGCTCGTCGGCGAAGACGAGCTCTACCTCCTCGACGTCGATCCCGACGCTGGGTTCGACGACCGGACGCTGCCAGTGCGCCGGTAAGGCCACGCACCGCACGTCGGCTGCAAGAAGGGCCGCTCCTCTCGGAGCGGCCCTTCTTGTGCGCCAGCGGATGTGCTGCGCTAGTTGTTGCCGCGCAGGATGGCCAGCACGCGGATGATCTCCACGTAGATGAACACGACGGTGGAGACGAGGCTGTACGCGCCGATCCAGCCGTACTTGCGGGGAGCGCCACCCTCGACGCCGTTCTTGATGAGCTCGAAGTCCATGACGAGCATGTAGGCGCCCATGAGGACGGCGAAGATGCCGAGGATCACGCCGAGCGGGATGCCGAAGACCTCCATGGAGCGCATGCCCCACGGGCCGGCGGCGCTCTCGAAGCCGAACATCATCATGCCGAAGTTGATGAGCGAGAAGAGCGCGTAGCCGAGCATCGCGACGAGCACGATCTTGGTCATGCGCGGCGAGGTGCGGACCTTGCCGAAGCGGAACAGCACGAGGGTCACGGCGACCACGGAGAACGTCGCGAGGACCGCCTGCATGGCGATGCCCGGGAACATCCCCTCGAGGATCGAGGAGAGGCCACCGACGAGGAGGCCCTCTGCCGCGGCGAACGCGAAGATGAGGCCCGTCTTGGGCTCGCGCTGGAACGCGAGCACGAGCGAGAGCACGAGCGCGCCGATCGCACCGATGATCATGAGCATCGGCACGAACCAGGCGACAGCAGCCGCGACGAGCACGATGCCGAAGAGGCCAGCGGTCTTCGCGATGGTGTCCTCGTAGGACATCCGCTCCATCTGGTCGGGTGTCGCGGACGGTGCCTGGAACTGGGCGTTCAGCTGGTCGGCGGTGAGCGGCGCGGGAGGCTGCTGCCCATAAGCCGACGCGGACGGCGTGTTGCCGTAGGAGGGAGCGGTGGGCGCCTGGCCGAACTGTTGGCCGTGCTGCCTGCGTGCCTCCCCGTTGAAGTAGGGGTTGCGTTCTAGCGCGGAATTCGCCATGGCTGTCCGTGAGTCCGTTCTGTCTCGAAGGTCAAGATGCCCGCCAGAGACGGGGTTGCCGGGATTCTAACGAAAGAGTTCGTGAATACGACTTGGAGGTGTGCGCCCTCAGCGGACGGCGGTCCTCGCGTCGCTCGTCGAGCGGGCGTCGCGGCCGGTGCCGAGGAGCAGACGCGGCAGGAGGAGGAACGCGCCGAGCACGATGGAGGCGACGATGATGAAGGCGACCTCGGCGGTGTCGCCGATCGTGAGGCGCAGCAGCATTCCGCCGCCGACGGTCACGACCCACACGGAGACGCCGGCCGGGAACGGGCGCCAGGGCTTCCAGCGGAAGAGCGTCACGAGCACCCAGGCGAAAAGCAGGCCCAGGACGAACGGCCAACCCGTCGTCACGATTCCCGCGAGGGAGAGGCCCTCTGCGTGGCTCATCCGCCCGATGATCGCGAACACCACGACGAGGAGGAGATCGACGATGAGGGGGAGCGCGTAGCCGCCGCCAGCGCGATAGACCGAACGTGTTCGCCGCATGACACCAACCGTACGCCTGGGTCCGGCACACTGCGCGCGTGAACGCGCCAAACCAGCACAAGTGCCCCATGCTCATCGGCCACCGCGGTGCGCCCGCGTATCGGCCGGAGCACACGGCCGAGGGGTACCTCCTCGCCGTGCGGCAGGGCGCTGATGCGCTCGAACCGGATGTCGTCCCGACCCGCGACGGCGTGCTGCTCGTCCGCCACGAGCCCATGCTCGGGGCCAGCACCGACATCGCCGCACGCACGACCGAGTTCGGGCCCGCTCGCACCCTGTCGACACCGGATGGGATGCTCACCGACTGGTTCGCGCACGACTTCACCTGGGAGCAGCTCGGGTCGCTTCGGGCACTCGAGCGCATCCCTCGTATCCGCCCCGCCAACACCGTCTGCAACGGGACGTCAGCGCTGATGCGCCTTCGCGAGCTCGTCCAGCTGGTGGAGCACGAGCGGACCACGGCTGGAGCACGGCCACGCCTGGTGATCGAGCTCAAGCACGCCAGCTGGTTCCGTGGGCTCGGGTTCGATCTGGCGGCGCTGCTCGAACGAGAGCTGGCCGGGCTGTGGGGCTCACCCGCGCTCGAGGGCCTCGTCATCGAGAGCTTCGAGGGCGACGTGCTGCGCGACGTTCGACGGCGGGGGGTCGCGGCCGACGCATCGCTGGTCTACCTGCTCGAGAGCGAGGGTGTGCCGCATGATCGGCTCGCCCGGGATGGCGCCCACGCGCAGAGCTACGCGAGCGACCTGACGAGTCCAGGGCTGGATGCGGTTGCGGAGTGGGCGGACGGCATCAGCCCCAGCCACCTGCTGCTCGGGGTGCGCGACGAGGCCGACGCCGCGCATCCACAGGCTGGCCGGAGGCTGGTCGAGCGCGCCCACGCCCGCGGCCTCGCGGTGTACACGTGGACCCTGCGACCTGAGGACGTGTTCTTGCCGCAGGCTCTCGCGGGTCGCCCCGAGACGTACTGGCAGGGCATCCTGCGCACGGGTGTCGACGGCGTCTTCGCGGATGCGCCCGACCGCGTTCGCGCGCTCATCGATGCGCAGACGCCGCGCGCGTAGCGATCACACCAGCGCCCGCGCACAGGCATCCTCCCCTCCCCGCCTCTCCTCACCCGGACGAAACGTGCGAGAGATGCAGGTCCCCGAGGCCGGGAGCCTGCATCTCTCGCACTTCTCTGGCCGAGCGAGGGGCGAGCCGGGCGCTGACTGCGCCTAGGAGACCTTCGCGGAGACGCGGTCGAGCGTGCGCAGCTCGTCGTCCGTGAGCGCCAGCGTGAACGCGTCCGTGATGAGCGGCAGCTGCTCAGCGGTGCGGGCGCTTGCGATCGGGGAGACGACGCCGGGCTGAGCAGCGAGCCAGGCGAGCGCGACCGTTCCCGGCTGGGTGCCGTGAGCCTGCGCGATGTCCGCAACCGCATCCACGATCGCGTAGCCGCGGTCGGTGCGGTAGTGCTCCACGGAGCTCGCACGGGCCGAGTCGACCTCGACGTCCTTGCGGTACTTCCCGGTCAGGAAGCCGTGCGCGAGCGCGAAGTACGGGACGACCCCGAGGCCGGCCTCACGGGCCAGGGGCAGGAGCTCGCCCTCGATGTCACGCTCGAGGAGGTTGTACTCGGGCTGCAGGGCCGCGGGCTGGTGCAGCTGGTTGCTCTCGACGGCGGAGAGCCATTCGCGCAGGCGCGCCGGGGAGTAGTTCGAGACGCCGATGGCCTTGATCTTGCCGGCATCGACGAGTTCGGAGAAGACCCCCGCCGTCTCGGCGACGGGCGTCTCCGGGTCGTCTCGGTGCGCGTAGTAGAGGTCGATCTGCTCCACGCCGAGGCGCCCGAGGCTGTCGTCGACCGCGGCGCGCACGTTGTCGGCACTGAGTCCGGGCCGCTTGTCGTACTGCGCGACCTTGGTCGCGATGACCAGATCCTCCGGGCGGCCGCGCGAGCGGAGCCACTCGCCGATGATCGTCTCGGACTCGGCCCCGGAGTTGCCGGGGATCCAAGCCGAATAGACGTCGGCGGTGTCGATGAAGTTGCCACCCGCCTCGACGTAGCCGTCGAGGATCGCGAACGAAGCGTCGCGGTCGGCAGTCCAGCCGAACACGTTGCCACCGAGCGCGACGGGGGAGACGGAGAGCGTTCCGCCGAGCGCGCGGCGGGCGGGGGAGAGCTGCGTGGTCAAGGTGATTCCCTTCTAGCTGCCCACGAGATGTCGGTGGCCGCACCTACAATCAACGAGTCATGACGCTACTGCCACCAGTCTTCGATCCCTCTGAAAACGACCTCCTCGACGGACTCAATCCGCAACAGAAGGAAGCCGTCACCTACCGCGGCCCCGCGCTGCTCATCGTGGCGGGCGCGGGCTCCGGCAAGACGCGAGTGCTCACCCACCGCATCGCCGGCCTCATCGCCTCCCGTGAGGCGTGGCCGAGCCAGATCCTCGCGATCACCTTCACCAACAAGGCCGCCGCCGAGATGCGCGAGCGCATCCAGCACATCGTGGGCGGTGCTGCGGATGGCATGTGGATCTCGACCTTCCACTCGGCCTGCGTGCGCATCCTGCGCCGTGAGGCAGACAAGTTCGGCTTCACCACGAGCTTCACCATCTATGACTCCGCCGACTCGAAGGCGCTGATCAAGCGCATCGTGAAGTCACTCGAGGCCGACGTGCTCGGCTTCACCGTCTCGAGCGTCCAGTCGCGCATCTCGAAGCTCAAGAACGAGCTCACCGACGTTGACGGCTTCGCCCGCCAGGCGAACATGAGCGACCCCCGTGACGCGATGTTCCTCGACATCTACCGCCAGTACACGCAGTCGCTGCGCCGCGCCAACGCGTTCGACTTCGACGACCTCATCTCGCAGACGGTGTGGATGCTCCGCGCCTTCCCGGAAGTCGCGGCCCAGTATCAGCGTCGGTTCCGCCACGTGCTCGTCGACGAGTACCAGGACACGAACCACGCTCAGTACTCGCTCATCCGCGAGCTCACGAGGTCGGTCGAGCCACAGCATGTGCCGCACGACACCCGCATGGAGCTCGACGAGCGCGGCGGAATCCCCGGCGCCTCGCTCACGGTTGTCGGAGATTCAGACCAGTCGATCTACGCCTTCCGCGGTGCCGACATCCGCAACATCAGCGAGTTCGAGCGCGACTTCTCGAACGCCAAGGTCGTGCTGCTCGAGCAGAACTACCGCTCGACACAGAACATCCTCTCGGCAGCCAACGCCGTCATCCGCAACAACTTCGACCGCGTCGACAAGAAGCTCTGGTCCGACGGCGGCGAGGGCGCGAAGATCGTCGGCTTCACCGGGTTCTCGGCGCACGACGAGGCGCAGTTCGTGGCCGACGAGATCCACAAGCTCCGCGACGCCGGCCAGAGCTACAACGACATGGCCGTCTTCTACCGCACCAACGCGCAGACGCGTGCGCTGGAGGAGATCTTCATCCGCTCCGCCGTGCCGTACCGCCTCGTGGGCGGCACGAAGTTCTACGAGCGCGCCGAGATCAAAGACCTCATCGCCTACCTGACCGCCCTCGTCAACCCGGCCGACGAGATGTCGACGAGACGCATCCTCAACTCCCCGAAGCGCTCGATCGGCCCGGCCACGGAGACGGCGATCTGGGACTTCGCGAACAAGTACGGCATCACGTTCCGAGACGCCATGCGACGTGCCGGCGAGCTCGGGCTCGGCCCCAAGGTCACTGGCGCGATCGCTCAGCTCGCGAAGCTGCTCGACGACGCGACGGCCGGCCTCGACATCGACTCGCCGACCGGCCGCAAGACGGTCAGCCAGACGCTCAAGACCATCGTCAAGGGCACGGGGTACCTCGAGAAACTGCTCCAGACCGGCAACCCGCAGGACGAGGCGCGCGCGGAGAACGTCGAGGAGCTCATCTCCGTCGCGGCCGAGTTCGACAAGAACAACGCTGGCGGCTCGGTCATCGACTTCCTCACCGACGTCGCGCTCGTCGCAGCCGCAGACGACCTCATCGACGAGTCCGGCGCGGTCGTGCTCATGACGCTCCACACCGCGAAGGGGCTCGAATACGACTCGGTCTTCATCACGGGCGTCGAGGAGGAGCTGCTGCCGCACCGCATCGCCGCCGACGAGCCGGGCGGGCCAGCGGAAGAGCGGCGCCTGTTCTACGTCGGCATCACGCGCGCCCGCAAGCGCCTCCACCTCTCGCTGGCGATGATGCGCTCGCAGTTCGGCGAGACCGCGGCGTCGCTCCCGAGCCGCTATCTGCAGGAGATTCCCGAGGAGCTCATCGAGTGGCGGGTCTCACCCGGTGCCGCGGGCGGCCACGGCGGCTACGAGCAGCGATCTGTCACCTCAGCACGCAAGCCGCTCGGCAGCGAAGGCTACGGAACGGCTGGCGGCTACGGCAGGAGCTCCTCCGACGCGGGCAGCGCCGGCTTCTCCAGCGCGGTCCGCTTCCGAGACTCGGATGCGGGTCGAGAGACGGCCCCCAAGGCCAAGCCGAAGCAGAAGTGGATCAACGAGGTCACAGGGCAGATGCGCGACAACAGCGGCATGGAGCTCGCCGCCGGCGATCGGATCTCCCACGTCGACTTCGGTGAGGGCACGGTGCGCGCGATCCTCGGCAGCGAGGCGAAACGCATCGCGGAGGTCGACTTCGACAGCGCCGGGCGCAAGAAGTTGCTCGTGAAGCTCGCACCGATCGAGAAGCTGACCAACTGAGGCGCGCGCTGGCACTAGGCTGGACGACGGACGTGTTTAGCCGGGCGGCGGGCACACACTGCCTGCCGGCGATGCGGTCCGCTCTGCAAATTCTGAAGGCTCGAGCGCGAGAATCCGAAGGCTCGGGCGAACGAACGCGACGACGCGTCGCGGATGGGATGAAACGTGGATCTCTTTGAGTACCAGGCGCGAGATGTATTCGACGCCCACGGTGTTCCAGTTCTCCAGGGACTCGTGGCCTACACGCCCGAGGAGGCGAAGGCCGCAGCCGAGAAGATCGGTGGCGTGACCGTCGTCAAGGCACAGGTCAAGGTCGGCGGCCGAGGCAAGGCCGGCGGCGTCAAGCTCGCGAAGACCCCAGATGAGGCGTTCACCGCTGCGGAGGCCATCCTCGGCCTCGACATCAAGGGCCACGTCGTCGAGAAGGTCATGATCGCGCAGGGCGCGGACATCGACCAGGAGTTCTACTTCTCCGTGCTCCTCGACCGTGCCAACCGCTCGTACCTCGCCATGGCGAGCGTCGAAGGCGGCATGGAGATCGAACAGCTCGCCGTCGAGAAGCCCGAGGCACTCGCACGCATCGCCGTCGACCCCATCCGTGGCATCGACGCAGCCAAGGCGGAAGAGATCGCGCGCGCCGCGAACTTCCCGGAGGAGCTCGTCGCGAAGGTCGCCGACGTCTTCGTCAAGCTCTACGAGGTGTACAACCAGGAAGACGCGACGCTCGTCGAGGTCAACCCGCTGGTGCTCACCAAGGGCGGCGACATCGTCGCACTCGACGGCAAGGTCACGATCGACGAGAACGCCGAGTTCCGTCACGCAGACCACGTCGCGCTCGCCGAGGCAGCAGGCGGACTCGACCCGCTCGAGGTCAAGGCCAAGGCCCACGACCTCAACTACGTGAAGCTCGACGGATCCGTCGGCATCATCGGCAACGGCGCAGGCCTCGTCATGTCGACGCTCGACGTCGTCGCCGGCGCCGGCGAGAAGCACGGCGGACAGAAGCCCGCCAACTTCCTCGACATCGGAGGCGGAGCATCCGCTGAGGTCATGGCCGCCGGTCTCGACGTCATCCTCGGCGACGAGCAGGTCAAGTCGGTCTTCGTGAACGTCTTCGGCGGCATCACGTCGTGCGACGCCGTCGCCAACGGCATCGTGGGCGCCCTCAACACGCTCGGCGACGCGGCCACCAAGCAGATCGTCGTCCGCATCGACGGCAACAACGTCGAGGAGGGCCGTCGCATCCTCGCCGAGGCGAACCACCCCCTCGTGACCGTCGTCGCCACCATGGACGAGGCAGCCGACAAGGCCGCCGAACTCGCCGCCCGCGCCTGAGTCGCCAGAAGAAAAGCAGAGAAGGAACAACAATGTCGATCTTCCTCGACGAGAACTCCAAGATCATCGTTCAGGGCATCACCGGCTCGGAGGGCTCCAAGCACGCCACGCGCATGCTCGAAGCTGGCTCCAACATCGTCGGCGGCACCAACCCTCGCAAGGCCGGGCAGACGCTCGAGCTCGCGGGCAAGGAACTCCCCATCTTCGGCACCGTGAAGGAGGCCATCGAGGCCACCGGCGCCAACGTCACCGTCATCTTCGTGCCGCCGGCCTTCGCCAAGGACGCCATCATCGAAGCCATCGACGCTGAGATCCCGCTGGCCGTCGCCATCACCGAGGGCATCCCGGTCAAGGACTCCTCCGAGGCGTGGTCGCACGCGCAGAGCGTCGGCAAGACCCGCCTCATCGGCCCGAACTGCCCCGGCATCATCTCCCCGGAGAAGTCGCTCGCCGGCATCACGCCCGCGAACATCACAGGTGCTGGCCCCATCGGCCTCGTCTCGAAGTCGGGCACGCTCACCTACCAGATGATGTACGAGCTCCGCGACCTCGGCATCTCGACCGCCATCGGCATCGGCGGCGACCCCGTCATCGGCACGACGCACATCGACGCGCTCGAGGCGTTCGAGGCTGACCCCGAGACCAAGGCGATCGTCATGATCGGCGAGATCGGCGGCGACGCCGAAGAGCGTGCGGCCGAGTACATCAAGGCGCACGTGACCAAGCCCGTCGTCGGCTACGTCGCAGGCTTCACGGCCCCCGAGGGCAAGACCATGGGCCACGCAGGCGCCATCGTCACCGGCTCCGCGGGCACCGCTCAGGCGAAGAAGGAGGCCCTCGAGGCCGCCGGCGTCCGCGTGGGCACGACGCCCACCGAGACGGCCAACCTCCTCCGCGAGGTCTACGCGGCGCTCTAGCGAGCGAGCGGCCGGGCGACGCCAGGCGCCCCGCAACCAGCGCAGAGCAGCAGCTCTGCACACGACGAAGTGGGCTGCAGCCACGTGGAAGCACGGGCTGCAGCCCATTCGTCTCACCGCGAGTCGACGCCCCCGCGTCGCGTCGCGCGCGTGAACGTCCGCCGGAATCACGCCGTCGGGTCAGGATTCGAGACAGGATGCACGTGCCACGACCAGAGTCGGCCCCCGCACGACCGCATGGTCACACCGGCGCGCATCCGGGCGGGCAGTCCGGGACGCGCCCAGGCCCCGCGTCCGGTGGGCGCCCGGCCGGACCCGCCGGAGTCGCCGGAGGGCATCATAGCGACGGGTCGACTGGCCGCCCCGGCGGCCACCCGGGCGCCGCATCCGTCCCGCTTGACCCGCGGGTCGTCGCGGCGACCCCGAGGCCCCGCATCGCTGGGCCGCTGGCGCTCGGCTGGCTGCAGGCCCTCGCGCTCGCCTTCACGCTGCTGCTCGTTGGGGGAGTGCTCGACGGCGTCCTGAACGACGAGGCCCCGAGCCGCGGCACCGTCGCGCTGCTCGTGGTCCTGGTCCTCATCGCCTCCGCTGTGACCGCGGCCTCGACGATGCTCGTGCAGCGCAGCAAGAGCGCAACCGAACGCGCGCTCCGCCGCCTCCTCGTCGGCCAGTTCTTCACCATCGGGCCCCTCGCGCTCGGTCGGGAGCGCACAGGCTCGCTCGTCAGCCGCGCCACCGCATCCGTCGAACGCGCGGCCGCCTACCGCGCCGGCTTCCTCGGCCCCATCATCGCGTCGCTCACGACGCCACTCCTCGTCCTCGCGGTCATCGCCATCGCGATCGACCCGGTCACGGCCGGGCTCCTCCTCCTGCTCGTTCCGCTCATCCCGCTCATCATCGTCGGAGTGCAGCGCGCGTTCCGCTCCTCGACCGGCGCCTATCGGCGCAGCGCGGGTCAGCTCTCAGCGGCGTTCCTGAGCGCCATCCAGGGCCTCACCACGCTCACGCTCAACCGCGCCGCGACGCGCACGGGGGACGAGCTCCGGGTCCGCGGCGAGCAGAACCGGCGCAACGTCATGCGGCTGCTCGCTGGCAACCAGGTGCTGATCCTGGCCGTCGACGCCGTGTTCTCGCTCGCCATGATCACCGGCGCCGCCGCGCTCGCCGCGTGGCGCCTCGGCGATGGCGCGATCACGCCTGGGCAGGCAGTCGCGATCGTGCTGCTGTCGACCTTGCTGACGGGCCCGGTCGACATCGTCGGCCAGTTCTTCTACATCGGCATGACCGGACGAGGCGCGGAGCGCGAGCTGAGCGCGGCCATCGCGGCGCGGCCGAGCCGAGACGCGGGCGGCCAAGCGACGGATGCAGCCGCGGCCGCAGCTGTGCACGCCGCCCTGGAACTCCGGGGCGTCACCGCAGGCTACGACCGGGCGCCGGACATCCTCAGCGACTACTCGCTTCGCGTCGAGGCCGGTGAGCGGGTCGTCATCACCGGGCCGAGCGGTTCGGGCAAGTCGACGCTGCTGACCCTCGCCCAGGGTCTGCTCGCGCCTCGCGAAGGGACAGTGCTCATCGGGGGAGCGCTCGCAGGAAGCTCAGACGCGCGTGCCGAACTCGCCGTCGTCGAGCAGAGCACGTTCCTCTTCACGGGCTCCGTCGCAGAGAACCTGCGGGTCGCGAAGCCGGATGCAAGCGACGACGAGCTGTGGGCCGCACTCGATGCGGCCGAGCTGCGCGACGACCTCGAGCGTGCGCCGGGCGGGCTCGCGACGCAGGTCGGCGAGAGCGGACTCGCCATCTCGGGCGGCCAGGCGCAGCGTGTCGCAATCGCCAGGGCGTTCCTCCGCGATGCGAGTGTGCTGCTGCTGGACGAGCCGACGGCGCAGGTCGACCTGCGCTCCGAGCGCCTCATCACGCGTGCCCTCGCACGGCTGGCCGAGGGGCGGACCGTGGTCATGGTCTCTCACCGGCCGACGAGCATCCTCGCCGCTGACCGCGTCATCAGCCTCGGCGCCGCCCGCTCGGAGGGCCACGAAACTGCCAGCGGGCCGTCGCACTCCCGCGGGGTTGCGGATGAAACCTCGGCTCCTGGCCAGCACGGCTCCAAGACCGCCAGCGGAACGGGGGAGCACCGATGAGCACCGCGACCACTCCAGCGACGCAGCAGCGCGAGCCGGCGCGGCCGAGCCGGCCCCAGCTGGTCGCCTGGCTCCTGCGCCAGACGGCGCCGCTGCTGTGGCCGCTCGCCCTGGCGACCGTGCTGCGAGTCGTCGGCCAGCTGGCCGGCATAGCGATCCTCGTCGTCGCGGTGCTCGGGGTCTCCGGACAGCTCTCGCTCTCCGCCACCGTCGTGACGATGGTCGTCCTCGCGCTGGCGAAGGCGGTGCTGCGGTACCTCGAGCAGTTCAGCGGGCATTTCGTCGCGTTCGCGGCGCTCGCTCGACTCCGCGACCTCTTCTACGCACGCCTCGTGCCGCAGGCTCCCGCGGCCACAGAGGGGGCGGGCAGCGGCGAGCTGAGCGAGCGCGCCACCCGGGACATCGACCGCGTCGAGGTCTTCTTCGCGCACACGGCGCCGCCGGCTCTCTCTGCGGTGCTGGTGCCCGCCATCGCGCTCGCCTGGCTCGGCGGTACGCAGGACGCGATCCTCGCATCCGCCATCGCGCCATTCGTCATCCTCGTCGTGCTGGTCGTCCCAGCGCTCGGCGGCGGGGCGGGCTGGCGGGCCTCGCGAGACGCGGTCGCGGCGAAGGGAGCCGTCGCGCAGCACGTCAGCGACTCGGTGCAAGGGGTCCGCGAGGTGCTCGCCTTCGAGCACACCGCAGCACGCCTCGACGACATGGACGCGCGGAGCGAGTCCGGCGCTCGGTCATCGCTGTTCGCTGCCCGGATCTCCGCGGTCCGTGGTGCGCTCGTTCTGCTGCTCCAGTGGGGGTCCGTGCTGGCGGCACTCCTCGTCGGAAGCGCGGGCGTTGGGGCCGGTGAGCTGACCTGGTCCCAGTTGCTCGTCGCCCTCGCCGTCGCCATCGGCCTCTTCGTGCCGACCCGCGCCGTGGAGAGCTTCGTGACCGACCTCAACGCGTCGTTCGCAAGCGCCGCGCGCCTCTACGAGGTCATCGAGCGGCCGCCGATCGTGACGGATGCACTCGCGGAGCCCGGCGGAACCGGCCAGGCCGATTCCGCTCGGCAGGAGCACCGCGAGCATCCCGTGGCGCTCGCCTTCGATGGAGTCACGTTCGCGTATCCGGAGGGAGTCGGCTCGAATTCGGAAGCCCACGCCGCCCCCAGCCGGGTCGTCCTCGACGATGTCACCTTCGACCTGCGCGTCGGGGAGCACCTGACGGTCGTCGGCCCCTCCGGAAGCGGCAAGTCGACGATCGCCTCCCTCGCCCTCCGGTTCTGGGACCCGCTCGGAGGGGTGGTCTCGCTCCGACGCGGCGCCGGGCCCGAGCCGCTGCAGCGCATACCGCTCGACGAGCTTCGAACCCGGATGGCCCTCGTGCCCCAGCGCGCCTACCTGAGCGACGGCACGGTCGGCCAGAATGTGGCGCTCGCGAAGCCCGACGCGAGCGACGAGGAGATCCTCGCCGCACTGCGCGTCGCAGCGCTCGACGAGTGGGTCGTGCAGCAGCCGAAGGGACTGGACACCCCGGTCCGGGAACGCGGCGGAGGGCTCTCCGGCGGACAACGCCAGCGCGTCGCGATCGCGCGAGCCGTGCTGGCCGACCCGGAGCTGCTGGTGCTCGACGAGGCGACCAGCGCGCTCGACGCGGCCACCGAGCAGACCGTTCGCGAGCGCCTCGGCGAGTGGGCCGCCGGACGCAGCATTCTCGAGATCAGCCACCGCATCGACACGCTCGGCGACACCGACCGAGTGCTGGTCCTCGACGCCGGGCGCATCGTCGAGGTCGGCTCACCCGAGCGGCTTCGCCACGCGGGCGGCCCCTTCCAGCAGCTCCTCGAGCGCTGATCAGCCGCGCTGCATCGACGTCTGCACGCCGTGTGCGCGCTGTCCGTCTGCACGGCGAGCCGCCGCTCCGCGCGTGCGCCCAGCGGGTCACCGGTTGTCCTGGCCAACATCAGTGCAGAATCGCAGCGATTGCGGCTTGAGCGGCCGATTCGGGCTGTTATCGCACTGATGTTGGTCAGCCGTTCGCGGAATCGCCGCTGCGAGCGTGGCCAGGCGGCGTGATGACTGGCGTCGGAGAGATGCCTCCGCTCGCCCGCGGAACGATCCCGGACGTTGGTCAGGCCGAGGCTGGCGCTGGGTCCGGATCCGAGTCCGGCGCTGCGGCCGAAGCGCAGCCGAGGGTGGCCTCGCCAGCGTGCTCGCGCAGCTCGAGGTCGATGAACGCGCCGATCATGGCTCGGTAGGTGGCCTCGACGACGTCGGGTGATGCGTCAGCCGACTCGGCAAGCCCGCGCACCTTGGAGATGACCTGGCCGACGCGGGCGGGAGCGCGCACGGCACCCTGGTCCTGCCCTCGTTTCGCGACGGCTGCACGCTCCACCCAGCGCTGCCGCTGGCCGATGAGGGCAACGATCTGCGCGTCGAGGGAGTCGATCGCGGCGCGGATGCCGGTCATGTCGTGCGGGCCTGTTGATCCAGTCATTCCGGCAGGTTAGCGGCTATCGTCGGGGTGCTATGCCTCGCCCGATCACGTACCTGTACTCGGCCGTCGACGCGCTTGTCGCGGCCGCGGTCGGCCTCGGCGTCCCGCTGATCGCGGTCGTCGCGGTGCAATTGGCGACGGCTGGCTTCGGCAGTGATTTCCTCGCCGGGTTCCAGTACGCGGCCGCCATCTGGGCGCTGTCGCTCGGCGGCTTCGTGAACGCGGCGATCGACCCGAGCTCAGGCCTTCTGCCTGCTGGCAGCGAGGCGATTGCCTTCACGGTGCGCGTCATGCCGCTCGGCCTGACGCTCATCACCGTGTGGCTGGCTCGCGTGACGGGCGTGCGCATCCGTGCCGGTTCCGACATGGTCTGGCCTGGCCTCCTCTTCACGACGGCGGTCTTCTCCGCCTGTGCCGCCGGCGTCTCGCTCGCCGCGACCGGTCGCGGTATCGATATCGGCGTCGGGCAGACCACGATCGTCGGCGCCGTCATCTTCCTTGCCTCCGCGTTCATCGGAGCCAGGGCATGGCAGGTCGCCCCTATCGAGGCCGCCGTCTCGAGCCTCGAAGCTCGCGGCCACGCGCTGCTCACGCAGGGGCTCCGGGCCGCCGGCATCATGATCACCGGCGTGCTGGGAGCTGGTGCAGTCCTCCTCGTCATCGCCGTTGTGGTTGGCCTCGCGAGCATCCTGGCCCTGTTCCAGTCGCTGCCGCTCGACGTGACCAGCGCGATCGTCGTGGGCCTCAGCCAGCTCGTGATCGCCGTCAACGGCGTCGTCTGGTCGGCTGCGTGGATGCTCGGCACCGGCTTCGCGCTCGGCACCGGTTCGAGCGTCACCCCGACCGAGACCCTGGTCGGCCCGATGCCGGTCGTGCCGCTCCTCGGCGCGATCTCGGCCTCGCCGCCGCTGCTCGCCATCTCCGTCATCGCGGTGCCCGTGCTGGTCGGCCTCGCGGCGATGGTCGGCGTACGGATGCACGCGCCAGCTGGCGCCGCGCGCGGGGTGTGGTCGCGCATCTCGGTCGCGCTGGTCGCGGCCGGTGTCGCCGCTGTCGCTGTGGGAGTCCTGGCGCTCGCCGCGGGGGGTTCGGCTGGCCCCGGCCGGCTGGCCGATGTCGGGCCCTTCCCGCTGCTCACCGGAGCGAGTGTGTTCGGGACCCTGGTGCTCGGAGCGCTGGTCGGCGCGCTCGTGCCGCTCTCTGCCGAGGAGCTCGACGACGATGCGGATGAGTCCGACCGCCGCCGCGATGCGCGGGAGGACGACGAGCCGGCGGACGCGACATCGACGGCGAAGGCAACAGCCAAGACGAAGGCAGGGTCAAGCACTGCGAGTTCGCGCGCCGGTGCGAACGCCGCGAAGCGAGATGCGCCTGCAGGAGCTTCGACTGCACCGGCGTCGCCCGGGAAGGGCACGAGCGTCCAGGCCAAGGCGTCCGCCGCGAAGCGTCGCGCGTCCAGAGACAGCGCCGACGAGCGCCCCTGGGTGGCTGACGCCGTCTCGAAGCGCTTCGAGGACCCGGGTGAGAGCGAGAAGAAGCCGGGGAGCGTGCTCGAGGTGCGGGCCGACGACCCGCCGGCGGAACGCCAGACGTCGGAGATCCGCCGCGCCAAGCGGCTCAAGGTCGAGAACCCGCGCTACGACGACGAGCCAGACATCTACGCCGATATCGACATCGACGACTGACGATGCCGTGACCTTCGACGTCTCTCGAGATGACGGGAATCGCCACTCGACTAGACTGACCCGGTGCTCAAGGTAGTTGTCCTCATCTCCGGCGCCGGTTCGAACCTGCGTGCGCTGCTCGAGGCACTCCGGGCGTCCGCCGCTTCCGGTTCGCCCATCGGAGCCGAGGTTGTCGCGATCGGCGCGGACACGCAGGCCGCTGGCCTCTCGCTCGCGGAGGAGTTCCGGATCCCGTCGTTCGTCGTGCGGCCGAAGGACTTCCCCGACAGAGCGGCTTGGGGTGAGGAGCTGCTCGCGCAGATCCGTCGATTCGAGCCCGACCTGACGCTGCTCTCCGGGTTCATGCGGCTCGTGCCGCCTGCTGTGGTGGATGCGCTCGCCCCGCGCCTGCTGAACACGCACCCCGCGTACCTGCCCGAGTTCCCCGGCGCGCGCGCCGTGCGCGATGCGCTCGAGGCCGGCGTCGGCGAGACGGGCGCCTCCATCATCATCGTCGACAACGGCGTCGACACCGGACCGATCATCGATCGCGTCCGCATCCCCGTGCTCCCCGGTGACACCGAGGAGCTGCTCCACGCCCGCATCAAGGTCGCGGAGCGCCGTCTGCTGGAAGACACCGTCAGAGGCGTCGCCTCCGGCGAAATCGCACTCGAGGAAAGAGCCACCGCATGAGCACCCCCGCCTCCCACGGACCTTCCCACGGGTCGCTGACGACCCTCGAGCGCATCGAGCCGAAGCGCGCGCTCGTCTCCGTGAGCGACAAGAGCGGCCTCACCGAGCTCGCGGCCGGATTGAAGGCCGCCGGTGTCGAGATCGTCTCGACCGGATCGACCGCGAAGACCATCCGCGAGGCGGGCTTCGACGTCACCGACGTGCAGCAGGTGACCGGGTTCCCCGAGTCGCTCGACGGCCGCGTGAAGACGCTGCACCCCGGGGTGCACGCTGGCATCCTCGCCGATCGTCGCATCGATGACCACGTCCGCCAGCTCGAGGAGCTCGGCATCGCCCCGTTCGAGCTCATCGTCGTCAACCTGTACCCGTTCGTGGAGACGGTGGCATCAGGGGCGGATGCGCCTGCGATCATCGAGCAGATCGACATCGGCGGGCCGGCGCTCGTGCGCGCTTCGGCGAAGAACTTCGCCAATGCCACGATCGTGACGTCGCCCGCCGAGTACACGAAGGTGCTCGAGGAGATCGCCGGCGGCGGCGTCACGCTGTCGACGCGTCGCGCGCTCGCGGCCGCCGCATTCCAGCACACCTCAAGCTACGACCAGGCCGTCGGCGCGTGGTTCGTCTCCCACATCGCAGAGGTCGAGGGAGCAGGAGCAGGGGACGGGTCGACGGCGGCAACCGCCTCGGACACGCTTCCGACCTCGTTCACGCTCCAGGGCACGCAGCTCGCGACGCTGCGGTACGGCGAGAACTCGCACCAGGTCGCCGCCGTCTACGGCCGCGCTGACGGACGCGGCATCGCGCAGGCGGAGCAGCTCCACGGCAAGGAGATGTCCTACAACAACTTCGTCGACGCGGATGCGGCGCTTCGCGCGGCGTTCGATCACACCGCGCCCGCCGTCGCCATCATCAAGCACGCCAACCCCTGCGGCATCGCCGTGGCACCGGAAGGGCTCGCGCCCGCCGAGGCCATCGCTGAGGCACACCGTCGCGCGCACGCCTGCGACCCGGTCAGTGCGTACGGCGGCGTGGTCGCTGCGAACCGCGAGGTGTCGCCCGAGATGGCGAAGACGCTCTCCAAGATCTTCACCGAGGTCGTCATCGCGCCGAGCTTCGCGCCGGAGGCGCTCGAGGTGCTGAGCGCGAAGAAGAACATCCGCCTCCTGCAGCTCCCGGCGAACCCCGCCTTGGAGGAGCGCGAGGTGCGTCAGATCTCCGGTGGCTTCCTCGTGCAGAGCGCGGACCGCTTCGAGCCGAACGCGTCGCTCATCGAGGGATGGACGCTCGTGGCGGGTGCGCCTGCGGCAGGTCAGACCGTCGAGGACCTGGAGTTCGCGTGGCGGGCATGCCGCGCCGTGAAGTCGAACGCGATCCTCCTCGCCTCGGACGGAGCCTCCGTTGGTGTCGGAATGGGCCAGGTCAACCGAGTCGACTCCTGCCACCTCGCCGTCTCGCGCGCGGGTGAGCGCGCCGCCGGGTCCGTCGCCGCGTCCGACGCGTTCTTCCCCTTCGCTGACGGCCTCGAGGTTTTGCTCGAGGCTGGCGTCAGCGCCGTCGTGCAGCCGGGCGGGTCCATCCGTGACGAGGAGGTCATCGCCGCCGCCGAGAAGGCCGGCGTGACGATGTACTTCACGGGTGAGCGCCACTTCTTCCACTGATCCGCGCCGGTCTGCGTGTCGCGCAGGTCCGCCCGCACCCGCATCCGACTTTCACGAGAGCAGCAATTGAGCACCAACACCTCCCAACCCGTGACCCGCGTGAGCGAGCTCGACGGCGGAACACGCTTCAACGCGGCGCTGGTGAGCGCCATGGGGGTTGCGTTGGCGACGCTCCTCACCTGCCTCGTGGTCATGAACGAGCGCGACCTGACCCTCGTCCTTTCGCCGTTCACCACCCTCAGCAACACGTTCGACTTCTACTCGCTGCCGGTGCTGGTCCTGCTGTGCCTCGTCACGCTGGTGGGCTGGCTCGGGTGGCTCCGGAGCTGGTGGATCGCCGCGGTCGCCGGGTTCGTGCTGGCGCTGATCGCCGGCACGGTCGGGTACGTCGTGCGGCTCGCGACCGGCGGCGCCGAGTTCACCGGTGAGACCTGGTCGGCGATCTTCATGGAGTTCTTCGGACTCAACTTCGTGTTCCTCGTGTCCGCCACGGTGTACACGGCGATCATCGGGCCCGCCCTGTTCCGTCGGCAGGTCGCCGACATGCTCCGGGATGTGTCCGGCCGGGTCGCGCACGCCGGGGAACTCCGCCGGTTCTCCGAGTCAAACAGCAAGCTCGCGCTCGTCCGCATCCCCGCCGCGAACCCGCAGGATGCCCAGGTCACGTTCCAGGAGCGCGCCGAGGTCGATCGGGATCGTGCCAACGAGCAGTGGGAGTCCTATGTGGCGCTGCTCGATGAGCACGGCTGGGAGACGCGCGAGGTCCCTGCGGCCGAGACCATGCCGGATTCGGTCTTCACCGAGGACCAGGTGATCGTGCTCGGTGAGATCGCGATTCTGGGTCGCAGCGGCGCCGCGTCCCGGCGCGCCGAGCTGCCCGGCGTGCGCGCGGCTCTCGCCGAGACCGAGCTCGTCACGATGGAGATCGAGGCCCCGGCGACACTGGATGGCGGCGACGTGCTCCTGGCCGGCGATACGGTCTACGTGGGTGCCTCCACGCGCACCAACGCCGAGGGCATCCGCGCGCTCCGCGAGATCGCGCTCGACCTCGGCTACCGGGTCGTCGCGGTGCCCATCAAGGGGGCGCTGCACCTGAAGACGGTCGCGACGGCCCTGCCGGACGGCACCGTCATCGCGTGGACGCCGGCCCTCGAGCAGCCGTCGCTCTTCGGCGGCTACATCGAGGCACCGGAGCTGCTGGGAGCCAGCGTCCTGCCGCTCGATTCCGAGACCGTTCTCGTGTCAGCGGCGGCCCCGGCGACGGCGAAGCTCGTGAAGCGCCTCGGCTACAACGTGGTGTCCCTCGACATCTCGGAGTTCGAGAAGCTCGAGGGTGGAGTGACCTGCCTCTCGGCTCGCGCGTACTAGGCGGGAGCCGAGGGCAGCGACAGCTCGAGCCCGAGTCAGCGAATCACGGCATCGGCCCGCGTCACAGCGAGCCGGTGCCGTGGTCGTTGAGCACGCGCTCGCCGACGGTCTCGCCGTACTGGGTCTCGCCCGTGACGACGAAGCCCAAGCTGCGGAAGAAGTCGCCGGGCCCCAGGTCGCCCTCTTCCCAGATGGTCGTCACCTTGTCGAACCCGCGGCGTGCGGCCTCGTCGAGGATCGCCGTGACGGCGAACGACCCGACGCCGCGGCGCTGGAAGTCCGCGTCCACGTTCATGCGCATGATCGTGGCCCTGAACAGCTCGTCGGGGGCGTCCTCATCGAAGTTCGCCATGATGAAGCCCACGACCCGACCGTCGAGCACGACGACCCTGGGCCACGACGTCGTCTGGTTGACGTAGGCCTCCGAGATCGAGTGCGAGACGGGCGCGACGAACGCCTCCTGGCCTGGTTTCAGCGTGAGCGTGTTGGCGGCGACGATGTTGTCGGCGGACAGCTCTTCGATATACAGCTCGCTCATGGATGCAGAGTAGCGGTCCGTCTGAGTATTTCTCCGAATGCGTCCCCGGTAGGCTGGAGGCAAACCGCGCGCAGAAGGAGGACTTTATGGCGAAGATCAAGGTCGAAGGAACGGTTGTCGAGCTCGACGGCGACGAGATGACCCGCATCATCTGGCAGAAGATCAAAGACACGCTCATCCACCCGTACCTCGACGTGAACCTCGAGTACTACGACCTGGGCATCGAGAAGCGCGACGAGACCGACGACCAGATCACGGTCGACGCGGCTCACGCGATCCAGAAGCACGGCGTCGGCATCAAGTGCGCCACGATCACCCCGGACGAGGCACGCGTCGAGGAGTTCGGCCTCAAGCAGATGTGGCGCTCCCCGAACGGCACCATCCGCAACATCCTGGGCGGCGTCATCTTCCGTGAGCCCATCATCATCTCGAACATCCCGCGCCTCGTGCCGGGCTGGAACAAGCCCATCATCGTCGGCCGCCACGCATTCGGCGACCAGTACCGGGCCACCGACTTCCGCTTCGCCGGCGAGGGCAAGCTCACGGTCGAGTTCACGCCGGACGATGGCTCCGAGCCGCAGAAGTTCGAGGTCTTCCACTCGCCGGGCGACGGAATCGCCCAGGTGCAGTACAACCTCGACGCGTCGATCACCGACTTCGCTCGCGCGTCGCTCAACTACGGACTCACGCGCGGCTACCCCGTGTACCTGTCGACGAAGAACACGATCCTGAAGAAGTACGACGGTCGCTTCAAGGACATCTTCCAGGAGATCTTCGAGGCCGAGTTCAAGGACAAGTTCGAGGCAGCAGGCATCACCTACGAGCACCGCCTCATCGACGACATGGTCGCGGCTTCGCTCAAGTGGGAGGGCGGCTACGTCTGGGCCTGCAAGAACTACGACGGCGACGTGCAGTCGGACACCGTCGCGCAGGGCTTCGGCTCGCTCGGGCTCATGACGAGCGTGCTCACGACGCCCGACGGCAAGGTCGTCGAGGCTGAGGCCGCGCACGGCACGGTCACGCGCCACTACCGTCAGCACCAGCAGGGCAAGCCCACGTCGACGAACCCGATCGCCTCGATCTACGCCTGGACGCGCGGCCTCGCGCACCGCGGCAAGCTCGACGGCAACCAGGAGCTCATCGACTTCACGCAGGCGCTCGAAGAGGTGGTCATCGAGACCGTCGAGTCCGGCAAGATGACGAAGGACCTCGCCGCGCTCGTCGGCGAGGGAACCCCGTACCAGACGACCGACGACTTCATGAACTCGATCGCCGAGAACCTCGCCGCGCGAGTGTCCGCGTAAGCGACACCCACGGCACAGGGCGCTCGCCTCACAAGCCCCGCATCCTGCTTCGGCAGGGTGCGGGGCTTCTGCGTGCGGCCGGCTCCTGGCGTGCGGAGAATAGGGTGGATGCATGAGCACCTCGCCAGTCCGCATCACCGTCACGGGAGCAGCAGGCAACATCGGCTACTCGCTCCTCTTCCGCATCGCATCCGGCTCCATGCTCGGCGACACCCCCGTCGAGCTGCGGCTCCTGGAGATCCCGCAGGCCGTCAAGGCAGCCGAGGGCACGGCGATGGAGCTGGCGGACGGCGCGTTCCCGCTGCTGCGGTCCGTGGACGTCTTCGACGACGCCGATGCGGCCTTCGACGGCACGAGCATCGCGCTGCTCGTCGGCTCGATGCCGAGGCGCGACGGCATGGACCGCGCCGACCTGCTCGAGGCGAACGGCGGCATCTTGGCGCCCCAGGGTCGCTCGATCGGCGAGCACGCCGCTGACGACGTCCGCGTGCTGGTCGTCGGCAACCCCGCCAACACGAACGCCGCGATCGCGCGCGCGGCAGCCCCCGACGTGCCGGGGGAGCGGTTCACTGCCATGATGCGCCTCGATCACAACCGCGCCATAGCGCAGCTCGCGGCCAAGGCAGGCGTCGGCGCCGGAGAGGTGTCGCGCATCCACGTCTGGGGCAACCACTCGAACACGCAGGTGCCGGATGTCGACCACGGCACGATCGGCGGCGTCCCGATTCGTGAGCGCATCGCCGACGACGCGTGGATCGACGGCGAGTTCACCACGACCGTCGCGACGCGCGGAGCGGCCGTCATCGCGGCCCGCGGAGCCTCCTCCGCCGCCTCCGCTGCCTCTGCCGCGGTCGACCACGTGCGCGACTGGGTACTCGGCACGCCGGAAGGGGACTGGACGACGGCGGCCCTGCCATCCGAGGGCCACTACGGGATCCCCGAGGGGCTCGTCGCAGGCGTGCCGGTGATCTCGCGCGGCGGCCGGTGGGAGGTGGTGCAGGGCCTCGAACTCAGCGAGCTGACCCGGACGCGCCTCGCCGCGACCGTCGCCGACCTCGAAGCGGAACGCGATAGCGTTGTCCGTCTGGGATTCGTTCCGTCGCCCTCCTGAAGTGAGAAGAGCAGCAATGACCAAAGCCGAACCGGACGTCCTCGCACTTGAGGTGCTGATCCGTCGAGACGGCGTCGGCGAGATCCGGGAGGGCGGCGCCGTCGAGCGCATCATCGCGGCGGACGCCGACGAGCTTCGCTCGGAGATCATGACGCGCGTCGTCGACCGCGCGACGCGCGAGGAGATCGTGATCGACCTCCGCACGATCGACATCGACGGCGTCTTCCCTCTCCGCGTGTCCCCAGATGGCAGCCTCGTCGAGACGGGGGACGTCGGAGAGCTCGCACCAGGCGACGACCAGCTGACCGACCGACTCGCGCACGCCGAGCCAGCCCAGCCGGGCGGCTCGGCCGAGCCGGACGCCGACGGCGGCTACGAGGCCGCGACGGGCGCGAACAGCGACGGCTTCCTGCCGCAGGGCAACGTGCACGAGACCGTGCGCATCCCTCGAGTCGAGATGATGCACCATGCGCTCGATCACGAGTCCGACGACGACGGCGTGATCCCCGGACCGCCGCAGGGCGTGGCAGCCGAGGTCGCCCCCGCGCCGGAGCTCGACGACGAACGACACGACGCGACGCAGGGCGCGCCCGTGCCGCAGGCGGAGGCCCCACCCGTGTGGTTCGAGGACCGGATCGACGAAGACGGCCTCGAGGACACCCAGCCGTGGCAGCCGCGCTTCCCCCGCGACGCCCGCGCGCAGCGTGACCTCGACGAGCTCGAGAATGTCGAGACAGGACCGCGCGACATCATCCGACCCGGCCTGCCGCCCAGACCGACGAACACCGCACCAGTCGCCGCATCCGCCTCGGCAGGCACCGTGTCGAAGGCCGCATCCAGCACCGCCCCGGAGCGTCGCAAGAGCGACACCTCCGCGCCGACCCTCGCCGACCTCCTCGCCGACAAGCAGGCCGCGCCCGAAGCGCCCGCCCAGCAGGGATGGCGCAGCGCGCTGCGCGTCGGCACCGGAGGGCTCATCAAGCTCGGCCCCGGCGAGGCCGAGCGCATCAAACGCGACGAGATCCGCCGAGTGCAGCGCCAGTTCGACGGATCCAGGACCGTCGTCGTCATGAACCCCAAGGGCGGCGCCCACAAGACCACGGCCACGCTCATGATCGCGGCCACGTTCGGCGAGATCCGCGGCGGCTACACGCTCGCCTGGGACAACAACGAGACCCGAGGCACCCTCGGGTGGCGCTCGCACCCGGGCAGCCACCGCAATACGGCCGTGGACTTCCTCAGGCAGCTGCCGCGCTTCGAGGTCTCGGGAGGCGCGACCATCGCCGACGTCGACCGCTTCGTGCGCCCCCAAGGCGACGCCCAGTTCGACGTGCTCGCATCCGACGACGACGCGGCTTCGGCCGCCATCATCGACGCGGAGGCGTTCTCGCGCATGCACCGCACCCTCAGCCGCTTCTACCGCGTGCTCGTCGTCGATACCGGCAACAACATGCGCGCGAGCAACTGGGAGGCCGCCCTCGACGTCGCCGACCAGCTCGTGATCGTGTCCACCGCACGCGAGGACACCGCCGCATCCGCCGCCTGGCTCGCCGACGGCCTCCGAGAGCGAGGCTTCGGGGACAAGCTCGAGAACGCGGTCACGATCCTCTCGAGTCCCTCCGCGAAAGAGGACCAGGCGCTCACCGTGCGCCTGCGCCACCACTTCGAACGGCTCACCCGCGCCGTCGTTGAGGTACCGTACGACCAGGCTTTCGTCGGCGGCGGTGAGCTGAGCGTATCCAGCCTCAAGCCCGCGACGCGCGACGCGTGGCGCACCGCGACCGCCGCCATCGCGGAACGCCTCTGACCCGATAACAGACCTAGGAACCCAGTGCTCACGATCACCCACACCTCTCGTGCTGCCAGCCCGGACGAGATGGACGACATCCAGACCGGTCTCAACGACCGCTACGGCGTCGTCCTCTCATCCGGCGTCGAGTACCCGGGCAGGTACACGCGATGGGACATCGGGTTCATCGATCCACCGCTGATGATCGAGGGGCGAGGCTTCGCCCTGCGGATGCGCGCCCTCAACAGCCGGGGCGAGATCCCGCTCCGGGCGTTCACCGAGGCGTTCGAGCGCCTCGACGGCGTCGCGGTGCGGGTGCTCGCCGACGGCGAGGTCGAGATCGACGTGACCTCGCAGCGGGACGAGATCATCCCCGAAGAGCAGCGCACGCGGAGGCGTTCCAGCTTCAGCGTGCTGCGCGCCATCATCGAGACCATGCCGGACGACGCCCCCCACCTCGGCCTCTACGGTTCGTTCGGCTACGACCTCGTGCGACAGATCGAAGCCCTCGACGCCCCGAACGGCGGCGACCAGCGCGACCTCGTCGTCTTCCTGCCCGACTCCGTGCTCGCCGTCGACCGCCAGCGCGGCGACGCAACGCGCCACGACTTCGAGTTCTCCGACGGCACCACCACGACCGAGGGCATGCCACGCACACAGGTGCCGAGCCCCTTCATCGCACCCGCCGCATCCGCGCAGTCATCGCGCGACCACGAGCCAGGGGAGTACGCGGCGCTCGTCGAGTCGGCCAAGGCCTCCTTCGCCCGCGGCGACCTGTTCGAGGTCGTACCCGGTCAGGCCTTCCGTCGCCCCGTCCGCACCACCCCGGCCGACGTCTTCGCCTACCTGAAGCGCAACAACCCGGCACCGTACGGCGCGCTCATGAACCTCGGCGGGCAAGAGTTCCTCGTGAGCGCCAGCCCAGAGATGTTCGTTCGGGTCGCCGGCAGCCGCGTCGAGACCGTGCCCATCTCGGGCACCATCGCACGCGGTGCCGACGCGATCGAGGACGCCGACCGCATCCTCGAGCTCCTCAACAGCGACAAGGACCGCTCGGAGCTCACCATGTGCACCGACGTCGACCGCAATGACAAGTCACGCGTCTGCGAGCCCGGGTCGATCAAGATCATCGGCCGGCGCCAGGTCGAGCTGTACTCGAAGGTCATCCACACGGTCGACCACGTCGAGGGGCGGCTACGTCCCGAATTCGACGGGCTGGACGCGTTCGCGACCCACATGTGGGCCGTCACCGTCACCGGAGCCCCGAAGATCTGGGCCATGCGCTTCATCGACGAGCACGAGCGGAGCCCCCGCACCTGGTACGGCGGCGCCATCGGAGCGCTGCTCGCCAACGGTGACGTCAACACCGGGCTCACGATCCGAACCGCGATGATCCGCGACGGCATCGCCGAGGTCCGAGCCGGCGGCACGCTCCTCATGGACTCGACCCCCGCCGCCGAAGAGCTCGAGACCGAGATGAAGGCCTCAGCGCTGCTCGAGGCGCTCGACGCCGCCGCCGAATCAGCAGCCCCCGAGGTTCCGGCCGAGACGGCGCCCGCCTCGAATGGACTCGGCCACCGCATCCTCTTCCTCGACCACGAGGACTCCTTCGTGCAGATGCTGGCCGGCTACATGCGCGAGACCGGTGCGGAAGTGCGCACCGTGCGCATCCCCAAGGGCGGCATCGAGCGCGAGGAGATGGCCCGCATCCTGGACGAGCAGCAGCCATCGCTCGTCGTCATGTCACCAGGGCCTGGCGCGCCGAGCGACTTCAAGTCCTCCGAGCTGCTCGACGAGATCGTCGACCGTTCGCTGCCCATCTTCGGCGTCTGCCTGGGGCAGCAGGCCATCGGGGAGTACTTCGGCGCATCCCTCGGCCAGCTCGGGTACCCGCTGCACGGGCAGGAGCGCGAGGTCGTCGTCACCAATCCCGGTTTCCTGGACGCCCTGCCCCAGCGCTTCGTCACGGGCCGGTACCACTCGCTGCACATCGACCCCGCGACCATGCCGGAGAGCCTCGTCCTCGTCGCGTCCGACGACGACGGCATCCCGATGGCGATCCAGCACCGCGACCTGCCGATCTTCGCCGTGCAGTTCCACCCGGAATCGCTCATGACCCTGCGCGACTCTGCCGGGAAGCGCATCATCGAGGCCGTCATGGAGCGAATCCCGGCGCGCGTGCCCGCCGCCTGAGCCGCGTCCGTCATAGCGCGTGGCCGACTTCCGTGATGGGCGGGAAGATCTGGCGTGGTGGCGGGCATTGGGAGCGTTTTCGTCACGCAAGTCGGTCAGGGCAAGCGCCAGGCACGGATGCCGGGCGCCGTCACGTGTGCCTTGGGCGTCAAGAGGCCGTGGGCGGCAACGCCGCGGCGCGTTTCATTGGCAGCGGAGCACTCAGCGACGACCTTTGACGCCTGCCAACGGCACCCGCAGTAGACCGGCCGGTCCAACTTCCGTGATGGATGCGCGTGGCTGAGGCGCCCGGGGCCTGTTGGCGTCGTCTCGTCCCGGAAGCTGGTCAGGCACCGGGCCGTCTGCGTGAGCCCCGGACGTGGCTCCCTTCGGCGAGAAGTGCCCGCAGTGTGGCCTCGACACGCGGCCACTGGAACATCACCTGCTCGTAGGTCAAGCGCAGGACTCGGTATCCGAGCCTGTTCAGCACCAGGTCTCGGCGGCGGTCATTCCGAGAGTGCCACTCCGCGGAATGAAACTCCTTAGAGTCGCACTCGATGACGAGGCGATCGCCGACAAGCAGGTCCACATCACCGACGCCGACCACGTGAAACTGCGGAGTGACGCGCACGCCGCTCAGCTGGAGCCACAACCGGACGATGCTCTCCGTGCCGGATTGGCTCCGCGCATCCACGAATCTCAGCTTCTCGCGCGCGCTCACGGCGAGCGGGGCGGCCAACGCGGTGAGCGAGCTTCGCGTGATGAGGCGCGACTGGAGCGCCGAGTCGGCGACAACGACAAGGTCGCGTTCGGGGAGGCACAGGAGCGCGCATTCGAGAGCAAGATCGACGTCGTCAACCGCATGCTTCTCAAGCGGGCGAGCTTGATGGACTGAGGCTCGATGCAGGACCACTTCACCTGTGCGGGGGTTGGAAGACGTTGTGCGCGTGATGCCGAGTGCGCTCGCTGCGATTCGCACATGCACCCCGGAGTGAGGCGGAGTCCAGACTCCTTGCGAGCTGAGAGCCGTGAGGCAAGTGGCGCGACCGTGCAGGCGCACAGCTTCAACGACTGCGGCGGACGCGTCTGGCGTGGCAAACCAGCCAGGCGAAACCCGCCAGAAGGTCCCTTGTTTGAGCGACGCCTCTAACCCGCGGCGAGTTCCGCCCTCTGCATGCCATTCAGCGCGCGAGAAGACCCCTCCGTTTGTTCGCACGGGTGCTCTCGCAGTTGCTGGTTCTGGCATGCGCCCAGCACAGCGCAGATCTACCGACCCGTGAACAGGAAGCTGGCCTCCTGTGGAGTCGTCGCCATCCACAGCTCGCCTGCTGCGAAGTATGTGTCCAACTTCCGTGATGAGAGGCGAGCTCAGAGCGCCGGCGTGCCCGAAGTGGCCCATTCATCACGGAAGTTGGCCAGCAGCAGCAGCAGCAGCAGCAGACTGACCGAAGCGACCGGAGCGGGTCAGTGGAAGATGATGGTGCGCTGCCCGTCGAGCAGCACGCGGTGCTCGGAGAACCACTTCACGGCCTGCGTGAGGGTGCGCGATTCTTCGTCCTGGCCGATGGCCATGAGCTCCTGGGGTGCACGCGTGTGGTCGACGCGGACGACGTTCTGCTCGATGATCGGGCCCTCGTCGAGGTCGCTCGTCACGAAGTGCGCCGTCGCGCCGATGAGCTTGACGCCGCGGGCGTGCGCCTGGCGGTACGGGTTCGCGCCCTTGAAGCCCGGCAGGAAGGAGTGGTGGATGTTGATGGCGCGGCCGGCGAGTTCTGCGCAGAGCTCGGGGGAGAGGATCTGCATGTAGCGGGCGAGGACGACCAGCTCGATCTGCTGCTCCTCGACGACCTGCAGGATGCGCGCCTCGAAGGCCGCCTTCTCGTCTGGCCCGGTGACGGGGAGGTACTCGAATGGCACCTCGTAGAACTCGGCGAGGCTCGCGAGGGCTTCGTTGTTCGCGAGGACAAGCGGGACGTCGATGTGGAGGTGGCCGGAGCGTTGACGGAAGAGGAGGTCGTTGACGCAGTGGCCGGCTTTCGTCGCGAGGATGAGCGTGCGAACGGGGCGGCCGGCCTCGTCGAGGGAGACCTCGGCGCTGAAGCGCTCGGCGACGGGTTCGAGGCGGGCGAGGAGGTCCTCGCGGCTGGCGTCGGTGCGGATGTCGACGCGCATGAAGAAGCGACCGGTGTCGGTCGAGGAGAACTGCTGGAGTTCTTCGATGTTGCCCGCGGAGTCGACGATGGCTCCCGTGATGGCGTGCACGATGCCGGGCTGGTCTGGGCAGTTGAGGGTGAGCACCCATCGAGTTGCTTCTTGAATCACCACATCAGGGTAGCCGTCCTGCGCCTGAGGGGTAGACTTCACTGTGGTCGTGCGGATCGCTCGGCCCCCGGCGTGCCGGTACGCACGCAGTCGACTCCCTGGCGAGGTTTCCCGCTCGCCCGGAGTGCGCCGTTCGGATATTGCGAATGACTTCTCTCTCTGCTCCTGTGATGACGTCTGCCCCCAGGCTGCCGCTCGTCCCTCTGATCGCGCTTGCGTTCTCCACCTTCATCAGCGTGACGATCGAGATGCTGCCCACTGGCCTGCTCGAGCTCATGACCGTCGATCTCGGCGCGACGCGCGCGGAGATCGGCTGGCTCATGACGATCTTCGCGTTCACGGTCGTGTTGACGAGTACCCCGTTGACGGCGCTCACGAAGCGCGTGCCCCGCCACGCGCTGCTGGTTGTCGTCCTGGCGGTCTTCGCCGTCGGCTCCATCGCCTCGGCGTTCGCGCCCACGTATGCGTGGCTTGTCGTGACACGCGTGGTCACGGGCCTCGCCCATGGCGTGTTCTGGGCGGTGGTCGCCTCCTACATCTCGCTCATCGCACCGAAGGAGCTGCTGACGCGCGCGGTGTCGATCACGCTCGGCGGCGGCGCGATCGCCTACGTCCTCGGGGTGCCGATCGGCACCGCGCTCGGGCAGGCGTTCGGCTGGCGGTTCGCGTTCGGCTCGCTCGCGGTCGTGACGCTGCTCGTCGCGGTGCTGCTCTGGTTCCTGCTGCCGCGCGTCAACCACCTCGACGACTCCTATTTCACGCGGCCGATCGCGCTTCCGGACGACTCGGCCGAGGATGCGGTGCCTGCGAAGCGGGTCCGCTTCGCGCAGCGCTCGCTGCTGACGGTGATCCTGCTGTGCGTCATCACGCTCATCACGATGACTGCCCAGTACGCCTTCTACTCGTACATCTCGCCGTATTCGCTTGATGTCATCGGTTTCCCTGTCGAGACGTTGAGCCTCGTGCTCTTCGCGTACGGCATCGCATCGGCGGGCGGGACGGCGCTCGCCGGCGTGTTCTTCACGGCACGTCCGCGCGTCGGCCTCGCGACCGGCTACGGCCTCATGCTCATCGCGGTGACGCTGCTGCTGTTCGCGCACGACACGACGGTGGCGCTCGTCGCGCTCGTCATCTGGGGGCTCGGGATGGGCGTGCTGCCGCCGCTGCTGCAGTCGCGCATCCTGAATGCCGCGCCGTCTCGCCACCGCGACCTCTCGAGCGCGCTGTACACGTCGGGCTTCAACTTCGGTATCGGCTCGGGCGCGCTCGTGGGCGGTCTGCTGCTGGATGCTGCGGGTCTCGTGGCGCTGCCCGTGTTCTTCCTGGCGATGGTCGGGCTCGGCCTGGTGAGCGCGCTGGTGCTCGACGCGGTGCTGGCTAGGCGTCCGCTGCAGCAGACGAGCTGACGCCTGACGCGCTGAAGGCCGCCGGGGTCGCCGGGGTCGCCGCGGGCAGGGTGATGGCGGCGGTGCTGAGGCTTGTCGAGCTGAGGTCGTCTGCGACCCGCTGGAGGCCGTCGCGCACTGCGGCGATGGTCGGGGACGCCGCGCTCGCGGTTCGGATCGAGGTGAAGATCTCGCGCCGTGGTGCCCCGGCGAGGCTGAGGAATCGCACGCTGGGCGTGGAGTGGGCCCAGGTGAGGTCGTTGAGGATGCCGACGGCGTGGCCGGTCTCGATGAACCGCATCTGCGCCTGCAGGTCCGCGGTCTCGTAGCGCACGTCGGGTTCGAAGCCGGCGACGCGGCACTGCTGCTCTCCCCAGTGGCGGGATGCAGACCCTTGCGGTTCCATGACCCAGGCGAGCTGGGCTGCATCGGCGAGGGTGGTGACGGGGGAGTCGACGGGTACGGCGAGGCGCAGCGCGTCGCCGGTGAGGAGCCGTTGGTCGAGCCCGGGGTGGTGGGGTGCGGCGTGGCCGGGGTACTGCTCGGCGACGACGACGTCGAAGTCTCCCGCGAAGGTGTCGAAGAGCGCGGATTCCGGCTCGTGCTGCACCATCTCGATGCGGAGGCCGGGGTGCTCTTCCTCTAGGACGCGGAGGAGCGGCGGGATGAGCGTGAGGGCCGCGGATTGGAACACGGCGATGCGAACCGTGCCCACGGCGCGGCTGGTGGAGGCGAGGACCTCCTGCTCTGCGATCTCGAGTCGTTCGAGGATCTCGGCCGTGTGCCCTGCGAGGATCTCGGCCTGCTGGGTGAGCTGCACGCGGCGCCCGTGCTTGCGGAGGAGTTCGACGCCGAGCTCGGCTTCGAGGGCGGAGAGCTGCTGGGAGACGGCCGATGGCGAGAAGTTGAGCGCCTTGGCGACTTCGGCGAGGGTGCCACGGAGCTGCACTTCGCGGAGGAGTCGGAGCTTGCGTACGTCGAGCATGATTAATCATCACACGAACTGACGAAAACGCGTCAATTTCCTTCACTATACCTAACGGAAGTCGGGTGCCGATACTGGTCACATGACCGCCACCGAGACGCCTGTCTTCCCCACAGATTCCCTCACCGAGCTCGCGCCGGAGGCTGTCGCGCTCGTGCGCCGATGGCTGACCGAGGCGGCCGAGATCCCGGTGGACGCATCCGCCGCCCAGCTCGCCGGCGTGCTGAAGGACCCGCGGGGTCTGGACTTCACGGTCGGATTCGTTGACGGCGTGGTGCGCCCCGAGGACCTCAAGGTCGCGGCGCGAAAGCTCGGCGCGATCGCCGACCAGGTGCCAGGGTTCCTGCCCTGGTACATGAAGAGCGCCGTGCGGGTCGGTGGCGCGGTGGCGCCAGTCCTGCCCGGCGTCGTGGTGCCCGCGGCGCGCAAGGTCCTGCGGGACATGGTCGGGCACCTCATCATCGATGCGACCGACTCGAAGCTCGGGCCGGCGATCGACAACATTCGAGGCAAGGGCGTGCGGCTCAACATGAACCTGCTCGGCGAGGCGGTGCTCGGCAAGAAGGAAGCCGCGCGTCGTCTCGACGGCACGACGAAGCTCCTGGCCCGCGACGACGTCGACTACGTCTCGATCAAGGTCTCGTCGACCAGCGCACCGCACCAGCCGTGGGCCTTCGACGAGGCCGTCGCCGATGTCGTCGAGGAGCTGACTCCGCTCTACCGCCTCGCCGTGAACAGCCCGACGCGCAAGTTCATCAACCTCGACATGGAGGAGTACAAGGATCTCGAGATGACCATGGCGGTCTTCACGCGCATCCTCGACGAGCCGGAGTTCCTCAACCTCGAGGCCGGCATCGTGCTGCAGGCCTACCTCCCAGACGCCCTCGCGGCCATGATCCGACTGCAGGAGTGGTCGGCGCGTCGCGTCGCGCGTGGCGGTGCACCGATCAAGGTGCGGCTCGTGAAGGGGGCCAACCTGCCCATGGAGCGCGTGGAGGCGTCGCTGCACGGTTGGCCGCTCGCCACGTGGGGCACGAAGCAGGACTCGGACACAAGTTACAAGCGGGTCATCGACTACGCGCTGACCCCCGAGCGGGTGAAGAACGTGCGTGTGGGTGTCGCCGGTCACAACCTCTTCGACGTCGCGTTCTCCTGGCTGCTCGCCCAGCGCCGGGGCGCGACGGACGGCATCGAGTACGAGATGCTGCTCGGGATGGCGCAGAGCCAGGCTGAGGTCGTGAAGCGCGAGGTCGGCGGGCTGCTGCTGTACGTGCCGGTCGTGCACCCGCAGGAGTTCGACGTGGCGATCGCCTACCTCATCCGCCGCCTCGAAGAGGGGGCGAGCCAGGACAACTTCATGTCGGCGGTGTTCGAGCTCGCCGACAACGAGGAGCTCTTCGAGCGCGAGTCGCAGCGATTCATCGCGTCGCTCGACGCGCTCGACCGTGAGGTGCCGGCGAGCAACCGAGTGCAGGACCGCACCGCGGAACCGGACCCGTTGCCCGCCGACCGCTTCGAGGAGACCCCGGACACGGACCCCTCGCTGCCCGCCAACCAGTCGTGGGCGCGTGGCATCCGCGAACGCGCACAGGCGTCCACGCTCGGCACCGCGACCATCAAGGCGAACACGGTCGGCACCGCCGGTGAACTGGATGCACGTGTCACGCGTGCCGTCACGGGCAGCCAGTCGTGGGGTGCGCTGTCCGGCGCGGCGCGTGCCGAGATCCTGCACCGGGCGGGGGATGCGCTCGAGCGGCGCCGCGCCGACCTCATGGAGGTCGCCGCGTCCGAGGCGGGCAAGACCCTCGACCAGTCAGACCCCGAGATCTCGGAGGCCATCGACTTCGCGCACTACTACGCGGAACTCGCTCGCGGCCTCGACGAGGTGGACGGCGCATCCTTCGTTCCGTCGAAGGTCATCGTCGTGACGCCGCCCTGGAACTTCCCCGTGGCCATCCCCGCCGGATCGACCCTGGCCGCGCTCGCGGCTGGCGCATCCGTCATCATCAAGCCGGCGCGGCCCGCGGCGCGCTGCGGCGCGGTGATGGTCGAGGCGCTCTGGGAGGCCGGTGTGCCGCGGGAGGTGCTGCAGTACGTGCAGTTCTCCGACCGCGAGCTGGGCAGCGAGCTCATCAAGAATCCGTCGGTCGACCGCGTCATCCTCACGGGTGGCATCGAGACGGCCGAGCTGTTCCGCTCGTTCCGCCCCGAGCTGCCGCTGCTCGCTGAGACGAGCGGCAAGAACGCCATCATCGTGACGCCGAGCGCCGACTACGACCTCGCGGCGAAGGACGTCGTCGCGTCGGCGTTCGGCCACGCAGGGCAGAAGTGCTCCGCCGCCTCCCTCGTGGTGCTGGTCGGTCAGGCGCAGCGCTCGCGGCGCTTCCGCGAGCAGCTTCTCGACGCCGTGCGCTCGCTCACGGTCGGCTACCCGTGGGACGCGCCGTCGCAGATGGGGCCGATCATCACGCCGGCCTCCGGCAAGCTGCTCGACGGGCTCACGACGCTCGGTGCGGGGGAGCGCTGGGTGGTCGAACCTCGTCAGCTCGACGACAGCGGGAAGCTCTGGAGTCCTGGCGTGCGTGCGGGCGTGCAGCGCGGCTCCGAGTTCCACCTCGTCGAGTACTTCGGTCCGATCCTCGGCATCATGACGGCGGACACGCTCGAGGAGGCGATCGAGATCGTCAACGAGGTCGACTACGGGCTGACGTCCGGCATCCACTCGCTCGACCGCGGCGAGGTGGCGCAGTGGCTCGACACGATCCAGGCGGGAAACCTCTACGTGAACCGTGGGATCACGGGCGCGATCGTGCAGCGCCAGCCCTTCGGCGGTTGGAAGAAGTCGGTCGTCGGATGTACGACCAAGGCGGGCGGACCGAACTACCTCGTCGGCCTCGGAACCTGGGAGCGGGCTCGCGCGATCGAGGTCGACCCGGTCGCGAACGGCAGCGCGCAGACGCTCCTGGATGCGGCGGCGGCGATCGCGAAAGCGCAGCCGGCGGTGCTGACGAGTGGTGACACCGCGATGCTCCAGCGTGCGCTCGGCAGCGATGCGAGGGCGTGGGCTGAGGAGTTCGGGCGCGACCGCGACGTGCAGGGACTGTACGCGGAGCGCAACGTGTTCCGCTACCTGACCTTCCCGGGTGAGATGACGGTGCGGCTCGCCGAGGATGCACGCGTCGCGGATCTCCTGCGGGTGGTCGCGGCTGGCCTCGTCGCCGGAGCGCAGCTGCGGGTCTCGACGGGGGTCGAGCTGCCATCGGCGGCGAAGGCGGCCCTCGCGGGGGCTGGCGTGCGCACGCGGGCTGAGTCAGACGCGGAGTTCCTCTCCGCGGCGGGTTCGCTTCGCGGTGGGCGGATGCGCCTCATCGGGGGCGATGCGGTCGCGTTGGCCCGCGCCGTGGACGGCCGTGTGGACCTGGCGATCTACTCGGGAGCCGTGACCGAATCCGGTCGGGTGGAGATGCTGCCGTTCCTGCGGGAGCAGGCCGTGTCCATAACGGCGCACCGTTTCGGCACGCCGAACGCGCTCACCGAGGGTCTTCTCGCTCGCTGATGCTCGATCGCAGTGGAGGTCGCTGAATACCCCCGCGATTCTCCAGCCCGTCATATCTCGGTATTCTGATCCGAAGGTTGGGCAGGCTGGTGTCGGGGGTATTCAGTGCCGGGGAATGCACGTCAGGATGTCAGCGAGTGGCTCGGGAGGATCGCGCACTCGGGGGAGTCGTCAGGCTTCTTCTCCGCAGATGACGTAGACCCTGGGGCATTCGAGGAATTCCGCGGAGAGTCGGGTCTGGCCCAATTCACGGGCACTTCGATGACGATGGATGCCGCGGCGGGCGCGGATTTCCACGCGTACCTCCTGAATACGCACGTTGGAACCGTGCATCTCTTCGGCAGTCTTCGCCGGAGTTCCGGCTCGGGACGCGAGGGAGTGGATATCTCTCGCATCGAGAGCGAGAAGCTCGTCGTGCTCGGGATGATCCGCGGGTCGCTCAAGTTCAGAACCGGTGGCCTCTCGGGTGTGCTCAACCCGGGCGACGTCCTGGTTGTGAACTCGAAGCATCCGCTTGTCACGGCGAGCCTCGGCAGGATCGAGACGCTCGGCATGGCCGTGCCCCTCGAGGATGTCGCGAACGATGCGAGGATCACCCTGAGCGACCGCGCCGTCCGCCTGCCCGAGACGGCGCTGACCGCGGCCTTCCTGGCGTTCATCGGCCGCTACCTGGTGGAGGCGACGTCGAGCACCAGGGGCGGCCGTCGGTCACCGGCCGGCACGGAGCCCGTGCTCCACGACCTGCTGCGGGCTGTCCTCGTGCAGGTGACGTCCCCGGCGTTGACGCCCGCCCAGCATTCGATGCGGATGAAGGAGGCGGTGCGCGACCTCATCGAGAGGTACCACGTCATCCAGGGCTTCGACGCGGACAGCATCGCGCGCGCTCTGCACATCAGCAGGCGGAAGCTGTACCGCGATCTCGCCGACGAGGCCGACGGCATCGCGGGGCTCATCGCGGCACGCCGGGTCCAGTCGGCGGCCGCGCTCCTCGTCGAGCAGCCGCGGCGCTCGCTCAACGACGTGTCGGCTGCGGCCGGCTTCGGCGACGCCACGACGATGCGTCGACATTTCCTCACGCGACTCGGCGTGACACCCGCCGACTACCGCAAGGAACGCCCCTGACCGCGTAGCCTCATGTCTGCGGCTCCGGGCTCGCGCTGCGGCGGTCTCGCCGAGGCGCCGGGCGCAGCGCAGCTCCCTGTTCCCCCGTCACCGACAGAAGGATGGCCGTGGCCTCGTCGATTCACCGCCCAGCGCTCGTGACCGCGAAGATCGGGTTCGGTCTGCTCGCCTTCTCCTCGATCGTGTCGGAGATCGCGACGATCATGGAACGAGGTACCTGGGTGCCGGAGAACTTCTTCGCCTACTTCACGATCGAGACCAACATGCTCGTCGTGCTGTCGCTGCTGCTCAGCGCCGTCGCGACAGCGGCCAACGCGCAGGGTGCCAGGATCAACGCGTTCCGCGCCGCCGTCACGGTCTACATCCTCATCGTGGGCATCGGCTTCGCGCTGCTGCTCTCGGGCCTCGCCGACGTCGACTTCACCGCCGTCCCGTGGAACAACACCGTGCTCCACTACGTCATGCCGGTCGTGATGCTGCTCGACCTCCTCATCGACCGGCCGACGAAGCGCATCCGGTTCGGCACGGCGCTCATCTGGCTCATCTTCCCCGCCGGCTACGCGGCCTTCTCGCTCGTGCGCGGCAACCTCATCGGCTGGTACCCCTACCCATTCCTGAACCCCAGGGATCAGGGCTACGCGCCGGTTGTGCTCACGATCATCGGGCTCGTCGTGCTCGGGGTCGTGCTCACCTGGCTCGTGACGCTGCTCTCGCGGCGACCAGGCAAGTCGCGCTAGACTTCTGACGGCCGCGACTGGCGTTCAGGTGGGTCACCACCGGGGAGCGGCTCTTCGGGTTTCGAGCCGTTCGCCTGGGCTCGCCGGTTCACGACCACATGTTCGCCGTGCCATCCGGTTTTCTGAAGGAGCCTTCGTGACCGATACGTTCAATTCCCCACTGAGTGAAGTCGACCCCGAGATCGCAGCGGTCCTCGAGCAGGAGCTCGACCGCCAGCGCTCGACACTCGAGATGATCGCCAGCGAGAACTTCGTTCCGCGCGCGGTCCTCGAGGCCACCGGCAGCGTCCTCACCAACAAGTACGCCGAAGGCTACCCCGGTCGCCGCTACTACGGCGGCTGCGAAGTCGTCGACATCGCCGAGAACCTCGCCATCGAGCGCGCCAAGTCGCTGTTCGGCGCGGAGTTCGCCAACGTGCAGCCGCACTCCGGCGCAACCGCAAACGCCGCTGTCATGCACGCCCTCGCGCGCCCCGGCGACACCCTGCTGGGCCTGTCGCTCGACCACGGCGGACACCTCACGCACGGCATGAAGATCAACTTCTCCGGCCGCCTCTACAACATCGTCGCGTACGGCGTCGACGCCGAGACCTCGCAGATCGACATGGAGCAGGTGCGCGAGCTCGCGCTCGAGCACAAGCCGAAGGTCATCGTCGCCGGCTGGTCCGCATACCCGCGTCAGCTCGACTTCGCGAAGTTCCGCGAGATCGCGGACGAGGTCGGCGCCTACCTGTGGGTCGACATGGCGCACTTCGCCGGACTCGTCGCCGCTGGCCTCCACCCCAACCCGGTACCGCACGCGCACGTCACGTCCAGCACGGTCCACAAGACCATCGGCGGCCCACGCTCCGGCTTCATCCTGACCAACGACGCCGACCTGGCGAAGAAGATCAACACAGCGGTCTTCCCCGGCCAGCAGGGTGGCCCCCTCATGCACGTCATCGCCGGCAAGGCGACGGCGTTCAAGCTCGCGGCGACGGACGACTTCAAGGACCGCCAGGAGCGCACGCTGCGCGGCGCGAAGATCGTCGCCGACCGCCTCCAGCAGGCCGACGTGGCCGGCGCCGGCATCTCGGTCCGCTCCGGCGGAACCGACGTGCACCTCATCCTCGTCGACCTGCGCAACGCGGAGATCGACGGCAGGCAGGCCGAGGACCTCCTCCACGAGGTCGGCGTCACCGTCAACCGCAACGCGGTCCCCAACGACCCGCGCCCGCCGCTCATCACGTCGGGCCTGCGCATCGGCACGCCCGCACTCGCGACCCGCGGCTTCGGCGACGTCGAGTTCACCGAGGTGGCCGACGTCATCGCGCTGGCACTGCTCCCTGACGCGGACGTGCCCGCCCTGCGTGCTCGCACGAAGGCCCTCGCCGACGCGTTCCCGCTCTACCCTGGCCTCGGCGAAGCATGACCGCTGCCGCACTCGACGGCAAGAAGGCCGCGGCCGATATCAAGGCCGAGCTCCGTGAGCGCGTAGCTGCGCTCGCGGAGCGGGGCGTCGTGCCCGGACTCGGGACGATCCTCGTCGGCGACGACCCGGGCTCGAAGTGGTACGTCGCGGGCAAGCACCGCGACTGCGCCGAGGTGGGCATCGAGTCGATCCGCGTCGATCTCCCCACGGAGACCACGCAGGAGGAGCTCGAGGCGGAGATCGATCGCCTCAACGCGGATCCGGCCTGCACGGGGTACATCGTGCAGCTGCCGTTGCCGAAGCACATCGACCAGGACCGCGTGATCGAGCGCATCGACCCGTCGAAGGACGCGGACGGCCTGCACCCCACCAACCTGGGCCGCCTCGTGCTCAACGCCAACGACCCGATCGTGACACCGCTGCCGTGCACGCCTCGCGGTGTGATCGAGCTGCTGCGTCGCAACGACATCTCGCTGAACGGCAAGCACGTGCTCGTCATCGGGCGCGGCGTGACGGTCGGGCGGTCGATCGGCCCGCTGCTCACGCGCCGCGAGAACAACGCGACGGTCACCCTCACGCACACGGGAACGCCCGACATCGGAGTGCTCGCGCGCGAGGCCGACGTCATCGTGTCCGCGGCGGGTGTCGCGGGCATCGTGCGCCCCGAGTGGGTCAAGCCTGGCGCCGCGGTGCTCGACGTCGGCGTGAGCCGCGTCGAGGACCCGGAGACGGGCAAGTCGAAGGTCGCGGGCGATGTCGACCCCGGTGTCTGGGATGTGGCGGCCTGGGTGTCGCCGAACCCGGGCGGCGTCGGGCCGATGACGCGCGCGCTGCTGCTCGAGAACGTCGTCGAGCAGGCCGAGCGCCTCAACCCGGCGGTCTAGCGGTCGCAGCTCCTCTCAGCAGAGGGCCCGAGCAGTTCATGGAACTGCTCGGGCCCTCTGCTGTCGCTCGTGAATCCCTCGACGCCACGTCGAGGGCGGTGTTGTGGTCGTCAAGGTCGAGTCTTGACGACCACAACACTGCCTTGGGTAGGGCGTGCAGGGCCCGGAGCGGACTTGGGGTCGTCCGCTGCGGGCTACGCCTGGGAGCGGCGCTTGCGCAGTGCGGAGATCCCGAGCACCCCGGCACCGCCAGCGACGAGGGCCACGGCGAGCGTCACGAGCCACGAAGCGTCAGTCGCGCCGGTCTGGGCAAGGGTGGGCGTGCCGCCAGCCCCAGCAGTCGAAGTCGGTGCCGTCACGGTTGGGGCCGCGGATGATGTCGGCGCGACGGTCGTGCCAGGCATGGGTGCGGCGGTAGGTTCCGCCGTGGGTTCTGCCGTCGGCGGGGCGACCGTCTCGATCGGGCCAGTGGTTGCCGTCGGCGTGGGTGTCGGCAGTGCGATCGGCAGCTCAGGGGTCGTCGGAGGGGCGACTCGGTGCAGGGTCGCCTGCTCGTAGTCGTAGGACATTGCAAGGAGTGCGGCGTCCTGGCTGCGCGGTGCGGCGAGCTCGAGGCCGACCGCGGCGCCCGTCGACGTGAAGCCGGCCGGCAGCGACACCGTCGGGATGCCCGTGTTCGCGCCGAGGTCGCAGAACGTCGTCCCGGCCCAATCTGGCGTCGCGGAGGTGGCGCTTGTCGGCATCGCGAGCGCGTCGAGGTCGTTGTCGATGAAGAACTGGTCCATCGCGGCCTTGCCGGCATCCTGCTCTGCCACGGCGGCGTCGTAGGCCGCGTTCGGGATGTCCTCGTTGCTGAGGAAGGAGTCGATGTCGTCCTGCGTCATCGACGACTTCCCGTCGGCGATGACGTCGGCGAAGGTCAGCTCGTCAGGGTCGCCCGTGAGCTCGGCCAGGCCCTCTGGCCACGTCGCCGCCGTGCTGGCGAAGAACGAGTCGATGCTGGGGCGCATGTCGATCCAGCCGCCGCTCTTGAGCGTGCCGGTGAGGAACTCGCTTGTGAAGGCCGGCACCTCGACGACCTCGGCGCCTTGTGCGCGGAGGTCCTCGACGGCCTGGTCGATGAGGGCCGTCGTCTCCTCGAGGCCGGGGCGGTCGGGGTTCTCCTCGTAGTCCCATCGGATGTAGCCGATGCGCTGCCCTTCGAGGGCGGAGTCGCTGAGGCCCGCGACGTAGGAAGTGGTGTCCTGCTCGTTGGCGATGACGGTCTGCGGGTCGGTCGGGTCGTACCCGGCGAGCACCTCCATGAGGAGTGCGGCGTCGGTGACCGTGGTGGTCATGGGGCCGGAGACGTCCTGCCGCAGCGAGAGCGGCACGATGCCGGTGACGCTGGTCAACCCCATCGTGGGGCGGTAGCCCACGAGGCTCTGGTGGGCGCTGGGGCCGACGATCGAGCCGCAGGAATCGGTGCCGAGTCCGGCCGGTGCGAAGGCGGCGGCGACGGCAGCTCCGGTTCCGCCGCTCGAGCCGCTGGCGCTGTTCGCCTGGTTGTACGGGTTGTTGGTGCGCCCGCGCTCAGAGCTCAGCGTGTAGGTGCCGTGCCACGCGAACTCGGAGAGGTTCGTCTTGGCGATGATGATCGCTCCGGCGTCGCGGAGGCGCTGCACCGCCGTCGAGTCGAGCTCAGTCTGGTAGGTGTGCAGGGATGCGCTGCCCGCTGTCGTGGGCATGTCGAACGTGGCGTAGTTGTCCTTCACGAGGATGGGGACGCCGTGCAGCGGGCCGCGCTGGGTGCCGGCGGCGCGCTCGGCGTCGAGTTCGGCGGCCGTGGTGAGCGCCTCAGGGTTGGCGAGGATCACGGCGGCCAGGCCGGGCTGGTCGCCGTATGGGTCGTCGTAGGCGGCGATGCGGTCGAGGTACCGCTGTGTGAGGTCGACGGAGGTGGTCCGCCCCGCCTCGAGGAGCGCGAGCGCATCCGTGATGCTGAGGTTCACGACCTCTGGCGCTGCGGGGAGCGTGACCTCGGTGCTTGGAGCACCGAATGCTGACGGGGCGGTGAGAGCGGCGTTCAGAGCCAAGCCGGAGCAGAGGCCGGTGGCGGCGGTGATCTGGGCGATTCGGCGGAATGCGGGCTTGTGTGGCAACGGGGACCTTTGCGGGAGGGGACGACGGGGGTGTCGTCAGTCTCGGCCGGGCTGGTTTCGCTGCTGTTTCGAGCGTGTGTTGTTTTCCGCACATCCGGGGGGGTGTTCAGTCGCGGGTCGCGACGACCCTCGCGAGCGTGATGCGGGTCTGCTTCTTTGGCAGGGCCTTGCCTTCGCGGCGGTCCACGTACTCGGTCTCGCTGACGCGGAATGTGCGACCGGGGCGGTGGGGAGTGTGCAGGTCGGGGAATACTCCGCGGGCGACCTGCTCGAGCAGCTCGAGTCCTTCGGCCTCGCTGCCGACTGGCTCGGAGTACCCGAGCTTGGTGCCGACTGCGCTGATGCTCACGGTCTCCGTGATGACGACGTACTGCTCGCTCATGCTGATCCTCCAGTGCTCGGCCGGGGTGCATCCCGACACCTTCACGCTACGAGCCGGGAAGCGGCGGGCGCTTCCCCCGTACGGCGGAGTTGCAGCAGGATCTGGCCGAGCGGCTCAGCCCCGAGGCTGAGCCTGGCGCTGCGCGTCGAACGAGGCGAGCAGCTGCTCCACCCGCTCCGCGATGATCTCGCTGCCGTATTCGGGGGTGGATGCGATGGTGCCGTCGGCGGCGAGCAGGAGCGCCGCCGGGGTGGCTGCCACTTCGAAGTGGTCGCTGACGGCTTTCGCGCCGAAGTAGGTCGAGGGCAGCGCGCTGGGGTAGTTCTTCTTGATGGAGTCGCGGCTGGAGGACGTGGCGACGATGATCTGCGCGTCGTCACCGAGCTCTCGCGACCATTCGCCGATCTGGCTGAGCACGGGGCCGCAGGACCCGCATCCGACTCTCGCGAAGATGAGGACGGTCGTCTTCTGTGGGACGACGACGAGGTTGTAGAGCAGCTCCGGGGACCCGTCCCCCGAGACGAGCTCCAGGTTGTGGGGGATCATGTCGCGGGCGCTCGGATCGGTGATGAGGTCGGGACCCTGCTCGACGAGCTCGAAGTCCTGGCCAGAGGTTGCTCTGCTGTTCGCGGCGGAGGGAGCAGCCGGGGTCTTGACCAGGCCGGCGACGATGCCCACCAGGGCGACGACCGCGATCGCGACGAGCCACGTCCAGTCGCCGAGTGAGAAGAGCGCGAGCTGTGCCGGCACGCCGAGCGACATGCCCGGCAGGACGAGGGCGAGGATCGCTGCGAAGGTGAGGACGGCGTTGCGCCAGATCGTGATCTGGCTGACGGGTTGCGTGCTGAGGGCCCCGAAGCAGTTGCAGTCGACTGCCTGGCGTTTGGCGACGCTGCGTGCGACGACGGTGAGGTAGGCGGCCATCAGCAGGGTGCTGAGGCTGGCCGCGACGAGGTACGCGGGGCCGCTCAGGAGGAGGAGTGCTGCCCCGAGGATGATCTCGCCGATGGGGAAGGCGATGGCGGTCCAGGGTTTCCGGAGCGCGGCGGGTACCCCGAAGGCGGTGAACGACTGCAGTGTGCGAGAGCGTTGGGGGAGCTTCAGGGCGCCGCTGGCGATGAGGACGCAGGCGACGAGCGCAGGGAAGATCACGAAGGTGGAGAGCACTCGTTCATTATCGCCCTGGGGAGGGGCGTTGTCGTGCTGCGCTTGACCGGTGGCTCGCGGCGGTCGAAGATCGACCCATGCGCCTGAATTCTCTTGACGTGGTGCGCGGCTTCGCGATCTTCGCCATGGTCATCGCTCACACGGTCGTGTTCCTGGACGACCGGGAGCCTCGGGCGCTGGGTGTGCTGTTCCAGTTCCTGAACGATGCCGCGTCGCCGCTGTTCGCGTTGGTGATCGGTGTGACGGCCGGGTATCAGTTGCGTGAGGCGGCTCTCTGGGATGCGCGGCGGAAGAGCTTTTTCGCGATCTCGTGGGTGATCAAAGCCATCGTGCTGATCTTCGTCGGCTTGCTGTTGAGCATAAATTTCTCGGGGGTGCTCGTCGTGTTGGACTTTCTCGGCGTCATGATGCTCGTGGCGACGCCGTTCCTGTTCTTGCCGGCGGCCTGGTCGGTCGGTGCGGCGTCGGTCTTTCTCGCGCTTGCGCCGATTGTGAACGGCGCCGCCCGTGACTGGGCGCTCACTTCAGGCTTCTCTCCCACATCCAGGTTCGATCCGACGGTGCTGCTGCTCGATTGGACGGTGCTCGGTTCGGCGTATCGCCTGACGAGTCTGCTGCCGATGCTGCTGATCGGCTTGCTGCTGGCGCGCTGGCAGCTCGGCAGCGCACGTCGAACGGCGTGGGTGTTCGGCGGGGGAGCGGTGCTCCTGGGTGTCTCGCTGGTGGTGCGGCGTTGGGAGGAGGCGATGACGGGCGTTGCCCAGTCGGGGTCGTATGGCGATGAGGCTCGTGATCTCGGGTTGGCTCTTGTCGCGTATGCGGGTATCCAGCTGCTCAGTGATTTCTCGGGTGCGAGGATGCGCGCCTGGTTCACGCGGTTCACGAGGCCGCTCGCCGACATGGGCACGATGGCGTTCACCATCTACTGCCTGCATGTGCTGATGCTGACGGTGATCTGGTCGCAGCTGCTGCGTGGTGAGGAGAACTGGCTGGCTGGGCCGGGGCTCATCTATAGGCAGCCGCAGGGTGTTCTGACGATGATCGCGATCCTGCTCATCTGCCTGCTGTTCGCGGCAGTCTGGCGTCGTCTTCTGGGCGTGGGCCCGCTCGAACGGGTCATCGGGGTGCTGTCGCTCAGGCATCCCCCGGGAACATTGCTTGCAGGTCCTGTCGCTTCGACCAGGCGATCCGAACCAGCTCTTCAAGCACCTCGAGGTTGAGCGACGAGAAGCGGCCAGCCCAGATGCAGTCTTTGCCGAGCTTCACCTTGCCGAGCTGCTCGATGAGGCCTTCGGGGGCCCACGTCTGCAGGCCGTAGATGGACATCGACGCCTTGCGGGGCGCGAATCCGAGGATCATCGCATCGCCCGAATGGCCGCTCTCGTACGTGTAGTGGTAGCTGCCGTAGCCGATCATGGTCGGCCCCCACACGACGGCGTCCTCGCCCGTGACCCGATCCATGATCTCCTTCAGGATGCGAGCGTCCTCGCGCCGCCCCGCCGGCTCCGCCTGGTCGATGATGAGATCGGGTGAGACATCTGACGGCTTCGTCTTCGTTTCTGCCATGACGAGAGTATGGACCCGGCCACCGACAAGACGGGCCCAACGTCGCTGAACCCCGGTCACGATTCGCGATAGGATTCCCCACGGTCGCCGCACGCCAGACGACTGTGGGGCCTGTAGCTCAGTTGGCAGAGCATCGGACTTTTAATCCGCGGGTCGTGGGTTCGAGCCCCACCGGGCCCACCCATCCCTGTCGGATTCCGCGACTTGGCGCAGCGGCGCGTCGTCGTCCGTCTCGCCGCTCAGGAACGCCAGAGAAGTCTCCAGGCAGGTTGCGACTGCGACCACGCAACTGCGGCAGTCCGAGCGCGAGGGCGGCATGCCCACCGAGCAACTCCTCCAGCAGTGCCACGAGCTCCGCGTGGACCAGTTCACGCGGACCCTAAGCACGCTGCCACCGACGAACGCATTCAGGTCCCGCCCGGGCCCCTCCGCGATCGGCAAGCAGGAGACACCGGTGCGGACGCTGGATTGGCTGGATGCGGCGTACCAGTCGGAGCTCGCGAGCGTGCGACTCCTGAGCGACCTCGACGCACATCAGTGTTCGGACCTCTCCGGGCTCGTGCGCTTCTCCAGCAGCCTCGACCGTCCCGAAACCGCACCCTGGTCGACGTACGCGCACGGGTTGCAGGAAGAACGCGCGCGAGGTGGCCTCGCCGCCTACCTCGTCTCTCGGATTCCGGAAGTCGCGCCCGTGGCCCCCACTGTGAAGGCGCTGTCGGACGAGGTCCGCGCCTACGCGCACAACACCAGCCTGTCGCGGCTCGCGCTCGTCAACACAACAACCGCATCGAGCGCCGAGAAGCGGCACAGGTGGAAACGATGAACAACGCCCGTGGATACGGCATTCTGCAGTTCGAGCTCAACGGACCCGCTCGCTCCATCGCCATGGGTACCAAGCTGCTGCGAGGAGACGAGGCCGAATCGGACCGTCTCCGCGACGTTCTCCGTACGCCGTTCGCTCGAGCAGAGGAGCTACGGCAAGCGACGAGAGGCCTCGACCTTCACAAGCTCGCCAAAGCGTCGACGGGCATCCGGTTCCGCAATGACGCGCGGTCCACCGCGCCCACACCCGCTGCAGGGCACGCGGGAGTGTCCATGTAGTCCTTGTGCGAGCGCATGGGCTGGCTTCCCCGATCACCGGTGCAGCCGAACAACGACAATGCTGCCCCGGAACCACCATGGTTTCGGGGCCGCGCTGTCGATGTAGCGCGAATGTCGGTGCTGACCCCTGCGGCGACGTCATGGACGCTCTGGGGCATCGTTGATCACTCGGCCTTCGCTGCGATGGGCGAGCCGACGTGCCACTGTAGTGGCAGGAGCGCCATTTGGTGGCCGACCATCGCTCGCCTGAACGGCCGGCGGGACTGAGATCGAGAGGCTGGAGGCCCTGGGCGGTGGCACGCAGGGCCGCGTCCGCATGAGGTCGTTGGGGAGGTCGCAATGGGGCTCACGTGCGCTCGCGCTGACTACCTAACGATCAACGCGACACACGCCAGCCGCGCCACGACCTCCGCACGCTTGAGCAATCGCTTCATGCCCGCGTGCTCGATCGCGGTCCGACTCCCGGACGTCACGTCGGCGAAGACGTGGCGCTTCTGCACGCCGACGCCCATGAGTGCGTCGAGCTGAAGCTGCGCATCCTGAGACGCGGTACTGACGCGGGTATAGCCAAGGAACCCCACTCGGACAGTTTGCCTCGAATATTTCCTCGCTCATGGAGGCTGAGACGATTCACGATGAAACGAGTTTTTGCGACAAGTCGGGTCCCGAGTTCACGGGGGAGTGGTCGCAACATGAGCAAACTGCCGCGGTGTCTCGGAAACCTGCTATTTCTCGATACACGGCATCTGGAGGCTGCAATTGATGAGCGCTCTAGACAGAGCTTGGTCCGACATCGCGCGCGCGGTGCGTACTCCGCAGCAACCAACGCGTGCGCCAGATGCAGTCAGGAAGCAGAGCGACTGAGAAGTCGCGGTTAGCCGGGGCTTCGGTCTTGGCCTGCAGGAGGGGTCTCCGTACCGTAGGCGTCGGCCGCCCGAGTGAACACGATCAGCCAGGCGAAGAGCAGCCCCGCCGAGATGAATTCCATCCCGGCAAGGCTGTAGTAGCGGATCGGCTCCCAGAGCAGGATCGCGAAGACGATACCTGCCATGACGACGAGCGTGAAGATCCGGAGTTCTCTTGGTAGACCGTGAATGAACCGCAACGCTCCGAGTGCGAACGCACCGAATAGCACGACCATTCCAGCCGCGAAGGCGACATGTAGGGGCTTGTTGACTGCGTCAGGGACGAGCCCGACACCGATCATGCAGATACCGATGCCGCCCAGCAGCCAGGGGAGCAGGTGTATCCGAGCTCCCGCATGGAACCCTCGAGCGGCGAGCCCGAGATCGAAAGAACGCCCGGTATAACCGGCGAGGGTGGTGATCACGAGGCCGGTGACCATCAGGGCCAGGTTGAACCGATAGCCAGTGATGCCAGCAGTATTTCCGAGCTGCGAGAAATGAAGCTGCCACCATGACTCATCGGGAGAGCTGATCATGCTCGCGAACGTGCCCATGAACAGTACCGCGACCGCGAGAGCGGCGATCGCGATACCGGTCGTTCGGGCGCCGAAGAGTGATGCGGCGTAACTAGTCGCAGCCGCGGTGAAACCTACGAGAGCGCCGCCGCCCAGCGGATCGACGGTGAGGCCGCGGAAGCCGATCTGGAAGACTTGCGCGACCGCGATGACCACGAAGAACGTCAGCATGGCCACACCCGCAGCAAGCGCCAGCATATCGACGAGACGCTTCGCGATCGGAAGCTGTCTCCGCCAAGAAAGTACGGAGGGATCGGCGCCCACGTCGGGAATCGCATGCGTTGCGGCGAACGAGATCGCGGCGAGTGCGGCACTGATCCAACCGGCACGAGCACCCAGCGAATCCGGCCCACCTATCGGCAGATACTCCCCCTGTACGAGCAACGCAGTCACCGCGGCCGCGAGCACGAAAGAGGCGACGGCGACCCACGTTGCGCGCGACTCGTTGCGCAACGAGCTCCCGCGAGGCGACCGTGTTGCGTCGTCACCGTTTCGCAGTGAGGGAGTGTCTACTCCATGTGCTGGGGGACCGTTAGTCATCGGCGGGTGCTGGGTTCTGCGCGTGGATCTCGTGCGGCTTGTAGCGAGGTAGGCGTGAGGCGGGCAGGATCGCGATCGCGCTGATGCCCGCGAGGAGCAGGAAGCCGAGTTTCAGAGCACGGAGGCGTTGTTCCTCGTTGATTTGCGTCGCCTCTTCCACCTGCGCTGGGCTTGCGTCGGTCTGACCGAGCACTTCGGCAAGGCGATCGTTGGAGACGAAGTTGACGTTGTCGAGATCCACCTGGGAGACGAGGTTTTCGGGGAGCTCCGGATGTTCCAGGACTGCCCGGCCGACTCCGACGCTGAGGAGGCCGACGAGCAGCGCGCCGACGACCGCAGTGCCAACCGCTGAGGCGAGATTCTGCGTGCTCCCACGAAGGGATCCAACATCGCCAGCGAGCTCCGCGGGAGCGGCGGTGACGAGGACGTTGAACACAAGCGTGACGAGCGCGCCTTGACCGATGCCGAAGATGATGAGGCCCATGATTGTCGGGATGGTCTCCCAGTTGTTCGTGACGACGAACGCGAGCCAGATGAGCGCACCGGTCGTGAGGATGAATGCCGTGACGCCGATGGTGCGGGGACTGTAGCGCTTGTAGAAGCGAACCACGAGCGTCGCGGTGACGAACACTGTCAGGTTAAACGGCATCATGGCGAGCGAGGTCTCGAACGGGGTCCGACCCTGCACGATCTGGATGTATAGAGGGACCGTGAAGTTCAAGGCTGCCTCGAGCGCGACGACGACGAACATCGCGTAGACCGCGGCGCGCTCTCGTGATGAGCCAAGTACCGAGAGATCGACGAGGGGCACTTTGCCTTCGCGCATACGCCGCCTCGTCCAGGCGAAGAACAGCTGCCCGAACACGACGCCAAGGACGATGAGCATCGGAGCCGGAGAGAGCCCCAGGACCTCGAACGGCGCACCAGGATCGGCGAGGAACGCGCCCCAACCGTTGAGGTTGTTGAAGCCGAGCGTGATCAACATGATCGCAAGACCCACGAGAACCGACGCGACGAGATCGATCTTGATGCTCGCATCACCCTTGCGCGAGCGCAGTCTGAAGCTGAATGCGAACACGACGACCGCAAGGGCCAGCACGATCATGAACACAGGCCGCCAACCGACCAAAGTGCCAAGTGTGCCGCCGATGAGGAATGCACTGATGCCAGAGAGTGCTCGCGCTGACCCGAGCGAGCCGATCGCAGTCGCCTGCTGATCACCACGGTAGTTCTCGGCAATGAGGGCAACTAAGGACGGAACGATGATCGCTGCGGCTGCTCCCGCAAGACACTGCCCCGCGATCGCCCAGCCTATGGATGGAGAGAGGATCATCATCAATGAAGATCCAGCAAACACAACCAGCACGCAGCGGAAGATCAATACCCATCCGACCCGCTGTCCGAGCTTCGCTCCGGTCATCACGAGAGCCGCGACGACTAGGCCGTAGACGACAATCGTCGTGCTCGCCGCTGTCGGCGGCACTCCAAAGTCCGCAACCATGCCACCGATGGAGATGGGTAACGCGGCGACGTTGAAGGACATGAGGATCTGGGCCAGGAACAGGCCGACCATGGGTACCCACGACCGGCGTTCCTCGTGCTGGGTGACTTCAGGCGCGGTGGTCATTAGCTGCTCTCTCAGTTGGTGGGGTTGCGTGGGAAGCGAAGAGGTTGAGTCCGAGCGCGCGCGAGAGGTACGCGATGGCGCGCTGACCCCGAACGCTGTTCCCCGCAGAGTTCAAGCGCGGTGAGAAGGCACCAATCGCCCCCTTGCCAGGTGCCACGGCAACGATGCCTCCGGCAACTCCAGACTTTGCGGGCAGACCAATCTCGAACAGCCACTCACCCGAGCGCTCGTACATGCCGCTCGCGGCGAGCATAGACAGCGTGTCCCGACACACCTCGGGCGACACCACTTGCTCGCCCGTTACGGGATTCACACCGCCGTCAGCCAGTGTCGCGCCCATGACAGCCAAGTCGTGGGCGGTGACCAGCAGCGCGCACTGGCGTGTGTAGATGTCGACTGTCTCCAATGGGTCAGCGTTGAGGTGTCCGTAGCTCTCCAAGAGTCGCGCGATTGCCTTGTTCCGCGAGTTCGTGGCCATCTCCGATGCGTAGACCTCACCATCCATCACAAGCTGGCGTCCCGCGAATGCAGAGAGACCTGTCCGTATGAACTCCCACTGCTCGGCAGCAGTGGCGCCTGGCATCAGAGCTGTGGTGGACAGTGCACCTGCATTCACCATCGGATTCATCGGGTGACCGTCGTTCAGCTCGACAGCGATGACCGAATTGAACGCAAGCCCCGTGTTATTCACCCCTACGCGTTCTTTGACAAATGCGTGACCGTGCGCCTCGCACACCAGCGCGTACAGGAACGCTTTGGAGACCGACTGGATGGAGAAGCCATGGCCGCTGTCACCGATGTCATGCGTCGCGCCATTCACCTCGCTCACGGAGAGCCCGAACAGCGAGGGATCCGCGTCAGCAAGGATGGGAATGTAGTCCGCCACTTCCCCTTCATCAAGTCGGCGATACCGCTCGAAGGCTGCCGCCGTTAGCGACTCGACTTCACCCCAGGCAGGCAGATGACCTGTAGATACCTGCTGGTCGACGCTCTCAGACTCTGAAGTGATCATGAGGCGGTACCCCCTGTTCTTATGGACGCAGAGTATGCCCATACAGAAGCGACGCGCTACGTCTTCGCCCACCAGTTGCGAGACCTTGTGACGAGCGTGGCCCTACCGACCCCAGCGAGCCCAACGTTCGTTCGCAGCCCCCCAAAATCGCTCAAGCTGGCCCTCACCCCCCCCCGGGCAATTGGCTGGAGCCACGGTACTCACGCGGGCATCTCGAACTCAGAAACCGCATCGACGCAGGTCACAGCTCTGACAGGTCAGGTAGCCAGGGGAAATCCCGGGGATCGATGTCGCAGTACACGATGTCCGGCTCAGCATCGGCATCGCTGACGGAGATCTGCTCCGGCGCGGGCTCAATCAGCACCGATGTCGCCGGCGTGATCAGCGCAGACCTGCCAGACGTGCCGAGCTCAGGGATGCTCACGAACCCGCCACCAACACGAACCGCATCCAGAACGCGCGACCGCAACCCATCAAGCGCCGCCTGCGCGACCAGATACTCCCGCCCGCTGATCTCCACCAGGAAATCCATCCGCGCCTCCACTTCCTCCGCACACCCAGGGAACGGGAGGTTGGCTGGACTTTCCAGGTCCTTGACGAGCCGAGCCAGCAGGAGGTAGCTCTCGAGGCTTTCTCGCAGCAGCACGGGGTGGACGGCCGCGAAACCGTTGATTGCTACTGTCCCTGCGATGGGAGACAACGCGGAACAGATGCCGATTTTCGAGTTGCACGTCACCGAGCACGAACTGAACTACCTGAACATGCTCGTCCAAACCGACGCAGCCACCTGCCACGAGAAAGTCAAACAGCTTTCCAACGTCAGCGCATCCGACGCCGCTTCGATGTACGCAACAGATGCCGCAATCGCTGATGCTCTCGTGGAACGCATCGAGAACATCCTCGACCGCATCGACAAAGAAGCACGACCAGCGAATCTCGAGGAACAGTAACGCTCAGACAGGCCAGGAACGCTGGCCCCGCAGCTTCCAGGGGACTCCTCCTCGAACCTCAGTTGGAGCACCGCGCGTTCGGACACCCAAGCGAGCACGCAGCGGCACAAGCGGTCAACCGGACCCATCAAGACTCTGCCTCCGCCCTTGCGGGACAGGCCACACTCCGACCTGTCCGTGTAACGCTGAAGGCATGGCCGCACTGGAAGCGCGTATCGAACGCTCGTACCGGCACTACATCGCTGCCTGCAACTACCGCCAATTCGACGGCCTGGGCGAGTTCGTGACCGACGACGTCGTGGGAGTGCGTGAGGGGATCGGCGGTACACGGACGCGCTGCGTGAGATCGTGGTGGCGTTCCCGGACATCCATTGGTCCATCGAGGACCTCGTCATCGGACACTCGTCCCCCGCGGCCCGCCTCCGCGTGGCTGGCACGCACATGGGGCAGTTTGAGCAGCTCGCGCCGACCGGGCAGCGCGTCGACATCCAGGACCTTGCGATCTACCGCTATGAAGATGTCAAGATCACCCGCTGCTGGGGCGACCTCGAAGCTGTCCTGCGCGACACACTCCTCACCCGCGTTGAGTGACCCCGACCGCGCCCTTCAACGATCGAGCGAGCGCTGAGGTGCAGAACGAACGCGGACATCGGAAACCGGACACCTTGAACGACGTCAACGCCCCGCCCGATGACCTCGGGAGCACCGATGCCCACACCTCCGGCTCTGCGCGAGCTCACGATCCGCCCACTTCATAAGCGGCCCGTCGAGGCCGAGTCGCGTATCCGTGAGGCGAAGTCGCGCAGGGCTCGGTCCAGCACCGGGGCCGCGGTGTGCTGGACGACGTGGCCGTGGCCGGCAACCACCAAGAGTTCACCCGATGAGGCCTGTGTGAGGAGGAAACGGATCCAAGCGAGCGTGGCGATCGAATCCTGGCCACCACGAACGAGCAGCACCGGCGCCGACACGGAGCCGAGACGGTCCTCGATGCGATACGAGAGCATCTGCGGCAGCTGTCGGAAGTACCAGCCAGGACCGCACCGCCAGTAGTCCGTGAACACGATGTGGTTCACCTCTAGCGGCTCGCGAAGGCAATCCGCTCCGAGCATCAGGAGGTGCGCCCTGGTCGAGCGGTGCCGCGCGTGGGTGACAGGCCCGATGAGGACCACGCCGGCGGGAAGATTTGGACGAGTAACAGCGAGCTCCGTCACCCATTGCGTGCCCATGGAATGACCGACGAGCACCACACCCGTCAGACGCAGCGCGTCCACCACGCGGCCGAGCGCTTCGGCCATCTCGGAAACGCTCACCGAGCGGGGAGGTCGTGCGAGCGCCCCGAACCCGGGCAGGTCGATCGTGAGAACTCGGGCGTGCCGGGCGAGGGCCGCCTGTAGACGCGCAAAGTAGCGGTGCGACATGCCGATGCCGTGGATCAGCACGAACGTGCTCCCGTCGAGTGCAGTACCCGCAGCACGAATTTTGAAGTGAAGCCCGTCGACATCGATCTCTCTGACGGACGTCTTCAGCTGGTTTCTCCGAGACGGCATACACGGCACCTCCCGTTGGCGCACCCGAAGCGCGGGTGGAAGCTCTCCGCGTGACCACGGCCCCGCCAGTATCGACAGGGGTGCCCTCCGACTCCCGCGGGCGGTGCCTGACGGCGTTCAACGCCATGTCTCGCGCTACTCATCGCTCTCCGGGCCCTGCTCGGCGGCGAAGTGCATCTCGTAGCGATGCCGGGCTTCTTCGAGCAAGCACGGGGCGAGTCGGGCAACGGGCTCGATGCCATCCAGCAGGGGTTCGCAGTCCGGGCCGCGTCCCACGTGTCTGCCGCGCAGCACCCACGCGTATCGGTCCGGGTTCGATGCCGCCAGGTGCTCGTATTGGCAGAGCTGACGGGCGAGCCAGTCGTCGATCGGGCGTGTCCACCACGGCTCCGGATCAAGCGGGTTGACGGACAGGCCAGGCAACTGAAGCCCGCTCTCCGTGTCAAGGCTGCGCTGCTCGGCATCCTTCGCTGGCCCTTCCGAGTAGCGAACATGCAGTCCGGGACGCGTGGCGACGAGTGCTCTCAACGCCGAGAGCGCGTTCAGAACCGGAAGTTCATCCATGTCAAGACGGTAGGTGAGCGCCAAAGGGCGGCGCACGTGCTTGACAAGCCCACAACAACGCGCTGAGTGATCGCACAGCCGTACTACCGTGCCCGCGGCTATGGTCGACGCATCATCGGCGCTGCTACAAGCACATGACGGGAGTGTGGTCTCATGAGCCAGTCGGATAACGGTGAGACGGCAGGTATGCGGGTAGTGTTCTGGACCTGGCTGCTGCTCATCGGAGGCGGCCTCGCCGTGATGATCGTGCTGCCACTGGCAGGACGTTGATCGTGCAGCGCCGCATCCGTGACGCCGGTTTGAGCATTGCGTTTCTCGCGATCTTCTTCCTGGCGCTCGTCGGCCAGTCCATCGCTGGCCACGCCTACCTGAACGAGCAGCAGGCGCAGCACGGACTACCGTCTGTGCCGTATCTCGAGTTCGTGACCTCGTCGGACTTCATCGTGGACGTTGCCGAGAACTGGCAGTCCGAGTTCCTAGAGTTTTTCCTCTTCATCCTCGCCACTATCTGGCTCGTGCAGCGCGGATCCCCGGAATCCAAACAACCGGGCGACGGAGGCATCGGTTCCGACGCCGACCAGTTCGTGAAAGACCACGCGCGACCCGACTCGCCACGATGGGCGAAGGTTCGAGGCGTCCGCCTGTGGGTGTTCTCCAACTCGCTGCTGCTCGTGATGGGCGCGGTCTTCCTGCTGTCGTGGCTTGCCCAGTCCATCGCCGGACGGGTCGTCGCGAACGAGGAGAACGCACAGCACGGGAACGTCCCGATGACGTGGCTTGAATATGTGGTCTCGCCCGATTTCTGGAACCGATCCCTGCAGAACTGGCAATCCGAGTTCCTCGCCGTGGGAGCCATGGTCGTGTTCTCGATCTACTTACGCCAGCGCGGCTCGAGCGAATCGAAACCCGTCGGTACCCCACACCACACCAGCAGCGAAGAATCTGCATGACCGGCGCCCAGTAGCGTCCACGACACCGATGAGACTGGCGTGCCCTTCCACAGCGGGAAGTCGGCCGAGAGCAGCACGGGCTTGCTCGTGACGGACGAGAAGGGGAACCTCATCCCCGTCGGGGTCGACGGAGCGTACCCCGGAACGATTCGCTGGCACCACATCAGGCGGAACACGGCGAGCGTGCTGTGTGCCCCGTTGACGGTCTCGGATGCCGCGGAGGGCACGGCTCGCTAGTCAGATGAACGCGATGATCGCGACGCCGAGGCCAGTGCCGACGGTCGCGATGATTGCGCAGAGGGTCATGGTTTCTCGAGGCATCGCGGAGCGAGCGTAGACGTCCCAGTACTCGTCGCTGAGCCCTGGCGATCGTGATGGGTTTGGGGGAGGTGCGCCGTCGGACATGAGACTGCCTTCGCATCAGTGGGTGTGCGACTCAGTCTGTTGCGCGAAATCAGCGAACGTCAGGGGTAGAAGTCGAAGCAGAACTGTGATGCGCAGTGCGCGAGTATTTGTCCCTCGAAAGGTCTCCACCTACTCACATCGAAGACGGCCGCGCAATCCTCAACGGCGAAATGCCGCGGATTGCTACGGTCGAAGTCGGTATCCGATCGACGAGCGGGAGAGCACGAGCATGGGCATGCTGATCTACGACGGGACGTCGTTGCCGTTCGATGACCGAACCCTGACGCATTTGCAGATCGTGATCGTGCAGAAGTTCTCGCGCAACGAGGCGTTCCTCATGTCCTGGAAAGACTCCCCGTCGGTCGGGGACGGACGATCTGCGATTTGGCTCACCCCAACGATGCCATTGCAGTTCAAGTTCCTTGGCGGGAAAGTACCCACCATCGATCGAGACTGGCTAGAGCTGCTCGGCAAATCCGCGGAAAGCAGCACCGGACTGCTCATCACTCACGCCGACGGCAAACTCGCGCTCGTGGGCGCCGACGGCCCATACCCCGGCATGGTGCGCTGACCTGCACCCCGCAGTGCTGCAACAGCTCCCGGCCTGATCGCAACAGCGCGCAGAGAGGTGGCCGCGAGCTAGTACTTCTCGAAGTCCACGAAGGTCACGCCCTCTCCGTCCGCATCCAGGTCGTCCGCGTTGTCCTCGAGAATGTCGATCCTGACGCGAGTGGTGGGCGTGATCAGCACCTCGGGACTATCCGGACGATCCCCGACGATCACGAGCCGGCCGTGCGTGCGGACGGCGGCTTCGATCTCGGCGTGGATGCGCGAGATGGTCTCGGGATCGCGCAGCACGAACCGCTCGCTGTTGACGGTGAGAAGAATGGGCACGGACAGACCTCGGTTCCGCTCCACGGGAAGGAGCGTCGCAGCGGAGTCTCGCCAAGGGCGGTATTCAGCGGGCTGGCGAGCACACGGACCACCCTGAACCAGAGGTCAGGGCAAGGTCAGCGGGGTCTGGGCCAACACCGACGATCGTACGCCCCGAACCTCCGGGCACGGTCCTATCGCGACTGTCCTCAACATCGTGGTGCTGCTCCCGGTGGGTCGGTGCTTGGGAGTGGCGAGTTCAGTGCTGCATCAGACCGAGTAGTGCGGTCTTCTCCTCATAAGCAATATGTTCACTGCTGCCGGTCCGTGGATTCCGAGTCGGTTGGGCGGCGCTGGTGTGATCGGGACATCGGACCCTTCGAACCGGATGCGCTGAGAGCCGAGCCGACCACCGGACCAGGCAATGTTCTCTCCTGTCGCCGTGGGTGAGGCCCATCAGGTGAGAACGCGTAGCGCACGCAAGCTGTCGGCCGCGCGAAGCGGTTATCGCCTGAGCTGCCGGACTGGGGCTTGCGGGGGTTGGTGGGGCAGCGGTTGATTCGAAGGGGGGCATTCTCGGACGAGGTGGAGGCCGGCTGCTGAATGGTTGCTTTCGATGAGCGCTCGAACCCAGGCTTCGTTGAGCTTCGGGGTTCTGCTGCCCAGGAATCTGAAGCGGAGATCGGTGGTGGGGGTAATCCAAACTGATTCGCGCCCACCCAGCTCGTGCGCACGTTGATACGTGAAGGCGACGGTGTGCCCCGCGCGCAGGAGGCTCAGGATGGCGACTCGGAGATGCGCGAGCGACCGGTCTTCGATCTCTATTCCGTGGGCGGTGGACCCATAGTGCAGATATCCCATTGCTTCGCTCCTCGTTTCTCGTCCTCTCTGTTCAGGGTTCTCAATAGGGCCTGGGAATGCGAGGGGTAGAGGAAGCTGGTAGGGGAGTGGTACTCGAGTCCGGTCACATGGCGTGGGGTGCTGGCCTCAATGGTCCTGCGCCGGCCCGGGGGTGGACCGTGGCTCGCTGGTGCTGCGCGACCAGTCTCGAACCGGTTGCTTGAGACGGCGCGTGCGTGCGTGTGATTGCGCGCGCGACCACAGACTGCATCTCACCTTCGGCGAGGGCGCGTCGTTGGAGGTGAGCGCCGGTGCCCTCGCGCAGGATGCGGCGGACGGTCGCGTCCACCGTGCTCAGATCCCCGGTTTGCGTGAGTGCGGGGTGAACGTGGGCCATGAGCGCTCCGATGACGTCCTCCGCGGGCGCGGGGAGGTTTGAGCGGGGATGCACGAGGTCGCCGTCCAGTCCTGACAGGGCCGCCTTCCAGGAGGCCAATCGAAGCAGCGAGACGGAGGCGGCAGGCGGGGGTGTGCCCTCATTCCAGGCGCGAGCCGCGGTCTCGACCAGGGCTCGGATGAGTGCCGCCAGGGCGGCGGCATCGTCGACGAGCATGCAGGTATCCGCGACTCTGATCTCGACGGTCGGATGATTGCGGGAGAGGCGGGCGTCCGCGTAGAGCATGCCGCTGTCGATGATCACCTCCGAGGCGAGTTGCTGCGCTTCGAACGCGTCGTAGGCGTCGACGGACCCGAAGATCTCGGTCGGGCCAGCGCACGGCCACTCGTGCCAGACGATGGAGCGGTGGCTCGCGTGGCCGGTGTCGATGCCAGACGCGAATGGTGAGTTCGCGCTCAGCGCGATGAGCGCGGGCAGCCAGACACGGATGCGGTCGAGCACAGCCACGCCCTCTTCACGCGACGCGATCGAGACGTGGGTGTGCATGCCGCAGGCCAGGTTGTGACGGGCCGTCGCCCCGTACCGGCGCATCATCGTCTCGTATCTGGCCTTGCGAGTCGGGTGCGGTTGCACAGGGAGCGGGGATGTCGCGAGCGCAACGGCGCGCGCGCCGTGCTCTGTCGCGCAGGCATCCGCGTGGGCGCGACCGACCCGGATCTGCGTCGTCAATGAGGTCAGGGACGAGTGCGGCGCAGTGATGATCTCGATCATCTCCTGCTGCATCTCAGCGGCGAGCTCGATACCGTCCGGTCTCGTGTCCGCATCCGCGCTGGAAGCCAGGACCTGCGTTGCGACCGGATGTGGCACCCCGGTCCGTGCATCTACCAGGAGGAGTTCTTCTTCGACACCGAATGTTCGCATGGGTCATCTTCTGCGCACCGTTGGTGAAACAACACGGGCTTGAATTCTCAAACACGGACTCGTATGAGGCCGCGCATCACGGTGGCGCGCTCGTGTCAAGCCGAGATATTGAGAAGGGCCGAAGCCGAGGATGGAGGACATGGACCAGCGCCGCGCCCCAGTTCTCGAAGCCCTTGCTGAGCACCGGCGCCTCGAACGCTACGGCTTCACTCCACCCGGGCACCGGCAGGGGCTCGGCGTGAGCGCTGACACCCTGGAAGTGCTCGGGCTCGACGCCTTCCGCAATGATCTCGTCGCGACTTCCGGCCTCGATGATCGTTCATCCTCGGGGAACGTGCTTCAGGACGCGCAGGCACTCATGGCGGAGGCCGTCGGGGCGGAGCACGCCTTCTTCTCGACGTGTGGCAGCTCCCTGTCGATCAAAGCGGCCATGCTCGCGGTCACGCGCGGGCAGGGTGAGATCCTCATCGGTCGAGATTCGCATAAGTCGGTGACCGCGGGGCTCGTCCTGTCGGGATTGAAAGCTCGGTGGATCACGCCCCAGTGGGATGCGCAGCTTCACCTCGCTCATCCGCCGTCACCTGGGGAGGTCGAGCGGATGTGGTTGCGCTACCCGGATGCGAGCGCGGCCCTGATCGTGAGCCCCACGCCGTACGGCACGTGCGCGGACATCGCTGGTATCGCCGAGATTTGTCACAAGCGAGGGAAACCCCTCATCGTCGATGAAGCCTGGGGAGCGCACCTGCCCTTCCATGACACCCTCCCCACGTGGGCGATGGATGCGGGCGCGGATGTGTGTGTGGTCAGCGTGCACAAGATGGGGTTCGGGTTCGAGCAAGGCTCGGTCTACCATCTGCAAGGTTCGCTCGTCGATCCCGTGCGGTTGCAACAGAGCGCCGATGTGCTCGCAACCACCAGCGCGAGTGTGCCGGTCTACGCAGCCATGGACGGCTGGCGGCGGCAGATGGTGCGCGACGGGAGGGACCTGCTGGAGCGCTCGCTCGCTCTCACGCGTCGAGTGCGCACCGAGATCGAAAGCATCGAGGGCATTCACGTGCTCGAGGAGGAACTCCTCCATGAGGAGGCGTCACACGATCTCGATGTCCTACACATCATCATGGACCTGCAGCAGTTAGGCATCAGTGGCTACCAAGCCGCGGACTGGCTGCGAGCCGAGCGCCGGATCGACGTCGGCTTGAACGACCATCGCCGCATCGAGGCCACCTTGTCCCCGGCCGACAACATGACAACGACCGGACGGCTCCTCGATGCGCTCCGTGACCTGAGCACTGCGGCAGCAGACCTCCCTCACCCTCCCGAGGTTCTCGTGCCGAGCCCAGGCGACCTGGAGCTGGAAACGGTGATGCTGCCTCGCGATGCGTTCTTCGGTTCTGTGGAAGTTGTACCAGCGACGGAAGCTGTAGGCCGAATCTGCGCCGAGCAAATCACCCCATACCCTCCCGGTATCCCAGCCGCGCTGCCGGGTGAGCGCCTGACTCCGGCCGTGCTCGACTATCTGCGCAGCGGGGTCGGAGCCGGCATGGTGCTTCCAGACGCGGCCGATGCGACGCTCGAGACGATTCGAGTGGCCCGTGACTGAAACGCGGCCGCCCAGCTCTTCATGCCAGCCCCTGGCCGGGCTCGGGAATGCAGGCCAGGCATGTGCGGCATAGCTGGAGAGATCCGATTCGACGGCGCGACCGCGAGCCGGGCAGATGTGCGCGCGATCACCGCGAACATGGCATCCCGAGGGCCTGACGGGGAAGGCATGTGGAGCAACGGCTGGGCCGCACTGGGCCATCGCCGGTTGAGCATCATCGACCTCAGCCAAGCGGGAGCGCAGCCAATGGTCCGCGACGACCTCGCGCTCGTGTTCAACGGGTGCATCTACAACCACCGGCAACTCCGCACGCAACTCGCTGCGGTCCATCGCTTCACCTCCTCCAGCGACACTGAGATCATCCTCGCCGCGTACAAGCAGTGGGGTGTCGAGTTCGCGGAGCACCTCGTCGGCATGTTCGCGATCGTGCTCGTCGATACGCGCCGCGATCGCGTCATCCTCGCCCGCGACCGTCTCGGCATCAAACCTCTCTACGTATCCGCCACGAACGCGCGGCTGCGGTTCGCGTCGACCCTTCCGGCGCTCCTCGCGGGTGGCGACATCGACACGTCCCTCGACCCGATCGCGTTGCATCACTTCTTCAGCTGGCACTCCATCGTTCCCGCGCCTCGCACCGTGCTCTTCGGTGTACGCAAACTGCCGCCAGCCACGGTGCGCGTCATCGACCGCTCAGGCCGTACCGTCGATCGCGTCTACTGGCACCCCTCCTACGAGCGCCGCGACGAGCGGAGCCGCTGGAGCGACGAGGACTGGCTCGAGGCTGTGCATGCTTCCCTAACGACCGCCGTACGACGACGACTCGTCTCCGATGTTCCGGTCGGAGTGCTGCTCTCCGGCGGGCTCGACTCGAGCCTCATCGTCGCACTGCTCGCCGAGGCGGGATGCGAGAGCGTCCCGACATTCAGCATCGGCTTCGAGACCGGTCGAGGTGGGGAAGGCGACGAGTTCGTGTACTCGGACGCAATCGCTCACCAGTTCAGCACCGACCACCACCGCACACGTGTCGCTGACTCGGACCTCGCCCAGGCCCTCCCGTCCGCGATCGATGCGATGACCGAGCCAATGGGCACGCAGGACGTGCCAGCCTTCTACCTCCTCGCGCAGCAGGTCGCCGAGCACGTCAAAGTCGTGCAAAGCGGGCAGGGCGCGGATGAGGTGTTCGCGGGATACGCGTACCACCGCGACGCGACCACGGCAGCTGCGGACCCCACGGCTGACTTCCATGGGGCGTTCGCTGATCGGGATCACACGCAGATGGTTGAGCTTCTCGAACCAGGATGGGTCTGCGAGGAAGACGTCAGCCACGCACTGCTGCAGGCCCATCTGACGGCGCCGGGCGCCCAGACCGCAACCGATGCCGTCTTGCGCCTCGACACGCATCTGCTCATGCCAGACGATCCGGTCAAACGCGTCGACAGCATGACGATGGCATTCGGCGTGGAAGCACGCGTCCCCTTCCTCGACCACGAGCTGGTCGAGCTCATGGCAACGTGCCCTCCAAACCTCAAGACCCACGATGGCGGCAAGGGAATACTCAAACGTCTGGGTCGGAACCTGCTCCCCACTGAAGTCATCGACCGCCCGAAGGGGTATTTCCCGGTTCCCGTGCTCCACCACCTGGCCGGACCTGTGCTCGAGCTCGTCACCGAAACCTTGACTGCCCCTGAGGCCCGCCGCCGAGGTGTTCTCCGCCGCGCGTACGTCGAGCGGCTTCTCCGAGAACCAAACCGTCATTTCACTCCCGTCAACGGCAACATGCTCTGGCAGATTGCCGTGCTTGAGCTCTGGCTCCAGCGCCACGGCATCACGGCCTGACCTGGCAAGTCGCGAAAGTCCCCTGTCCCGGACGTGACGGGTTCGGTGTGGTGTCCTCGGAGACGGCTCTGCGCAGCACGCGATACCGCTTCAGGTGAGTCCTAGCAAGGGGCACTTTCTGCGCCGCGGGTCCGCCAGCCTGATGGGTGCAAGGTCCAGTGAGAACGGGGGAGTGATGCCCTATGCCGTACAGCGGAACGCCGAAGCACGGCCGCGACGCTCGTCACGCCATTCGCGACGAAGTTGCACGCCCGCGCCGACTCTGGGACGGAGACCTACGTTGTGCAGAGCTGGGTTCGCTGCTGACTCCTGGGTTGCTCGCCCTTGTCCTTCGGCACCATCCAGACAACGCGGTCTGGGCCGAACTCGTCCCGGAGCTCGTGACATCGGACGACAAGTTCGGGCGCCTTCGTCTCGTTGCTCGGCGAGGTCACACAGCGTTGGGGGCAATCGAACCCCGGTATGCGCGGCACGCTGAACCGCTGTTCTCAACCGTGCTCGACGAAGGCATCACGCACGGCATCGTCGCGTTCTCAGACATCGACGACACAGCGCCACGCGCCCACCTCACCATCGGCGCACGGCACCCCGTCCCTGTCTGGGACTTCCTGCCCCATCCCAGCCTGGGCCGATGACGTTCCCGATCAGAGACCCCGGAGGCGAAAAGTACGAGCGATCGAGGAGCACCTGCCCTCGGCACACGAGTCGGTGCCGGACGCGACATCGCCCCAGCACACGCCGATGCGTCAGATCGTGAGCATGCGCTTCACCAGATCTGCCGCGACCCGGGAGATGGAGAGGTTGTTCGAGCGCGCGTAGCTGCGGATCACCTCGAACCCTTCCTCCGGGGTGATGGAGTGCCGGTAGGCGACGACGCCCTTGGCCTGCTCGATGATCACGCGGCTGGTGAGCGCGTGCTGCAGTTGCTGGCGCACGGTCTCCGTCTCTCGGATCGCTCGCTCCTGCAGGATCCCGATCGTCGCGACGTCAGCGAGCGCACGGGCGGCGACGATGTCGCGCTCCGGCAGCTCACCCGCCTCGGCGCGCAGCAGGTTCAGGGTCCCCAACGTCGTGTCCCGCAGCCTCAGGGGAACAGCGTGCACCGACAGATACCCGTGAGCGAGTGCGCTGTCCTTGAACTGCTGCCACGCAGCGGGGGCGTCACGAACGTCGGCGAGGGACACGGTTCGGCCTGCCGTGAAGCTCTCGATGCAGGGACCGGCAGCAGCGGAGATCTGCATCGTCTCGACGACGCTGGCGGACTCGCTGGTCGACGCCACGATCTCCAGATCCCCGTGCTCGTCCGCGAGGAGGATCCCCGCAGCCGTCGTGTCCAACAGTTCTTGGCAGCGATCCACGAGCGTCTGCAGCAGATCGACCACGTCGTAATCGGCGACGAGCGAGTCCGCGAGAATCGCGAACGTCTCTAACAGCAGCGTTTCGCGGCGATCGTGGCTCATCGTCGTTCCTCGATCCCGGACGGCCCCATATGGAAGGCGATCCGTCCCCCGATGACGTCCTGCGCGACCTCCATCATCGAGCGTCCGGTCGCGAACGCGCGTCCCTGGATGACGAGCTGCGCCTCGTCCGGGGAGATGTCGAGCTGCGCGAGCACGATACCGGTCGCCTGATGGATCGCGCGACGTGAGTACCGACGATCCTCCATGGGTGCGTCCGCAACGCCATCGAGGGACAGGCGCAGGACTTGCTTCGCGAGCAGATCCGCAAGGATCGCCGCTTGCCGCACCTGCCTTGGGCTGAACCCCGCTGGTGTACTCGCGTACATGTCCACCGCGCCGATCGGGAGGTGTCCCACGAACATCGGGAACGCGAACAGTGCACCGACCCGCTCGCGCGAGACCGCATCGACGAACGCCGGCCACCGGTCTGCAGGGAGCGCTGTCATGTTCGGGGTCAGAACAGGCTTCCTCGTCGCGAGAGCGTCCCAGCAGGGGCCCTCACTCAAATCGAACTGCAGCTCATCGATCCGAGCCGCGAGGTCGTTCGACGCGGACACCGTCTCGTTTCCCAGGAAGTCACCGATCGTGGACACGGCCGCGCCCGTCACACGGAACGTCTGCAAGAACAGCTCCGCGGTGCCCTCGACGGACCGCACCGGCGACGACAACGTTTCCGCTGCCCGCTCGAAGGGTTGACGCCGCACGGTGGTCTCCTCAGCTCGACAACTCTGCTCTGGCACGAGCGTATGACGTCACGCTCCGAAACTCAGGACGTAGCCACACCGAACGAACAGTGGTAGCGAATCTGCAGCACGACCACACAGACCCTCGAACACGCCCGACCACCCCGTCTGCGTGTTGCAAAACTAACGGGTTTTGCGATGTCTCACGAGCGGTTGTACGCCGGGGGAGTGAGGCCCGGAAATCCGCGGCACGCGATTCTCGTAACTATGTGTCAGAAGTCGGCCGCTAGAGCCGCGGCGGATTCAGGTGGTGGTCGCAACACCGGACTGGTTAGATGCCATCGAGAGTATCTCGGTAAGCACCTCGACGGGCGTGCGGTAGCCGTGGCGCTTGCGTGGTCGCCGGTTAAGTTCTGCGGCTACGTTCTCGAGGATCCCGGGCCCGTGAAAGCTCAAGTCCGTGCCCTTCGGGAAGTATTGCCGCAGCAATGGAGTGGACCCCAGAAGTTGGACACCGCAATCAAGCGCTGTCCACGAAGGAGTCCACCCTTGTACACGCGAAGCACGCTGACGCGATCAGAGGCCGCGGCCGTAGTCGAGCTGTTCGAAGAAGGGTTCACCGCGAAGTCCGTAGCGCTCGCTCTTGACCTGGTCCCAAACCCTGTCCAAATGTTGTTCCAGCGATGGCAACTCCGAGGAGCAGGGGCACTGGTGACGAGAGAGCGTAGGCAGTATCCGTTCGAGACGAAACTCGAGATCGTTCGGCGCCACGTCGCTGGGGAATCCGGGCGGGCGCTCGCCGAAGAGTTTGACCTGCCCTCACCGACGACCGTCGCTAACTGGACCGTCATCTACCGACGTGATGGTGAGGACGGGCTGCGCCCGAAGAGGCGTGGTCGTCCTCCGCCTATCCAGCGGGATGCGCCCGATGAGGGCGAGTTGGAGACGCTGCGTGCGGAGAACGAACGGCTCCGAGCGGAGGTCGCGTATCTGGGAGAATTGCGGGCCTTGAGGTCACAGGAACGACGCTGAAAGTTCAGGCTGTCGAGGACCTCAAGGCGCACCACCCGCTCTCCCTGCTGCTCTCGATCGCAGAGCTCCCCAGATCAACGTTCTACGACCACCGGAAGCGACTCCAGGCCCCGGACCGGCACCACGATCTCAAAGAAGCCATCCATCGGGTCTTCGAAGACGCCAACGGCGCCTACGGGCACCGGCGTGTTCTCGCTGTCCTGCGAAGGCAGCAGCTGCGGGTGTCGAAGAAGACCGTCCTGAAGCTGATGCGCGCGCTCGGTCTGCACTGCAGGGTTCGGCGCCGCCGGCGCTACAACTCGTTCCGCGGCGAGGTCGGACAGGCCGCCCAGAACGTGTTGAACAGACAGTTCGCCACGAAGAGGAAGAACACCAAGTGGGCCACGGACGTGACCGAGTTCACGATCGGATCCTCCAAGATCTACCTGTCACCGATCCTTGATCTCTACGACAACCGCGTCATCTCCACCAGGGTGGGCCCCTCACCCAGCGTCAAGATGGTCACTGACGGGCTATGCACAGCGATCAACGACCTCGAACCGAGCGAGCGACCTCTGGTCCACTCTGATCAGGCCTTTCAGTATCGGCACGCCCTCTGGCAAGACACATTACGAGACGCTGGACTCACGCAGTCGATGTCTCGCAAAGGCACCTGCCTCGACAACGCTGCAATGGAAAGCTTCTTCAGTCACCTCAAAGAAGAGTGGTTCCGCATCCGAGAACCGCAGACCCTCACCGAGTTCCACGCAGGGCTCTCCGAGTACTTGACCTGGTGGAACTCGGCACGAATCCAGAAACGCCTCGGCTACCTCAGCCCCGACGAATACCGCTAACACGCCCTGACAAGACAGTAGGGTTCATATCCGAGTCCAACTTTCGGGGTCCACTCCAGCAAACGGTTGGTGTTCTCGTTCGAGCCGCGCTGCCAGGGCGAGTGCGGGTCGCAGAAGTAGATCGGCATGCCGGTCGCGAGGGTGATCTCTTGGTGACGGGCCATTTCTCGCCCTCGATCCCAGGTCACCGACCCGCGCAGCTGCTCAGGCGACGTCTTCATGGCCGCGATCATCGCGTCCGCGACAGTTCGCGACGTGTGGTCGCCAGGTAAGTGGAGCAGCATCACGAACCCGGAGGTCCGCTCAACGAGAGTCCCGATCGCGGACCTCATTGCCGTTGCGCCGAGGATGAGGTCTCCATTCCCAATGGCCCGGGACGGCACGGTCCTCGATCTCGGGCGGGCGGTCAGCGATCGTCACCACCTCTCTGAACCTGCTGACGCGGGGTCCGTCAGGGCGCCGGGGCCGCCGTATCGCGCGTCCCGTCCGCAGGTCCGATGCGAGCTCGGTCCGCAACGACCCGCGCCCCTGGACATACAGGGCCTGGTAAATCGTCTCGTGCGACACCTGCATCTCCGGATCATCGGGGTGCTCGAGCTTGAGCCGGCCCGCGATCTGCTCGGGACTGAACCGGTCGCCGAGCATCGAGACGACCTGTTGACGCAACGCTAACTCGTCGAGCTTCCGCGCTCTCGGCCGACGACTCCGAGCCCATGTCTGTTCCTGCGCGATCGAGGGCACATACCGATCCTTGAAGATGTTCCTTGCGAGCTCTCTGCTGATCGTGGAGGGAGAGCGTCCCAGGATGGCCGCGATGGCACGTATACCTCGCCCACGCGCGCGCTCGAAGGCGATCTCTTCCCGTTCACGCAGCGACAGCGACCCCGCGCGAGGCGTAGACGAACCCGATTCCAGAGTTGGCAGCACGTGCCGATCATCACGCAGCCACCGATGCGCGGTTGCCCGGGACACCCCCTGAAGCCCGAGCAGCGACCGCGATCGTCAAGCCAGCCCGCAACCCAGCCCAGAAGACCAACTTCACCCCCACCGGCAACGAAGGACGACCCATCGCCAACACCCCACAGAGCTCAAGGTGTTGCACTCACCACCTGAATCCGCCCGCGTTACCGACGTTGGTTTTGCGACAGGAGAACTGTGCCCAAACTCATCGGCTACGCCCGAGTCTCAACCCGCCGCCAGGACACCGACTGGCAAGAGGTCGACCTTCGAGGGGCCGGCGTTCGTGCCGACGATCTCTACGTCGACCGGGGCGCTTCAGGCGCACACGCATCGCGCCCTGCCCTCGACGCAGCCCTACGCTCCTTGGAGAGTGGCGACACCTTCGTCGTCACCACCCTCGACCGCCTCGGGCGCTCGACCGGCAACATGCTGACGCTGGCCGAAGAGCTGCGTGCCGAGGGGGTGGCGCTGCGCGTCCTCAACCTCGGCGGGGGAGACGTGGACACCTCGACACCGATGGGGTCCATGGTATTCACCGTGATGGCGACGCTCGCCCAGATGGAACTCGAGATCAAGCGCGAACACGTCCTGGACTCCGTGAACAAGCGTCGAGCCTCCGGGGCCCGCCTCGGAGGACGACCACGGAAGATCACGGACAGCCAACTGCGCAACGCTGCCCAGTTGATCGCCGCCGACGTGCCGGTGGCCGAAGTTGCCCGGAACCTCGGCATCTCACGCGCAACGCTGTACCGGCGACTACCAGAGACCAAACCAGCAGTCGTGGAGCTGCCTGAAGTCGCAGGGGGAACGCACCCTCCGGCACTTCACGGCCTGACTTAAGCGCCTGTAACCACATCACAGGCGGACACCACCCTAACCGCGCGCCGTTCAAGGCAGAGCATGCCCGGGCTGTCTCGAAACTTCGCTGCGTATGAGACACATGAAGACAGACTCCTGCATGCTCGGAGGAGGATGTGTTTTTGAGCTAGTGGCCGTTGGCGCGGGCGATCATGTCGCCAATCGCGCTCAGAACCGCCACGACGCGCTCGACGGGCTCACCGCTGGGTCCGAAGACGAGCATCGCGAGGAACGCGACGACGACCAGGAACACTCCGATGAGGGTTGCGAGCAGCGCGGTGGGGTTCACCTTGCCGACGAGCTCAGGCAGCAGGTTCATCATGTGGACCTCCACTGAGTTCGGCGCACGAGCGTGCGCCAGGATTCACCGCCTGGGACGGGCGGTGAGCTTGTCGAATGCTCGGCACTAAGCAATCGTGAATTCGGGGCTTCCGTCTGCATGACAGAAGAGCGAGCCAGCAGGGCCGCCTGCGCCCGAGCATGAAAAAAGCCGACACGAGGTGTCGGCGTCGCATCCGCGGGTAGACGGATCATCAATACAAAAAGAAAGTGCCGGGTTTGCCACTTTTCCGGTAGCCACACAGCTCCATGCTCACGGTAGGAAGTCGGTGCCGAGCAAGAGAACCTCGGGCCGTTCCTGAGGAACTGTGGCATCTGGCCCGTTCGGGGAGACGTCTCCCCGGAAGCTCGATCATCGCTCGAAAGGCAGTCACACTGCAACCCCCGCTGCGGATCGCCTCATCTTGAAGCTACTGGGTGACATCGCTCACGCGTCAAGACCTGCACCGATCGAGCTGGCAACGAAAAAGGCCAACCGCGAGGTTGGCCCTAGGCGGAGCGAACCAGCAATTCTATTGCAGAGGTGCGACATCCGCGCAAACAGTGGGATGTCTATCCCTCACATCTTCAACGTACTGGGTGAAGACAGTGGGGCGTCAAGGTCGCCCTGGAACGAGAAGAGGCCAGCTCGTGGCTGACCTTTGAGCGCAGAAATCCGCGTAGGGAGATTATCGCTCGATTTCCGCGGCGACGTCAAGACTCAACCTCGAGGCTGCGCTCGTTAGACCCGTGCGTGGAGAGCTTCGACGCGGGCGTGGATATCGTCGCGGACGAGGCGCATGCGGTCCATGCCTTCGATTCCGCGCTCGGCGGGCTCGCCGGTGATCCACGTCTCGATCACGACGCCGGGCGTCTCGGGGACGCGTGCTTCTGCGCCGAGCACGACGATGAGGTCGGCCGCGTCGATCATCTCCGGGGTGAGCTGCTTCGGGTGTTCGTCTCCGACGCTCACGCCGATCTCGGCGAGCGAGTCCACGGATTGCTGGTTGAGGGCAGTGCCGGGCTTGGTGCTCGCGGAAGTGACGCGCACCTCAGGGCCAGCGACGGAGCGCAGGAGAGCTGCGGCCATCTGGGACTTGCCGCCGTTTTTCTGGCAGACGAAGACGATGTTGCGGGGACTGGAGGTCATCGGGTCGCTCCGGTGATTTCGTTGCTGGTGAGGAGGCGGCGAGTGAGTCGAGCGCGCCGGGAACGAGGCTGAAGTAGGCCCACGAGCCGCGCTTCTCGCGGGCGAGAATGCCCGCCTCGACCAGGATCTTCAGGTGGTGGGAGACGGTGGGCTACCCGAGTCCGAGCGGCTCCGTGAGGTCGCAGGCGCACGCCTCCTCGTCGAAGGTGAGCTCGGTCACCTCTGTCTAACGTGTGGACTGCACAGCGAGTCGGGTTGCTCCGAAGGTCTGAAGCAGCTGTGGTGCCCCTGATAGGCGGATGCCTCTGATGCCTCAGCTGTGGCCTATGCATCACGCTGGCGCCACCAGCAGCTTCACCAGGACTAGCCGCGTAACCTGCGCCGCGCAGTCAGAGCGCCGCGTCGCTGCTGCGCTGTTGACGCGCCTCGGCTGTGCTTTGAGCGAGGCGGGGTCCTGCTGGCTACTCGTCTGAGATGTTTGCGGAGCTTTCCAACAGATCTTGGACGAATGACTTGTCCTCCGCTGAAACATCGGCCGTCCAGTGGATGATGAAGATCTCTCGCACCTGTATGTCGGTTTCTATCTTTTCCTTCGAGGCGTCCCGGCCCGAGGCGTATCTGAAAACTTCCGCTTGATCGCTCTTCGAGGCTTCAACGCAGGTGCTTGTGACGCCGCAGACTTCCGACGTGACATCCCGCTGAGAAGTCAGAATAGTGGGAGCCTCCGTGTCCCAGACTCCAGCCAATGTGACCTCGTGGCGCAACGGGCGCTTCCGTTCGTGGTCCATGCCGGGCCAGCGAAAGAGGGCGTTGCCGACACGAGGCTTGCACCGACCGCCCCAGCCGCCGGCTCAGCCCACCTTCGAATTGTGAAGTTCATATGCACCTATCGTTGGCGGCCGCCACTTCAAGTGCTAAGGAAACGGCGCGCCACTGTATCTTCCGCGTTGACGATCGACGGGCATCAGTGCCATGAAATATTCGGTACTTCTGTCCATGTGCCGAACTCGCCGGATTCGAGACGAATTGCGGTTTCCAGGACCTTCGATCGCACCAAGCCACTCGTTCAAGTACGGCCAGGGAAACCCTGTGGTCTGATCGATGACCCGAATGCCTTGTCTTGGGCCTCTCGTTTACGCCTCGGAAGCCAGGGCTTTGAGATCGTTGACGGATTTGCTGGAATGCTTGCCCGGTGGGACCGCAATAGCACCAGCCTTGTGGACCTGGTCGCGTGAGGTATCGAGTGGCCGTCTCGATGGTGCCGGACGAGTTCGTAGGGGCTGCCCAGCCAGCTGGACTACGATTCAGCTCAGCAAGGTCGCCCAGCCCCCGCGGCCAGGTCTGCTGCGAGCGAAGATGAGCTCGCGCAACCTGCCCCATCCATTTCGTGGAGCTGTGCCTGAAGGCGGACTCGACCCCCGTGTTGAACATTGATCCCTGCTGTGCAGCTGTTCCCCTCGTGGCGGCTCGACCGTCGCTGTTGTTGCGACTCCACCAGGCGTCGGCAGGCCGCCCACTGGTGATGGCAGCACGCGTCCCCGCAATGCACAGCGCCGCACTCAGGGCTGTCCTTGACCGACAGGACGCAAAGCGCAGGAAGAGCCGGGCCACAGGACGGGACCGCATGACGGTCGAAGGGATTCTGTGGTCCGTGTTCCACGAAGAGGGCTCGTGTGCGCTCGTGCGCCTTGGGCGGCTCGTCGTCACCCGGCGGATTGCATCCGATCCGGGTTGTGGCGTCGGTTCCGACATCCGCGAAGGGTCCAGTCATGGAACCTGTCGCAGTCGGGCTGTCCGAGCCTGTGCGCAGGGGCATCCTACGATGACCGCGCCGCGATGTCTCGGCCCGCCGGCTACGCCTGACGGGTAGTGCTGCGGGCCAGCTCGGAACGCTCTCCAGCTGCTGTACCCGTCAGCCACTGTTCGGATGGACAGTCTGTGAGCGGCGGAAGGGTGAATTCGTATCTGACGGTTTGTTCGGCCCGGTTTTCTATGGATCTCACGCTCAATTGAGTTCCATTCCTTATTGTGCCATTTTGGGCTTATCTGCGATCTTTTTGAATAGATGTCAAAGTAGCGAAGTCTGGTTATTCTTCTCTCATGCGAGTAGGGTTTTCGTAGAGCATCAGGTTCCACAGGTGGGGTGGCATTCGGGGGAATGCGCAGCCTGCGCCCGGCGCTCTGTGGGTGGATCTGCTCCGTTCAGATCCACCCACTTCATGGGTGTTGGATCGGAAGCGTTCGCAGCTCGGGTCCTTCTGTATGCATCGTCTCGATGCTGTGTCACTTGGGCGCGAACGCTGCGATTCCGCCTGGCCCGTGTGCATCGTTCGGCTTCTGCTTCGGAGAGCCAACTCAGTGTTCTGCGTGCCGCGTCCGGAGACCGGACGGCTGGAGCTGCCGATGCGCACGGTCGGCGCCGATGACCCGAGTGGCGTGGCCGCGATCAGGGCGTTGGTCGAGGAGGTGACCGGATGCGCGGCCGGCCTCACGTTCGCGGGAGCAGTGAGGAACGTTGTCTCGTCGCCGCGGGACGGGTACGAGTGCCCGACTCCGAACGCCTACTTCGGAGTCTGGGCTTCACCCAGCGAGCCGAGCGTCGACGGTGAACGGCTTGCGGTCGGTGTGAAGTCGAAGCTGCGCGGAGCGGTGTCGCTCGTTGCGCCCGAGGGAGAGCTGGGTCGCGCTTGGGGATCGTCTAGGTTTGTCCGGTGATGATGATGTCGAGGTGGGCAGCGTGTGCGCTCCTCGTGTCGCTTGCCGCCGGAGTCCTGGCGGTAGTGCTTGCCGCGTCTCGCCTGGACTGGGCGACGGGACTCGCAGTGTCCGTCGCGCTCGCGGCTGCCTGGACTTCCGTCTGGCTGGTGCTCGGCGACCACAAGCGCGATCGGGAACGGCTCGAGGACGTCACCGAGCTCAGCACGAGGCGCGCCGACCAGGCGTCGGTGCTCAGCCACGAGCTGCGCACCCCGCTCGCGGTCATCCAGGGGGCCGGCGAGCTGCTGGCCGAGGAGAGGGCTGGTCCGCTCACTGAGAAGCAGGCGGTGTTCGTGCACCGGATCGTCGACAACGCGGTCCGCATGCACAACTTCTCGGAGCAGCTGCTCACCCGCGCGCGCCTCGAAGCGGGCCTCGTGTCCATTGAACGCACCTGGGTGGATCTTCGGGTCCTGTTCCGCGGCGTCGTGGAGGAGCTGTCCGAGATCTCGGACGTCACGGTGGTGCTGGATGCGCCCGGCGCCCCCGTGAGCGCGTTCGTCGACCCGCAGCTCACGCGCCAGGTCATCACGAACCTCGTCAACAACGCGGCGAGAAGCGAATCCGCTGGCGGTCGCGTGGAGGTGCGTATCGTTCCAGGGGACGACGAGGTCATGATCTCCGTCAACGACGGGGGTACCGGCATGAGCGAGACGCAGCGGGAGCGGCTGTTCAGCCGTTTCTCGAGCGGTCGGCCGCTCGGCAACGGAACCGGGATCGGCCTCTTCATCTCGCAGCAGTTCGTGGAGCTCCAAGGGGGACGCATCCACGTCGACACGATCTCCGGGAAGGGGACCACCATGATGTTCACGCTGCCGCTGGCCGACCCGTCGCTTCGGCGGCGACGGCGGCGGCGATGACCGCGCAGAGCAGCCTCGCGTTCGTCGTCGACGACGAGCCTGCGATGCTCGACATCGTCACGTTCGCGCTCGAGACGCAGGGGTTCACGACCGAGTCGTTCCGTTCAGCGGAGGCTGCCTGGTCCGCGCTCGAGCGATCGCGCCCCGACCTCGTGGTGCTCGACATCATGCTGCCGGGCATCTCCGGGATCTCTCTCTGCCAGCGCATCAAGGCCCGATGGGAGGTGCCCGTCATGCTGGTCACGGCGAAGGGCGAGGTCTCTGACCGCATCGCCGGTCTGGAAGCGGAGGCCGACGACTACGTCGCGAAGCCGTTCCACCCCCGCGAGCTCGCCCTTCGAGCGCAGCGACTGGTGCGGCGCACGGACTCGTCCCGCATCGTCGTCACCGCTGGCATCCGCCTCGAACTCGACCCTGGCAGCCACGACGTGATCGTCGGGACCGAGCGGGTGTCGCTGACGAACACCGAGTACAAGCTGCTTGCCGCGCTGATCGCCCACCCGAATTCGCCGCTCGACTTCTCGCAGCTCCTGCTCATGTGCTGGGGCGAGTACGACCGCCACGGCGACCGGGAGATGATCAAGGCTGCGATCTACCGGATGCGCCACAAGCTCGAAGCCACGGTGCCTGGCAGCGCCGCGGCCATCGAGAGCGTGCGCGGCACGGGCTACCTGCTGCGTGCCGACCGCTGACGGCTGGCGACTCCCGCCGAGCGCCGGCCCGCATCCGCTTGGTGACGAAGCTGTCACCGAGCATCACCAAGCTGTCACGGACGCAAGCGCGCCCCGCTCCTAGCGTTGGCATGGTCAGGCACAGCGCCCTGATGCTCGACAGCACGGAAACAAGAACAAAGGAGTTCTCCCGCATGCAACGCAAAATGCTTCCCCTCGCGGTCGCGGCCACCGCTGCCACCGCGCTCCTGGCCGGTTGCTCGGCGGGCGCAGGCACTGAGGCTGGCGGCTCGAGTGAACCCGTCACGTTCATCTGCAGCCCGCAGGAGGACTGGTGCCAGCTCATCGCCGCCGAGTTCACGGCCGCGTCCGGGATCCCCGCGAACTACGTCCGCCTGAGCGGCGGCGAGGCGGTCGCGCGCCTCAGCGCGACCGGTGAGACTCCCGAGTTCGACGCGTGGTTCGGTGGAGGCGCCGAAGGTCACCTCGCCGCCGACGAGTCGGGGCTGCTGGAGACGTACACGTCGCCGAACGCCGAGCAGATCCCCGACGAGTACAAGGACGCCGACGGCACCTGGACCGGTGTATACGTGGGCGCGCTCAGCTTCTGCTCGAACACGGACGTACTCGAGGAGATCGGGGCCGAGGCGCCCACCTCATGGGAGGACCTGCTCGACCCCAGGTTCAAAGGCAACATCGCGATGGCCCACCCCGGAACCTCAGGCACCGCCTACCAGGCGCTGTGGACCGAGGTCGAGCTGAACGACGGCGACCAGGATGCGGCGATCGACTTCTTCGGGAAGCTCCACTCGAACATCCTTCAGTACTCCAAGAGCGGCAGCGCCCCCGGCCAGATGGCGGGCCGCGGCGAGGTCGCCACCGGCGTGATCTTCGCCCAGGACTGTCAGAAGTTCGTGAACGAGGGCTTCACGAACCTCGAGACGACGTTCCCGTCCGAGGGAACCGGCTACGAGGTCGGCGCCGTGTCCCTCATCAAGAACGCCAAGAACCCCGAGGGTGCCAAGGCGTTCATCGACTGGACGCTGACGGCCGAGGCGCAGGACCTCGCCGCGACGGTCGGCAGCTACAGCGTGCCGACGAACCCCGACGCGACGATCACCGAGGACATGGTCGACTTCGACACGCTCAAGCTCGTGCACGCCGACATCGACGCGGCCGGCAAGGCACGCAACGAGCTCACGGGCCGGTTCGACGCGGAGGTGGCGCCTGCTCCGAAGGAGTAGAAGCGCAGACGAGCAATGACTTCCACACTCGAAGCAGTCGCGGGCGGCGTCACGCCGCCCGCGACCCCTGCTGCCGCCAGGCGCGGCAAGCGCCCAGCTCCCCGAACTCGCGCTCGCGCAGACCGCAGCGTCGTGATCCTCGGTCTCGTCGTCGCCCTCATCCTCCTGCTGCTCATCGGCTACCCGGTGGTGAGCCTCCTCTCTGCGGCGTTCGCCCCGGACGGCCTCGCCGTGCTCGGCAGCATCGTCACCGACCCCGTCAACCACCGGATCATCCTCAACACCCTCACCCTCGGGCTCATCGTCGGCGTGGTGGGGACGATCATCGGCTTCCTGTTCGCCTTCGCCCAGGTGCGGGTCGCATTCCGCGGCAAGCGAGCGCTGCACCTGCTCGCGATGGTCCCGATCGTCGCACCGCCCTTCGCGGTCGCGACCGCCGTCATCACGCTCTTCGGGCGCAACGGCGCGATCAGCAACGGCATCTTCGGCATCAAGGGCGACATCTACGGCCTCACCGGCCTCGTGATCGTCCTCTCCCTCTCCTTCTTCCCTGTCGCCTACATGAACTTCCGGGGCATGCTCGAGTCGCTCGACCCGAGCCTCGACGAGGCTGCCGCCGGTCTCGGCGCGAGCAAGCTCAAGGTGTTCTTCTCCGTCACCATCCCCATGCTCGTCCCGGGCTTCGCAGGGTCCTTCCTGCTGCTGTTCGTGGAGTCCATCGCCGACCTCGCAAACCCGCTCGTCCTGGGAGGTGACTACACGGTCCTCGCCAGCAGGGCGTACCTCGCGGTCACGGGCGACTACAACACGAGTGCCGGCGCCGCCTACTCGCTCACCATCCTCGTCCCAGCGCTCCTCGTGTTCCTCGTGCAGCGCTACTGGGTCTCCAAGCGGAGCGTGGTGACCGTGACAGGGAAGCCCACCGGGCGGTCCGAGCAGATCACGGCCGCGAGCATCCGCGTGCCCATCCTCCTGCTCGTCGGCTCGATCAGCGCGCTCATCGTCACCATCTACCTGACCGTGCTGTCCGGCGGCTTCATGAAGGTGCCGGGCGTGAACAACGAGTTCACCCTCGAGCACTTCCAGTTCGTGCTCACGGGCATTGGCTCGAAGGCCATGACCGACACGGCGACCCTGGCCCTCATCGCGGCACCCATCGCGGGAATCCTCGGCATGCTCATCGCCTGGCTCGTGGTGCGCAAGCTTCGGCGCACGGCTGGCATCCTCGACTTCGTGGGGATGCTCGGGCTCGCCGTGCCCGGGACGGTGCTCGGCATCGGCTACGCGCTCAGCTACATCACGCCGACGACGATCTTCGGCGTGCAGATCCTGCCGGCGCTCGCGGGGGGCAGCGCCGCCTTCGCCGGTGGCATCGCGATCGTGATGGTCTACATCACGAGATCGCTGCCGTCCGGTCAGCGCTCGGGCATCGCGGCTCTCAACCAGATCCACCCCGCCATCGAGGAGGCCTCCACCTCGCTCGGCGCGGGATCCGGCACGACGTTCCGCAAGGTCACGCTGCCGCTCATCCAGTCGGCCCTCCTCACTGGCCTCACGTTCGCCTTCGCGCGGTCGATGACGACTCTGTCGCCCATCGTGTTCCTGACCACGCCCGGCATCAAGATCATGACCTCGCAGATCCTCGCCGAGGTCGACTCCGGCCGATTCGGGAACGCGTTCGCGTACTGCACGGTGCTCATCCTCATCGTGCTGACGCTCATCCTCATCATCAACTTCCTCGTCCGAAAGGTGATCTTCCGTGGTCGCACACACCGTCGTTGACTCCGTCGATGGCCTCGCCGAGGCCGTCGGCATCGACCCAGAGGCCGCGCTCGGCCGCATCACGCTCCGCAAGCTGACGAAGCGGTACGGCACGAGGTCCGACGATCCGCTCGCCGTCGACTCCATCGACCTCGAGATCGAGCCTGGGGAGTTCATCACCCTCCTGGGCCCCTCGGGCTGCGGCAAGACCTCGACGCTGCGCATGATCGCCGGCTTCGAGGAGCCGACCTCCGGTGAGCTGGAGCTCGATGGGGCCGACATGATCCGCGTCGCCCCCAACCAGCGACCCATGTCGATGGTGTTCCAGTCGTACGCGCTGTTCCCGCACCTGTCGGTGCGCGAGAACGTCTCGTACGGGCTGAAGCTCAAGAAGATGCCGGCGGCGCGGATGCGCGAGGAGGTCGACACCGTCCTCACGATCATGAACCTCATGAACTTCGCCGACCGGGCCCCTCACCAGCTCTCCGGCGGCCAGCAGCAGCGCGTCGCCCTCGCCAGAGCCCTGGTCATGCGGCCGAAGGTGCTCCTCTTCGACGAGCCCCTGTCGAACCTCGACGCGAAGCTGCGCGTGCTCATGCGCAACGAGATCCGGCGCCTCCAGCGTCGCCTCGGCATCACGAGCATCTTCGTCACCCACGACCAGGATGAGGCGATGACGCTCTCCGACCGGATCGTCGTGATGAACCGGGGCCGGATCGAGCAGGTGGACGTGCCGGACACCGTCTACCGTCGCCCGGAGTCAGTGTTCGTGGCCGACTTCATCGGCCGCGCCACCTTCCTCGATGCCACCCTGCTTGCCGAGCCGGGCAACGGCCGAGCACGCGTCGTCGCGCTCGGGCGCGAGTTCGAGACCGACTGCCAGGACGGGGTCACGATCGACACCGAGGTGCTGCTCATGATCAGGCCGGAGTCGGTTCGCCTCTCGGAGCGGGTGGAAGCGGCAGACGTGCACGGGGACATCGGTCGCGTGCTCAACGCGATCTTCCACGGCGACAGCGTCGAGTACGAGATCGAGACGGACACCGGCACCATCGTCGCGCAGGTGTCCGACCCCTCCGTCGAGGACATCCTCCGGCCTATGGACTGCGTCCGCGTCACGATCGCGCCTGACCGCGGGTGGCTGCTGCCGAAGACCGATTACGAGGAGGACGCCGCGGGGCACTAGTCACGTCGGCACCGTGAACTCGGGCCGTCTGCTCCTCGTGGAGCGGGCGGCCCGATGTTCGTCGCGGCGCTCACGTGGGCGCTCCGGGCGAGGTTCTTGCCCGTATCCGAACGGCTATAGTCGCGATCATGGAGCCAGAAGACACCTCGCCCGTGGGCATGGCCGGCATCGCCGCCGCCGCGGGCGTCTCCGTCTCCACCGTCTCCCGGGCGCTCAGCGGCGTGCCCGGTGTGTCCACTGCGAAGCGCGCGGAGATCCGCAGGATCGCGCGGGCCCGGGGGTACCTGGCCGACGATGCCGGCCGGGAGCAGAACCGGGATGCGCGAACCGCCGGGCGGATCACGGCTGTCATCCCAGAGCCCGACCGCTGGGTCTTCGGCTCCATCCTCGCTGGGCTGCACGACGTGCTCACCCCGACGGGCGCGACGCTCACCGTCTACCAGGGTCTCTCCGGGCGCGAGCGGGCGAAGCTCTTCGAAGCCACCGCGCTCTCCCGCAGCAGCGACGTCGTGGTGCTCGTGCCGATGCCGCATCGCATGCCGGTCCCTGACGTGCGACGCCTCGGCGTTCCCGTCGTCGTGGCGGGATCCGTCGTCGAGGGCATCGCGAGCGTCGGCATCGACGACGTCGTCGTCGGCCAGCAGGCCACGAACTCCCTCATCAACGGCGGATGCACGAGCATCGTCTACGCGTCGAGCACCGACCACGAGGGCACGCCCGGCAACGCCTCCCGCCGCCGAGCAGAGGGCTTCGAGTCGCGCATGCAGCGAGCCGGACTGGATCCGAGCTGGCAGGTGCAGGTGCCGTTCGGCCCGACGGCGGGCCAGGTCGCCGCGGAGCAGCTGCTGGCCGGGGAGCGACTGCCCGACGCGGTCTTCGCGTCGTCCGACGACCTCGCCTCCGGCATGATGTCCGCGTTCCGCAAGGCCGGGGTCCGGATCCCGCAGGACCTCTCGATCATCGGCGTCGACGACAGCCCCATCGCGAGCCTCATGCACCTCACCACGATCGCTCAACCAGCTCGCCAGCAGGGACACCTGGCCGCGTCGATGGCGTTGCGCGCCCTGCAGGGCGACCCGCCGAGCGAGGCGGTCACACTCGAGACGCGCCTCGTCATCCGCGAATCGACGGGGCACCCGACCGCGAGATAGCGCACGCTTCGCGGTATTGCGGGGTGCCCCGGCTTGTTGCGCAAAGACACGCAACAGTCGCGCAACCGCGCCGAATCACGTCGACCGCGGTCCTAGGCTTCTGCCGATGCGTACTGAATCCAACGGCGGCTTCCAGCAGAGCACCGTCTACCAGATCTACCCGAAGTCCTTCCTCGACTCCACGGGCAGCGGCGTCGGCGACCTCCGCGGTGTGATCCGGAAGATCCCGTACATCGCGTCGCTCGGCGTCGACATGGTCTGGTTCAACCCGTTCTTCGCGTCGCCGCAGGCCGACAACGGCTACGACATCTCCGACTACTACCGCATCGACCCTGAGATGGGCACGATGGCGGACTTCGAGGAGCTCGTCGCCGGCCTCAGGGCAGAGGGCATCGACGTGATGCTCGACATGGTGCTCAACCACACGTCGACGGAGCACGAGTGGTTCCAGCGGGCGCTCGCGGGCGACGACGAGTACCGCGACTTCTACTTCGTGCGGCCGGCGGGCGAAGACGGTGGCCCCCCGAACAACTGGGTCTCGAAATTCGGGGGAGCGGCGTGGGACCGCTTCGGCGACACCGACGAGTACTACCTGCACCTCTTCGACCGCACGCAGGCGGACCTCAACTGGCACAACCCTCGGGTGCGCCTCGAGATGGCCAAGATCGTCGAGTTCTGGCGCCTGAAGGGCGTGCGCGGCTTCCGCTTCGACGTCATCAACCTCATCTCCAAGCCCGTCGACCTGCCCTCAGCGCCCGAGGGTGCCGACGACCGGTACCTGTACACCGACGGCGAGCTCGTCACGACGTTCCTGCGCGAGCTGGCGGAGGCCTCCTACGGCAGGGACGCCGGATGCGTCACGGTCGGCGAGATGTCCTCGACCTCGATCGAGCGCTGCGTCGAGTACTCGCATCCCGAATCCGGGGCCCTCTCCATGGTGTTCAACTTCCACCACCTCAAGGTCGACTACATCGACGGCAAGAAGTGGTCGGTCGGGCGTTTCGAGCTCGACGAGCTGCGCCGTGTGCTCATGGAGTGGGCCGACGGGATGCAGGCTGGCGGCGGCTGGAACGCGCTGTTCTGGAACAACCACGACCAGCCTCGCGCGCTCAACCGCTTCGGTGACGCGGGCCGGTTCCGGGTCGAGTCGGCGATGATGCACGCCACGCTCCTGCACCTGTTCCGCGGCACACCGTACGTGTACATGGGGGAGGAGATCGGCATGACCGACCCCGAGTACACGTCGATCGACGACTACGTCGACGTCGAGGCGGTCAACGCGCACACGGCGCTCGTCGGCACCGGCATGTCGGACGAGGATGCGCTGCAGATCGTCCGCGCCAAGGCCAGAGACAACGCCCGCACCCCCATGCAGTGGGAGCCCGGCCCCACCGCCGGCTTCACCTCGGGCAGGCCGTGGCTCCGGCCCACGAACGCAGACCTCATCAACGTGGCTGCCGAGGAACGGAACGGGCGCATCCTGCCCTACTACCGCCGACTCATCGAGCTGCGGAAGGCGCACCCCGTCATCAGCCACGGCCGGATAGCCGGGTATGCGCCAGAGCACCCGCACGTCTTCGCCTACGAGCGCACGCTCGGCGAGACGCGCCTGCTCGTCCTGGCGAACTTCCTCGACAGCCCGACGCGCATCGACGTGCCGGCCGAGTTCACCTCGGGTCGCGTGCTCGTCTCCACCACCGACCGCGCCACCGCACCGAGCTCGCCCGACGTCGAGCTCGCGCCGTACGAGGCGCTCGCGATCCTCCTCGAACCTTCCGAACGCTAGGAGCAGCAATGTCCCAGACCGAACTCAGCGGAGGCATCGTCGCGCCGCTCGCCGGCACGATGGTCGCCATCGCCGATGTCCCAGACCCCATGTTCGCCTCGAAGGCCATGGGTGATGGGTTCGCCGTCGCGCCCAACGCAGACGATGTCGTCGCGCCGTGCAGCGGAACCGTCATCATGGTCGCCAAGACCGCTCACGCCTTCGGGATCCGGACTGACGACGGCCTCGAGGTGCTCGTGCACATGGGCATCGACACGGTCGAGCTCGAGGGAGCGCCCTTCTCGATGCACGTCGACGTCGACGACCGCGTCGAGGCCGGGCAGCCGCTCGGGCGCATGGACCTCGCAGCCGTCGAAATCGCGGGCAAGAGCACCATGACCATGGTGATCTTCCTCAACCTGGCCCAGAAGAAGGGCTCCGTCGAAGCCGCGACCGGCCCCATCGGGCTCGGCGAGCGGGCCGCGACCCTCGACATCCCCGAGCAGGATGCGGCAGCGCCGGCGACAGCGGATGCGCCGGCGGCAGCGGCACCCACGGAGGTGTCAGCGCAGAGCGCGGCTTCGCCCGCGACTGCGAAGACCGCCGCGGCCACCGGGCACGCCTCCGGCGCGACCGGATTCGACGCCCTCGCCTACGACATCGTCGAGGGCATCGGCGGCAAGGACAACATCCGCAACGTCGTCCACTGCATCACCCGCGTGCGCTTCACGCTGAAGGACACGGAAGCGGCCAACGACGACCTCGTCAAGAACCTCGACGGCGTCATCGACGTCATCAAGGCAGGCGGCCAGTACCAGGTCGTCATCGGCCCGGCCGTGGAAGACGTCTACGACGCCGTGGTCGGTGTCATCGGCGGCACGGGGGAGGCGTCGCCCGACGACGAGCCGGTCGAGCGGCCGACGACCGTCGTCGGGTGGTTCCAGTTCGGCTTCAGCTCGCTCATCGGCGTCATCACCGGCTCGATGATCCCCGTGATCGGGCTGCTCGCCGCATCCGGAATCCTGAAGGGCATCCTGGCCCTGCTGACGCAGTTCGGGGTCGTCGCGAGCGACAGCTCGACCTACGCGCTCATCGACGCGATGTCGTCGTCGATGTTCTACTTCCTGCCCATCATCATCGGGTTCACGGCGGCACGCAGGTTCGGCTCCGACCCCATCATCGTCGCCATCATCGGCGGCGTGCTCGTGTTCCCCTCGGTCGTGTCGATGTCGGACCCTGAGGCCGATGGCTACACGGTCGTCAGCCAGCTCGGCAACACGATCTTCAACGCCGACTTCTTCGGCATCCCCGTGGCGCTCCCGCAGGGCAACGCCTACGCGTACTCGATCTTCCCGATCATCGTCGCCGCCTACCTCGCGTCGCTGCTCGAGCCGCAGCTCAAGAAGCACATTCCGGCGGTCGTGCGGATGATCTTCGCACCGCTGCTCGAGGTCTTCATCATCTCGACCGTCATGCTCGTGGTCTTCGGCCCCATCATCATGACCATCTCGGGCGGCATCGCGAACGGCATCAACGGCGTGCTCGAGGTCAACTACGCAATCGCTGGCCTCATCATCGGCGCCCTCTACCAGTGCCTCGTCATCTTCGGCCTGCACTGGGCGGTCATCCCGCTCGTCGCCTCGCAGATCGCGATCGACGGATCGTCGCCGCTCAACGCGATCATCTCGGCGACCATGGTGGCGCAGGGTGGCGGCGCGCTGGCGATCTGGATCCGCACGCGCAGCCAGAAGATCAAGACCCTCGCGGGCCCCGCGACCATCTCAGCGTTCTGCGGCATCACGGAACCGGCGATGTACGGCTTGAACCTCAAGTACGGTCGGGTCTTCATCACCGCGTCCGCCGGTGGCGCGGTCGGCGGCTTCCTCACGGGGCTCATGGATGTGAACATGTACGGCTTCACGGGAGCGTTCGTCGGCTTCCCGTCGTTCGTGAACCCTGCAGGGCTCGACCACAGCTTCTTCGGATTCCTCATCGCCTCCACGGCTGCACTCGTGGTCTCGTTCACGCTCACCTACTTCTTCGGGTACAGCGACGACGACCTCGAGACGGAACGCGCCGTCAAGAAGGTTCGCCTCGGGAAGCGCGAGCCCGCCGGCGTCTAGAGTTCCCGCGCCGCCACGTCGTTGGCGGCGCGGGGCGACAGAGCGGAGACCCCGGTGGTCACCTCGAGGATGCGCCCTCGAGGTGGACACCGGGGTTCTTCGGTTGAACGGGGCGGCACTGACCGGCGCCTACTCGCGTTTCTTCTGCGTGTAGGCGACGGTGGCGGCGGCCGCGAGCGAGGCGCCGATGGCGACGAGCACCCCGCCGCCCCCGGTGAGCGGGGTGAGAAGCCCAGCCCCGGCCGGGATGAGCGACTGTGCGAGCCGATTGCCGACGAGTCGGAGCGAGAGAGCGAGGCCGCGCTGATCTTCCGGCGCCACGTCGGTGAGCCAGGCCATCGTGATGGGCTGCGTGACACCGATCGCGAACCCGTAGAGCACGGCCGCGACGACGAGCCAGATCGGGCCGATCGGGAGGCCCGTGAGGGCGAGCGTCACCGCCGCCGCTCCCAGCGAGATCAGCAGCAGCATGCGTCGGGAGAGCCGTCGACTGAGCGCGGGGAGGGCCGCTCGGGAGGCGAGCGTCGCGAGGGCGCGGCTCGTCAGCATGAGGCTCACGAGCGCCGCGGAGATACCAGGCTGCGTGCTGAGCGCGGGCCAGAACGCGAGCGTCACGTCGACGGAGGCGATGGCGATCCCGCCCGCGACGACGGCCCGGAACGCGCCTGGCTCGCGCAGGATCTTCCGGCTCGACGCGAACGACCCCGGCCGCTTCGCGGTGCTGGCGCCTCGCGACCCGCTCCCCAGGAAGAGGCTGGCGACGCCGAGCAGGACGGCGGCTCCCACGGCGCACCAGAACACGAGCGAGAGGTTCGGGCCAGGGCCGGCGGGGTTCGGGATGGCCAGCAGCAGCGGGCCGAGCGTCTGGCCGATGGATGCGGCGAGCGTGTAGAGCCCGAACGCCGACTCCCGAGACCCCACCTTCGAGCGATTGGCGACTGCGGTCTGCTCGCTGATGATGCTGAGCAGATGTCCGACGCCGAGGACGAGGGCCGCGACCATGAGGCCTGCGACGCTCTGCAGTGACACCAGCGCGATGCTGATCGCGGCGACGAGCAGGACGCTGCCGAGCACCGCGATGGTGCGCTCACCGCGCCCATCCGTGAGCCGACCGGCTGGCAGGGCGAGGAGGAGAGCTGGGAGCGCGAACGACGTAGCGAGCAGGCCGATGACGGCTTCCTGCCCGCCGGCTTCGAGCACTGCGAACGAGAGTCCGGGGCGAACCGCGTACGTGAGCACCTGGATGAGCACGGCGTGCACGATGATCCACGGCCACCGCGAGCCGGGTGTGCCCGGCATTCAGCGCACCTCCGACGGGCGTGTCACTCCGCGGTCTCGGAGTCGCGCGCAGCGCTCGGCTCGAGGGTGCCGATCGCGCGACGCCCGAGGCTGTGCGTGATGTGCTTGCGGGAGCGCTCGCGGGCCAGCTCCGGATCGCCGGCGACGATCGCGTCTCGGAGGGCGGTGTGCTGCCGGTGCACCCGTGCCCGGTCCTCCGCCGTCGGGGACCAGGCGCGCAGCGCCCGCTGTCGGTAGAGGTCGGTCTTGTCCCAGAGTCCCTCGAGGATGCCGAGGAGTGTCGGGTTGGCGGCGGCCTCATAGATGGCGAGGTGGAAGCGGCGGTGGGCGTCAAGCGCGTCCGGGGACGCGACCCCGGTGAGCGGTTCGAGTTCGCTGAGTGCCGCATCGATGCGCGCGATGTCGGCGTCGTCTCTGCGTTCCGCTGCGAGACCGCATGCGAGGGGGTCGGCGGCAGCGCGCACTTCGTACAGGTTCTGTGCCTCCGCTTGGGAGAGCGGGACGACCCGGGCATCCCGGTGCGAACCGAGCTCGACGAGTCCTTCGGTGGACAGGCGTTTGAGGGCTTCCCGCAGCGGGGTCGTGCTCAGGCCGAGTTCGGCGGCCAGCTTCGTCTGCCCGATGACGTCACCCGGTTCGATGACACCGGTCAGGATGCGGCGGCGGAGTTCCTCGTAGGCGAGTTCGCTCTTACTTCGGAACAGCGGCTGCAGTGGGGATGCAGGGGCGGGCATACGCCGATGGTAGCAACTACCACGGCATCGTGTAGCATCGAGCCTATAACCTACGACGTGGGACGAGACGGAGGAAGCGTGCTGACGGACGCCGAGACGACGACGGTCCTCGCCACCGCATACGGCGACCTCGAGATCTGGCCCCTCGCGGCGGTCCCCGGTGCGGAACGACTGCCGTTCGCGCACCGCATCATCCTCGAGAACCTGCTCAGGCACCAGGACGGTGAAGTCGTGACGCAACGTGACATCGACGCGCTCGTCTCCGGGGGAGCTGGCACGCACGATATCGCGTTCCATCCCTCTCGCGTCTTCCTGCACGACACCAACGGCGTGCCCGTGCTCACCGACCTGGCGGCGATGCGAGACGCCTTCGCGGCCAGGGGCATGGACCCAGGGCTGCTCGACACTCAGGTTCCAGCGCAGCTGACCGTCGATCACTCCGTCGTCACCGACTTCTTCGCACGGCCGGATGCCCCAGCACTCAACGTGCGCCGCGAGTATGAGCGCAACGCCGAGCGCTACCGCTTCATCAAGTGGGGCCGCGAGGCCTTCTCCGGGCTGGAGGTCGTCCCGCCGGGAGCTGGCATCATGCACCAGGTCAACGTCGAGTATCTCGCCGACGTCGTCACGGTGCGCGACGGCCGCGCGTTCCCCGACACCGTCGCGGGCACCGACTCCCACACCACGATGGTGAACGGCCTCTCCGTCCTGGCGTGGGGCGTCGGCGGCATCGAGGCGGAGGCCGCCATGCTGGGCGAGCCCGTCACAATGCTCATTCCGCCCGTCGTGGGCGTCGAGCTCATCGGGCGCCTTCGACCAGGCGTGACGGCGACGGACCTGGTTCTGACGCTCACCGAGCGGATGCGGGCACTCGGCGTCGTCGGGAACATTGTCGAGTTCCACGGGTCGGGGGTCGCGGAGGTCTCGCTCGCGACGCGCTGCACGATCGCCAACATGAGTCCCGAGTTCGGCTCCACCTCCGCGATCTTCCCGAGCGACGACGCGACGATCGAGTTCCTGCTCATGACGGGGAGGAGCGAGCGGCAGGCGAGCCTCGTGGAGACCTACGCTCGGGCACAGGGGCTCTGGAGCGACCCCGCCAACCCTGCCGAGTACAACCGTCGGGTCGTCGTCGATCTCGACAGCATCACGCCGAGCCTGGCGGGCCCGCGGCGCCCGCAGGACCGCATCGAGCTGGCAGATGCGCCCGCCGCGACTGCGCGTGCCCTCGCGGAAGCCCACCAGGTCGCGCCGCTCACCTCCGTCGAGGGCGAGCGTGCCGTTCCAGACGGCGCCGTCGCGATCGCCTCCATCACCTCCTGCACCAACACGTCGAACCCTGCGGTCATGATGGCCGCCGGACTGCTCGCTCGAAACGCCAGGGCGCGCGGCCTGCAGTCGAAGTCGTGGGTCAAGACGAGCCTCGCACCCGGGTCTCGTGTCGTCACCGACTATCTCGCGAAGGCCGGCCTCATGTCGCCGCTCGAGGAGCTCGGGTTCGGGCTCGTCGGGTTCGGCTGCATGACCTGCATCGGCAACTCGGGTGACCTCCTCCCCGAGGTGCTCAGCGGTGTCGAGCAGGACGGCATCGTCGTCGCCTCCGTGCTGTCGGGCAACCGCAACTTCGACGGCCGCATCAACAACGACGTCGGCATGAACTTCCTGACCTCGCCCCCGCTGGTCGTCGCCTACGCGCTCGCCGGCACGATGCACGTCGACCTGACCCGGGACCCGCTCGGGTACGACGGGGCGGGGGCCCCGGTCCACCTCGCCGACATCTGGCCAAGCGACCAGGAGATCCAGCAGGCCGTCTCGAGCTCCATCGACCCCGAGATGTACACCGACGCCTACTCGACCATCTTCGACGGCGACGAGAACTGGCAGGGTCTGGATGCTCCTGGCGGCGACGGCTTCGACTGGGAGGCGGATTCGACCTACCTGCAGCGGCCGCCCTTCCTCGAGCTCGGGGCCGCCGCGGGCGGCGCCGACATCGAGGGCGCGAGAGTGCTCATGTTCCTCGAGGACTCGGTGACGACCGACCACATCTGCCCCGCGGGGCGCATCCCGGCCGCCAGCGCGGCGGGCCGACACCTGACCGAGCTCGGGGTCGGCGCCCGAGACCTGAGCAGCTACGCCTCGCGGCGCGGCAACTGGCGCGTCATGAAGCTCGGCGGGTTCACGAACACCCGCCTCGTCAACCGCCTGGTGCCAGCAGGCAACGGCGGGAGCACCCGCGACTTCCTCGCGGGTGAGCCCGCGGCGACGGCGCCCATCCGCGAGATCCATGCCGTCGCAGACGCCGCGGCCGACGCGGGGGTGCCGCTCATCGTGCTCGCCGGGCGTGAGTACGGAACCGGGTCGTCCCGGGACTGGGCCGCGAAGGTCACCCGCCTGCTGGGGGTCCGGGCCGTGATCGCGCAGTCCTTCGAGCGCATCCACCGCTCCAACCTGGTCGGCATGGGCGTGCTCCCGCTGCAGTTCGAGGACGGGACGAACGCCGACACGCTGGGGCTCGACGGCAGCGAGTGCTTCAGCATCCACGGCCTCGCGGCCGACGCCGACGTGCCCGACCGTCTCGAGGTGGTGGCGGTGCATCCCGAGACCAGTGCGGTCACCTCGTTTGCCGTGCGCGCACGCGTCGACACCTCGCTCGAGCAGCGCTACCTCCGTTCGGGCGGCGTGCTGCCGTACGCGCTCGAGCGGGCGGCCTCGCGCCACGAGCAGAACCTGGCAACCTCCGAGAAGGGCGAATGAAGATGGCAGACAGTGCCCACGTGAGCACAACCGATCTCGTCGACGAGCACGAGGACAGCATCCAGTCGTGCGACGTGCAGCTCCGCGACCTCGGCGGACTTATTCGGTTCTCCGGACGCATCGCGACGTTCCGCTCTCCCGTCGACAACCTCCAGCTGAAGGCCATCGTCGAGGAGCCTGGCGACGCCCGCGTGCTGGTCGTCGACGCCGGAGGGTCGCTGCACGCCGCGATGGCGGGCGGGAACATGGTCGCGAGGGCCGCGGCCAACGGCTGGGCGGGGCTCGTCGTGAACGGCGTCGTCCGAGACACCGAGGAACTCGCCGCGCTGCCCATCGGCGTCAAGGCGATCGGCACGAACCCGCGGCGCTCGACGAAGAACGGCCTCGGTGAGCGGGACGTCGAGGTCGAGTTCGGCTCGGTCGTGTTCCGACCGGGGGAGTTCCTCGCCGCCGATGAGGACGGCGTCGTCGTCCTCACCACACCAACGGGCTGAACCGCCCACGCCACCCTCCCCACAGGAAACAACGGAGTTTCATGTCCAAGACACCCAGAACACCGCTCCGACGCGTCGTGAACGTCGTCGTCGGAGTCTGTGCCGTCGCGATCGTCGCCTCGGCCACGGCGCTCTCCATCAGCCGTTCATCGGCGGCGGAGGACGTCAGCGCGAACCTCACGCTCATCGCTCCAGCCGGTCCTGGAGGCGGCTGGGACGGCTTCGCCCGCGAGCAGCAGCAGGCACTGCGGGCGACTGGCCTCGTCGGCAACGTGCAGGTCGTCAACATCCCGGGTGCCGCCGGAACGATCGGGCTCGGCACGTTCACGACGATGACGGGCCGCAGCGACACCCTCCTCGTGACCGGGTCGGGAATGACCGGCGGCATCGCGCTCAACGATTCACCGGTCGGCTTCGACGACGTCCAGCCGGTTGCGAAGTTCGCCGAGGACTACGACGTGATCATCGTGCCGGCCGACTCCCCGTACACGACCCTCGAGGAGCTCGTGGATGCGTGGGCTGCCGACCCGAAGTCCATCCCGTGGTCGGGCGGCTCAGCCGGCACCATCGACCACCTCCTCATCGCCGAGCTCGCGCAGGCCGCTGGCATCCAGCCTGCGGAGCTGACGTACATCCCGAAGTCGGGCGGTGGCGAGGCCATCCAGGCGCTGCTCAATGGAACGGTAGACGCGGTCGCCACCGGCTACAACGACGTCTCCGACCAGATCGAGGCCGGTCGAGTGCGCGCGCTCGCGGTCAGCGGGGCGGAGGAGCTGGAGGGTGTCGACATCCCGACGATCATGTCGCAGGGGTACGACGTCGAGGTGGCCAACTGGCGCGGACTCCTCGCGGCCCCGGGGGTCAGCGATGAGGCCTTCCAGCAGCAGCTCGAGATCTTCAGCGAGCTGCGCGAGAGCGACGAATGGCAGGAAGTGCTGACTCGCCTGAGCTGGGAGGACTCCTGGCTGACGGGGCCGGAGCTCGACGCCTTCCTCGTCGAGGACATGGCGCGAACCGAGGCACTGCTTGAGGAGCTGGGACTGTGACCGCACACACCGAGACGCATCTCGACGACTTCGACACCGGAGGCGCCCAGCAGAGCTGGTGGACCGGCCGGTCCGGGCTCATCTTCCCCGGCATCCTGGCGGCCTCCGCCAGCTACCTCCTCTACGGGCAGCTGACCATGGACGTCGCGCCGGACACGGACCCACCCGGCCCCGGGTTCTTCCCCGGCGCGATCATCGCGCTCCTCTACCTGTTCGCGGTGCTGCTGGCCATCGGCATCATCCGCAAGCCGCAGCTGCCGGAGGACGTGCACAGCGACCTCCGCACCGCGGAGATCAGCGTGCTCGGCCAGGGCGGTCCGCGCTGGTACAGCGACTGGTCCCGCGTCGCGTGGGCCGTCGGCGGGTTCGTGGCCTTCATACTGCTGCTGCAGCCGCTCGGCTGGATCATCGCGGCCGGCCTGCTGTTCTGGACCATGGCGCGAGCGTTCGCGTCACCCACCCCCGTGCGGGACATCCTCGTCTCGCTCACCTTCTCATCAGTGCTGTACCTGCTGTTCGCCGGGCTCCTCTCGGTGAACCTGCCAGCCGGATCGATCTTCGGCGGAGGGATCTGACATGGACATCATCAACAGCCTCCTCGGCGGCTTCGAAGGGGCGCTGACCCCGATCAACCTCATGTGGGTGCTCATCGGCTGCCTCCTCGGCACCGCCGTCGGCGTCCTCCCCGGCCTGGGTTCATCCATGGCGGTCGCGCTGCTGCTGCCGATGACGTTCGCGCTCGACCCGACCGGGGCGTTCATTCTCTTCGCCGGCGTCTACTTCGGCGGCCTCTTCGGCGACTCCACGATGGCCATCCTCATGAACACGCCAGGGTCCTCGTCGGCGATCGCGTCGACGTTCGAGGGGCATGCCATGGCGAAGGCCGGGCGGGCGCCACAGGCCCTCGCGACGGCGGCCATCGGCGCCTTCATCGGCGGCTTCGTCTCCTCGATCGCGGTCGTCTTCCTCGCACCGGCGCTGGCGGAGCTCTCGTCGAACTTCGGGCCAGCCGAGTACGTCGCCCTCGCGCTCTTCGCGTTCATCGCCACGTCCTCGATCGTCGCCGAGTCGGTGGTGGCAGGACTGGCGAGCCTCACGCTCGGGCTCGGCATCTCCGTCATCGGCATCGACTCGGTCACGGGCACGGAGCGCTTCACGGCTGGCGTGCCCGAGCTGTTCGACGGCATCTCGCTCGTCACGGTGACCGTCGCCGTGCTCGCGCTCGGCGAGGTCTTCCGTGTCGCCTCCCGGGCCCGCCGCGAGCCGGCGAACGTCTCGATGATGTCGAGCCGCACGCCGCGCCTCTCACGCGTCGAGTTCTTCAACGCGCTCCCAGCGTGGATCCGAGGGACGGGTATCGGCCTGCCCTTCGGCGTCATCCCCGTCGGCGGTTCTGAGGTGCCGACGTTCATGGCCTACAGCCTGGAGAAGAAGATCGACAGCCGCCGGAAGGATCCCGAGTTCGGCATGGGCGCCATCCGCGGTCTTGCCGCGCCGGAAGCGGCAGGCAACGCGACGACGGGCACCGCCATGGCCTCGCTGCTCGCCCTCGGCCTCCCGGTCTCCTCGACCGCGGCGATCATGCTCGCGGCCTTCCAGCAGTACGGCATCCAGCCTGGGCCACTGCTCTTCGAGCGGGCGCCCGACCTCGTCTGGGGGCTGCTCGCGAGCTTCTTCATCGCCATGATCGTGCTGCTGCTGCTCAACCTGCCGCTCGCGCCGCTCTGGGCGAAGCTCGCCGACATCCCGAAGCAGTACCTGTACCCGGGCATCGCAGTGTTCTGCGCGATGGGCATCTTCGCGACGTCCGCCTCTATCTTCGACCTCTGGATGCTCCTGCTGCTGGCGTTGCTCGGCTTCGCGATGCGCCGGTTCGGCATCCCGCTCGCACCGCTCATGATCGGGATGGTGCTCGGGCCGCTCATGGAGACGAACGTGCGGGACGCGCTCCTCAGCTCAGGCGGCGACTACTCGGTCTTCTTCTCGAGTCCCATCGCCGTCGCGCTCTACATCGTGCTGGCAGGCGTCATCGCCTTCACGATCGTCGGACGGGTGCGCTCGTACCGGCCGAAGAACGTCGAGTTCCAGACCACGCGCGAGACGAACTTCGAGGTGTCAGGCAAGAAGCGCCGCGACTGACGTCCGAGGCGAGGCCGGCAGCGCATGCTGCCGGCCTCGTCACGCCTTTGCCCACTCGCCCCGCACGTGCCCGATGTGCCGCGCGACGATCTTCTGCATCCGCTCGCGGTCGCCGTCGAGGGCCGCCTCGATCATCTGCTCGTGCTCGAGGGTGGATGCGGTGAGCTGGCCAGCCTCGGCGAGCGGCACCAGGTTGTGGAGGCGACTGCGCTCGCGGGCGCGACGCACGATCTGCACGAGTTCGGGGTTGCCGTGAATGGCGAGGAACGCGGTGTGGAACTCGGTGTCGGCCGTGAGGTAGGCCACCATGTCGTTGGCCTCCTCCGCCCGCTTCATCGCCTCCACGAGAGGGCGAAGCGATCGGATGCGCGTGGCGTCGTCGTCGCTGCGGAACTCGGCGATGTCGCCCATGACAGGCGCCTCGAGCAGCAGGCGCACCTCCGCGAGGTTGTCGAGCTCCGCGCGTGTGACCTCCGTCACCCGGAAGCCGGTGTTCGGAACGACCTCGACCATCCCGTCGCGCGCCAGGTCGAGCATCGCCTCGCGCACGGGGGTCGCCGACGAGTCAAAGCGCGCGGCGAGGGCGGGCGCCGAGTAGACCTGGCCTGGTGCGAGCTCCCCGCCGACGAGCGCCGCCCGCAGCTCCGCCGCCACCCGCTGTCGCACGGAATCTCGGCGGCCCCCGCCGGAATCGCTGGAGCCGGCCGGGCTCATCCTCGGCGCCCATCGGCGTCGGCGATCGCCTGCGCGAGCACGAGGTCCTCCCACGACATGCCGGCGCTCTTGAACACGACGGGCCGCCCGCCGCGAAGGCCGCGGCTGCCTCGCACGAGGTCGCCCATCGGGATGAGGTCGTCGGCAGCGAGGTGCCCCTCGTCGATCGCCAGCACCACGTCGCCGCACTCGCGGAGCGCCGCGCCGATGTCCTCCACGATCACGTCCGACCGGCCGAGCAGGGCCCCCGGCAGCTCGCGCGCATCCGGCGAGTGCGAGCCCACGGCGACGACGACCGCGTCGTCGCGCACGACCTCGTCGTCGAACAGCGGAGTCGAGGCGGTCGTCGTGCAGAGGATGAGCCCCGCGGCACGGGTCGCGGCCACGGCCTCCTCGCTGCCCGCCGCCACGACCGCATCGAAGTCGGCACCCGTCGTCACGCGGGCGGGGGAGCGGACCACCGAGGTGACGCTGCCCACGAGTCGAGTGCCCTCGAGCACCGCGCGGACGGTGCGCACGTGCGCTCGGGCCTGCGGGCCCGCCCCGAACACGACGATGTCCAGCGTTCCGGAGTCACGCTCGAGCGCATCCCTGATCGCCGCGACCGAGACCGCGGACGTGCGGATGTCGGTGAGCGCGGGCCCGTCGATGAGCGCGCGCGGGCTGAGCGTCGCCGAGTCGAACAGCACGTAGAGGCCCTGGATGCGCGCGAGGCCCCTCGCAGGGTTGTCGGGCGCGATCGTGAGCACTTTGATGCCGGTGCTCGTTGCCGTCTCCGCGGGCATGAGCAGGAACTCGCCGCCATCGAGCTGCTCGAAGATGCGCGCGTGGTCGGCCTCGGGACGCAAGCCGTCCGCGAGGGCACGGCGCAGCGCATCCACGGCTGCCGTGGGCGTGAGCAGGGCCTCGACATCGCTCGCGTCGAGGAAGGGGATGCCGGCGCTCATCGCAGCACGAACCCGGGGGTCATCTCGTCGCTCGGGTCGACCTCGAAGACGTGCTCCCCGGTCTTGTGGGCGATGCCGGAGACCTGGGTCGTCGTCGCCCGGTGGCCGGCCTCGACGCCTTCCGCCACGACCCGAGCCAGGAACCGCGAGCCCACGATCGAGTCGTGCACCAGCTCTGCGCCGACGGGCAGCGTGCCCTCCTCGGTCAGCGTGGCGACCCGCGCGCACGTGCCGGACCCGCACGGCGAGCGGTCGAGCTCTCCGTCCGCGAAGATCGTCGCGTTGCGCTGGTGCACGACGCCGTCCGCGCTGTGGTCCGAGTACAGGATCGTGCCGTAGATGCCGCTCAGGCGTCGGTCGCTCGGGTGCTCGGCGTGCGCCGAGTCGTTCAGGAGCCACTTCACCTCGCGGCCGAACGCGATGACCGCGCTCACGTCCTCCGGCTCGATGGACAGCCCGACCGCGGTCGCGTCGACCTGCGCGTAGATGGCCCCTGCGAAGGTGATGTCGGCGAGCACGTCACCGCGGGATGTCTGCACGGGCACCCGTCGCGCGAGCACGTACCCGGGCACGTTGATGAAGTCGGCCCCGGTGACGGTGCCATCGGCGGCTGTGCGGACCCGGGCCGTCACTCTCCCCGAGGGGACGTCGATGATGACGTCCGTCGTCCCGCTCTCGTGGGCGGCCACGAGTCCGCTCTCGATCGCCCACACGCCGAGAGCGATCGTGCCGTGTCCGCAGGCCGTCGAGAAGCCGTCCTTGTGCCAGAAGAGCACCCCGAGGTGAGCGCCGGCATCGTCCGGCTCGACGATGAATCCGCCGTACATGTCGGCGTGACCTCGCGGTTCGAAGCAGAGGAGGCGACGGGCACGGTCGACCTCGGGGGAGGCTGCGGCGAAGACGCGCCTGCTGGCGACGTCGTCGCCGTCGATCGGGATGCCGAGGTCTGGGACGATGCGGAACGGCTCGCCGGCCGTGTGGTAGTCGATCGTCGCGAATCGTTCGCGCATGATGCCTCCCCCTCGATTGCAATTGCAATAACACTACGCGGTGTCAGGCGCACGAGCGAGGGGGCTGACACGCGACGCGCGCGTGCTTCGAAGTTGACCTAGAACATAGGTACGATGGCGGGGTCATGAACTCGTACCTGCTCCATGCCGACGCCGATGCGTTCTTCGCGTCGGTCGCCCTGCGGGATCGGCCGGAGCTCGCGGCCAAGCCCGTCGCCGCAGTGGCGCACCTCTTCATCGCGAGCGCCAACTACCCGGCCCGCGAGTACGGCATCCACGCGGGCATGCTCGTGACCGAAGCGCGAGAGCTGTGCCCGCGCATCCTCCTCGTCGAGTCCTACCGGCAGGAGGTCGAGGCGGTGGGGGATGCGCTCTTCGCCCTCTTCGACTCGGTCGCCAGAGGTATCGAGCCCGGCTCCATCGAGGAGGCGTTCCTCGATGTCGGAGCGACGACGCCAGAGGCAGCGCTCGAGGTGGCGCACGAGCTGCGACGGCGTGCCGCCACCGAACTGCGCATCCCGGTCAGCGTCGGCATCGGCCGCACGAAGCTGATGGCGAAGCTCGCGTCACGCAACGCGAAGCCCGACGGGGTGCACGTCATCGACCCGGTGCGCGAACTCGAGCTGCGCACGGAGCTGCCCATCGGCGACGTCTGGGGCATCGGATCCCGCACCGAGGCGAGGCTCATCAAGCTCGGCGTCGCGCGCATCGGCGACGTCGACGTCATCCCGCGCGACGAGCTGCTCCGCGTGTGCGGCACGGCCATGGCGAGACGGCTGTGGCGCATCCGCGCCGGCACCGACGAGGCCATGATCTCGCCCATCAGGCACCGAACGACGCTCACCTCCGAGTCGTCGACATCCGGGTACGCCCGCGCGGATCGCACGCCCGTCGAGGTCGTCGAGGGCTGCGTCGAACGCGTCTGCCACCGCGCCACCCGCGCCGGCCTCAGCGCGACCGGCATCAAGCTGGAGCTGCGCCCGACCGGTCTCGGCCCCATTCGTGAGAAGTACCAGGGCATCGACTCCAGCGCTTCGTTCGACGTGTGGATGCCCGTGGCCGAGCGGCTGCTCGTCGCCTCGAAGGCGACCGAGATCGAGTCGGCCAGCGTGACCCTCACGGGCCTCCTGCCCGTCGAACTGGTGCAGCCGACGCTCTTCTGAGGCATCCGCGCGGTTTCGTCCGCCCGCCACCCTGCCTCTACGCTGAACTGCAGATCGCGGGATGCGCGAGCGGATGAGACGAGGACCCCACGATGAGCAGCACCGTCGAGCCGCGCGAGCGCATCCTGCGCCCCATCTCGGCCGGCGTCGTGTCGGCGCTCGTCGCGTTCACGAGCTCGTTCATCGTCGTGCTGACCGGCCTGACCGCCGTCGGCGCCAGCGCAGACCAGGCATCCAGCGGGCTCCTCGCCGTCAGCGTCACCATGGGCCTCGGCTGCATCCTCCTCGCGAGCTGGACCCGCCTGCCCATCACGGTCGCCTGGTCCACGCCCGGAGCGGCGCTGCTCGCGGCGACGGGCACGCTCGAGGGCGGGTGGCCCGTCGCCGTCGGCGCGTTCCTCGTCACGGGCATCCTCATCATCGTCACGGGCCTCATCCCGCAGCTCGGCGCCGTGGTGGCGCGGATCCCCGTCTCCGTCGCCCAGGCCATGCTCGCGGGGGTGCTGTTCCAGCTCTGCCTCGGCCCGATCACCGGCATGGCCGAGAACCCGCTCGCCGTGGCGCCGGTCGTCGTCGCCTGGCTGCTCGCGCTGCGCTTCCTGCCGCGCTGGGCCGCGCCCATCGCGTTCCTCGTCGCCGCGATCGTCATCGGCGTGCACATCGTGGCCTCCGGGGCGTCGATCGACGCCGCTGACCTGGCGCCGCGCATCCAGTTCACGGCACCGGAGTTCTCCGTCACCGGGATGATCGGCATCGCGCTTCCCCTGTACCTCGTGACGATGGCCTCCCAGAACGTGCCAGGCGTCGCCGTCATGAAGGGGCTCGGCTACGACGTCCCCTGGCGTCGCTCACTCCTCGTGACGGGCATCGGCACCGTCGCTGGAGCCCCGGCAGGTGGGCACGCCATCAACCTCGCCGCCATCAGCGCCGCCCTCGCGGCCGGCCCGGAGGCCGGAGAGGACCGTTCGCGCAGGTGGATCGCCAGCGTCACCAACGGGGTCGTCGTCATCGTCCTCGGCGTCGCGTCCGCTGCGTTCGGCGCGCTGGTGCTCCTCGCCCCGGCCGGTGTCATCGCCGCCGTCGCCGGACTCGCGCTGATCGGCACGCTCGCCTCCTCGCTCAAGGCCGCCCTCGCCGAGACCGGGGAACTCGTGCCGGCCGTCGTCGCGTTCGCGACCGCCGCGTCCGGCATCGCCATCGGGGGCATCAGCGCCGCCTTCTGGGCGCTGGTCGCTGGCCTCGTCGTGCGCTTCGTCGTGCGCCCGCGCCGTGCGCCCGCCCAGGGCTGAGTTGTGGTCGCCACGATCGCGGAATGACGACCAGAAGTCCGCCGCGGACTGGTACCGACCGAGGCGACGCGCTCAGTCGTTGCGCGGCGCGGTGAGCCTCACGACGACGAGGAAGACGGCGAGCGCGGCGACCGCACCCACGATCGCGGAGGTCCAGTTCGGCAGGGAGAAGGGGTCGCTCGTGCTGCTCCAGAAGAGCACGCTGCCGAGCCAGCCGCCGAAGAGCGCACCCAGCGCGCCGACGAAGAGCGGCGCGATCCAGTCGTCCCGACGGCGAGACGGGAGGAAGCGCTTCGCGACCACCCCCGCGAGGAGGCCGATGGCGAGAAAGGCGAAGTAGCTCACGCGTGCTCCTGAGGTTCTTGGGACGATTCGATGGGCTTCAGCTCCCGGTACGCGAACGGCGGGGGCTCTGCGACCGGAACGAGGACGACATCCCGCAGCTTCCAGTCGAGCCCACGACAATCCTCCGTGAGGCGCTGCAGTTCCGCCAACTCGAGTGCAACGCCGTCGCGCGGCACGATGAACACCTCCGCCTGCAGCTCATGCCCCTGGTCGCGCACCCGGCACCCGACATCCGCCACCCAGTCGCGCGCCTCCACGAACGTGTTGAGCTGCCCCGCCAGCGGGTGCGGGCGCTCCCCGTCGTAGGTGCGCGCCTGCTCATCCATGAGGTCGAGCACCGCGATGCGGAGGTTGCGAACCCCGTCATAGAGGATGCTCGCCGAGATGAAGAGCGCCGCGACGGAGTCGAGCCACCAGATGCCGATGCCGATCCCCGCGACCCCGACGGCCGATCCGACCGCCGTCTGCCAGTCGGCCTTGTTCATGTCGGCGTCGGCGTACAGCACCTTGTCGTGCAGCTTCGCGGCGAGCTTCATCTTGTGGTGCCCGATGATGACCGGTGGCCACGCGATGAAGAGCATGACGCCGATCATCAGCCAGCCGAGCCAGATCTGCTGCCCGAACAGCTCAACTGAGCCGATCGTGGGGTGCTCCTGTGCGAGCAGCCCGGAGCTCGAGTCGACGATCAGGAACACGGCCATCGAGGTCAGTGCGATGCCGGACACGAGGTGCCCGATGCCCACGGCCCGGTGGTAGCCGTACGGATGCTCGACCGTCGCGGCCCTTCGGCTGATGCGAGCGGCGAGGAGGAACGCGAACGGCGGGATGAACGACAGCATGTCCTCGAGCCAGGCGGCTTTCATGGCCTGTGAGTTGCCGAGCACCAGGTAGACGAGTGTGACGGTGACGGCCAGGAAGCCGATCGTGATCCACTCGAGCCGGATCGCCTTCCTGCGGACCTCGTCGTGGGCGTCGCTCATGAGGTCGCCTCGGCGAGGTACGTCTCGAGTTCGACGAGGAAGGCGTTCTCGCCCATGGGGGTGAGCATCACGTGGGAGACCTTGCCGCCCGCGGCGTCCTCGGTCTCCAGGAACGGCTGCGTCGAACCGGCCTTGTCGACGTAGAGGGAGTCGTCGCGGAAGCCGGCGATTGCGAGGTCGAGCGTGCCGTCCTCGAGCCCCTGGACGAGCGCGGCCTCGGAGCCGTCGACCCACGTGATCGAGGCGCCGAGCTCGTCGGCGAACGCCTCCACGAGGTCGACTTCGACGCCGGTCGGGTCCGCCCCCTCGGCGATCCCAGTGAACGGAGGGTTATGGGAGATGCCGACGCGGAGCTCACCGCCACGAACCCGGTCGAGGGTCCCGTCCGGGTCGGTCGGGACGCTCATCCCGCACCCGCACAGCATCAGCACGGCGGTCGCGACCGCCACCACCGCGGCGATCGCCCGCCGCACTCTCGTCAACTCCCAGAAGCGCAGAGCCATGTCATCAGGTTAGGAGTTGTCGCTGTGCTCGAGCTCAGCACTCCGCGGCTGGCCGGGTTCCTGGACGACGACGCATGGCTCGTCGCCGAGACCGCCCTCGAGGAGGCCGAGCTCGCGAAACGCCCGCAGCCAGCCGACCATCGGCCACACCCGCCAGCGCTCGCGGAACAGGTTCGCGTTTCGTGCGATGTCGTGAAGGTGCTGAACCGGCGGATTCGAGGTGGGGTGCCACTGGTGGTAGGCGCGCGCACCGCCGACCCAGGCGAGCCCCACGCCCAGGTTCCCCGCGACTCGCGCGAAGTCGGTGTCCTCGGCGCCGTACCCGCGGTAGCCCTCGTGGAAGCCGCCGATGCGACGCCAGTTGTCGGCGGTCACGGCGAAGGAGAGCGACCAGAAGAGGTTGCGGTCCTCACCGAGCTGCACCTCGCCAGCCGCCGGGGCGGGGCGAGCGGGATGCGGGGCGTCCTTCAGCTCCACGCGTTCCGCGTCGTAGCCGTTCGGCCCAGGGGGCTCGAGGTAGGTGACCGGGCCGCTGAGCAGGCTCGACGCCCAGCGCGGATCCTGCGCCGCGTCCTGGTAGGCCTCGACGAGCCCACGGCCGGGGATGCAGTCCACGTCGAGGAACACGAGCAGCTCGGCTCCCCGCTCCAGTGCGACCCGCGCGCCTTCGTTGCGCGCGGCGGCGAGGGGGAGCACGCTCGCATCTGCGGGCATCTCGACGGTCGTTCCGGGCAGCAGGCCGTCGGAGATGAGCTCAGCGATCTGCGGATCGCCCATCGCGATGACGATGGCATCGTCCGCGGGCACCGACTGCCTGAGGAGCCCCCGTCGCTGCTCCAGCAGATGACGATGGCGCCCGTGCGCCAGCGTGATGGTGGCGGTCTTCACCGGCTCGCCATCCGATCGAGCAGCGCGGCCGCTCGCAGCGCGCCGCCCCCGTCGTTCCACGTCGCCCACTGTCTGCCGTCGAGCTTGGACGCGTCGTCGAGGAGCCCCGCCCAGTCGTCGCGGTCGAACGTCTCGGCCACGATGACCGGCAGGTTCGGCGTCGCCGCGAGCACGCGCGCCGAGGTGATCTGCTCGTCGTGAGGTCGGGGCTGCGGCACGACGACCGCGGGAACCTGCGCCGCGGCGACATCCGCGATCGCACCCTGGCCCGCGTGCGTGATGACCAGCGACGCCTCGCGGATGCGGGGGCCTGGGTCGGCGACGCGGTTGCCCGGCGTCGTCCCGATCTCGTCCCACTCGACCCCCGGCGTCTGTCGTTTCGCTTCGCGGATCTGCGCCGACGTCATTCCGCCGCCGCCCGAACCGGCGAGCACGAGCACGCGCCTGATGGGGCCGGGCCCAGCGCCGTGGCCTCGCTCAGCAGCCGAGATCGCGCCGACCTGGTGGATGCGCGCTTCGATGTGGGAGGGAACGCCTGGCAGCATTCCGGTGATGCCGACGGGCCAGGCCGCGAGGATCGCATCGGACAGGCCGAAGCCCAGCGTGTGCGGCGCGTCGGTGCGCACCCCGGGGAGCGCCACCGAGACGACGGGAACCCCGTGGAGCCTCGCCAGCGCGGCCACCTCGACGGAGACGTCGGAGACGAAGACGGTGGGTGCGGTCTCTGCGATCCAGGCGGAGATGCGGGCCATGCGACGCCGCATGCCCTCGTCGTCGACGGGTGCCCAGTGCAGCGCGCCGTTCGCGGTCGGCTCGAGGGGCGAGAGCGCCATGTCGTCGCGCTCGAGCCGAACCCAGGGTCCGAGCCAGGCGTCGGGCTTCGCGAGCGTCGAGAGCCCGGTGACCGGGAGCGAGCACTCACGGGCGATGGCGAGCGCACGGCGCGCGTGCCCGCCGCCCTGATGGTGGACGTAGTAGCCGATGATGCCCGTGGCCGCCGAATCGCCGGTGTTCGCGCCGTTCGCGCCCGAGATGGTCATGCGGCTACCCGCCCTTCTGTCACCGAGCGCAGCAGCGCTTCGTACTCGTCGACCATCCGCTCGAGCGAGCAGAAGGTCACCGCGCGTTCCCGCGCGCCTGCTCGGGGCAGGTCCGCCGCCTGCAGCAGGGAAGCTGCGAGTGCGTGGATGTTGTCAGCGGCGGCGAGGCGTCCGCTGCGGTCGTCGAGGATCTCGCGCAGCGCACCGCGGTCGAACGCGGCGACGGGGGTGCCCGCGGCGAGCGACTCAGCGGCCACGAGCCCGTACGGTTCGTCCCAGCGCGGGGTCACGAGCGTGACGCTCGCCCGACGGAGGTGCTCGAAGAGAGCATCATGGTCGAGGTGCCCGAGGTAGCGGACGCTCTCGCTGAGTCGCGGGCGGATCGCGGACTCGAAGTAGCCGCTGTCGTAGGCGGGCCCCGCGATGTCCAGTGGGACGCCGGCGAGGTTCGCGGCGTCGATCGCGAACTCGAGTCCCTTCTCCGGCACGATGCGCCCCGACCAGAACGCTGGCCCGCCTCCGTCGCCTGGACGAAGGCGCTCGGTGTCCACGCCATTGAGGATCACCGAGCAGTCGATGCTGTCCGACCACGCCTCCCGCATGTGGGAGCTGACCGCGACGAACGTGCTGGCGGACCCGTCGACCCGAACCGCCGACTCGATCCAGCCGACGGGGGGAGTGTGCAGCGTGGTGACGACGGGAACATCGAGCAGTCCCGACATGGCCACCGGGAGGTGGTGGATGCTCACGTTGAGGACCGCGTCGAACCGGTCGCCCGAGTTCCGGGCGAGATCCACCATGAGCGAGAGGTACGCGTGATGCTCGCTCATCCACTCGGCCGGCATGGCCCCGACGTCGCGCCGTGCGGTCTCGCTCATCGAGAAGTCCGCGACGTCGAGGAATTCCACGCCGAGACTAGGGTCGGAGCCGGGGGCCGCGAACAGCGTGACCTGGTGACCGCGGCGCTTGAGCGCTGTGATCAACGCGTGCGTGTGCGCCTCGAGACCACCGGCGAATGGCTCTCTGATGGGGAAGCGGGAGGGGCCGATGACGCAGATCCTCATCGGGCCACCCGCACTCGAGTCAGCACTGCGTCGTAGATGTCGGCATGTGCGGCCGCGATCTCATCTCGCTGCGACGCCCGGAACTCAGGGGCGTGGCGAGGCGTGACGGCTCGTGACGCGGCGAGCACCGCGTCCCGCAGCGAATCGGCGTCGAGTGCGTCGGACGCGCGCCGGTACGTGAAGACCGGCCCCTGATCGTCGTAGAAGCCCACGTCGGGGGCGATGACGGCCGTGCCGAGGTCGAGGCACGCCTCCAACCACCCCGAGTGCGTCCCGAAGCGGTAGGGGAGCACCGACGCGTCGAGCGAAGCCAGGTAGCGCCACAGCTCGGCGTCGCTCAGATAGTCGTGGATGCGCAGCCTGATGCTGCCCGAGTCCGCGAGCTCCCGCAGACGCGAGGCGAGCGTCTCTTCGTACTTGGCCCCATCCGAATCGAGGATCTCACGGTGCCCGTTGACGTGGATGACGATCGAAGGCTCGACACGCGCCAGCTCGGCGAGCGCCTCGACGACGGGTAGCGGCTCCATGCTCGCCCGCAGGCTCTTCGCGTGCACGCCCACGTGGAACTCGCCGCTCGTGTCTGCACGCTCCGCAAGAGCGGTCTCGACTTCAGCAGGTTCGACGATGTGCGGGTGAGGGATCACGACCGGTCGTCTGCCCCACCGTCGTTCGATCTCGTCCGCAGCCCCTTCCGTGAGGGTGATGAGCTCATCCGCCGCGGGGATCAGGATGTCGAGGTGCGCGATGTGGGCCTCGGGCGTCGCGTGGTGCGGGTTCGTGAGGTCGTGCACGGTGTACACGAGCGGCTTGCCTTCGCGGCGGAGTGCATCCACGATCTCCGCGAGCACATCCTGCGAGAGCGCGTCGAACCCGAAGTGCACGTGGAAGACGTCGAACTCGTCGGCGTGGTCCGTGATCCACTCCGGCTCCAGCATGCGCGGTGGCCACCAGCGCTCGGCTGCGATCCGGGCGGAGCCATCGGGGTGGGGGTCCGGGAGTCGGACGATGGTGGCGCGCGATGGATCTGGCGTGACGGTCGAGAGGTGCCTGACGTAGACGTGTCCTGCGGGGACGCTCGCAATCCGGATGGTTCGACGGAGGTCGTCGTCGACGTCTGAGCTTCTGGGGGATGGCACCCCTCCACCTAAACAGCTTCAACAGGGGAGCGTCGCGCTCTTGACAGTCCTTAACCATCGTGCATGCGTCCGCCCGGTCCTGTGGGCCGGCCCAGATTCGGGTCAGTCGCCCGGGTTCGGCTCCACGATGACGAGACCGACGCCGGGGCCGACGAGCAGATTCGCTGGCTCGAGGCGTCCTTCACCGCGGTCACCGCGCACCCAGAACCACTCTCCGCTCGCGACGCGAGCAAGGATCTCGGCCCGGAACGTCTCGATGTCGTCGACGAGCTTCGAGAACGTCTCGCCCTGGTAGAGGAGCTCGATCCTGGTCTGTCCGTTCATGACGCCCTCTCTGCGGGTTCAGCGATCACGGCCAGGCCGGCCTGCGAATTGGCGCCTTGCACCAGTGCCTCAACCCACGATCGATTGATGTGCACCTGACGGCTGCCGAGGAACTTGAAGCGGATGGGGACTGCCGGGTGCATCCAGACGGTACTGCGACCGTCGCCACCTGCGTTGTTGTCCTTCCAGCTGAAGAAGAACGACTCGCCGCGGCGCAGCTTCGTGCCGATTGCGAGCTGAAGGTGCGCAAGCAGTCGGTCCTCGAAGTCGACGGTGACTTCGGAGTTGTAGATGAACTTCCCCACGCTGAACCCTGCTTTCTGGTCTGTCGCGCATTGTGTGCGCCGTCCATTATCACTGTCTCGGAGTCGACATTTCGACAGCTCGGTATCTAGAGCTCGTCGAGCCAGTCGGGATGCGGCACGCGCGGGTCGTTCGACGACCCTTCTTCGACGAGCGCCTCCGGCGCCCCGTGCTCTTCGGCGAGCCCTGCCCGGAGCCTCTGGAAGGTCGCGAGTGCCTCGCTGTCGTCGAACTCCGGGACCTCGGAAGTGACCGTCTCGGTTGCGATCTGACTCGAGGGCCCGACCAGGACGGAGAGCATGTTGTCCGAGCCGTCAGCGTGGCGCACCGGAATCTCGACGATGCCTGCCTGCTGGACAGCGGCAAGCGCAGCCGCATACTCGACCAGCTCTTTCGCGATCCTCGTGCTCGTGAAGTAGACGCCACCTGCGTAGTGAAGTTGGTCCATCGTTTCCCCAGACGGTCGCGTGCGTGCAGAACCCCTTGAGTGTCCCAGGCCGAGTTGGGTGCGCTCGGAGTATTGCCTTCTGAACCGTTGTATGAAGCGGCGGCATGTGTTTCCCGAATGGAAACGCGGAATGAGGCCGCGTAACGCTACGCTCAGTGCAAATCCCATGCCTGGCAGTGCCTGATTGGAGTCCCTGATGTCTACCCCTCAGCTCGACGCCCCGCTCTACCCACCGCTCTACGGAGCCAGCTTCGGTCAGGCGGTGAAGCGGTTCTTCAAGAAGTACGCCGTCTTCTCGGGCCGGGCCAGTCGCAGCGAGTACTGGTGGTGGTGGCTGTTCGGCGTACTGGTCAACGCCGTGTTCTTCCTCATCGGCTCGCTCCTCGGCGGGCCTGGGACCATGGACTCGTCGGGTCAGTTCACGGGCGCGAGCGCCGGGTACACAGTGGTCTCCGTGATCCAGGGAATCTGGGGACTCGCGATCCTGATCCCAGGTTTCGCGCTCCTCTTCCGTCGCCTCCACGACACGAACCGCTCGGGCTGGTGGTGGCTCATCGGTCTCATCCCGCTCGTCGGTGCCATCGTGCTCCTCGTCTTCGTGCTCGGCTCTTCGCGCCCTGAGGGTGCACGCTTCGACACGCAATAGCGGGCGGGAGAGATGCACAGAACCGCCGCCCTCGCGTGAGGGCGGCGGTTCTGTGGTCTGCGAGCGGCTTGCCTGCCCCTCAGCGTTCGGGGGCCACGGCTTCCGCCACGGCGCCGAAGCGACCGAGGAGGCCCGAGAACACGCGCAGCTCCTCCGGCGTCCAGTCCCGCAGCACAGCGTGCAGGCGGTGTCGGTTGCGGGCACGCACCTCGGTGACCCGTTCGACGGCGAACGGCGTCGGCGTCAGGATGCGCGCCCGCCCGTCGTTCGGGTCCGACCCGACCGTCAGCAGCTCGAACTCCTCCAGCATCCGCACCTGCCGGCTCATGACGCTCTTGTCGACGGCGAGCTGCTCGCCGAGCGTGCCGGCGTGCGCCGTGCCGTGCTGCACCAGCGCGGAGAGGATCTTGTAGCCGATGGGCTGCAGCGACGGGTGCACTGCGACGGCCGACTCGCTCCACGTGGTGCGGACACGGCGGTAGAAGGTGCCGAGTTCCGTCTCCACCGCGGCGATCGCCTCCGTGAAGTCGGCGTCGTCTGGGGACTCTGGCATGGTCGCCATCTTAGGTGCGGTCCGCCCGCCGCCCCGAGTCGCCGAGGATCGGGATGGCCCCGGTGCGGGGGATGCCGACCACGGCCTCGGCGACCTCCACGAGGTCCTCCGATGCCGACTCCGCACCCGCGTGTCCGCTGGGGTTCTCCTCGCCCTTCGCCCGCTGCACGGCATTCTGCGTGCCGAGCTGCGCGTTCGGGAGGAACGAGACCGCGACGAGGGTGACGATCGCGAGCGGCAGCGCTGCGAGGAAGATGGCGCCGACCGAGGTGCCGTAGGCGTCCTCGACGAGGATCCGCAGCCACTCCGGGAGCGTCGCGAGCTGCGGGATGCTGCCACCCGCGAGCGACTGCGCGGCGAGGGCCTGCTGCTCAGGTGGCAGGGCGCGGACGCTCGTCGAGATCGTGTCCGCGACGACGGTTCCGAGAATCGACCCCATGACCGAGACGCCGATCGTGCCGCCGAGGCTGCGGAAGAACGTGACCGCACTCGTTGCGACGCCCATGTTCTTGACCTCCGCCTTGTTCTGCACGACAAGCACGAGGTTCTGCATGACCATGCCGACGCCGGCACCGAGCGCGAACATCGAGAGGCCAACGTAGAGATACGGGGTGTCGTAGTGGAGGCGGCTCAGCAGGAAGAGGCCGACGACCATGAGCGCGCTGCCCGTGACGACGAACGCCTTCCACTTCCCACGACGGCTGATGAGGTTGCCCACGATGGTGGAGGCGACGAGGAGGCCCGCCATCATCGGGATGGTGAGGATGCCCGACTCCGTCGGGGTCGCCCCTCGCGCGAGCTGCATGTACTGGCTGAGGAAGACGCTCGTGCCGAACATGGCGACGCCGACCGAGACGCTCGCGACGACCGCGAGGGTGAAGGTGCGGTCGCGGAAGAGCGTGAGCGGGATGAGCGGCGCCTTGACGCGCAGCTCGACGAGGACCGCGATGACGAGCAGCAGGACGCCGCCGCCGACCATGAGCCAGGAGGGGAGCGAGTTCCACTCGAACTGGGAGCCTGCGAGGGTCACCCAGATGAGGAGCAGCGAGACGCCGCTCGAGATGAGCACGATGCCGAAGTAGTCGATGCTCACCTTGCGCTTCTTCGGCTTCGGCAGGTGCAGCGTCACCTGCAGGAGGATGAGCGCCACGACCGCGAACGGGAGCCCCACGAAGAAGTTCCAGCGCCATCCGAACGCGTCGGTGATGACACCGCCGAGCAGGGGTCCGCCGACTGTGGCGAGCGCCATGACGGCACCGAAGAAGCCCGCGTAGCGGCCGCGCTCGCGGGGGCTGAGGATGTCGGCCATGACGATCTGGCTGAGCGCGCCGAGGCCACCGGCGCCGAGGCCCTGGAACACGCGCATCGTGATGAGCATGGACGTGTCCTGCGCGAAGCCGGCGATGGCGGAGCTCACGACGAAGATGACCAGCGAGATCTGCAGCAGCAGCTTGCGGTTCGTGAGATCGGCGAGCTTGCCCCAGATGGGGGTCGAGACGGTGGTTGCGAGGAGGGTCGCGGTCACCACCCAGGTGAACGCACTCTGGTCGCCCTTGAGGTCGCTGATGATGAGCGGCAGGGACGTGCTCACGACGGTCGATGCGAGCATCGACACGAACATGCCGAGCATGAGGCCCGAGAGGGCCTGGAGCACCTGGCGGCGGCTCATGCCTGACTCGGTGAGCGCTGCTGCTGGCTTGGTGCTGGGTCTGGGCTTCTTGCTAGACGACATCGACGCGGGGCCTCCTGATAGTTGACGACGGTCAACCATACATACATGGTTGACCGTCGTCAACTACCAGAAAGGGCCCCGCGAACGGGGCCCTGATCCTGCGTGCTGACGACTGCGGCGCAGTGCCTAGTCGATCTTGCGCTTGAGGTTGTCGAGGCCCTCCTTGGCGCCGTCCTTGACATCCTCGACCTTGTCCTTGAACCCGGCCTTCGCCTGGTCGGACCGGCCTTCGGCCTTCAGCGACTCGTTGCCGGATACCGCTCCTGCGGCTTCCTTCGCGCGTCCGCCGAGGTCTTCTGACTTGTTCTCAATTCGATCGTCGATTCCCATGGGGGGATGCTCTCAGGACAAGTTGGGTGCAGGCTGAGGCGCGGTCTGGACGACACTGCCGGGCGAGGATGCCTGAGCGAGGTCAGGCCCGCGGGTGCTGCTCGGCGGAGACCGACAGCGCCTCGAACACGGCGGCGACCGCCTCGTCGTCGCTGACGCCCAGCTCGCGTGCCTCGACCGCGAACGCACGCGCAGCTGCCGTGAGCCGCACATCCCCGTTCCGACCATCGGCAGTCACGAACGTGCCGGCGCGCCCGCGGCCCTCGACGACGCCCTGCTCCTCGAGCGCCGTGTAGCACTTCGCGACCGTGCCAGGCGCGACCCCGAGGGTCTCCGCGAGTGAGCGCACCGGGGGAAGTCGCTCACCAGGCTGGAGGTCGCCGCGCTCGACGGCGAGGATGATCGCGTCACGCAGCTGCCTGCCCGGCGCCTTCGACGAGTCGCCGCCGATCGCGAGGTGCTCGAAGAAGTCACCGGTGCTCATGCGCGAGGCCGCTTGCCTGGGCTCGTGTTCTCGTCGATCGCGGTCTCCGAACCCAGCGAGATCTCCTCGTCGTCATCCGGCTCGACCAGGTCATCGAACATCGCCGCGCTGACGGCCTCGTCGTGCTTCTTCGCACGCTGCGGGCCGAAGCCGAGCCACTTCCGAGTCGGGTAGTGGAGCTTCTCGCGCCGCCACCACAGCGTCGCGAGCACCAGCGTCGCGACGCTCGGTACGAGCGCCAGCCACGCGCCGTACGCAATCGGGTACTGGCCGTTCGCCGCATCCACACGCAGCGTCGCGAAGACGAACAGGAACAGGATGCCGAGCGTCGCGAGGGCGGCGTAGACCTGGAGGATCTTGGCCGAGATCACCGCGACACCGGAGATCCGCAAGATCAGCACCACGACGAGGCCGAGCAGGGGAATGGTCGGGACGAGCCCGAACAGGAAGGTGCCGAACCAGTTGTAGCCGAGCGCCTCGTCCATCTGGCTGAGGCCGGTGCCCGCCACGAACAGCTGCCAGCCGTTGAGCGTCGGGGCGATGCGGTTGAGGGGGATCTCGGAATTCCACCAGGGGAAGAACATCGTCACGAGCAGCAGCACCGCCAGCACGCCGAACGCGATCTGCTTGGGGCGGTAGGCCGGGTACGACGACATCGCCGCCGTGTCCTCGACCAGCGAATCGTCGTCCTGCGCAGTAGCCATGCCCCCAGCCTACGAGGCAGGTTCGCAATCGTGGCTCCGAACGCGCAGACTGGATGCGGCCCCTCACGAGGCCGAACGGTCTCAGGCGGCGAGAGGGGCAGCATGACGGAACGACACCACAGGCCCGTGCGCGTGCCATCGCAGGCGTTCGAAGCGCTCATCGGCGCCGACGACCCCGCGGCGGTGAGCCGCGTCGCCCACGACACGGCCAGGGCGCTGCTGCAGCGCGCGCGCGGCGAGGGGGACCAGGCCGTCGTCGCGCGTCTTGTCGCCTATGCCGACGAGCACGGCATCGACGAGATCGCCGAGCTCTGGGCCGGCGCCAGCTCACGATCGCTGCCGGGCGCACTGTGGCGTCTCTACCTGCTGCGGCAGGCCGTGCGAGCGAACCCCGCGGAGACGAGCTACCTCTTCCGTCGCGGCTACGAAGTCGACCGCTCGATCAGCTCCGTCGTCGCGGGAGCCGCCACACCGACTGGCCCAGAAGAGGTCGTCGCCCTCGCAGACCTCATCCTGCACGGCGCCTTCTCCGGAGACTTCGCGCTCGCGCTCGAGCGAGCAGCCGCCTTCTGCCGCGTCATGTCGCAGGGCGCGACCAGTCTCGCGAAAGACGAGGAAGGGCCCGCGCCGGCTCGGGCCAGGCAATCGACGCGTCGCGCCATCCGCTACCTCGAGATGGGCGACGACCTGCACGCCTCCGCCGGCATGTGGCGCCTCGACACCCTCGACTGAACTCTCACGCACGCACGCGCACGGGGCACCCGCCGGTTCCGCCCGCGACTTCGCCCGAATGGCTGTCAGAGGAGCTCCCGGACCACCCTTTGGGGCACGTCGCGTCCAGAGCGGGCGTCCGAGCGACCCTTTGCGGCGACTCGAATGCGGCATGACGCAGGACTTGTTCGCGGAGAGCCGATCCGGCTTCCGATGAGCCCGAGGTTCGGTAAACTCGACGTCGCCGGGCCGCAGTAACCCCGGGCTCCAATATTCGCCGCTGCGAGCGGCCTTCCGCCGAGAGGCGTTCCTGCGGCCTGGCTTTTCTCTTCCCCGCGGCCGCGCACCGCATCCGTCGTCTCGGGATGGAAACCTCGCATCGTTGCGGGAAGTTCTCCAGCACGAAGCGAGAATCCCACCCCGAGTCGCCGAGTCGCCGCGTCGCCGCGTCGCCGCGTCGCCGCGTCGCCTCGACGGCCGCGCGGTCCATCCGTCGTTTCGAGATGGGTTTCGCGCCTCGGGATGCGTTGCAACCCATCTGCATGCGCGCAACCCATCCGGAGTCGGGGAGATCGAGGAGCGGCCGCCGCGAGCGACGACGGAATCGGGGAGCGACGCGGCGCGCAACGAAGGCCCCGGCGAGATCGCCGGGGCCTTCGTCGTGATGTGGGGGAGTGCGGCCTAGCCGAAGCGGCCCGAGACGTAGTCCTCAGTCGCCTGGACGGAGGGGTTCTCGAAGATGGTCTTCGTCGTGTCGTACTCGATGAGCTTGCCCGGCATGCCGGTGCCCGCGATGTTGAAGAAGGCGGTCTTGTCGGAGACGCGCGACGCCTGCTGCATGTTGTGGGTCACGATGACGATCGTGTACTCGGTCTTGAGGTCCTCGATGAGGTCCTCGATGGCGAGCGTCGAGATGGGGTCGAGCGCCGAGCAGGGCTCGTCCATGAGGAGCACGTCGGGGGAGACGGCGATCGCGCGGGCGATGCAGAGACGCTGCTGCTGGCCGCCGGAGAGTCCGGACCCGGGGAGGTCGAGGCGGTCCTTGACCTCCTTCCACAGGTTGGCTCCCTGGAGCGACTTCTCGACGAGTGCGTCGGCGTCGCTCTTGGAGATCTGCGTGTTGTTGAGCTTCACTCCGGCGAGGACGTTCTCGCGGATCGACATGGTGGGGAACGGGTTCGGGCGCTGGAAGACCATGCCGACCTGACGTCGCACGAGGACGGGGTCGACGCCTGGGCCGTAGAGGTTGTTGCCGTCGATGAGGACTTCGCCGTCGACCCACGCCTTGGGGATGACCTCGTGCATGCGGTTGAGGGTGCGGAGGAAGGTCGACTTGCCGCAGCCGGATGGGCCGATGAAGGCGGTGACGCTGCGGGGCTCGATGATCATGGAGACGTCTTCGACGGCCTTGAACTTGTCGTAGTAGACGTTGAGGTCGTTGACTTCGATGCGCTTGGACACTGTATTTCCCTAACTTCCTGGCTGGTCGGCCTGGTCAGTCTGACCGGTTAGCCCTTGGGGGCGAAGAACTTGGTGATCATGCGTGCGAGCAGGTTGAGCAGCATGACGATGATGAGGAGGACGAGCGCGCCCGTCCAGGCGAGGTTGAGCATGTTCTCGGCTCCCGCGCCGACCTGCTGCGTGTACGAGCGGTAGACGAAGACGGGGAGGCTCATCATGGCGCCCTGGGTCATGTTGTAGTTCATGTAGATGTTGAACCCGGCCGCGATGAGCAGTGGCGCGCTCTCGCCGATGACGCGCGAGATGGCGAGCATGACGCCGGTCGTGATGCCGGCGAGCGCGGTGGGGAGCACGACCTTGGAGATCGTGAGCCACTTCGGCACGCCGAGCGCGTAGGAGGCCTCGCGGAGCTCGTTGGGGACGAGTCGGATCATCTCCTCCGAGGAGCGCACGACGGTCGGGATCATGAGGACGGTGAGGGCGATCGAGCCGGCGAGTCCCGTGCGCACGTTGGTGAGCGGGATGCCGAGCGTCTGCAGGATGAGCATGATCATCGTGTAGGCGAACAGACCGGCGACGATCGACGGAACGCCCGTCATGACGTCCACGAAGAAGTTGATGGCCCGGGAGAGGCGGCCCTTGCCGTACTCGACGAGGTAGATCGAGGTGAAGAGGCCGATCGGCACCGAGATGAGTGTCGCGACGAGCGTGATGAGCAGCGTGCCCACGATGGCGTGGATGCCGCCGCCGCCTTCTGTGACGACGCCGACCATGGAGGACGAGAAGAAGGTCGGGTCGAAGCGGGCGACGCCGTTCGCGACGAGGGTGAACAGCAGCGACAGCAGCGGGACGAGGGCCAGGACGAATGCTGCGGTGACGAGCGAGGTCACGAAGCGGTTGGTGGCCTGGCGGGAGCCTTCGATGATGCGGGCGATGACCCACTGGCCCGCGATGTAGAAGATCGCGCCGAGGACCGCGAAGCCGGTCCAGTTGAACTCGCCTCCGCCTGCCGCGAGGAGCAGGGTGATGGCGGCCGAGAGCGCGAAGCCTCCGACGAGGATCGCGTACGGGCCCCACTTGGGGAGGCGGCCGTGCGTGAGCGGGTTGATCATCTCGGGAGCCGACTGGTTCTGGGCTGGTTTCTGCAGTGTTGAGGTCATCAGTTGGCTCCTGAGAATTCCTTGCGGCGGCTCACGATCCATCGTGCGAGGGAGTTCACGAGGAGGGTGATGGCGAAGAGCACGAGACCGGATGCGATGAGCACGTTGATGTCGAGGTTCGACGCCTCTGGGAAGGAGAGTGCGATGTTGGCGGCGATCGTCGACGGGTTGGTGTTCGACGTCAGCTGGAAGGTGATCACGCCGGTCGCGGAGAGCACCATGGCGACGGCCATGGTCTCACCGAGGGCGCGTCCGAGGCCGAGCATGACGGAGGACACCATGCCGCCGCGCGCGAAGGGCAGCACGGCCATCTTGATCATCTCCCAGCGGGTGGCGCCGAGGGCGAGCGATGCCTCTTCGTGGAGGCGCGGCGTCTGGAGGAAGACCTCGCGGGTGAGGGCGGTGACGATGGGGAGCACCATGACGGCGAGCACGATGGCGGCGGTCAGGATGGTGCGTCCCGTCGCCGAGACCTGCCCCTGGAAGAAGGGTAGCCAGGAGAGGTTCTCGTTGAGCCAGACGTAGAAGGGCTGCACGAACGGTCCGAGCACGGTTGCGCCCCAGAGGCCGAAGACGACTGAGGGAACTGCGGCGAGCAGGTCGATGACGTAGCCGAGGGGGGCTGCGAGCTTGCGCGACGCGTAGTGCGTGATGAAGAGGGCGACGCCGATGGCGACGGGGACTGCCATGAGCAGCGCGAGCAGTGAGGCCCACAGTGTTCCGAAGATGAGCGGCAGCACGTACCAGAAGAAGTTGCCTTCGGCGTCCGGCTCGGCGAGGTTGCTCGCACCGGCGACGAAGTGGCTGTTCTCGGCCGCGTCGGGGAAGAAGGCCGGGAGTCCCTGGAAGAGCAGGAAGAAGAACACGGCGGCGAGGATCGCGAGGATGAGCGATCCGGAGAACGTCGAGAGGAAGCTGAAGACGCGGTCGCCAGGACGCGACTTGGCCTTCACCGATGTGCCCGCATCTGGGGCGAGTTCTGCAGTCATCTGCTGAGGGTTTCCCTAAGTCATTTGGGTGGAGCGGGGCGAGGAGCTGAAGAGAGCCGAATCGCCCGGTGCCATGCTTTCACAGCACGGCACCGGGCTGAAACGGAACTTCAGTCCGCGCGGACTACTTGATGGCGTCGACTGCTGCCTGTGCCTGGGTGCGCAGGTCGTCCGAGATGGGCGCGGAGCCCGCGTTCTCGGCTGCTGCATCCTGCGCTTCGGGGCTGATGACGTAGTCGAAGTACGCCTTGACGTTGGCGCCGACGGCCGGGTCCGTGTACTCGGCGCAGCCGATGAGGTAGGAGACCAGGACGATCGGGTAGACGCCTTCAGCGGAGCGGTCGAGCTCGAACGAGAGGTCGGTCGCTGCGCGGCCTTCCTCGAGCGTGGAGTTGTCGACGACGGCGGCTGCCGCCTCGGGGGAGAGCTCGACGAACTCGGAGCCGGTCTGGATGGCGGCCGTGCTCAGGTCGCCGGCCGCGGATGCGTCGAGGTAGCCGATGGTGCCGTTGCCGGAGGTCAGCGCCTGCTGGACGCCGGGGGTCTCCTGGGCGCCTTCGCCGCCTTCGATGGGCCAGTCGTCGCTGTCCTCGAAGGTCCACACGTCGGGGGCTGCCTCGACGAGGTAGGACGTGAAGTTGCCCGTGGTGCCCGAGGTGTCGGAGCGGTGGACCGGCGTGATGGCGAGGTCGGGGAACGTGACGCCCGCGTTGAGCGCGGCGATCTCGGGGGCGTTCCAGTTGGTGATCTCGCCCTTGAAGATCTTGGCGAGGGTCGCGGGGTCGAGGTTGAGCGTGTCGACGCCCTCGACGTTGAATGCGACGGCGATGGGGGAGATGTAGGCGGGGATCTCGACGAGGTCGGTGCCGTCGACGCAGTTGCCGAAGCCGCCTGCTTCGATCTCTTCCATCTTGAACGCGCGGTCGGAGCCGATGAAGGCGGACGTGCCGTTCGTGAAGTCGGTGCGGCCGGCGCCGGAGCCGCCACCCGCGTAGTTGATCTGGATGCCTGGCTCGACCGCGGCGAAGCCGGCGATCCAGGAGGTCTGGGCGGTGCCCTGCGACGAGGCGCCGGATGCGGCCAGCGTGCCCGTGAGCGATCCTGCGCCCTCGACTGCGGTTCCCGGCTCTGCTGCGGTTGGCTCGTTGCTGGCGCAAGCCGCAAGCGTGAGTGCGGCGATTGCGGCCATGGCGACCGATGCGCCTACTCGCGTGAACTTCATGGAGTTTCCCTTCGGGGACAGGTGACATTCCGTTGGATCAGTTGCGATCCGTCGGTGACGCTATGCGCGAAGGGTGACGAGGAGGGGCGGGGAAAGTGAACGGAGGGTGAACGGGCTGGGAATGCGCGCAGATTTCACCCGCATCCGCTTACTTCATCTGCTCCAGGACGGGTTCGATCTGCGCCCGGAGGGTGGCGGAGATGGGCGCTGATCCGGCAGCCGCTGCCGATGCCGCCTGCCCTTCTTCGCTCACGACGTAGCTGAAGTAGGCCTTCGCGTTTGTGCCCTCGTCGGCGTCGGCGTACTCGGCGCAGCCGATGAGGTAGGAGACGAGCACGATCGGGTAGACGCCCGGCGTCGTGCGGTTGAGCTCGAAGGCGAGGTCGGTCGCGGCACGCCCGTCTTCGATCGTCGAGTTGTCGACGACGGCTGCGGCGGCTTCTGGGGAGAAGGGCACGTACTCGCCGCCGGTCTCGACTGCCGCCGTCGTGAGGCCGTCGGCCGCGGATGCATCCATGTACCCGATCGTGCCGTTGGCGCGGAGTGCCTGCTGCATGCCTGCGCTCTCCTGCGCGGCTTCGCCGCTCTCGACGGGCCACTCGTCGACTTCGCCGTAGCTCCAGGCGTCGCCGGCGGCCTCGTCCAGGTAGGCGGTGAAGTTGCCGGTCGTCCCGGACTTGTCCGAGCGGTGCACGGGGGTGATGGCGAGCGACGGCAGGGTGGCGTCCGGGTTCAGGGCGGCGATCTCCGGCGCGTCCCACGAGTCGATGTCTCCGGCGAAGATGCCAGCGATCGTCGCCGCGTCGAGGCGCAGCTCGTCGACGCCCTCAAGCGCGAAGGCGACGGCGATGGGAGAGATGTAGGCGGGGATCTCCACGAGATCGCTGCCCTCTGCGCAGGTCCGGAACGGGCCCTCCTCGATCTCCTCGATGTCGAAGGCGCGGTCGGAGCCGATGAACGCGGAGGTGCCGTTCTGGAAGTCGGAACGCCCGGCGCCCGAGCCACCACCCGCGTAGTTCACTCGCACGTCAGGCTCGATGGGATAGAAGCCCGCGATCCACGCGGTCTGCGCGACGCCCTGCGAGGAGGCGCCAGAGGCGCTCAGCACGCCGGAGAGGTGCTGCGAGCGCGGGTCCTTGCTGACCGAGATCTCGTTGAGCGCGCATCCGCTCGTCACGAGAACGGTGGTTGCGAGGAGCGCCAGGGCGGCGAGTGCTCGGGAGTGGTGCATCGAGTTCCTTCTGCCATCAGGTGTCAGGCGATCGCAAGATCCGCCTGCATCAGTATGGACGAGAAGTCGACGGGACGTGACGCGCGGGTGAAGGGATGGGCCCCCGCGCAGGCGCATCCGACGGCATGGATCAGGTGATCGGACCGTGCGTCTCGGCGGCGACGACACCCGCCCTCGGGTGGTTGACGGGCACGTGGATCACGGAGCACTCACCGGTCGAGAGCATGGCGTGACGCGCGAGCGAGCTCGGGCGCGTCGCCGTGTACAGGGCGATGGAGCGGACGATGGCGGGCATGACCGGGGAATGACTGCAGATCACGGTGCTGCGGCGCTTCGCGATGAGCTTCCGGACGACCTCGTCGAGCTCCTCTTCGTCTCGCGTGTAGGAGCCCTGCGCGATGCTGCGCTCGACCTGAGGCGTCAGCCCCAGGAGCGAGCTGATGGGGGCGACCGTCGAGCGGCAGCGGACCGCATTCGAGGTGATGACGGCCTCGGGCCCGAACGCCCGGAGGATCGGCACGACGGTCTCGGCCTGCTCGAGGCCGCGCGCTGTGATCGGGCGGGAGTCGTCGTCGCCCGGCCACGACTGCGGGGGCACGGCCGTCGCGTGGCGCAGCACGAGGATGGCGAAGGTCCGGTGCAGTCCGCGACGGTACCTGTCGGCGAAGACCTCGAGCAGCTCGCGGTCCCTGTCGTAGCTGAGGAGCTTCTTGGCCTTCTTGAGGGAGACCCACTCGATGGCGTCCACCTCGTCGTTCGGTTCGAAGACGTGCGCCTCGAAGGATGCTTCGTCGACCTCCGCGGTCCAGTAGTGGACCTCTTTCGGTCGGCCGTTCGGCATGACGTACTCGATGTATCCGAGCGGCGCGCCGAGCTTGGCCTCGTAGCCGGTCTCTTCCTCGACCTCGCGTGCGGCGGTCTCCGGCAGCGTCTCGCCGGGGTCGACCTTGCCCTTCGGCAGCGAGTAGTCCCCGTGGCGCCCACGATGGATGACGAGCACCTTGAGCTTGTCGTCCGCAACGTCCTCGTGCCACAGCACAGCGCCTGCCGCGTAGACGGTGCGCGAGGCGGCAGGGGTGTCGATCGTCATCCGGTCAGGCCAGCGTGGTGGGCCTGCGACGCTTGCTGATGCGTCGCATCATCTCGTCGTGGAGGTCGGTGAGGCGCTGCCCGTTCTCGTCTCTGGCGTGGCGGACCCATTCGGCATCGGAACCGAGGTGCCAGGTCGCGGTCGTGTCGTCCATCGCGAGGTCGAACATCGCCGCGATGTCGGCGGCGTGGTGCTCGTCGATGATGCGCACGAGCGCTTCGATGCGGCGGTCGAGGTTTCGGTGCATCATGTCGGCTGAGCCGATGAAGACGCGTTCGTCGCCGTCGTTCGCGAAGCAGAAGATGCGGGAGTGCTCGAGGTAGCGGCCGACGACGGAGCGCACACGGATGGTCTCGCTGAGGCCGGGGACTCCTGGGCGGAGGCCGCAGATGCCGCGGACCCAGATGTCGACGGGCACGCCCGCCTGGCTCGCGCGGTAGAGGGCGTCGATGATCTCCTCGTCGACCATGGAGTTGACCTTGATGCGGATGCGGCTCGGCTTGCCGTCGAGCGCGTTCTTGCGCTCCTTGTCGATGAGGTTGAGGAGTCCCGGGCGCAGGTGCATGGGGGCGACGAGGAGTCGCGTGAACTTGCGCTCGATGGCGTAGCCGGAGAGCTGGTTGAAGAGGCGCGTGATGTCGCGGGAGATCTTCTCGTTGCAGGTGAAGAGGCCGAGGTCCTCGTAGATGCGGCTCGTCTTCGGGTTGTAGTTGCCCGTGCCGATGTGGTTGTACATCTTGAGCTCGTTGTCTTCCTTGCGGATGACCTGGAGGAGCTTGCAGTGGGTCTTGAGCCCGACGGTTCCGTAGACGACGTGCACGCCGGCCTTCTCGAGCTTGCGTGCCCAGACGATGTTGTTCTGCTCGTCGAAGCGCGCTTTGATCTCGACGAGGACAAGCACCTGCTTGCCGGATTCGGCCGCCTTGATGAGGGCGTTCACGATGGGGCTGTCGCCTGACGTGCGGTAGAGGGTCTGCTTGATGGCGAGCACGTTCGGGTCGGCTGCGGCAACCTCGAGGAAGGCCTGCACGCTCGTGGAGAACGCCTCGTACGGGTGCTGGACGAGCACGTCGCGGCGCGCGATCGCACCGAACATGTCCGGCTTCTCGTCGCTTTCGGACGTGCGGAACGCCGCTGCGGTGACGGGCACGTGCGTCGGATACTTCAGGTCCGGCCGGTTGATCGCGCCGAGCGCGAAGAGGCCGCCCAGGTCGAGTGGGCCGGGGAGGACGTACACCTCGTTGTGGGTGATGTCGAGCTCGGTCATGAGGAGTTCGAGCGTCTCGTCGTCCATGTCGTTGGACACTTCGAGGCGGATGGGCGGGCCGAAGCGGCGCCGCAGGAGCTCCTTCTCGAGGGCCTGCAGGAGGTTCTCGGTCTCGTCCTCCTCGATCGTCATGTCCTCGTTGCGGGTGAGGCGGAACGCGTGGTGATCGAGGATCTTCATGCCGGGGAAGACGTGACCGAGGTGCTGCGCGATGAGGTCTTCGAGCAGGATGAAGCGCGCCTTGCCGTGGTCGGACTGCAGCGGGTAGAACCGCGGGAGCACGGGCGGCACCTTGAGGCGCGCGAACTCCTCCTTCTCGCTGCGCGGGTTGTAGACGCGCACGGAGATGTTGAGGGAGAGCCCCGAGATGTAGGGGAACGGGTGCACCGGGTCGACGGCGAGCGGCATCAGCACTGGGAAGATCTGCTCGTCGAAGAGGTCGCCGAGCTCGACGCGTTCGGCGTCGGAGAGCTCGTCCCAGCTGACGATGTGGATGCCCTGGTCGGCGAGCTCCGGGCGCACGCTGTCGTTGAAGATCGCCGCGTGCCGCTTCTGCAGCTCGTAGGCCTTGGATCGGATGGTGTCGAGGGCCACCTGCGGCGGGACGCCGGCTGGGGTCGGGACGGCGAGGCCGGTCGCGATGCGGCGCTTGAGACCGGCGACGCGCACCATGAAGAACTCGTCGAGGTTCGAGGAGAAGATCGCGAGGAAGTTCGCCCGCTCGAGGAGCGGCGTCGAGGGGTCCTCGCCGAGCTCGAGCACACGCTGGTTGAAGGCGAGCCAGCTGAGCTCGCGGTCGACGAAGCGGCTACGCGGCATGTCCGGCGAGTCTGCGGCGGCCTCGGGTGCGCGGAGTTCGATTGTCATGCGGTCATCCTTGCAGGTGTGCGGTGAAGAACGGTGCCTCGATGCGACGGTCCCGCAGGATCGAGATGATCCTGTGGGGGTGAAGCTCAGCAGACCCATTCAAACGGTTCATGAACGGCGGTGTCGGTACTGCACGTCGATCGAGAGCTGCTCGTAGCCGAGGGAGCGGTAGAGCGCGAGCGCTGCCGTGTTGTCGCCCTCCACGTACAGCGAGGTCTCGCTGGCGCCCGTGGCGTGCATCCGCTGCAGGCCGGCCTGCATGAGGGCACGGCCGAGCCCGCGGCCCGCTGCCTCTGGCGCGATGCCGACGACGTAGATCTCGACCTCGTCGACTTCTCGCTTGAGCCAGTTGTAGCCCAGGAGTGCGCCGTCCTCGTCGCGCAGGAGCAGGAAGTCGTCGGCGTCGAACCAGTCGGTCGACCGTCGGGCGTCGAGGCCTGCGGCGTCGAGCGCGCCCTGTTCTGGGTGACTGCGGAACACGATGGCGTTCAGCGCCAGGAAGTCGTCGGCATCCGCGTCCGTGAAGGGCGCGATCGTGAGCCCGTCGGGGAGAGGGGTCGCACCGGCGTCGGCATCGGTGATCGGCCGCCCGAGCTTGAGGAGCGTTCGCACGGCCTCGAGTCCCCGGCTCTCGGCGAGCGCCGATGCGCCTGGCAGGTTCCCGTGGGCCCAGAGGACCGGGGGAGCTTCGGCCGAGGAGACTGCGTCGTAGAGCCGTCCACCGAGGCCTGCTCGGCGATGCGCTGGATGCACGACCAGCTCGCCCTCGACCGTCCCGTCGCCGAGGTCCCTCGTGAGCGCCACGGCGACGAGCTGACCCGAGTCGTCGATGGCGGCGATCCGCCGAGCGTCGAGCGACAGCATCGTGTCCTCGTTGAACGGGGAGACACCGTCCGCGGACAGCGCGGCGTCGGCGATGGCGCGGATCTCGTCGCCGCGAGCGTCGGCCGACGCCGTGGTGGAGATCTCGGGGGTTTCGGGCATCTCGGCTCCTAGGCCTTGGCGGTCGCGTCGTCTGCCTGGCCCGTGGCCGAAGGCTCGTCGCGTGAGGCCTCGCCCCCGCGCAGCAGGCGATAGCCGACATTGCGGACCGTGCCGATGACGCTCTCCTGGTCTCCGAGCTTCGCGCGGAGGCGCCGTACGTGCACGTCGACCGTGCGCGTGCCGCCGAAGTAGTCGTACCCCCACACCTCGCTCAGCAGCCGCTCCCGCGTGAACACGTGGTCGGGATGCGAGGCGAGGTAGCGCAGCAGCTCGAACTCCTTGAAGGTGAGGTCGAGGGTGCGCCCGCGATACCTGGCGGTGTAGCTGTGCTCGTCGATCGTGAGGGGGCCGATGGCGATCGTGCCGCTCGGCTCCTCCACTGCGGCCTGCGGGCGGAGGAGACGGATGCGCGCATCCACCTCCGCCGGTCCCGCTGTGCGCAGGATGACGTCGCCGATGCCCCAGTCGGAGGAGATGGCCGGGAGGCCGCCCTCCGTGATGGCGAGCAGCACCGGAACCGAGGACTCGATCGTGTTGAGGACCCCGCACAGGCGCTTCGCGCTCGGGAGGTCGCTGGTGCCGTCGATGATGTTGGCGTCGGCTTGTGGGGCCGAGGCGAGGGCGGATGCGGTCGGAGGGAGCACCCGGACGCGGTGCGCCAGCAGAGTGAGGGAAGGGAGAGCGTGCTCGACGCCGCCGGCGCTGAACAAGAGGACGTCTGCCAAATGTGGCCTCCTCGATGTTTGGTCGGACTCGCTCGCTAGTCTACGCACCCTCGGGACAGCTCCAGCGTGCACAATGGGGCAATGACCCGCGAACGAGTGAGCATCGGCATCGTCTGGCTGGCGGCCATCGTCGGAGTATTCGGCGTCGCGGTCCTCGCTGACCCGTCGCGGCATCTGGTCTGGGTGAGCATTCTGATGCTGACGCTCATCTGCCTCACCTGCCTCCTCCAGCTTCGCCTGCAGGAGAGCGACGGGTTCATCATGAGGATGAGCCTCAGCCTCGTCGGGGCGCTTGTCGTGCTCGGCGTCGCGTCCCTCGGCTTCGCGCTGCTCGGCGGAGACGCGGTCGTCGGCACGCCGAGCCACAGCTAGGCGCGCCGCCTCTCGCGTGCATCCGCACTGACTCTCGCGTGCGTCCGCACTGACTCTCGCGTGCATCCGCACTGACTCTCGCGTGCATCCGCACGGCTAAGATGGTCGGCATGGACACCGTGCTTGTTATCGAAATCATCTTCACCGGGCTGCTGGTGCTCGCGCTCGCCGCCATCAGCTTCGTCTCCGTGGTCGTGCTCAAGAACCTCTTCAAGGGCCAGAACTAAGCAGCCCAGCGGAGCGACACCGCAGCCGGATCGAGAGGAAACCCCCGATGGTCTACGACATCCCCACTGACCTCCCGCCCGAGATCGTGCCGCTCTCCTGGCTGCTCGGCGTGTGGGAGGGAACCGGCCACGTCGAGTACAAAGTGGGCGAGGAAGTGCGCGAGCAGGCGTTCCGCCAGCGCGTGAGCTTCAGCCACGACGGCCTCCCCTACCTCAACTACTCCGCTCAGCTGTGGCTCGAGGAAGGCACCGGCGACGAGCCCGTGCAGATCCCGCTCACGGGCGAGACGGGGTTCTGGCGGCTGGCTCGCACCCGGGACGACGGCGATGTCGGTCCCGGCTATCTGCCCCCGACTGCCCCGGCGACGATCACGGACGCCGATGGTGTCGAGGGGCTGCGCGACGATGACCAGGCGTTCCCGCTCGAAGTGTCGATCGTGCACCCGACTGGACTCCTCGAGCGGTACAGCGGCAGCGCCAGAGGCCCGCGCATCGACCTGAAGACCGAGGAAGTCCTGCTCGCGCCCGGCGCGAAGGAGTTCACCGCGTCCACTCGCATGTACGGCTTCGTCGCGGGCGAGCTGCTGTGGGCTTGGGATATCGCAGCCCTCGGCCAGGAACTGGCGACGCACGCGTCGGCGAAGCTGGCCAAGCTTGACTGAGCAGGCGGTTCCGAGCAGCTCGGCGGCTGACGCCGACGAGTCCCAGCCGTATCGCTCGCCGTTCCTCGCCCTTCCCGGCGCGGTGGAGGGCGTCGGCATCGACGCTGGCGTCGCCTGGCACTACGGGCACGTGACGGCCGACCAGCGCGACCTCGCTGCCGGTCGCTCGGTCGTGGATGCATCGCACCTCGGGATCATCCGCCTCACCGGCGGTGACAGGCTCAGCTGGCTCGATTCGCTCACCTCGCAGCGCCTCACGACGCTTCAGCCCGGCGAGAGCGCAGAGACGCTGCTCCTCGACATCCAGGGTCACATCGAGCACGGCGCGGCTGTCATCGACGACGGCACCGCCACCTGGCTGATCACGGAGCGCGACTCTGCCCCCGCCTTCGCGGCATGGCTGAACCGGATGCGGTTCATGCTCGACGTGCAGCTGGCCGAGGTGACCGGCGAGTTCGCCGTGATCGCGACGCTCGGTGAGCTGGACCTCGGTGCAGCTGACCCGAACGGCACCCCACTCGTGTGGAGCGACCCGTGGGCCGCACCGCCGGAGCACGGCTGGAGCTACTCGGCGTACCCGGTCGTGCCCGCCGATGGTGTCGCCGACGCGCACCCGGGGGCCGACTTCCCCGTGAAGCTGCATGTCGTCGAACGGGCAGGGCTGCAGACTCTCGTCGACCGCGCCTCGTCCGGTGAGCTGCCCATCGCGGGCATGCACGCGCTGGAGGCGCTGCGCATCGCCGCCTGGCGGCCTCGCCTCGGTGCCGAGGTCGATTCGCGTGCGATACCGCACGAGTTCGACTGGCTCCGCAGCGCTGTGCACCTGGAGAAGGGCTGCTACCGCGGACAGGAGACCGTCGCGAAGGTGCACTTCCTGGGTCGCCCGCCGCGCAGGATCGTCCTGCTCGACCTCGACGGCTCGCTCGGCGAGCTTCCCGAGGTCGGGAGCACCCTGTCGGTCGAGGGCGACGCCGGGGCGCAGACGGTCGGACGAATCAGCTCCGTGGCCATCCATCACGAGGACGGCCCCATCGCACTCGCGCTGGTGAAGCGCTCCCTCCCGGAGGACGCCACCCTCGTCGCGCACCTCGCTGACGAGCAGCAGGTGACGGCGAGCGCCACGACGATCGTCTCGCCGGGTGCGGGACGCGCGGCCGAGGTACCTCGGCTGCCGCGCCTCGAGCGCCGCGGGCAGTAGACGTGGCGGCTCCGGCTGTCGGCGTCGGGGCCGCGATCGCTCGCGTGCGCGCTTCCCTGCCGGCGGTCGTGCAGATCACGGCTGCCGCGTTCGTGGCCTATGCGATCGCGCACTGGGGGCTGGGGCATCCCATACCGTTCCTCGCGGTGACGGTGGCGATCACGAGTCTCGGGCTGCAGCGGGACGCGCGTCCCCGTCGCGTGTTCGACACGGCGCTCGGCATCACCTTCGGTGTGCTGCTCTCAAACCTCTCGCTGGTCCTCTTCGGGCGCGGTGTCTGGCAGGTCGCGGTCGTGCTCGCGGTCGTGCTGCTGCTCGGCCGGCTCGTGCACCCGAGCCCGGGCTTCGCGATCGGCGCGGCCGTGCAGGCATCGCTCGTGCAGCTCATCCCCGTGCAGGGCGTGGCCGAGTACTCGCGGCTCCTGGACGCGGTCATCGGGGGAGCGGTCGCGATCGCGGCCACGGCGCTCGTGCCGCGAAACGCGGCGGCGCTCGCGAAGAACGAGGCCAAGGGCCTCATCGGGGCGCTGGCGCAGGCACTCGGCGACATCTCGCAGGCGCTGCGTCGCGGCGACAGTGACGCAGGGCTCGCCGCGCTCGAGGAGCTGCGCCGGACGCAGGACACGCTCGACGCCTGGTCGACGGAGCTCGAGAGCGCCGCATCCATCGCCCGCCTTTCGCCGTTCATGCGCCACCACCGAGGGCGAGTCGATCGCCTGGTGGAGCTCCGCACGAGCATCGACCTCGCAACGCGGAACCTGCGCGTGCTCGCCCGTCGCGCCTGGTCGCTGTCCTGGGACGGCCGCCACCGTGAGGAGCTCGCTGACCTCCTCGGCGACATCCAGTCGGGCATGCTCGAGCTGCGGCTCGGCCTCGACGACGACGCCATGCTGCACCAGTCTCGGCAGACGCTGCTCATCGCGGCGGCGCGGCTGGAACCCGACCACCTGCACGGGGCGCAGCTCGCCGATTCCGTGCTGCTCATGCAGTGCAGGCCCCTCGTCGTCGACCTGCTCATCGCGAGCGGCATGGACCCGGAGGCGGCCCGCACGGCGCTCCCCGAGGTCAAGTAGCCCTCCTCACGTCGGTCGCTGCCTGCGCGCGACCTTCTTCCGCACCGCGCGATTTTCCGCCGAGCGCGACGTTCCGCCGCGCTCGCGCGCCGATCACTGCCAGTGAAGTGGCCGTTCTGGCCGGTTCGGAAGGGCCGTTCGGCTGGCAGCGATCAGCGGATGAGGGGCGGACTGCTGGTCGAGGGAACGTGCAACGAGGTCGGGCGCGTGTCGTCCTGGGT